>LWDJ01000028.1 GCA_002083435.1 Proteobacteria bacterium SG_bin6 | reverse complement strand
GAGCAAGGCGCGCAAACGTGGCGATGGACCTCAAAGCCAGCCGGATGGCACTCTCCCGCTTGACGGCGGCGCGGCATCGGCTTGAGGCAGTGAAGGCGCGAACCGACATGCGCGAGTGGCAGATCAAGCGCCGCGAACGCACGCGGCAACTGATCGAACTGGGAGGCCTGGTCGTGAAAGCCGGACTGGTCGAACTCGCGGACGATGATCGCGCGACGCTCTATGGCGCGTTCCTTACCGTTGCGGCCAAGCTGCGGGGCGAAGAACGGGAGCAGGCGCTGGTGCTATGGAAGCGCAAGGGCAAGCGGGCGTTTGAGATGGAATCCGATGTCCGCGATAGGCAGGGCCCGAAGCGGTCAGCCTGACCCTGGCCAAGCATAACAAATTGCCTGACCGGAAACGCAATGTGGCGACGCCGCACAACAACCGCTAACGACACGACAAATTGACAGAACTACAGGGGTAATGATGGCGCGGGCACCAAAGGCAGGGAACGGCGGAGACCTTGGTTTCGAGGCGGAACTGTTCAAGGCGGCGGACAAGCTGCGCGGGAACATGGAGCCCTCGGACTATAAGCACGTCACCCTGGGCCTGATTTTCCTCAAGCATATCTCGGAAGGGTTTGAGGCAAAGCGGGCTCAGCTCCTTGCCGAATACCCCGAAGGCGCTGAGGATGAAGACGAATACCGCGCCGACAACATCTTCTGGGTGCCAAAGGGTGCGCGCTGGTCACACCTCCAAGCCAACGCCAAACAGCCCGGCATCGGCAAGGTCATTGATGACGCCATGCTGGAGCTTGAGAAGGTCAATCCGACGCTCAAGGGTGTGCTGCCCAAGGATTATGCGCGCCCCGGCTTGAACGCCGTCATGCTCGGGGAACTGATCGATCTGATTTCCGGCATCGGGTTCAAGGAAGAGGAAGGCCAAAGCCGCGACATTCTGGGGCGCGTCTACGAATATTTCCGTGGCCAGTTCGCGGGCAGCGAAGGCAAGCGCGGCGGCGAATTCTACACACCGCGCTCGGTCGTGCGCACCATGGTCGAGATGCTGGAGCCCTACAAGGGTCGGGTCTACGATCCCTGCTGCGGATCGGGCGGAATGTTCGTGCAATCGGAAAAGTTCGTCGAAAGTCACGGCGGGCGCATCGGCGACATTGCGATCTATGGGCAGGAGAGCAACCACACCACATGGCGGCTCTGCATGATGAACCTCGCGGTGCGCGGTATCGATGCCGAGATCAAGTGGAACAGCGAAGGCAGCTTCCACAAGAATGAGCTGCCTGACCTGCGCGCCGATTACATCCTCGCCAATCCGCCCTTTAACGTCTCGGACTGGGGCGGGGATCGCTTGCGGGAAGATTCACGTTGGAAGTTCGGCCCACCGCCGCCGCCGGGCAATGCCAACTTTGCCTGGCTCCAGCATATCATCCACCACCTTGTGACCTGCTCCCCGTTTTCAGGCCGTTGATAACTTAGCTTCGGTGTGCTTTTTAGCCGCTACCCGTTCCTGGACCATTCAGCCGGGTGTCATCCAGCTTCTACCGGCAGCGGCGGGCCATGTGCCGCTGACCGGTTTACCAGCGATATCGGCACCTTGTTGCCTGGCGCTATGTGGCCGCACCTCGTTATAGTCTCTGCGCCAAGCCTCGCATTTTCGGACCGCGTCGTCGAGGCTCATGAACCAGTGCTGGTTCAGGCACTCCGCCCGGACCTTGCCGTTGAAGGACTCGATGAACGCATTGTCCGTCGGCTTGCCTGGCCGGCTGAAGTCGAGCACGACGCCGCGGGTGTAAGCCCACAGGTCAAGATCGCGCGAGATAAACTCGCTGCCCTGGTCGACCCGGATCGACGCCGGATAGCCGATCTCGCCGCACACCCGCTCGAGCACCTCCACGACATCGGGAGCACGGAAGCTGAACCGCGGCACCACCGCCGGCGAGAACCGGCTGTATGTGTCGACCACAGTCAGGATACGCAGCTTCGGGCCCGTCGCGAGCTGGTCATGGACGAAGTCCATGGCCCACACCTCATTCGAACAAGACGCCGCGCAGCGGCCTTCTCTCAGCTTCGCCTTCACTCGGCGCTTCGGCGGCTTGTGCCGCAACTGCAAGCCCATCTCCTTGTAAAGCCGATAGATCCGCTTCGCGTTCACGTCCCAGCCTTCCCGCCGCAACAGCACATGGATCCGGCGATAGCCGTACCGCACCCGCGTCTCGGCGATCTCCTTCAGCCGCTTCTTCAGCTCGGCCTGATCAGCACGGCGCCCACGATAATGGTAGCTCGACCGCTCCGCCCCAAGCACCCCGCACGCCCGCCTGATGCTGACCTGCCACGTGCTCCCAACATCGTCGACCAACTGCCGCCGCCGATCAGGCCTCAGAGCTTTCGCGAGACGACATCCTGCAGCATCGCCTTGTCCAGGCTCAGATCAGCCACCAGCCGCTTGAGCTTGGCGTTCTCTTCCTCGAGCTGACGCAGCCGCCGCATCTCTGACGGCATCAGCCCAGCATACTTCTTGCGCCAAGCATAGAACGTCGCCTCGCTGATCCCTGTCTTCCGGCACACCTCGCCGACGCTCGTCTCATCCTCCGCCTGCTTCAGCACGAAGGCGATCTGCGCCTCCGAAAACTTCGACCTCTTCACCGCTCACTCCGCTTCCCTGGCCCTCCTCCATAACTGGAATTTTCCAGCTCAAAATGGTCCAAAAATCCGGCAGCAGGTCACGCGCTCTTGGCCGCTCGCGGGGCGGGTTCACCAGTAAGCTTCACTGCCTGGCTGACGCCCTCGGGCGACCGCTCGCCTTCCACCTGACGGGCGGCGAGGCGGCAGACTGCAAGGCGTATGATGCGTTGATCGTCCTGCCGGAGCGCACGGCCGATGCCCTGCTCGCTGACAAGGGCTACGATGCCGACGCCACCCGTGCCGACCTCGCCAAACGGAACATCGAAGCCGTCATCCCCGGGCGCTCAAACCGACATGTGAAGATCGAGCATGACCGAGTGCTCTACAAGCAGCGCAACCGCATCGAGCGCATGGTCGGCCACCTCAAGATCAACTGCGCCATCGCCACCCGCTACGACCAGCTGGCCAGTAGCTTCCTCGGCATGGTCCACCTCGCCACCGCCAGATACTCGCTCAAATTTGTCCACGCCGCCTAGCGCTTGGGAAGCTCATTGAGAACGCCGACGCGATCCGCACCGGCGAGACTGGGCGGGTCAAGGCAGATGTGAAGCGAGGCAGCTTCGATGTCGGGATTGCCGTTCATTGGCTCGACGGCATTGCAGACGCCGCGACAGCGTGGGCTCTGACGCCCCGTGGGGCGAGCACCTTAGCCCTTCTCGGCTTCACAGTGAAAGACGCTGCCGTGCTGGGCGGGAAAGGCGTCATTCAGGTGGAGCTGCGGCTGCGCATTTACGATGTTGCCGCGACACGGGTGCGCTATGGCTACTTCCGCATCTGCACCTGTTGCGACGGGAGGGCTGGCTCGTGAACCACAAGCGCGTTTACCGGCTCTATCGGGAAGATGGGCTGATCCTTCGGCTCAGGCGTCCTCGTCGGAACGTCATCGCCGCGAACCGTGAGCGACAGCCTGCAGCCTTAGCTGCCAACCAGATGTGGTCGATGGACTTCGTGTCGGACGCGCTGTTCGAGGGGCGGCGACTCCGGGCGTTGACGGTGGTCGACGCGTTCACCCGCGAGGCGTTGGCGATCGACGTCGATCAGGGCATCAAGGGTGAGCAGGTCGTCGCGGCGATGACGCGGATCGCGTCGCTGCGTGGTGCGCCCAAGACCATCCGGGTGGACAATGGTCCGGAGTTCATCTCGAAGGCGCTCGACCGGTGGGCCGATGATAACGGCGTCACGCTCGACTTCTCACGGCCCGGCAAACCGACGGACAATGCCTTCGTGGAGAGCTTTAACGGGCGCCTGCGCGACGAGTGCCTGAACAGCCACTGGTTCCTGTCGCTAGCGGACGCGCGGGCCAAGATCGAGGCCTGGCGGCGGGACTACAACGAGAGCCGTCCTCACACGGCCCTTGGCTGGCTGACGCCAGCCGAATATGCCGCATCCTCCGGGGGTAACCCCGGCGGATGCAGGCCGAAAACTCGCATCGTGCCCGGATGAAAACCTGGGGGACCGTCACGGACGCGCACCGGCGTGCGCAACGGTTGCGGCACGAACCGATTCCCTTTCGCCCGCACACCCCCTAACACACCGCGATGCTCTATCTCCGCCCGATCCGCTTCGCCGATACGCCCGTGGGCGCCGAACCCGTCGCCCGGCTCGCGGGGGGGCTGCTGTGGTTCGCGAGCGTCGAGGTGATCGCGGCGGAAGGCGGGCGGCGGGGCGCGCCGCGCATCGTGCCGGTGGCCGAGTGGGAGGCGTTCCTCGCCACCCTCCCCGGCCCGGAAGCCGAGGCGGCGGCGGCGACCTTCGCCCGGCTCACCGCCCCGCGCGCGCCGCTCACGCTCGGTGCCCGCGTGCTGCGCTTCGATCAGCCGCATGTCGCGGGTATCCTGAACGTGACGCCGGACAGTTTTTCGGACGGCGGCAAGCTCCACGACGATCCCGAAGCCGCAGCCGCGCGCGGGTTCGACATGATCGCGGCGGGGGCGAGCCTCGTCGATCTCGGCGGTGAATCGACCCGCCCCGGCGCGACGCCGGTGTGGGAGGGCGACGAGGTGGCGCGCACCCGCCCGGTGGTCGAGCGGCTGGCGGGCGCCGCCCCGGTCTCGATCGACACGCGCAAAGGCCCGGTGATGGAGGCGGCGCTCGCGGCGGGCGCGGTGATGGTCAACGATATCTCCTCGCTCGCCTGGGATCCGCGCGCCGCCGCGATCGTCGCCGGCGCGGGCGTGCCGGTGGTGCTGATGCACTCGCCCGATCCGGTGAAAGGCCCGCATGGCGGCCAGGGCTATCGCGACGTGCTGATCGAGGCCTATGATTTCCTGGCGGCGCGCATCGCCTTCGCGGAAAGTGCAGGGATCGACCGCGCGCGGATCATCGTCGATCCGGGCATCGGCTTCGGGAAGACGCTGGCCGACAATCTCGCGCTGCTGAACGGCCTCGCCCTGTTCCACGGGCTCGGCTGCCCGATCATGCTGGGGGCGAGCCGCAAGCGGCTGATCGGCGCGCTCGCCGGGGAGGCGCCGGTGGAGGCGCGGCTCGGCGGCTCGGTCGCGCTCGCGCTGCTGGGGGCGCAGGCGGGGGCGCAGCTGCTGCGGGTGCACGATGTGGCGGAGACGGTGCAGGCGCTCAAAGTCTGGCGCGGGCTGCGGGATGCCGCGCTCACGCCACGCTTGGGCTGAACCCCGCTTCGCCGCGCAACGGGCGCCGCTGCTCGCCCGTTGATGCCTCCCCGCCTAAGGATGCCCAAATGTTCATCCATAACAAGCGCTTGCAATATACCGTGCGCGTCGCCGAGCCCAATCCCGCGCTCGCCTCGCTGCTGCTCGAACAATTTGGCGGCCCCGATGGCGAGCTCGCCGCCGCGATGCGCTATTTCACGCAAGGCCTGGGCGATGAAGACCCCGGCCGGCGCGACCTGCTGCTCGACATCGCCACCGAGGAGCTGAGCCATCTGGAAGTGATCGGCTCGATCGTCGCGATGCTCAACCGCGGGGTGAAGGGCCAGCTTTCCGAAGCCGCGCTGGAGGAGGCCGATCTCTACATGGCGGTCAACGCCGGCGGCGACAGCCACACCCAGTCGATCCTCTATGGCGGCGGGCCGGCGCTCACCAACTCGTCCGGCGTGCCGTGGACCGCGGCCTATATCGACAGCCGCGGCGACCCGACCTGCGATCTGCGCTCGAACATCGCCGCCGAATCGCGCGCGAAGATCGTCTATGAGCGGCTGATCAACATCACCGACGATCCCGGCATCAAGGAAGCGCTCGGCTTCCTGATGACGCGCGAGATCGCGCACCAGAAGTCGTTCGAAAAGGCGCTCTACGCGATCCGCGACAATTTCCCGCCGGGCAAGCTGCCGGGGCTGGAGCCCTATGCCAATATCTACGTCAATACCTCGCAGGGCGAGGGCGACCGGACGGGGGCGTGGAACGAGGGGCCGCAGTGGCAGCGGGTCGATGACCTGACGCGGAGCCTGCCGGCCGATGGCGGCTCGGGCCATGCCGAAGTCCGCCTGCCGCCCGATCAGGACGCGGTGGTCGCAGCGATGGCGGCGCGGCAGATGTCCGACCCCGATTATGATCCGCTGACCGGCGCCGATCTGGGCGCCGGGCCTGGCGCGGGCCGCACCAGCGACGAGGATCATGGCGGCGCGCAGGACATGGCCGACGCCAAGCAGATGGCGCAGGCGCATGAGGGGGTGAAGTAGCGGCGCGTGCCGCCGCTCCCGTCCCGGCGGGGGTGGCGGCTATTCCACCAGCAGCGCGGTTCCCGGCGGCGTGCCCGCGCTCGCCTTGGCGACGGCTTCCACCGCCTCGATCACCCGCAGCACGTTCCCCTGGGCGAGCCCGGCCAGTTCGGCGTCGCTCCAGCCCCGTCTCGCGAGCTCCGCGAACAGCGCGGGGTAGCCGTCGACCCCGCCCATCCCCGCCGGGGCATTGCCGGCGATGCCTTCATAATCGGCGCCGATGCCGACCGCGCCCTTGCCGCCGATCCGCGCGATCTGCTCGACATGATCGGCCACGTCGCGCGCGGTCACCACCGGCGCGGGGTGGGCGGCTTCCCAGGCGACGAGCGGGGCAGGGGCCTTGGGGCCGTAGGTATCGGCTTTCACGCCAACGCTCGCGGCATAGGCGGTGCGCGCCTTGTCCCATGCCGCCCAGGCGTTCGAGACATGGCCTTCATAGAAGCTCACCATCACCACCCCGCCCTTGGCGGCGAGCGCGCGGATCACCTCGTCGGGCATCGCGCGCGGCACGTTGGTGACGGCGCGCGCGCCCGAGTGCGAGGCGATCACCGGGGCGCGGCTCAGCGCGATCGCGGCGAGCGCGGTCGCGTCGCTGGTGTGGGAGACGTCGACGATCATGCCGATCCGGTTCATCTCGGCGATCACCGCGCGGCCGAAATCGCTGAGCCCGCCGCTGCGCGGCGCATCGGTCGAGCTGTCCGCCCAGGCGTGGCTCTTGAAATGGGTGAGGGTGACGTAGCGCACGCCGAGCGCATGGTAGAGCCGCAGCACCGCGAGATTGCCCGCGATCTGGTGCCCGCCTTCCGCCCCCATCATGCCGGTGAGCTTGCCCGCGCGCATCCCGGCGCGCAGTTCGGCGGCGGTGCCGGCGAGCGCCATTTGCGGATGCGCGGCGACGATCCGGCGCACCAGGTCGATCTGTTCCAGCGTCACCCGCACCGCTTCGTCGCCATGCAGTTCGGCGGGCACATAGACCGACCAGAATTGCCCGCCGAGATGTCCGGCGCGGGCGCGCGGCAGATCGGTCTGGAACGGATAGGGCAAGGCGGCCGTGCTCTTGGTGAGATCGGGGGGCAGCGTGCTCCCCGCCTCGCGGATCGCCCAGGCGAGATCGTTATGCCCGTCGATCACCGGGCTCGCCGCCAGCACGCGCTCGGCGCGCTGCTCCGGGGTTTGGGCGAGGGCGGGCGTGGGGGCGAGCAGGGCGAGCGCGAGCGTCCATCGGAATGTCATGCGAGTTCCCCTTTGATCGCGGGATAATGCTTCCTTCGTCGCCGTGTCACCCCCCCTGCAAGGGAGGAGCCGGGGGGTGGGTCGAGCCAGCGCGTTCCCGTTCGGGGCGGCGCGTTTCGGAGCCACCCACCCCAACCCCTCCCTGAAAGGGAGGGGCTTGCGGGTCGCTTCGCCGTCGGCCGAATGGCGCCGGCCACCCGCCCATGTTGCAACCCCGCGCGCTAGATGATAGCGCGCGCCGCTTAATAGGGGGCGGTGCGCGCCGCCGATCCAGCCTTAGAGACTGAAACAATGTTCGCCACCCCAGCCTTTGCCCAAACCGCGGGCAGCCCCGCCGCCGCCGGCGGTTTCGAGGCGTTCCTGAGCTTCGCCCCGCTGCTTTTGGTGTTCATCGCCTTTTATTTCCTGATGATCCGCCCGCAACAGGGGCGGATGAAGCAGCTGCAAAACGCCATAGCCGCGCTGAAGAAGGGCGATGAAGTCACCACCGCCGGCGGGCTGATCGGCAAGGTGACCAAGGTCGACGACAAGGTCGTCGAGCTGGAAATCGCGCAGGGCGTGCGGGTGAAGGTGATCAAGTCGACCCTCGCCGCGGTGGCGGTAAGCGGCGCCAAGCCGGCGAACGACTGATGCTCGATTTCCCGCGCTGGAAGATCGTCTCGATCCTGCTGCCGCTTATCGTGCTGGTGGCGATCGCCATTCCCAGTTTCGTGCCCGAGAGCATCCTGGCGCGCTACAATCTGCACCCGCCGCGCGTCGCCTATGGGCTTGATCTGGCGGGCGGTTCGTACCTGCTGCTCGAGGCCGAAACCTCGGACATCGCGCAGAGCCGGCTGGAGCAGATGCGCGAGACGGTGATCACCGAACTTGGCCGCGCCAATCCCAAGATCGGGATCGGCGAAGTCTCGATCGCCGGCGGCAAGGTAAGCTTCCTGCTGCGCGACGTGACGCAGGTGGACGCCGCGCGCGAAAAGCTGATGGCGCTGACGACCGGCGCCGGCTTCACCGGCCAGCGCGACTGGAACATCGAGGTGGTCGACAGCAGCCGCTTCGTGCTGACGCCGACCCAGGCCGGGCTCGACCAGGCGGTGAACCGCGCGATGGACGACGCGACCGATGTCGTCCGCCGCCGCATCGACGCGCTCGGCACCAAGGAGCCGACGATCGTCCGCCAGGGCAACAACCGCATCGTCGTCCAGGTGCCGGGGCTGCAGGACCCCAAGGCGCTGAAGGAGCTGATCGGCAAGACCGCGAAGCTGGAATTCAAGCTGGTCGATCTGAACGCCGATCCGGCGCAGGTGCAGCAGGGCATCGCCCCGCCGGGGAGCCAGGTGCTGCCGTTCGCGAGCGGCCAGGGCGGGCTGGCGGTGAAGCGCCGCGCGATCGTCACCGGCGATCAGCTGATCAACGCGCAGCAATCGAACGATCCGCAGACCAACGCGCCCAACGTCGTCATCACCTTCGACACCGCTGGCGGCAAGAAGTTCGCGCGGGTGACACAGGAAAATGTCGGCAAGCCCTTCGCGATCATCCTCGACAACAAGGTGCTGTCGGCGCCCAACATCAACGAGCCGATCCTGGGCGGCACCGCCTCGATCAGCGGCAGCTTCACCGTGCAGAGCGCGAGCGAGCTGGCGATCGCGCTGCGGTCGGGCAAGCTCCCCGTCACGCTCAAGACGGTGGAGGAACGCACTGTCGGCCCCGATCTCGGCAAGGAATCGATCCGCGCGGGCGTTCTCGCCTCGGTGATCGCGACGGTCGCGGTGATCGTGTTCATGCTCGTCACCTATGGGCGGTTCGGCGTCTATGCGAATATCGCGGTGGTGCTGAACGTGCTCGTCATCCTGGGGGTGATGGCGATCATCGGCGGCACGCTCACCTTGCCCGGCATCGCCGGCTTCGTGCTGACGATCGGCACCGCGGTCGACGCCAACGTGCTGATCAACGAACGCATCCGCGAGGAACGCCGGCGCGGGCGAAGCGTCCTCCAGGCGGTGGAACTGGGCTATAAGGAAGCCAGCCGCACCATCTTCGAGGCGAACGTGACGCACGGCATCTCGGGCCTGATCATGTTGCTGCTCGGCTCCGGCCCGGTGAAGGGTTTCGCGGTGGTGCTGCTGATCGGCATCGCCACCTCGGTCTATACCGCGGTGCTGCTGACCCGCATGTTCGTCGCGCTGTGGCTGAAGGCCAAGCGGCCGAACGAACTGCATATTTAAGGCCCGTATTTTTAAGGAACGCCGATGCGCCTCCTGAAACTCATTCCCGACAACACCAATATCGGCTTCGTCCGGCTGCGTTATTGGGCGTTCGGGCTCACCGCGCTGCTGTCGATCGCGGCGCTCGCCAGCGTGCTCGTCTATCGGCTCAATCTGGGCGTCGATTTCGTCGGCGGGCTGATGATCGAGGAGAAGTTCGCGAGCGAACCCTCGCTCGACAAGCTGCGCGGCTCGATCGAGCGGCTCAACCTGGGCGAGGTGCGGCTGCAGCAGTTCGGCGATCCCAAGACCGTGTCGATCCGCCTGCCCGCGCCCGAAAGCAGCGACAAGGCGGCGGCGCAGACCGTGGTGCGCCAGGTGCAGGCGGCGATCGACCGCGAATTTCCGGGCGCGCGTTTTTCCAAGCAGGACGTGGTTTCGGGCAAGGTGTCGAACGAGCTGATCTGGCGCGGCGCGCTCGCGGTGCTGGCGGCGGTGCTCGGCATCGGCCTGTTCGCGATCCTGCGCTTCGAATGGCAGTTCGGCGTCTCCACCGTGGTCGCGATCGTTCACGACGTGCTGATGACGCTCGGCTTCTTCGCGATCACCCAGTGGGAAGTCGATCTGAACATCGTCGCCGCGGTGCTGACGATCATCGGCTATTCGATCAACGACAAGATCGTGATCGACGACCGTATCCGCGAGAATATGCGCCGCTATCGCAAGATGGACATGCGCGAGATCATCGACCTGTCGGTGAACGAAACGCTGCCGCGCACGGTGATGACCTCGCTGACCATCCTGCTCGCGCTTGGCGCGCTGCTGTTCTTCGGCGGGCACGTGCTGCGCGGCTTCACCGCGGCGATGGTGCTAGGCGTGTTCGTCGGCACCTATTCGTCGATCTATGTCTCGTCGTCGCTGCTGATCACGCTCGGCCTGCGCGCCGAGCCTGAACAGACCGCCAAGGCGAACCCGATCGCCGGCGCCGAGCGCGTCGGCCCGCGCGGGTGAAGCTCGCGCGCGAGGCGGCGGGCGCTGGGCCGCTGGTGAGCGGCTTCACGCGCGGCGGCTTCCGGGTGGACGACAAGATTTTCCTGGGGCTGCTGCTCACGCCGCGCCGCGCCGATGGCTGGGTGCCGCCGGCGGTCGAGGCTTTGGACGACGCCGCGCTGGCTCCCCTGCTGGGGCTCGATCCCGCGCCCGAATTCGTGCTGCTCGGCACCGGCGCGACCCTCGCCGGCCCGCCCGCCGCGCTGACGCAAGCGCTCGCCGCGCGCGACATCGGGCTGGAAGTGATGGACAGCCGCGCCGCCGCTCGCGCCTGGGGGCTGCTGCGTGGCGAGGGCCGCTGGGTGGTCGCGGCGCTCTATCCCTGGGGTTAGGCCGCCGCCTGGCGCCTACCCACCCCCGACCCCTGCCTTGCAGGGAGGGGAGAAGGTTATGATGGCCCCTCCCTGGAAGGGAGGGGTTGGGGTGGGTAGAGGCAGCGAGCCGATATCGGCTAGTCGCCCTCCTCCTTCCCCGGCCGGGCGATGAAATCCTGGCGCTCGATCATCGTCGAGCGCACCGGATCGCCGTCCTCGTCGAGTGCGGGGCGATAGCGGTAGCGCTCGCGGATCAGGCGGCAGATCAGCGCGTCGACCTCGGGATAGCCGCTCGACTGGTCGGCGCCGCAGCGGCTGACCCGGCCATCCACCTCAATCGTGTAGCGCAACTCCATTCGCACGCTGCGCTCCTGGTCGCGCAGCCAATCGGGGAGATCGCCATAGCGTAGCCGGCCACGGAGCAGGCGCGGCGGGGTATCTTCGCCGTCGCCATCGCCGCCCTCGCCGCCGCCGCCGCGCCCCCGGCCGGCACCTCCCGCGCCGGTGCCCGGACCCGGCCGGTCGGAAGCGCCGAGCGAGGGGTCGCTGCCGCGATCGGGCTCGGGCGCGGTGACGATGGGCGGGGGCGGGAGCGGCGGTGGGACGATCGGCGGCGGCGCGACCACCGGGGTCGCGGTCGCGCGCAGATT
>LWDJ01000027.1 GCA_002083435.1 Proteobacteria bacterium SG_bin6 | reverse complement strand
ATCGCTGCTGGCCTCCCGCCCAGCAGCAATGCTGAACCACAAACGAGGCGACTTGTGAAGTCCCCGCGAATCTACCAGCGCGGGAAACGCTCTAGGCGCGGAAAACGCACCATTGGGCGTTCAGGCGGGGCCGGGTTCAGGCCTCGTGTTACCTGTAACGCAGGATCGTGCGACCGATGCCGGCGTTTGCTCCGATCGCCTGCCCGGATCACCCGCCTCTACTCGGCCTGATCGGCGAGCATCTCGGCAACCACCCGCGCCAGGTCGCCCGATTGGAAGGGCTTGCGCAGCACGCGGGTGTGCGGGCCGGCGAACGGATCGATCGCGGCGCTATCGGCGAAACCGCTAACGAACACGATCCGCGCGGCGGGTTCCTCGGCGCGGATTTGGCGGGCGATGTCGGCGCCGTTCAAGCCCGGCATCGCGAAATCGACAACGGTGAGCGCTGGCCGCCGATCCGCCCGCGCTCGCAGCGCCGCCGCGCCACTCGCGAAGGGCAGCACGGTATAGCCGAGCGAGCGCAAGCCATCGACAATCGCATCACGCACCTGATCGTCATCGTCGATCACCATCACGGGCAGCTCAAGCCCTTGCGGCGCGGGCGGCGGCGCGCGTTCAATGGCGACGACCGCTTCGGGCTGCGCCACCGCCCCTTCGACACAGCGCAACAGCACGGTCACCGTCGTCCCCGCCCCTGGCGCCGAGTTCAGATTGAGCGTCCCGCCCGATTGCCGCGCGACCCCGAACGCCATCGACAGCCCAAGCCCGGTGCCCCGTCCAACCCCCTTGGTGGTGAAGAACGGATCGAGCGCACGCTCGCGTATCTCGTCGCTCATGCCCTGCCCGGTATCGGCGACGGCGACCTCGACATAACGGCCGGGCTCGAGCTCCTGATGGTCGACCAGCATCACTTCGCGGGTGGCGATGATCAGCCGTCCGCCCTCGGGCATGGCGTCGCGCGCATTGATGGCGAGGTTGAGCAGCGCGAGTTCGAGCTGGGTTTGATCGGCCTGCACCCGGCATCCGTCCGCCTCCAGCCGGGTATGCAGCTCGATCGCCGGGCCGATGCTGCGCCGCACGAGATCGAGCATCCCGACGATCATCGGATCGACCGACAAGGGCTTCAACTCGAGCCGCTGGGTACGCGAGAAGGCGAGCAATTGCCCAGTCAGCCGGGTGCCGCGATCGACCGCCTTCAGCGCATTCTCCGCCCAGCGCGCGACCCGTGCCTGATCCCCCGGGCGTTGCTGGATAAGATCGAGATTGCCGGTGATCGCTTGGAGCAGGTTGTTGAAATCATGCGCGATGCCGCCGGTCAGCCGTCCGATCGCGTCGATCTTGCGCGCCTGGACGAGGGCTTCCTCGGCACGCTCGCGCTTGGCGATCTCGGTCGTTAGCCGGGCGAGCGCCGCGTCACGCTCGTCGACCAGTCCCTCCAGCTCGGCATTGGCGAGCGCGAGCTGGCGCGGCGAGGGCAGCGCCAGCGCCTGCGGGATCAACCGCCACAACAGGATCGCGGTCGGCACCGAGGCGAAGGCGGTGATCGCCTTCACCAGGCCTTCGAGCGCGTAATCACCGTGCCACAGGTTCCAAACCTGCATCAGATGCGAGGTGCCGCACGCCAGGATGAACAGCGCGAACAGCCACACCATCCACCCAAAATGCACGTCGCGCCGGCGACGGATGAAGCTGATCAGCGCGATCGGAATCGTGAAATAGGCGGCGGCGATCAGCAGATCGGAGACGACATGCGTCCACACCAGCCCGGGCTGCCAGAGCAGGCAATAGCCATGCGGGGCGTATCGCCCGTCCGAAAGCGCCCGGACCAAATCCCACATCGCCGCGTTCCCCCGACTGAGCCATGCCGCGCCGGCGAACAGTCACCGCCGTAACGATCGCCAAACTCCCGCGGGGCCTAGCTGTTCCCGCCGAGCAAGCGAACAATTGGGTACGCCTATCCTGTTTGGAACGCTCGCCAAATAAACCTGGTAAAGCGCGAGCGAAACGACATTTTAATCGCCGGCGACCGGCACCGGCCCCAAATCGCCCTGCCCGACCGTCGCCGACGCCATCGCCAGCATCGCGTCGAGCGATTTCTTGGCGCGCAGGCGTAATTCCTTGGGCAGTTCGACGCGCGGCTGCAGATCGCGGAGCGCGAGGTACAGCTTTTCGAGCGTATTCATCGCCATATACGGGCAGATATTGCAGTTGCAGTTGCCGTCCGCGCCCGGCGCGCCGATGAAAGTCTTGCCCGGTTCGGCCTTCTGCATCTGGTGGATGATGTGCGGCTCGGTCGCGACGATCAGCACGTCGCCGGGCATCGTCTTGGCGAAATCGAGGATACCGCTGGTCGAGCCGACATAATCGGCGTGGTCCAGGATATAGGCCGGGCATTCGGGGTGCGCGGCGACCGGGGCTCCCGGATATTCGCCCTTCAGCTTCAGCAGCTCGGTCTCGCTGAACGCCTCGTGGACGATGCACACGCCCGGCCACAACAGCATCTCGCGCCCGGTCTTGCGTGCGAGGTAGCCACCCAGGTGCTTGTCCGGCCCGAAAATGATCTTCTGGTCGCGCGGAATCTGCGCCAGGATCTTCTCCGCCGACGAACTGGTGACGATCACGTCGGACAGCGCCTTCACCTCCGCCGAACAATTGATGTAGGTGAGCGCGATGTGATCGGGATGTTCAGCGCGAAAACGCGCGAATTGCTCGGGCGGGCAGCTATCCTCCAGGCTGCACCCCGCGTTCATGTCGGGCAGCACCACGATCTTTTCGGGCGACAGGATTTTCGCGGTCTCCGCCATGAAGCGCACGCCGCAAAAGGCGATCACCTCGGCGTCGGTCGCCTGCGCCTTGCGGCTCAGGTCAAGACTGTCGCCGACAAAATCCGCCAAGTCCTGGATTTCGGGCTTCTGGTAATAGTGCGCAAGGATAACCGCGTTGCGTTCGCGCCGCAGCCGATCGATCTCGGCGCGCAGATCAAGGCCGGTCAGGCTGTCGCGAAGCGGTACGTTCATGGCTCTCTCCCGGTAGCGGCGCCCACATGGCCTGCCCGGGCGACGCGATCAAGGTGCCGGTGGCGACGGGAAGGCCAAGGGCGGCACGCTCGCCCCCAGATGGCCGGCGGTCACCCAGCCGTACAGCGCGAGGCCAAGGCTGCTGAACGTGATCAGCTCGATCGCGACGAAGGTCGACGCGATCGCGCCCGTGCCCCAATACCAGGCGGGATGGATGCCCCCGGTGCGGCGGCCGTCGGCGATCATCCCGGCGATCGGGAACAGCAGCTGCACCGCGTAGGTCACCTCGAACGCATAGGGCTGGAGTAGCGGCATCGGCAGCAGACGCCCCAGGCCCGGCCCCACCAGCAACGTCATCGCGCAGAAATGCAGCCGCCGGTGCCAGTCGCTCTGCCGGCGCAGCGCGATCGCGGCATAAGTCAGCCCGGCGAAGCCGAGCAATGTCCCGGGATCGAACACCAGGAATTGCAGCGGGGTGAAGAAGAAGATCACCGTCCCCGCCTGCACGCGGGCGATGGTGACCAGGCATCCCAAAATCAGCATCGGCACCACCCAGAAGGCGCCGATCCAGCCCAGCGCGCGGTGCAGCGCTACGCGGTGGCTGGCGATGAAGAAGTTTTGCCCGAGGTACAGGAACACCCAGGCGAAGAAGACGAACGCGTGGGCGTGGACGACAGGCGGTCGATCGAAGGTCGATCGACCCATCACGATGTTGAGCCCGAAGCCCGCGACCATCACGGCGGTCATCGCCAGTGCGCTCGCCAGGAAAAATCGCATGTCGTCGGGCGCGCCCGTGCGCGGTTTCGCCAATGTCGCCATCGCTTGCCCCCCTCCATCGCGTCAGCGTCGGGAGGATAGCCCAGGGCTGCCGCCTTGGCGAGAGGACCGGCGCGCCTGTTACGCCGCGCGCCACCACCAGACGCCGTCCGTCACCTCGCGGCGCGCGCGGCCTTCCACTTCCAGCCGGCGCAGATGCGCGAGCGCCTCGCCCGTCGCCATGCCGATCAGATCCGGGCCAATCGCGCGCCGGAAGAGGCGACCGAAGCAATCGACCGCGCGGCGCGGCGTCTCGGCGATGAACACCGCCAGCTCGTCAAGCCGGGCGCGGTGCTCGGCATCGAGCGCGTCGAGCCGCGCGTGCAGCCCGTGGAACGCATCGCCATGCCCGGGCAGCACGAGCAGATCGGCGGGGAGCCCTTTCAGCTTTTCGATCGAGGCGAGCCAATCGCCGAGCGGATCGCCCTCGGGTTCGGTGACGCCGAGCGACACGTTCGAGCTGATCCGTGGCAGCACCTGATCGCCCGCGATCAACAGCCCCCGCTTGGCATCGAGCAGACAGGCATGTTCGGGGCTGTGGCCGCTGCCCACCACCACGTGCCATTGGTGACCGCCGATCGTCAGCATCTGCCCCTCGACCAAGCGGCGATAGCCGAGCGGCAGCGGCGCGATGATCCGGCGGAAACCCGCCCAGCCGCGCGCCTTGGCGCGTTCGATCGCCTCCGCGTCCCAGCCGGCGCCGCGCCAGAAGGCGAGCATCTCCTCGGGCACCGCATCGCGCGCGTCGGCGGCGAGCATCCGCGCGGTGAGCCATTCGCCGCGCGTCATCTCCAGCATACAGCCATGCTCGGCGCAGAACCAGCCGGCGAGGCCGATATGATCGGGGTGGAAATGCGTGCCGATCACCCGGCTGAGCTTCAACCCGGCGAGCGGACCGGCAAGCAGCGCCCGCCATTCGGCGCGGGCATCGTCGGTGTTCATGCCGGTATCGACCAGCGCGTCACCATCAGCGTCGGCGATCAGCCAGCAATTGATGTGCTTGAGCGGCCCCGGCACCGCGAGCCGCACCCAGCGCAGGCCCGGCGCGACCGCACGCACCTCCCCCGGCGCGGGGGCGGCGGCGCCGAAGGGGTAGGTCAGTCCCTTGTGGCTGGTCGGCACGAACTCGGCGCTCGGCACCAGTTCGGCATCGGCGTTGGTGGCCAAACCCCCTCCCCCCCTTTCGTCCCACCCGTCGCCCCGCACCCCGGCGGGCGCGGCGGCGGAACGTACCTCGGCGAGACTTAGCGCCGGAACGGATCCTCGAAGCTCGGCACTTCCTCGGGCGCGGCGTCGCGCGCGGCGCGTTCGGCGCGCAGCGATTCGATCAGCGCGCTGCGATCGCCCTCCAGCCGGCTGTCGACCGGCGCCTCGATCCCCGCCGCCTTCGCCGCCTTCGCGACCACCGCGTCGAGTTCGCGCTGCGAGCAAAGCCCCAGCGTCACCGGATCCTTGGGCACGATGTTGGCGATGTTCCAATGCGAACGGTCGCGGATCGCGGCGATCGTCGTGCGGGTGGTACCGATCAGGTTCGAGATCGCGCCGTCCGAGATTTCGGGGTGGTTGCGGATGATCCAGGCGATGCCATCGGGCTTGTCCTGCCGCTTGGAAACGGGGGTATAGCGCGGCCCCTTGGTGCGGCGCACCTGATCGGGGCCTTTCAGCATCTTCAGCCGGTAGTTGGGGTCCTTCTGGCCGCGCTCGATCTCATCCATCGTCAGTTCGTGGGCGCGCACGGGATCGCGGCCCGTCAGCTTGGTCGCGGCGGTATCGTCGGCGATCGCCTGCACTTCCAGAATGTGCAGCCCGCAGAAATCGGCGATCTGGGCAAAGCTGAGCGCGGTATTGTCGACCAGCCAGGCGGCGGTCGCGTGCGGCATGAGCGGCTGGGCCATGCGGGGATCTCCGTTAGAAACAATAAGGGCCGCCCCATCACGGAGCGGCCTCGTCACAGGCCCGACTTAATCGGCTTAGACGCGGAGGGCAAGACTTATGCCGCCTCCCGCTCCGCCCCCACCGGCACCAGCGCGTCGAGGAACTGGCGGGTGCTCGTTTCCCAGGTGAAGCCCTTGCCATAAGCGGCGCAGGCGGCGCGATCGAGCGTCAGCGCGCCGGCGATCGCTTTGTCCAGGTCATCGTCCATCACGCCAACGCCGGGCTTGAGCACGTCGATCGGCCCGGTCACCGGATAGGCGGCGACCGGCACGCCCGAGGCGAGCGCCTCGATCATCACCAGGCCGAACGTGTCGGTCTTGCTGGGGAACACGAACACATCGGCCGCCGCATAGGCCGCCGCCAGATCGGCGCCGAACTTGGCGCCCAGGAATCTAGCCTCGGGATAGCGCGCCTCCAGCGTGGCGCGCGCGGGGCCATCCCCCACGATCACCTTGGTGCCGGGCTGATTGGTCTCGAGAAACGCCTCGATATTCTTCTCGACCGCGACCCGGCCGACATAAAGCTGCACCGGGCCGGGCAGCGCGCGGATCACGGGATCGGGCGCGACGCCGGGGCCGAACAGCGCGAGATCGACGCCACGCCCCCAGGCACGGATGCGCGTGAGCCCGTGCGCGCGCAGCGCTTCCGCGATCGAGGCGGTGGAGGCAAGCACCGCCTGCGAGGGCCAATGGAACCACGTGATGTAGCGCCAGATCCACTCCGGATCGATGCCGATGCGGGCGGAGACATAGTCCGGGAACTGGGTATGATAGGCGGTGGTGAAGGGGAAGCCCCGCGCCAGGCACCAACGCCGCGCCGCCAGACACACCGGCCCCTCAGTCGCCAGATGAATAGCGTTGGGCGCGAACTCGGCCAGCATCTTCCCCACCGCCGCGGTGCGGGCGAAGGCCAGGCGGATTTCGGGGTAAGTCGGGCAAGGGATCGAATAGAACAGCTCGGGGCTGATCACCAGCACCTCATGCCCCTGGCGCTGCAGCTCGAGGCGCACCGATTGCAGCGTGCGCACGACCCCGTTGACCTGGGGGCTCCAAGCATCGGTGACAATCGCGATCCGCACAGAGGTCAAGCCGCCAGCGCCGCCACAGGCTCGGGCAAGGCGGCGAGCGCCGCGTCACGCGCGCGCATCTCCTCCACCCAGTGGAGCAGCTCCATCCGCCCGTCGAAATGCTCGACCAGCGCGGTGCAGCCTTCCACCCAATCGCCGTCGTTGTAATAAGCGACGCCATCGATCATGCGCATCTCGGCGGTATGGATATGGCCGCAGACGACGCCGTCCACCCCGCGCGAACCCGCCGCCTCGGCGACGACCTTTTCGTAATTCGAGATGAATTCCACCGCGTTCTTCACCTTCGCCTTGGCGTGCTTCGAGAGCGACCAGTAAGGCAGGTTGAACGTGCGACGAACCATATTGACCCAAATATTGGCGGCCATCAGCGCGTTGTAGAGCACATCGCCGACATGCGCGAGCCACTTGTGCGCGAGGGTGATCGCGTCGAACTCGTCACCGTGCAGCACCAGCAGGCGGCGACCGTCAGCGGTATCGTGGATCGCCTTGCGGCGGATTTCGATGCCGCCGAAATCTAGCCCGCTGAACTGGCGGAACACCTCGTCGTGATTGCCGGGAATATAGATCACCCGCGTGCCGCGCTTGGCGCGTTTCAGCAGCCGCCAGATCACGTCGTTATGCGCCGCCGGCCAATAGAAACGCTTCCGCAGTCGCCAGCCGTCGATGATATCGCCGACCAGGTACAGTGTCTCGCTGTCGACATGGTCGAGAAAGTCGATCAGCAGCTCGGCGTTGCAGCCGCGCGTGCCGAGATGGACGTCGCTGATCCAGATCGTCCGATAGCGGCGGCGCTCGATCGGCTCGCGCTCGGGAATAGCGGGCGCGGACTGCGCGAAATCAGCCACGTCGCCCAGCGTGGCGTCGATCAGAAAGCTCGGCGGTGCCATTACCGTCCCCTCACACTGTCGCCCGACCGCCCTGCCTGTTCTATGTTACATTTATAATCGGACGAGCGCCATCACCGAACCGCGGCGGCGTCATGCCATGGCAACGTGCCCCGGCTGTGCCGCCACCCGATCGATCCAGCCGCGCACCGCCGGATAGGCATTCAGATCGAACCCGCCCTCGCCCGCGACATGGGTGTAGGCGTAGAGTACGATATCGGCGAGGCTGAACGCGGCGCCGAGCAGGAAGGGCGCGCTGCCGAGGCGCTGGTTCATCAGCGCCAGCGCCGCCGCGCCGCCTGCTTCCTTCCCCTCGATCTGCGCTTGCTGCAGCGGGGTCAGCTGGTCCTCGCCAACATAGCGCCGCCAGAAACGCAGGGTCGCGACGTTCGGCTCGTGGTTATACTGCTCCCAGAACAGCCAGTGAAGCAGGTCGGCACGGGCAAAGCGGTCCTCGGGGATCAGCGCGCTCCCTTCCGCCAGATACCAGGTGGCGGCATTGCTTTCGGGCAGGAAGCGGTCACCGAGCTGCAAGACCGGGATGCGGCCATTGGCGTTCACCCGCGCCAGAAATTCGGGCGTACGAGTCTCGCCACGCAGAATGTCATACTCGCGCCGTTCGAGCACGACGCCGACATGCGCCGCTGTGAGGCGGATTTTGTAGCAGTTACCCGACGCGGAATATTCGTGGAGAATGGGGGTCATTCGGCGGCCTCGATCTGTTGGCTAGGTGCGGCCGGCGTGGATGGTGCGACGGTGGCGCTGGCCATCAGACTGTCGAGCGAGCCGCCTTCGAAGCCCAGCTCGCGCATCAGCCCGTCGATCACGGGCGCCTGCGCGCGGTAGCGCAGCGCCGCGGAAACCGCCGCGTTCGCCAGGTTGCGATCGCCCTCGTCATTCGCCGCGCCGCCCGCGCCGCCGCCGCGGGTGATGCCATCGACCTGGACGATCTTGATCGAGTCGATCGCCTCCAAGGGCTTGGCTGCCTCGCGGATGATCTCGGGCAGCACCTTCAGCAGCGCGAGTTTCGCCTGGAGCGACATGGTTTCGGACGACAGGATGTTGGCCGCCTCGTTGATCGCGCGCTGGCCCGCCGCTTCCACCTGCAAGCGGATGCGGTCGGCCTCCGCGCGCAGCTTCGCGGCTTCGGCTTCGCCCTCGGCGAGTCGGCGCGCGGCCTCGGCCCGGTCGGCGGCGGCCTGTTTCTCGGCCTCGGCCTCCACCTTCACCGCGATCGCGGCGCGTTCGGCCTCACGCGCGGCGTTGATCAGCTCGATCCGCTTGTCGCGCTCGGCGATTTCGGCTTCGCGCGCGGTGACAACCTGCTGTTCGGCGACCACCGCGCCAGCGCGCGCGCGATCGGCCTCGGCCTTGGCCTGGCTTTCCTCGCGGCTCTTATTCTGCACCGCGATCTGCTGTTCCTGCCGCGCGAGTTCCAGCGCCTGCGCTTGGGCGATCTTGGCCTGCTGCACCGCGCGATCCGCTTCGATCTGCTGCGCGTCAATCAGCCGCTTGGCCTCGATCCGCGCCTGTTCGGCCTCCTGCTGGCGCAGCGCTTGTTCGCGCGCGACCTCGGCGGCTTGCGCGGCGCGGCGCATTTCCACCTCGCGCTCCTGCTCCAACCGCGCGAATTCGGTATCGCGCGAAATGAGCAGCGACTGGCGCTGCGCTTCCAGGTTCTTGGTTTCGATCTGAACCCGCGTGTCCTGCTCGATATCGTTGCGCGCTTTCTTGCGCAGCTCGATCTGCTCGGTGAGCTTGGTCAGCCCCTCGGCGTCGAACGCATTGTTCGCGTTGAAATGCTCGATCGAGGTCTGGTCGAGCCCGGTAAGCGACACGCTCTCCAGCTCCAGCCCGTTCATCGCCAGATCGGCGGAGGAAACCTGCTGCACCTTCTGCACGAATTCGCTGCGTTGCTCGTGGAGCTGCGCCATCGTCATGCCGGCGGCGACCGAGCGCAAAGCGTCGACGAACTTGCCCTCCACCAGTTCCTTCAGCGCATCGGGGTTCATCGTGCGCAGGCCGAGCGTCTGCGCGGCGGTCGCGATCGACTGGGCATCGGGGCGGACGCGGACGTAGAATTCGGCCTTCACGTCGATCCGCAGCCGATCGAGCGTGATCAGCGCGTCGTTGTTCTTGCGCTCCACCGCCAGCCTTACGGTGTTCATGTTGACCGGCATCGTCTCATGAAACACCGGCAGCACCAGTGCGCCGCCGTTGATCACGACCTTCTCGCCGCCGAACCCGGTGCGGACAAAGCCGATTTCCTTGGAGGCGCGCTTGTATAGCCGCGCCAGCACGGCACCCAGCACCAGCAGCGCGACCAGCGCGGTGAGCGGCAGCACCACATAGGGCACGATGCTCCCCGTCCCCAGCGTCACCAAGTCACCCATGATTACACCTCCACACTCGAGAGCCGCAGCGCGCCGCTGCCGATCGCGCGAAAGCCTTGCGCTTCGCGCCGCACCAGCAGCACCTCCTCGCCCTCTTCGAAAATCTCGGTCGGCGCATTGGGCTCGACCATCACATAATGCGCCTGGCCATGACGGTCCTCGACCCGCGCCCGCGCCGGTGAACCCAGGCGCGCGCGCCCAGTAATAATTGCCGCGCGTCTACCGACGAGTTCGTCGAGCTCGATCGCCGTCGTCTCGTCGCCTGGCAGCAGGGGGCTTAGCAGCCTGGCCGCGCCGGCGGTGAGCGGCAGGCTAGCGACGAGCGCCGCGGGCACCGCGAGCCAGAGCGGCTGGCGCGCGCCGAATAGGTCGTGCGCCAGCTGCTGGCCGAGCAAGCCGATCAGCGCGAACAAGGTGAGTAACACGACCAGCAGCGCGATAAGCGGGAGGCGCCCAAGCCCAAGCCAGCCAAGCAGCACAGCGAGATCACCGAAATCATCGGGCGTATCGAGATCGACATCGCCGAATAGGCCGGTCAGTTGCACCGCCCCGATCAAGAGCATCAACAGGAACGCCGCGACGAAGATACTGTTCTCCGGCGCCGTCAGCAACGCGAACACTTGAGCTACCCCGTCAACTCGATTCGCGCCCAATCTTATGAGCGCTCCTGACGCGCGAGAAGCGAAATCGGAAAAGGGCAGCGCGTCAATTAGCCGGTGGTGAGCACGATCTTGCCGATATGCGCGCCCGCTTCCATCCGCGCATGGGCGGCGCCGGCCTCGGACAGCGGGAAGACCTTGTCGATCACAGGCTTCAGCCGGCCCGCCTCGACATGCGGCCAGACGTGATGGGCAAGTTCGTCGGCAACCAGCGCCTTGAATGCCGCGTCGCGCGGGCGCAGCGTCGAGCCGGTAAGCGTCAGCCGGCGGCGCATCACCTCGAACAGCGGGATCGTCGCCATCACCCCGCCCTGTACCGCGATCGACACATGGCGGCCGTCGTCCGCAAGGCATTGCAGATTGCGTGCGACATAATCGCCGCCCACCATGTCAAGCACCGCCGCGACGCCCCGCCCGCCGGTGATCTCGCGCACCCGCGCGACGAAATCCTCGTCCCGGTAATTGATTGCATGCACCGTGCCCAGATCGAGCGCCGCCTGACATTTGGCGTCGCTGCCGGCGGTGACAATCACCGTCAGCCCGAACAGCGCGCCCAGCGCGATCGCCATCGTGCCGATGCCGGAGGTGCCACCATGGACGAGCACGGTATCGCCTTCCACCGCATAGGCGCGCTCGAACAAGTTGGTCCACACGGTGAACAGGGTTTCGGGGATCGCGGCGGCTTCGACCATCGAGAGCGCGGGCGGCACCGTCAGGCATTGGCCGGCGGGCGCAACCGTATATTCGGCATAGCCGCCGCCGCTCAGCAGCGCGCAGACCGGCTGCCCGAGCAGCGCCCCCTCCACCCCCTCGCCCAGCGCCACGATCTCGCCGGCGGCCTCCAGCCCCAGGATCGACGGCGCGCCCGGTGGCATCGGATAAAGCCCCTGGCGTTGCAGCACATCGGGCCGGTTGACCCCGGCGGCGGCGACGCGGATCAGCACCTCGCCCGGGCCAGGGTGCGGTAGCGGACGCTCGACTGGCGCCAGCGCGTCGGCGGCGCACGGGGTCACTGGATCGATCGCCAGCATCGTCGCCGGAAGTGCCGCCATCGCCCGCCCCCTTTTTTCTTCGCCCTGCCTTATCGGCGCCACGTCTTGCCGGTCAACCGGGGAGGTTAGGTGATCCTTCATCGTCCCGGTTTTCGGCGGCATCCGCATGCGCCCGCCGCTACGCAATTGTCGCAGGCGCATCGTTTCGCGTTGACAGGCCCGGCCATCGGCGCGACCCTTGCCCGATGGACACCGACGACATCGCGCCGCCGCCTCGGCCGGGTGATCCGATCGCCCTGCTCGCCCGGCAAGACCTGGACCCGTTCTCGCTCGCCGAGCTGGACGGACGCATCGCGCTGCTCAAGGCCGAAATCGCCCGGGTCGAGGCGCACAAGCAGCGCGCGGTTCACCATCGGGCAAGCGCCGAGGCGCTATTCCGGCGGTGATGACCACGCCGCCTGCCCCCGGCGTCCCAGCCGCTTCTGTCAAGAGCTTGATGGCGCGTGCGGCCATCCCAACATGCCACGCCTCGGTCCGGCCCGTGGGCCGATAGGAGTTACCCATGCCGTCCTTCGCCTCCGCTCTCGAATCCACCCTCCACAAGGCGCTCGAGGCCGCCTCCTCGCGCCGCCACGAATATGCGACGCTCGAACATCTGCTGCTCGCGCTGATCGACGACGAACATGCCAGCAAGGTGATGGCCGCCTGCGGCGTCGACCTGAGCGACCTAAAGCGCACCGTCGCGCACTACCTCGATACCGAACTCGAGGCGCTGAAGGTGCAGCAGGCGACCGATCCGTCGCCCACCAGCGGTTTCCAGCGCGTCGTCCAGCGCGCGATCTTGCACGTGCAAAGCTCGGGCCGCGATGAGGTGACCGGCGCCAACGTGCTCGTCGCCCTGTTCAGCGAGCGCGAGAGCTATGCCGTCTATTTCCTGCAGCAGCAGGATATGAGCCGCCTTGATGCTGTCAGCTATATCAGCCACGGCGTCGGCAAGGGCGGCACCCCCGCCGAGCCCGCCCAGGCCAAGGGCGCCGAGGAGGAAAAGCCCAAGGCCGAGGCCAAGAGCGGCAAGGGCGAAAGCGCGCTCAAGCAGTTCACCGTCGACCTCAACGAAAAGGCCAAGAAGGGCAAGGTCGATCCGCTGATCGGCCGCGCGGCCGAGGTCGATCGCACCGTGCAAATCCTTCGCCGCCGCTCGAAGAACAACCCGCTTTACGTGGGTGACCCGGGCGTCGGGAAAACGGCGATCGCCGAAGGTCTGGCGCGCAAGATCATCGAGGGCGACGTTCCCGATGTGCTGAAGCCCGCCGTCATTTATTCGCTCGACATGGGCGCGCTGCTCGCCGGCACGCGTTATCGCGGCGATTTCGAGGAGCGGCTGAAAGCGGTCGTCAACGAGCTGGAGAAGCTGCCCCACGCGATCCTGTTCATCGACGAGATCCACACCGTGATCGGCGCGGGCGCCACCAGCGGCGGGGCGATGGATGCCTCGAACCTGCTCAAGCCCGCGCTGTCGGGCGGGACGATCCGTTGTATTGGTTCAACGACCTACAAGGAATTCCGCAACCATTTCGAGAAGGACCGGGCGCTGCTGCGCCGCTTCCAGAAGATCGACGTCAACGAGCCCTCGATCGAGGATACGGTGAAGATCCTCGCGGGGCTGCGCACGGCGTTCGAGGATCACCATTCGGTGAAGTACACGCCCGACGCGATCAAATCGGCGGTGGAACTCTCGGCGCGCTACATCAACGATCGCAAGCTGCCCGACAAGGCGATCGACGTGATCGACGAAGTCGGCGCGATGCAGATGCTGGTGCCGCCCGCCAAGCGCAAGAAGACGATCACCGCCAAGGAGATCGAGGCGGTGATCGCGACAATGGCGCGCATCCCGCCCAAGAGCGTGTCGAAGGACGATACCAAGGCGCTTGCCTCGCTCGAAACCGATCTTAAGCGCGTGGTGTTCGGCCAGAATGCCGCGATCGAAAAGCTCGCCTCGGCGATCAAGCTGTCGCGCGCGGGCCTGCGCGATCCCGATAAGCCCATCGGCAATTACCTGTTCACCGGCCCGACGGGCGTCGGCAAGACCGAGGTCGCGCGCCAGCTCGCCTCGATCCTCGGCATCCCGCTCCAGCGTTTCGACATGAGCGAATATATGGAGCGCCACTCGGTCAGCCGGCTGATCGGCGCGCCTCCGGGCTATGTCGGCTATGATCAGGGCGGGCTGCTGACCGACGCGGTTGACCAGAACCCGCATTCGGTGCTGCTGCTCGACGAGATCGAGAAGGCCCACCCCGATCTGTTCAACATCCTGTTGCAGGTGATGGACAATGGCAAGCTGACCGACCACCACGGCAAGACGGTCGATTTCCGCAACGCGATCATCATCATGACGACCAATGCCGGCGCCGCCGACATGGCGCGTGAGACTCTCGGCTTCGGCAATCTCACCCGCGAGGGTGAGGACGAGCAGGCGGTGCAGCGGATGTTCACGCCGGAGTTCCGCAACCGGCTCGATGCGATCGTGCCGTTCGGTTATCTGCCGCCGGAAGTGGTCGCGCGGGTGGTCGACAAGTTCGTGCTCCAGCTGGAGTTGCAGCTGGCGGATCGGGGTGTCCACATCAAGCTGGACGATGGTGCGCGCAAGTGGTTGACCGACAAGGGCTATGACAAGCTCTATGGCGCGCGGCCGATGGGGCGGCTGATCCAGGAGAAGGTCAAGCAGCCGCTCGCCGAGGAACTGCTGTTCGGCAAGCTCGTCCACGGCGGCGAGGTGACGGTGAAGCTGAAGGACGATGCCCTCAGCTTCGAGATCGAGCCGGCCGCGCCCAAGAAGCCGAAGAAGAAAAAGCCCGAAGCCGCCGAAGCCAAGTAAGCGCCGGCACAGGGAAAATCGGCAAGGGCGGAGCGAATACCATCGCTCCGCCCTTGCCTTTTTAACCCTGATTAGCGATGAAAGGGAGCGGAGGTGGACCATGCGCTCGCGTCGTGGTTTGGTGGCAATTGCCGGTCTAGCGTTGCTTGTGCTCGCCGTGCGCCACCCGTCCGCCGACATCCGTATCCTCACCCATGAGTCGAGCGATCAGTCGCCGGCGCGCGTGCAAGCCGCGGTCGATCTCGGCGTGATGTGCGTCTCGCTGCTCGTCACCTGGAGCAAGCGGCTCAACTAGCGCCCTTGCGCCGGGCTGCGTGCGCACCTTACGATAGCGTCATGGATAGTATCTGGCGCACCGCTTATCGGCACCCCTCGCCCTGGACCTCCGACTACCCGCCGCTCTCGATGCCGGCCCTGTTCGACGATGCCGCCGCGAAAGGCGGGCAGAAGCCGCTGATCGACTTTCTTGGCCGGCATTACAGCTATGCCGAAACGCTTGATGGCGCGAACCGGGTCGCGGCGGGGCTCGCGGCCCTTGGCTATGGCAAGGGCGACCGGATCGGTCTGTTCCTGCCCAATGTGCCGCACTATCTGGCCGCCTATTACGGCATCCTGAAACTGGGCGCGACGGTGGTGAACTTCTCGCCGCTCTATACCGTCGCGGAACTGGCGCACCAGGTGGCGGACTCGGGTACGCGGCTGCTGTTCACGCTCTCCGCCAAGGCGCTGTTGCCAACCGCGCTCAAGGTGCTTGACCAGTCCGAACTCGAACGGCTGGTGGTCGGCTCGGTCGCGGGCGCGCTGCCGACGGGCAAGTCGATCCTCTACCGCTGGTTCAAGCAAAGCGAGGTCGCGGCGAGGCCGAATGATCCGCGGATCATGGCGTTTTCGCAACTGATCCATAATCGCGGCCGCTTCAACAAGCCCGATATCGCGCCCGAAACCGATGTCGCGCTGATCCAATATACTGGCGGCACAACCGGCACCCCCAAGGGAGCGATGCTCACGCACCAGAATCTGTCCGCCAATGCCCGCCAGGTGAACGCGATCGATCCGCACCCGGGCCAGGAGGACCGCATCCTGGGCGTGCTGCCGCTGTTCCATGTGTTCGCCAATACCTGCGTGCTCAATCGCACCGTGGTGAATGGCGGCTGCATCGTGATGCTCCCCCGCTTCAACGCGCAACAGGCGCTGGAGGCGGTGTCGCGCGCGAAGATCACCGCGATCCCCGGCGTGCCGACCATGTACCAGGCGCTGCTCGATCATCCGGCGCTGGGCAAGACCGATTTCTCGAAGCTGCGCGTCTGCATCTCGGGCGGCGCACCGCTGCCGGCCGAGCTGAAGGCCAAGTTCGAGGCGGCGACGGGCGCGACGCTGATCGAAGGCTATGGCCTGTCCGAAAGTTCGGGCGTGGTCTCGGCCAATCCCTATGAGGCGGCGGGCAAACCCGGCACCATCGGCCAACCCCTCCCCGCGACTGACATCCGCCTGGTCGACAAGGAAGACCCCAGCCGCCCCGCCCCGGCAGGCGAGCCGGGCGAGATCGTGATCGCCGGGCCGCAGATCATGAAGGGCTATTGGAACCGTCCCGACGCCGATGAGGGCGTGTTCGTCACCGATGCCGAAGGGCGGCGCTGGCTGCGCACCGGCGATGTCGGCCAGATCGACGCCGACGGCTTCGTCGCGATCGTCGACCGGCTGAAGGACATGATCGCGGTCGGCGGGTTCAAGGTGTTCCCCAGCCAGATCGAGGACGTGCTCTACAAGCACCCCGCGGTAAAGGAAGCGCTGGTGATCGGCGTCCCCGATCCCTATCGCGGCGAACAGCCGCGCGCTTATGTGACACTGAACGAAGGCGCCAAAGCCGATGGCGCCGAGTTGCGCGACTGGCTCAACCCGCAGCTCGGCAAGCATGAACGGGTGGATGACGTGGTCGTGCGGCTGACGATGCCCAAGACGATGATCGGCAAGCTTAGCCGCAAGGATTTGATCGCGGAAGTGTTGGCGGCGGGGTGAGTCTCCATAAGGGCGCCGCAGCGCTTTGTTCCTTGGCCTGTTCAAGCTCCCGCTCAACTTAGCGTCGCCCCGTGCTTGACACGGGGCTTGGCTCTCTTTTCCGCGCGTCCAAGGCGACCGAGCCCCGTGTCAAGCACGGGGCGACGGTGATGCTATGCTTTGGGGCCGCCTGTCGTTGCGGCGGTCGCGGTGGCCGCTGCAACGACAGGCAGCCCTTCCCCTTTCACATTCCTGCCCCCATAGCGACACCCGTACCCCCCTCCCCCCTTGCAATCGCGCGCCAGCTTGGCCAATCGCTGGCACATTCCTCGGCGCCGCGTGCGCCTGCGCCTCTGTTGGAAAGGACGCCCCATGACCGCGATCGGACAGGACAGCCTCGGCACCCGCGACAGCCTGAACGTGGGGGGCAAGACCTATCATTATTTCAGCCTACCCAAGGCCGCCGCCAAGCTGGGCGACGTATCGCGCCTGCCCTTCTCGATGAAGGTGCTGCTGGAAAATCTGCTCCGCTTCGAAGACGGCAAGACCGTCTCGACCGACGACATCCAGGCGCTGATCGAATGGCAGAACAACCCGCGTTCGGAGCGCGAGATCCAGTATCGCCCCGCACGCGTGCTGATGCAGGATTTCACTGGCGTGCCCTGCGTGGTGGATCTGGCGGCCATGCGCGACGCGATCACCAAGCTCGGCGGCGACGCGGCCAAGATCAATCCGCTGGTGCCGGTGCATCTGGTGATCGACCACAGCGTGATGGTCGACGAATTCGGCAGCCCGAAGGCCTTCGACGATAACGTCGCGATCGAATATCAGCGCAACGGCGAGCGCTACGAGTTCCTGAAATGGGGCGCGCAGGCGCTCAACAATTTCAAGGTAGTGCCGCCGGGCACCGGCATCTGCCACCAGGTCAATCTGGAATATATTGGCCAGGCGGTGTGGACCTCGGCCAATGGCGGCGACGCGATCGCTTATCCCGATACGCTGGTGGGCACCGACAGCCACACGACGATGATCAACGGCCTCGGCGTGCTTGGCTGGGGCGTGGGCGGGATCGAGGCGGAGGCAGCGATGCTCGGCCAGCCGGTATCGATGCTGATCCCCGAAGTCGTCGGCTTCAAGCTGACGGGCGCGCTCAAGGAAGGCATCACCGCGACCGATCTGGTGCTGACCGTCACCCAGATGCTGCGCGCCAAGGGCGTGGTTGGCCGGTTCGTCGAATTCTACGGCCCCGGTCTCGACTCGATGCCGCTCGCCGATCGCGCGACAATCGCCAACATGGCGCCCGAATATGGCGCGACTTGCGGCTTCTTCCCCGTGGACGACAAGACGATCGACTATATGCGCCTCACCGGCCGCAGCGACGAACAGCTCGCCCTCGTCGAGGCCTATGCCAAGGCGCAGGGGCTGTGGCGCGACGCGTCGAGCCCCGATCCGGTGTTCACCGATACGCTCGAGCTCGACATGGGCACGGTGCAAGCCTCGCTCGCCGGGCCGAAGCGCCCGCAGGACCGGGTCGCGCTGGAAGCGGTCGATGACGTGTTCAACGCCGATCTCGCCAAGGCCTATGGCAAATCAGCCGCCGAGCGCGCGGCGGTCGACGGCGCCGGGCACGATATCGGCGATGGCGATGTGGTGATCGCGGCGATCACCAGCTGCACCAACACCTCCAACCCCTCGGTTCTCGTGGCGGCGGGCCTGGTGGCGCGCAAGGCGCGGGCCAAGGGGCTGAGCGTGAAGCCCTGGGTAAAGACCAGCCTCGCGCCCGGCTCCCAAGTCGTCACCGATTATCTCGACAAGGCTGGGCTGACCGAGGATCTGGACGCGCTCGGCTTCAATCTGGTCGGTTATGGCTGCACCACCTGCATCGGCAATTCGGGGCCGCTCGCGCAGCCGATCAGCCAGGCGATCAACGACAACAACATCGTCGCCGCCTCGGTGCTCTCGGGCAACCGCAATTTCGAGGGCCGCGTCTCGCCGGACGTGCGCGCGAACTTCCTCGCCTCGCCGCCGCTCGTCGTCGCCTATGCTCTGCGTGGCAGCGTGACGAGCGACATGGTGAGCACGCCGATCGGCCAGGATGCCGATGGCAACGATGTGTTCCTGAAGGACATCTGGCCGAGCAACGACGAGATCCGTTCGCTGATCGACGCGACCATCGACAACACGATGTTTCGCGCGCGCTACGGCAATGTCTATGCCGGCGACGCGCGCTGGCAGGCGATCGAGGTCGCCCCGTCCGATACCTATCAATGGCGCGCGGGCAGCACCTATATCGCCAACCCGCCCTATTTCGACGGGATGGAGATGACCCCCGCGCCGGTGGGCGACATCATCGACGCCAAGCCGCTGGCGGTGTTGGGCGATTCGATCACCACCGATCACATCAGCCCCGCCGGCAGCATCAAGGCGACGAGCCCGGCGGGCATCTATCTCCAGGAGCACCAGGTCGCCAAGGCCGACTTCAACAGCTATGGCGCGCGGCGCGGGCATCATGAGGTGATGATGCGCGGCACCTTCGCCAATATCCGCATCAAGAACGAAATGGTGCCCGGCGTCGAAGGCGGCATGACGCAGTATAAGGGCGAGGTGATGCCGATCTACGACGCGGCGATGCGCCACAAGGCCGATGGCACGCCGCTCGTCGTGATCGCGGGCAAGGAATATGGCACCGGCTCTTCACGCGACTGGGCGGCGAAGGGCACCAATTTGCTCGGCGTGCGCGCGGTGATCACCGAAAGCTTCGAGCGCATCCACCGCTCGAACCTGGTCGGCATGGGCGTGCTGCCATTGCAATTCGTCGACGGGGTCAACCGCCACACGCTCAAGCTCGACGGCAGCGAGACCTTCACCATCGAGGGCGTCGCGGACCTGAAGCCGCGCCAGAACGTGGCGGTGAAGCTCACTCGCGCCGATGGCTCGACCGAAAGCTTCGAAACGCGCTGCCGGATCGATACGATCAATGAGCTGGAGTATTTCCTGAACGGTGGCATCCTGCCTTACGTGCTCAGGAACCTCGCGGCGGCGTGACCTGGGCGATCGAAGCCATCGGGTGGGCGGGGGCGGCGACGATTCTCGCCGCCTATCTGCTGGTTTCGGTGGGGCGTCTGTCGGGCCAGTCGCCCGCCTTTCAATGGATGAACGTGGTCGGCGCCGCCGGTTTTGTCGTCAATAGCGGCTGGCACGGCGCGATCCCCTCGACCGCGCTAAACGTCGTGTGGATGCTGATCGGCCTCGCGACGCTCGCGCGGGGGCGATTGCGGACCTCGTAAGTTCCCCTTCCCCGGCGAAGGCCAGCGTTGGGGAGGGCTCTACCGTCCCGCTACCGCCCGCCGGCGCGCGTAGAGGAAGTAGACCACCAGCCCGCCCAGATTCCACAGCAGGAACCAGGCCTGCGTCTTGCTCGGCAGGCTGAAGAACAGATAGACGCACCCCAGCACCCCCGCAGCCGCCACCGGCACGCCCAGCGGCGCACGGAAGCGGCGTTCGGCATCGCGCGCGCGCAGCCGCAGCACGATCAGGCAGACGCACACCGCGACGAACGCCGCGAGCGTCCCCGCATTGGCAAGTGCGGCGATCTCGCCCAGCGGCAGCAGCCCGGCGATCACGCTCACGATGAGCGCCGTCACCGCCGTGATCCGTGCCGGCGTCCCCCGCGCGGAAACCTTGGCGAGGCCCTGGGGCAGCAGCCCGTCGCGCGCCATCGTGAAGAAGATGCGGCTCTGGCCGTAGAGGAAGGCGAGCAGCACCGTGGGCAGCGCGATCACCGCGCTCGCTTCCAGAAACGTCGCCGCCTCCGGCTGGCCGACCCCGCGCAGGATCAGCGCCAGCGGCTCGGCGCTCGCGGCGAATTTGGCGTAGCTGAGCGCCCCCACCGCCGCGACCGCGACCAGCATGTAGATCGCGACACAGGCGAACATCGATCCGACGATGCCAATCGCCAGGTCGCGCCCGGGATTCTTGGTTTCCTCCGCAGCAGTCGAGATCGCGTCGAAGCCGTAAAAGGCGAAGAAGATGATCGCCGCCGCCGCCATCACCCCGCGCTCGGCGCCGCCCTGCGCCGCCTTGGCGAAGCCGAACGGCATGAACGGCTCCAGATTGGCGCGATCGAAATAAGGCAGCGCCACCGCGACGAACACCGCGAGCGCCACCAGCTTCACGATCACCAGGACCGCGTTCAGGGTCGCGCTCTCGCGCGTGCCGAGCATCAGCAGCCCAGCGACCACCGCGATGATGAAGATCGCCGGCAGGTTGACGATGCCCCCCGCCTCCGGCCCGTTCGCGAGCACCGCCGGAAAGCCGACCAGGCGTTCGAGCAAAGGCGCGGCATGGCCCGACCAGCCGACCGCCACGGTCGAGACGACCAGCGAATATTCGAGGATCAGGCTCCAGCCGATCACCCAGGCGATGATCTCCCCCAGCACGACATAGCTGTAGGTATAGGCGCTGCCCGAGGCGGGGATCATCGTTGCAAGCTCTGCATAGGCAAGCGCGGCGCAGGCGCAGATCGCGCCGGCGATCACGAAGCTCAGGATCACCGCCGGCCCCGCGAGCCCGGCGCCGACCCCGATCAGCGTGAGAATCCCGGTGCCGACGATCGCGCCGACACCCAGCGCCACGAGATGCGGCCAGCCGAGCGTGCGCGCGAGCGCCTGGTGCTCTGCCCCTGCTTCGATCGATTTCTTGCGTAGCAACCCGGCCATTGGCACCCCTCTTTTCGCCGTCTATGGCGGCGCTCGATATGCCTGCTAAGCGCCACGCGCGGCGGGAACAAGCGTGTTGGGAGAGCAAGATGGACATCGCCCTTGATTTCGCGCTCGGCGAAACCGCCGACATGATCCGCGAGACCACCCGCCGCTTCGCGCAGGAGCAGATCGCCCCGCTCGCCGCGCGAATCGATGCCGAGGACTGGTTCCCGCGCGAGGAACTCTGGCCGGCAATGGGCGCGCTCGGCCTGCACGGCATCACCGTGGCCGAGGCTGACGGCGGGCTGGGTCTAGGCTATCTCGAACACGTCATTGCGTGCGAGGAAGTGGCGCGCGCCTCGGCCTCGATCGGGCTGTCCTATGGCGCGCATTCCAACCTGTGCGTCAACCAGATCGCGCGCTGGGGCAATGCCGAGCAGAAGGCCAAATATCTCCCCAAGCTGATCTCGGGCGAGCATGTCGGCAGCCTGGCGATGTCCGAAGCCGGCGCCGGCTCGGACGTGGTCAGCATGAAGCTGCGCGCCGAAAAGGTGCAGGGCGGCTATGTGCTGAACGGCACCAAATTCTGGATCACCAACGCGGCTTATGCCGATACCCTGGTGGTCTATGCCAAGACCGCGCCCGAGGGCGGCTCGCGCGGGATCACGACGTTCCTGATCGAGCGCGACATGCCCGGCTTCGCGATCGGCCAGAAGATCGACAAAATGGGGATGCGTGGTTCGCCCACCGCCGAGCTGGTGTTCACCGACTGCGAGGTGCCAGAAGAAAATGTGATGGGCCCCGAAAATGGCGGCGTCGGCGTGTTGATGTCGGGTCTCGATTATGAACGCGCGGTGCTGGCGGGGATCCAGCTCGGGGTGATGCAGGCGTGCCTCGACGTCGTGCTGCCCTATGTCCGTGAGCGCAAGCAATTCGGCCAGGCGATCGGCGCGTTCCAGCTGATGCAGGCCAAGGTGGCCGACATGTATGTCGCGCTCAGCTCGGCGCGCGCCTATGTCTATGCCGTCGCCAAGGCGTGCGACGCGGGCAAGACCACCCGCTTCGACGCGGCGGGCGCGATCCTGCTCGCAAGCGAAAATGCGGTGAAAGTGGCGCTGGAGGCGGTGCAGGCGCTGGGCGGCGCGGGTTATACCAAGGACTGGCCGGTCGAACGTTTCCTGCGCGACGCGAAGTTGCTCGACATCGGCGCGGGGACCAACGAAATCCGCCGGATGCTGATCGGGCGCGAGTTGATCGGGGCGTGAGCGCCCGATGGTCGCCCCGGCGAGCACCGGGGCGACGCTCGATCGTTACTTCTGGTCGCTGAAGCCGAAGTCATGCTTGTCGCGCACGATCGCGCCGCCCCATTCGGCGAGCAGCTTTTGCGCGCTGCCCGGGGCGCCGGCGAGCTTGTCGACCTCGGCGAGCCAGGCCTTGTTCTCGGGCGTGGTCGTGTAATCGAGATCGCCCATCGACTTCATCGGGAAGATATATTGCCGGTCCCAATCGCCCGAGGCCATGCGGATGATGATCGGGCGGATGCCGACCTTCTCCGCCGCCGGATCGAAATACTTGCTTTCGATCTCGCTAATCCGATCAAGCGAGCCCGGCTTGAACTTGACGAAATGCACCGCGACCGGCTTGCCCGGTTCGCGCTCCTGCGCGGCCGCCGGCAGCGCCAGCCCCATCAGCAACGTCGCGGCGATAACCTGCTTCATCATCGGCACCTCCCTTGGTTGGCCGAGGCGAAAGCTGGCTCGCTTTCGTTACGGAGTCCACACGGTTCCCGATCAAGAATTCCCAACCCGCTTCCCACCGCGCACCACGGCCGCTAGGCACGCCCGACAAGCCATAAGGAGTAGGCCATGAGCGCGCCCGTGCTCGACACGCGCATTTCCCCCGAGAGCGAGACGTTCCAGGCCACTGCCACGCACAACCGCGCGCTGGTCGAGCGGCTACGCGCCGATGTCGCTGCGGCCGCGCTCGGCGGGCCGGAACGGGCGCGGACGAAACATACCGAGCGCGGCAAGCTGCTCCCGCGCGAGCGGGTCGAGCGGCTGCTCGATCCGGGTTCGCCCTTCCTCGAAATTGGCCAGCTTGCCGCCCACGGCGTTTATGGCGAGGATATTCCCGGCGCCGGAATGATCGCCGGGATTGGCCGCGTCTCGGGCCGGCAGGTGATGATCCTGGCGAACGACGCGACGGTGAAGGGCGGCACTTATTACCCGCTGACGGTGAAGAAGCATCTGCGCGCGCAGGAGATCGCCGAGGCGAACCGGCTCCCGAGCGTCTATCTGGTCGATTCAGGCGGCGCCAACCTGCCGCACCAGGCCGAAGTGTTTCCCGATCGCGACCATTTCGGCCGCATTTTCTTCAATCAGGCTAACATGAGCGCCAAGCGCATCCCGCAAATCGCCTGCGTGATGGGCAGCTGTACCGCCGGCGGCGCCTATCTGCCGGCGATGTCCGACGAGACGGTGATCGTGCGCGGCCAGGGAACGATCTTCCTCGCGGGGCCCCCGCTCGTGCAGGCGGCCACCGGCGAGGTGATTTCGGCCGAGGACTTGGGCGGCGGCGAGCTGCACGCGCGGCGCTCGGGCGTGGCCGATCATCTAGCGGAAAATGACGCCCACGCGCTGACAATCGTGCGCGACATCGTCAGCCATCTGGGCAAGGGCGCCGACCCGTTCGTCACCACCCGCGGACCGCGACCACCGCGCTTCGATCCAGAGGAGCTATACGGCATCATCCCCCCCGATGTCCGCGCGCCTTATGACGTGCATGAGGTGATCGCTCGGCTGGTCGACGCATCCGAGTTTCACGAGTTCAAGGCGCTCTATGGGTCGTCGTTGGTCTGCGGCTTTGCGCATATCTGGGGGATGCCGGTCGCGATTCTGGCCAACAATGGCGTGTTGTTCAGCGAAAGCGCGGTGAAGGGCGCGCATTTCATCGAACTCGCGCAGCAGCGGCGCATCCCCCTGCTCTTCCTTCAGAATATCTCGGGCTTCATGGTCGGCGGCAAATATGAGGCCGAGGGGATCGCCAAGCACGGCGCCAAGCTGGTGACGGCGGTGGCGACTGCGACCGTGCCCAAGATCACCGTGCTGATCGGCGGCAGCTTTGGCGCGGGCAATTATGGGATGTGCGGGCGGGCCTATAACCCACGCTTCCTGTTCAGCTGGCCCAACGCCCGGATCAGCGTGATGGGCGGCGAGCAGGCGGCTTCGGTACTGGCGACGGTCCACCGCGAGGCGGCGACCTGGTCAGCCGAGGACGCCGAAGCGTTCAAGGCGCCGATCCGCCAGAAGTACGAGGATGAGGGCAACCCCTGGTACGCGACCGCGCGGCTGTGGGACGATGGCATCATCGATCCGGCCCAGACGCGCGACGTGTTGGGCCTGGCCCTCGCGGCGACGCTGGAAGCGCCGCTGGAGGAGCGCGGCTTCGGCGTGTTTCGAATGTAGCTCAAACCCTTCCCGAGCCCTGCCCGGGGAGGGTTTGGCTCGGGGCGGGTACGCCCCCCCGTTCGCTTCGCCCGCTGCCCTCAACGCGCCGGATTGGCGACGAGATATGCGATGATCGCCCGCCGCGTGGCGGGATCTGGCACGGTGAGGAACATCTTGCTGCCGGGCGCCAGCTTTTGCGGGCCCTGCAACCATTGATCGAGCCGAGCCGGGGTCCATTGGCCGCCGAGCTTGCGCAGCGCGGCCGAATATTCATAGCCTGGGGCCGCCGCCACCCGGCGCCCGACGATCCCGCGATGCATCGGGCCGATCCGGTTGGCGTCAAGCGAATGGCAGCCGCCGCATTTGGCCTGATACTCGGCCATGCCTGGCGGCGCGTCGGCTTGCGCAACGGCCCGGGTGGGCGCCGCCACGGCGAACGCCATCACCGTGGCGGCCAAAACGAAGCGGGTGACACCCATGGCGTTGTCCGCGCCGCTCAAGCGAACAGAAACGCGGTCTTGGGCACGCTGCCGCCGGCCGCGTTGTTCAGCAGCGCCCAGTGGACCGCTTCATCGGTCCCCTATTGCGCGAAGAGATGCGCGATCTTGGGGTCGCGCAGCGCCGCGATCTGGCCGACATAGGCGTTGGTCGCGCCCTGCTCGAGCCCCGCGGCGAACTTCACGACATCCGCTTCCGATTTGAGTGAAGCGATGTTCAGGTCGCGGATATAATCGGCGTTGCTCTTGGCTTCGACCGGCTTGCCGCCAACCTGCGCGATCAGCTTGGCGAGCTCGTCGCGGTGGCCCTCATGATGGCCGAGGAATACGCTCGCCACCGCGATCGTGCCGGGGCTCAACAATCCGCTGCCCGCCGCGATCTTGTAGGCCGCGATCCCTTCATGCTCTAGCGCCAGCGCGCCTTGCATCACGGACACGTCATTGGCGAGCGTTCCCGAGCGCCCGGCGATCCGGCGCGCCGGCGCCGCGAACAAGCTGGTGGGAAGCAACGCACTACCGCCGGCGGCCGCGCCAGCCAGAGCCACCGCTTTCAGCATCGCTCGCCGATCGGTGCCATTCTCATCGTCGATCATCACTGTCTCCCGCGTCGTCCTGCCCCGGAGCCGGCGCGACGTGCGCTCTCCCCGGCGCCTGGCATGTAGCGGTGGCGGAACAGCGCCGAAATCGCCCGGACGCAGAGTGGGACGCTGCGCATCGCAATTGGAACGCTGTGATCAACCGACCTCGGCCGGGCGGCTCGACTGACGGAATCGGTTGGGCGTTTCGCCGAAGCGCTTGGCAAAAGCGCGCGCGAAGGAGGCGGCGTTGGTGTAGCCGCAGGCATGGGCGATCTCTCCCACCGGACGGCTTGAACTGGCGAGCAGCGCCGCCGCGCGTTGCAGACGCCACTCGCTGAGATAGGCAATCGGCGTCGTGCCGATCAACGCCCGAAAGCGCGCGGCGAAGCGGGTACGCGACATCGCCGCTTCGCGGGCGAGTGAGTCGATCGTCCAGGGGCGTTCGGGCTCGCGGTGAATCAGCGCGATCGCGCGCCCAACCCGCGGATCGGCGAACCCCGCGATCATCCGCCGCACTTCGGGCGCCTCGTCCTCGGCCGAGCGCAACGCCTCTAGCAGCACGACCTCGGAAAGGCGGCGCACCACGCCCACCGGTGCGTGCGGATCGTGGAAGATGGTGGTGGCGAGCAGGTCCAGCACCGCGCTCAGCCAACGGCGCCGTTCACGATCGGCGGCGGTAATGATGATGCGATCGGGCATCGCGCGCAGCAGGGGATGATCGGCCCCGCGCGCGAAGGAGAAATGGCCACAGACGAGCTGCGTGGCGGCCTGCGGGTCGCCCCCGTGGAGGACCAGACAACCATCCCCCCGAAAATTTGCCTGACACAGCAACGCCTCGAGCGGCGGGGCGCTTTGATCTGGCGCGCTGGTAAGCACGTGCGAGAGCCCACCAGGCACCAGGGCGAAATCACCGCAGTTTAGCTGAACCGGTGCCATCTCACCCAGCTGCAGCCAGCAACTGCCGGCGCGAACATAATGAAAGCGTGTCGCCCGCCCGAGCGGTGGGACGGTAACTCCCCAGGGATGGCTGAAATCGGTGCGGAAATAGAGCGTACCGCGAAGCTGCACCGTCTCAAAGATATCGCTGAGGACGTCCATTGTCACTTTCCCGTGCGGTCATGCCGGGCATTCTTTTGGCGGCCCGCGTGGAACAACCGATCCCGAAGTTTATGCCAATCATGCCAAACGGCCAGTTGGGCAGACTCAATGTAACCGGTACGGCGCGATCATGACGCGCCGACCTGCCTTGCCTCGCTGTCCCGCGATCGCTGACGGGCGATACCCATTGCCTGGGGGGGCGGGCTATGCTTTTCCACTGTAAGCTTTCGCGCTGGAGCCATGAATGATCCTCGCCCTTCTCCTCCAAACCACTCCCCTCGCGCCCCTCCCCAAGGGCACCGGCCTTCCGCCGCAGCTGCAAGGCGAGGAGACGCGGGTGATGCAGACCGTCAACGCGCTGTTCGCCGGCATCGCCGCGCGCGACGCCGCGAAAATCGCCGAGACGTTACGTCCGGAGGCAACCGCTACGATCGCCAGCGAGAATCCCGATGGCGTGCGCCGGATCGTTCACTTCACCCGTGAAGCGCTGCTCGCGCGCTTCACCCCTGGGCCCGAGCGGTTCGAGGAGCGGCTTTACGATCCCGCGATCGAGATCGACGGCGACCTGGCGTATGTATGGGGTCGCTACAACTTCTACATCGACGGCAAGCTGCATCATTGCGGCTATGATCTGTTCGATCTGGTGCGTGAAGGCGGCAGCTGGAAAGTGCAGAATCTCAGCTGGTCGAACCGTACCCAGTGCGAGGCTGGAAGCTAGGCGGCTGAAATCAGATGCACGGCGGCGCTTGAGCGGTTATCGCCGCTCGCATGATCGCCTCGCTCCTGATCGCCAATCGCGGCGAAATCGCCTGCCGCATCATCCGGACCGCCCGGGCGATGGGCATCCGCACCGTCGCCGTCTATTCGGACGCCGACGCCAAGGCATTGCATGTCCGCCAGGCCGACGAGGTGGTGCATATCGGCCCTTCGCCAGCACGCGAGAGCTATCTACGCGGCGACAAGATCATCGCGGCGGCGCTTGCGACAGGGGCCGAGGCGATCCACCCCGGCTATGGCTTTCTGTCGGAGAACGCCGAATTCGCCGAGGCCGTGGCCGCGGCCGGACTGATCTGGGTCGGGGCGACGCCGCACTCGATCCGCGCGATGGGGCTGAAGGACGCCGCCAAGAAGCTGATGGCGGACGCCGGCGTGCCGGTGACGCCCGGGTATCTGGGCGAGGATCAGACGCCCGAGCGGCTCCGCGCGGAAGCCGACGGGGTCGGCTATCCGGTGCTGATCAAGGCGGTCGCGGGCGGCGGCGGCAAGGGGATGCGCCGGGTGGATGCGGCCGCCGATTTCGCCGACGCCCTCGCCAGCTGCAAGCGCGAGGCAGCCTCCAGCTTCGGCGACGACCGGGTGCTGATCGAGAAATACATCACCGCCCCGCGCCATATCGAAGTGCAGGTGTTCGGCGACACCCACGGCAACATCGTCCACCTGTTCGAGCGCGACTGCTCGCTTCAGCGCCGCCACCAGAAGGTGATCGAGGAAGCCCCCGCCCCTGGCATGTCCGAGGATACCCGCGCCGCCCTGTGCGAAACCGCGGTGCGCGCGGCGCGGGCAGTCGATTATGTCGGGGCTGGCACGATCGAGTTCATCGCCGACGCGAGCGAGGGCCTGCGCGCTGACCGCATCTGGTTCATGGAAATGAACACGCGGTTGCAGGTCGAGCACCCGGTAACCGAGGAGATCACCGGGGTTGATCTCGTCGAATGGCAGCTGCGCGTCGCGAGCGGCGAAACGCTGCCCAAGCGGCAGGAGGAGCTGAGCATCAATGGCTGGGCGATCGAGGCGCGGCTTTATGCGGAAGACCCGGCCAAGGGGTTTCTGCCGAGCGTGGGGCGGCTGGAACATTTGATGTTACCCGAAAATCGGCTTCGGGTCGAAGCGGGTGTTTATGAAGGGGCCGAAGTGACGGCCTTCTACGATCCCATGATTGCCAAGTTGATTGCCAAAGGCGGCGACCGCGATACGGCGATCGAAGAACTGCGCACGGCCTGTTGCCATACGGCGGTGTGGCCGGTGCGGACCAATGCCGCCTTTCTGGCGCAATGCCTCGCCGATCCGGATTTTTTGACCGGATCGATCGACACCGGTCTTATCAACCGGCGCGACAAGGCTTTGATTCCAGACTCAGCGCCTCCGGAAGCGGTCATCAAAGCCGGCGCGATGGGCATCGCGGCGGCCGCTACAGGCGAGCGACCCGTTCAAGTCGGTTGGGGACTCGCGCGTTCGACCAATGCCGACGAACCCTGGCAAGCTCTATTTGGTTTTCGACTAAGCGGCCCGGCGCAACCCGCCGTCCGTATCGACTTGGATGGGATGGCGTACGCGGTGGCGATTACATCGCCCTGGGATCCGCTCGATGCCTGGGTTGAGACTGCCGGCGAGGTGATCTTGTCCGGCGTCAACGACGGTCGCGTTTTCGGTATCACCGCCTCTCGTGGTCGCAGCGGCGGTTCCGCCACCAATAGCGACGGCGCCCTCCTCGCCCCCATGCCCGGGCGCATCACGGCGGTCGAAGTGGCGCCCGGCGACACCGTCACCAAGGGCCAGCGCCTCGTCACGCTCGAAGCGATGAAGATGGAGCACGCGCTCACCGCGCCGTTCGATGGGGTGGTGGCCGAACTCAACGCCAATCCCGGCGCGCAGGTGCCGGTCGAGGCGCTGCTCGTACGGGTGGCGGCGGCGGAATAGCCTTCTCCCGCCTGCGGGAGAAGGATAGCAGAGCTTGGCGGCGCGAGCCGCCTAGCGGCGCTTGGATGAGGGGAAGCGGTCGCCCGGGCGACCGCGCGACCGCTTTCGCGGTCGCTTCCACCCCTCACCCAACTTCGGCTTGGCAGCAAGCTGCCAAGCCTTTGTATCCCTCTCCCCTCTGCGAGGGGCGAGGGTAGGATGAGGACCCGATGCCCGGCAAATATTTCGACGAATGGCAGCTCGGCGAGACAATCGAGCACCCTTTGCGCCGCACGGTAACGGAGACCGACAACCTCCTCTGGTCGACGATGACGCACAACCCCCAGCCGCTCCATCTGGACGCCGAGGCGGCAAAGGCGAGCGAGTTCGGCCGCATCCTCGTCAACGGCACCTTCACCTTCAGCCTGATGGTGGGCATCACCGTCGCCGAAACGACGATGGGCACGCTCGTCGCCAATCTGGGTTACGACAAGCTGGTGATGCCCAAGCCCGTCTTCATCGGCGATACACTGCACGCGACAAGCGAAGTCACCGAGCTACGCGAGAGCAAGTCGCGCCCCAATGCCGGGCTGGTCACTTGGCGCCACCAAATGCTCAACCAGCACGACGAGCGGGTGTGCGAATGTTTGCGCACCGCGTTATTGCTGAAGCGGGCGGGGTGAGTCGCGTGCCGCCGGACCGGAACGCGCCGCCTGGCCGCGTTGATCGGAGACAGACTTTCCGATTGATCGGCGGGCAGTCGCGGCGTGGGGGGCAGTTTAACCGTTCGTCCCGGTCATAATGTCGGTTGCGTCGCGCGCGAAACTGGCGCCGACTGTCAGCTGATCGGGCGCGCGCCGCTACTTTCCGCCCTCGTCGCCCATGAGACGCCTCATTGCGCTGCCGCCAAGGAATGACGATCGACGAACTTCGCTCACCCATCAGGACTGCGCTTTTAACGTCAGGCTCCGCTGCTCCCATCAATCCGGTTCATGCATAAGCATAGGTTCCCCCCTTGCTGAGCGCGGCCTGATAAGCCGGGCGAGCGTGGATCTTGTCGAGCCAGGCGATTGTCGCCGGGCGGCTGGCGTCGAGCCCGGCGCGGCCGCGCGCAGCCTCCAGGGGAAAGCTCATCATCACATCCGCGGCGGTGAAAGCGTCGCCCGCGAACCATGGCCGGCCGGCGAGTTCAGATTCGATATAATCGAGGTGGCGGTCGATCATCGGCTGGATGCGCTTCTGCGCCGATTTGCCGAACAGCGGCACGCGCCCCAGCACCAGCTTCACCAACAGCGGCGGCATGACCGAGCCCTCGGCATAATGCAGGAAATAACGATAGCGCAGCGCGTCGCCACGATGCGCTGGCGCGCCCAGCCGGCCATCGGCCTTTTCGGTGAGATATTCAATGATCGCCCCCGTCTCGGCGACGACGCAGCCCTCATCCTCGATCACCGGCGACTTGCCCAGAGGATGCACCGCCGACAGCGTCGGCGGCGCAAGCATCGTCTTGCTATCGCGCTGATAGAAGCGGATTTCGTAAGGTAAATCGAGTTCCTCGAGCAGCCAAAGCACCCGCTGCGAGCGCGAATTATTGAGGTGATGGACGGTGATCATGATACCCCCTGGCGCAAATCTGCCCTCACCTTAACCGGGGCGCCCGGGGTGTCGAGAGCCGCCATCACCGCGCGGACGATGGCGGCGCCACAACTCACAGATCGTCGGACTCGTCCTCTTCGGGACCGGCCATCATCTCTTCGGCCACCTTGTCCATCCGCCCGCGGATGGCACGTTCCAGCCGATCGGCGACGTCGGCGTTCTCGAGCAGATAATTCTTCGCGTTCTCGCGGCCCTGGCCGATGCGGATGCTGTCATAGCTGAACCAGGCGCCCGATTTCTCGACCAGCCCGGCCTTCACGCCGAGATCAAGAATCTCGCCGATTTTCGAAATGCCCTGGCCGTACATGATGTCGAACTCGACCTGCTTGAACGGCGGCGCGACCTTGTTCTTCACCACCTTCACCCGGGTGGTGTTCCCGATCACATCCTCGCGGTCCTTGATCTGGCCGGTGCGGCGGATGTCGAGCCGGACGCTTGCATAAAACTTCAGAGCGTTGCCGCCCGTGGTCGTCTCCGGGTTGCCGTACATCACGCCGATCTTTTGGCGCAGCTGGTTGATGAAGATCACCATGCAGCGCGAGCGGCTGATCGATCCGGTGAGCTTGCGCAGCGATTGCGACATCAGCCGCGCCTGCAAACCCACATGGCTGTCGCCCATCTCGCCCTCGATTTCCGCGCGCGGCACCAGCGCGGCGACCGAATCGACCACCAGCACGTCGATCGCATTCGAACGCACCAACGTGTCGGTGATCTCTAGCGCCTGTTCGCCGGTATCGGGCTGCGAGACGATCAGCTGGTCGATATCAACCCCCAGTTTCTTCGCATAAACGGGGTCGAGCGCGTGTTCGGCATCGACGAACGCCGCCATGCCGCCATGCTTCTGGGCTTCCGCGATCACGTGGAGCGCGAGCGTCGTTTTCCCCGAGCTTTCCGGACCATAAATCTCAATGACCCGCCCGCGGGGCAAGCCGCCGACACCGAGCGCGATGTCGAGCCCGAGCGATCCGGTCGAGATCGCCTCGACCTGCATCGTCGCCTTGTCGCCCAGCCGCATCGCCGAGCCCTTGCCGAACGCCCGGTCAATCTGCGCCAGCGCCGCTTCAAGTGCCTTTTGACGGTCCGCCGCCATCTTGTCCCCCGCCACCGCCATCGTCTCGACCACCTTCAGCTTCGTCGTCATCGCCAGGCTCCTCGCTAGCCCGGCGGGGCCGGGCGTTCAAGTAGGCGATGTACAACAAATGTTCTCATCGAACAAGAGGGGAACATGAAGGCAATCAGGGCTGGCCGCCCCCGCCCATCGCGCCATAGACCTGGCCGGTCGCATAGCTGTTCCCCGGCTCGGCGAGCGCGACGTAGATGCCGGCCAGTTCGCCCGGCTGGCCGGGACGGCCCAGCGGGGTCTGTCCGCCGAATTTCTCCAGCTTTTCCATCGACGCCCCGCCCGACACCTGGAGCGGCGTCCAGATCGGCCCCGGCGCGACCCCGTTCACCCGAATGCCGCGCTCGGCCAGCTGCTTGGCGAGGCTACGGATATAGCTCGTCGTCGCCGCCTTGGTCATCGCATAGTCGTACAAATCCGCCGAGGGATCCTGCGCCTGTTCGGAGGTAGTGCCGATGATCACCGCGCCCGGCTCCAGATGCGGGAGCGCCGCCTTGATCAGCCAGAAGGGCGCATAGATGTTGGTCTTCATCGTCCAGTCGAAATTCTCGCTGCTGATGTCCATGATCGAGGGGTGCGCCTGTTGACGCGCGGCGTTCGACACCAGAATGTCGAGCCCGCCCAGTTGTTTGACGGCGTCTTCGATGAGACTCCGACAAAAGCCCTCGTCACGCAAATCGCCCGGCAGCGCGACGCCCTTGCGGCCCGCCGCGCGGATTTCGCGCAGCACCAGATCGGCGTCGGGCTGTTCGTCGGGCAGGAAGTTGATCGCGACATCGGCGCCCTCGCGCGCATAAGCGATTGCGGCGGCCGCACCCATCCCCGAATCGCCGCCAGTGATCAATGCGCGCCGTCCGCTAAGCCGGCTGCCGCCGCGATAGCTCTGTTCGCCATGGTCAGGGCGCGGCTCCATCTTGCTGGCGAGCCCCGGCCAGCGCTGTTCCTGGCGCTTGAACGGCGGCTTGGGATAGAGCCCGCGCGGATCGCGCGGCGGGTCTGCGACGTCGCGGGTTGCGCGCGCTTCGCCGAGCGACGGGGATGCAAGCGCGGCGGCCGTGCCAATCGCGGAGCCGATCATCACGTTGCGGCGGGAGGGGGTGTCGGTCATTGTCGCGCTCCTCGAGGCTGGGAGCGCCTATAACGGACCGATGCCGCGCCGGTTGCGGGCGCCTGGCGCGCGTGCGGCTCAGCCCAGTCCGTCGAGCGCCTTGGCGACTGCGTCGATGGTGAAGGGCTTGGGCAGCACGGGTCGATCGTTGAAAGGTGGATCAACGCTTTCCCCAAGGCCGCCGCTCGCGAAGATAAACGGCACACCGGCCTGTGCCAGCCGCTCGGCGACCGGCCAACTGGTCTCGCCTCCCCGCAGGTTCAGGTCAAGAATCGCCGCGTCGATGCCGCCCGCGTCGACCATCGCCAGCGCCTCGGACACGTTATCCGCCGTGCCCGCGTGCGATTTGCCGAGCATGTCGAGAAAATCCTCGATCATCATCGCGATCAACGGCTCGTCTTCGACGACGAGGATCTTCTGTACGGCCATATGCCTCCCTAACGCCTGCTCAACGTGGCGCCAAGGCACCCCGCACCGCTTCCGCCAATTGCTGAACCGAAAACGGCTTGGGCAAAAAGGCGACGTTCGCCAGATCGATCGACTTGCGTAATTGTTCCTCGGCATAGCCGGACATGAACAAGATCGGCAGATCGGGGTAACGCTCTCGTGCCGTGCGGACGAGCGTCGGGCCGTCCATCGTCGGCATCACCACGTCGGAGACGAGCAGATCTGGCTTGTCGATCCGCCCGAGCAGATCGAGCGCGGCCTCGCCATGTTCGGCGGTGAGCACCTTATAGCCCTGTCGCGTGAGCGCGCGCTCGGCGACCGCGCGGACCATGTCCTCGTCTTCCACCAGCACGATCGTGCCGCTGCCCCAAAGCTCGGCGGGTTTGGTGGCGGGCGGCCGTTTCGCCGCCTTGGCAGCCGCCTCGGCGCGATGGACGGGCAGATAGATGGTGAAGCGCGCGCCCTCACCTTGCGTCGATTCAGCGAAGATATAGCCGCCCGATTGCTTGACGATGCCATAGACGGTCGACAGGCCAAGTCCGGTGCCCTTGCCGACTTCCTTGGTGGTGAAGAAGGGCTCGAAGATTTTCGGCAGCACCTCGGCCGGGATACCGGCGCCATTATCGCTGATCGCAAGCGCGGTATAGTCTCCCGGTGCCATAAAATCGGCGCCCATTTTGCGCACTTCCTGGGCGGAAACGGCGAAAGTTTCGATCCGCAACACCCCTCCCCCGCGCGGTGGCTTGGCGAGGATCGCGTCGCGGGCGTTCACGGCCAGGTTCATCACAACTTGCTCGAGTTGCCCCGGATCGGCGCGCACCGCGCCTAGCGCGCGGCCATGGGTCACTTCCAGCCGCACCGTCTCCCCCAGCAATCGCTTGAGCAGCGCGGAGACTTCCGAGATTACATCAGGCAACTGCAGCACTTGCGGGCGAAGCGTCTGCTGGCGCGAGAAGGCGAGCAATTGCCGCGTCAGGCTCGCCGCGCGATTCGAGTTAGCGCGAATCTGCTGGATATCGTCATAATCGCTGTCGCCTGGCGCGTGGCGCATCAGCATCAGGTCGCAATGGCCAATGATCGCGGTGAGGATGTTGTTGAAATCGTGGGCGACGCCGCCGGCGAGTTGGCCGACCGCCTGCATCTTGGTCGCCTGCGCCACTTCCCGCTTCAGCCGGCCTTCCTCGCCATTGTCTTTCAGCGCGATCAGCACCGCCGCCTCGCCCAATCCGCGCGCGCCGGCGATCGTGAGCGACACCGCATCGTCGGGCCGTGCGCGAAGCCGGACCGCAATGTCGGTCGCGTGGCTCGCGCCATTGGCGAAGCGACGGACACCATCGGCGAGCGCCGCCTTGTCCTCGCGCACGACGAGATCGCCGGGATAGAGCGGCGGCGCAGCGGCATCGACCATCGCCGCGCGACGGAAGGCGGCGTTCATTTCGACGAAGCGCCCCTCGCGGTCGACCAACGCGATCCCGAAGGGGAGCAAAGTTATCAGCGCCTGGATCGCGGCGGTGCCTCCCGTGGCGGCAAGCGGTGCTTCCTCATCGAGCAGGGCGATCAGCAGAGGCGCGCGGTCACCCTCCAGGAATGGCAGCTGGATAAGCCGAAGCGGCGTGCCGCTTACCCCTTCGCGCGCAAACCGCAACAAGCCCTCGTTATCGGTTGCGAGGCACTGGGCGAGATCGCGTCCGGCAAGCGAGCCACCCTCGCCCAGCGCGCGTAGCCCCAGCACTTGGTTCGCCGCGCGCACCCGCCCCTCAGGCGACAAAAGCGCGACCATCAGGCCGGCACCGCCCAACCGCGCGCCAGCGGGGCCGGTGATCAGCGCCTCGGCCTGTTGCGCCAAATCTTGCCGTTCACGCAGCGCGAGGCGCCAGATCAGCAGTTCGTCGCTGCCGCCAATCCGGGCGACCCGCAGCTGCGCCTCGCCCTCGGGCAGTGCAAGCTTGGCCGTCCCGAGCCCGTCACGCCAAGCGGCCCGCCCGACGTCCGCGAGCGTGGCGATCAGGCTTTCCCCCAGCGGAAGATTGGGTGGTGTCGGCAGTTCGGGGAACAGCGCCCGATAAGCCTCGTTGGCGCAGACGAGCCGACCGCCATGGTCGGTCACCGCGACCGCCTCGCTCGCGACGTCGGCGAGCGCGCGGGCGAGCGACCAATCGATCGCGGGCGCAGCCACCTCCGGCTGGGGCACGAACCAGCGCGTTGCCGCGATCAAGCCTAATCCGACCAAGGCGCTCGCGGCGAACCCTGCGGCGATCCGCCAATCACTCGCCGCCCACAGGATCAGCCCGCCCGCGCCCAGGCCTGCGAGCAGCGCGATCAACGCGGGGGTACGGAGCGACGAGGTGGCGGCGAGGCTGGGCATCAGCGCGTCTTGGCCTAGCCGTCGCCGCCGTCAAGGCTTACCAGATGCGTACCCGCGCCTCGGGCGCCAGATAGAGCTTTTCGCCCGACTGGGCCCCAAACGCCTGATACCAGGCGTCCATGTTGCGCACCGTCCACACCCGCTGTTCGGCGGGTGCATGCGGATCGGTGAGCAGCCGGTTGCGCAGATCGCCCTCGCGGTGCTTGCGGCGCCATACCTGCGCATAGGCCAGGAAGAAGCGCTGATCACCAGTGAAGCCGTCGATCACCGGCGCTTTCTTGCCGCCGAGCGAGGCATGATATGCGTCGAGCGCGGCGCTCAGCCCGGCGATGTCGGCGGTGTTCTCGCCGAGCGTCAGCCCGCCCTTTACATGGAAGCCGGGCAGCGGTTCATAAGCATCATATTGCGCGACGAGCTTCGCGGTGCGCGCCTTGAACGCGCTGACGTCGGCCGGGCTCCACCAGGTGGTGAGCTTGCCGGTACCGTCATATTTCGATCCCTGATCGTCGAAATGGTGGCTCATTTCATGCCCGATCACCGCGCCGATCGCGCCATAATTCACCGCCGGATCGGCCTTCGGATCGAAGAAGGGCGGCTGCAGGATCGCGGCGGGGAAAGTGATCGCGACCAGCGTGGGGTTGGCCTGGGCGTTTACCGTCATCGGCGCCAGGCCCCACTCCCAGCGATAAACGGGCCTGCCCAGCTTGCCGCGATTATACTCGAACGCCCATTGATTGGCACGCAGCTTGTTGCCGAAGGCGTCCCCCGGGGTGATCGTCAGCGCCGAATAATCGCGCCATTTGGTAGGATAGCCGATGCGCGGGGTGAAGGCGGCGAGCTTGGCATGGGCCTTGGCCTTGGTGCCGGCTTCCATCCATTCCAGCTTGTCGATGCGCTTGTCCATCGCCGCGATGATGTTTTTCACCAGCACATCCATCGCCGCCTTGGTCGCGGGCGGGAAATATTTGGCGACGTAGATTTTGGAGACTTCGTCGGTCACCGCCGCCGAAGTCCAGTTAACCGCGCGTTTCCAACGATCCGATTGCTGCGGCGTGCCGCGCAGGGCGGTGCCGAAAAAGGCGAAATTCTCGGCGTCGAAAGCCTTAGGCAGCACGTCGGCGAACTCTTCGAGCGAGCGGACGAGCAGCTGGTCCTTCAGCACGTCGATCGGGGCGGCGGCGATCAGCTTCGCCTCGCCAGCGACCGCGCTCGGCTGGCGCACGACGAGCGTGTCGGTCGCGAAGCCATTGGCCTTGAACAGCTGGACGAAATCGAACCCCGGCGCCATCGCCTGGAGATCGGCGACGCGCATCTTGTTATAGGTCTGGTCGGCGTCGCGGCTGCGGATATTGTCCCAATGCACCTGGGCGATCGCGGTTTCGAAATCGACGATCGCCTTGGCGCGGGCGGCGGCATCGGGCTCGCCGGCGAGCGTCAGCATCCGCTCGACATGGCCAAGATATTTGGCCTTGGTTTCAACCAGCTTGGGATCGCTGCTCAGATAATAGTCGCGGTTGGGCATCCCCAGCCCCGACTGGCCGAGCTGGAGCGTATAGGCGTTGGGGTCCTTCTGATCGGGGCCGATGCCGCCGCCGAACGGGCCGTTCACGCCGTTGCGCCCGGCTTCGGCGAGCAGCGCGACATAGCCGCCCTTGTCGTTCACGCCCTTGATCCGCGCGAGCCAGGGCTGGATCGGCGCCAGCCCCTTGGCGTCGATCGCCTTGGTGTCGAGATAAGCGGCATAGGCAGCACCGATCTTGCTACCCGGCCCCGCCGCTTCCAGCAGGCCGCGGGTGCGCTGCTGCGACAGATCCTGCAGCGTGTCGAACGCGCCGAAGCTCGGCTTGTCGGCGGGGATTTCGGTGCGCTGTTCCCAAGCGCCGTTCGCGAACGTGTCGAAATCGTCGCCGGGCTTGGCCTGGCGGTCCATGCCGCTTTCATCGAAGCCGAAACTGCCAATCACCGGCTTGACCACCGGCGCCGCGAGTGCCGCGCCCGCCACCAGCGCCGCCGCCGACGCGAGCATCATCCCCTGCCGAAACCGCATCAACATCCCCTTCCCTTATGTTCGAAAAAAGTTCGGGGCGGCCCGCCGTTCGCGGTGCCGCCCCGATCGATCACCAGATGCGAACGCGGTCGCCGTTCGCCAGATAGAGCTTCTCGCCCGGCTGCGGCTTGAACGCGGCATACCAGGGATCAAGATTGCGCACGACCGATGCACGCTCATCGCCCGGCGAGTGCGGGTCGGTGAGCAGCTGCTGGCGCAGCGCCGCCTCGCGATATTTGGTCCGCCACACCTGCGCCCAGCCGAGGTAGAAACGCTGATCGCCGGTGAAGCCGCCAATCACCGGCGCGGGCTTGCCACCCAACGACTTGTGATAGGCATCGAGCGCGACCGAAAGCCCCGCCAGATCGGCGATATTCTCGCCCAGTGTCAGCGCGCCCTGCACATGCTGGCCCGGCAGCGGCTCATAGCCGTCATATTGCTTCACGAGCTGCGCGGTGAGCTTGTCGAACGCGGCGACATCGGCCGGGGTCCACCAGTCGGTCAGCTTGCCGGTCGGGTCGTATTTGCGGCCCTGATCGTCGAAATGGTGGCTGATCTCGTGCCCGATCACCGCGCCGATGCCGCCATAATTCACCGCCGGATCGGCCTTGGCGTCGAAGAAGGGCGGTTGCAGGATAGCCGCCGGGAAGACGATCTCGTTCATCACCGGATTGGCATAGGCGTTGATCGTCATCGGCGTCATGAACCATTCGCCGCGATCAATCGGCTTGCCCAGCTTGGCGAGGTTGCGATTATATTCGAAGGCGTTGGCGCGCGCGATATTGCCGGCGATGTCGCCGCGCACCACGTTCAGCGTCGAATAATCGCGCCAACGGCTGGGATAGCCGATCTTGGGCGTGAACGACGCGAGCTTCACCAGCGCTTTCTGCTTCGTTTCGGGCGTCATCCAGCTGAGGTTGCGGATGCGGTCGCCCATCGCCGCGATCACATTCTTCACCAGCTGATCGGCCGCCGCCTTGGTCGCGGGCGGGAAATAGCGCGCGACATAGGCCTTGCCGATCTCCTCGCCCATCGCGCCGGTGACGACCGTCACCGCACGCTTCCAGCGATCGCGCTGCTGCGGCTGGCCCGACAGGATCTTGCCGTAGAATTCGAAATTGGTGTCGTCGATCGGCTTGGCGAGATAGGCCGCATAGCTGCGCACGATGCGCAGCGCGGCATAATCGCGCAGCACCTCGATCGGGGTGGCGGCGAACACCTTGGCTTCGCCGGTGATCGCGCTCGGCTGGCTGACGATCAGCTCCTGCTCGCCGGTGATGCCATAAGCCTCGCGCAGCGCGCCCCAGGGCATGCCCGGCGCCTTGGTGTCGAGATCGGCGGCGCTCCACTTGTTATAAGTCTTGTCGTCGTCACGCGAGTCGATCCGGGTCCAATGGACCTGGGCGAGCTGCTTTTCGAACTCATACACCGCCTGCGCGCGCGCGGCAGCGTTGGCGCCGTCGCCGATCAGCTCGAACATCTTGGCGCTGTTGGCGAGATAGGCCTGGCGGACGGCGGCGAGCTTGGGATCGTCCTTCAGATAATAATCGCGGTCGGGCAGGCCGATGCCGCCCTGCGACAGGTGGACGACATAGCGCTCGGGCGCCTTTTCATCCTGATTGATGAAGAGCGACAGCAGCCCGCCAACGCCCTGGCGCTGCAACTTGGCCATCGTCACCGCCAGCGCGTTGCGATCACCGGCGGCCTTTACCTGGGCCAGCCAGGGCTGGATCGGGCCCGCGCCCTTGGCGTCGATCGCAGCCTGATCCATGTAGCTCGCGTAGAAATCGCCGATCTTGGTGCCCGGCTTGGCCGCGGACTCCTCCAGGATTGCCCGAGTCTGCTCCAGCGAGCGGTCCTGCAGGCGGTGGAACATGCCGTAAGCCGAACGATCGGCCGGAATCTCGGTGGCCTTCTTCCACCCGCCGCTCGCATAATCGGCGAAACTGTCGCCGGGCTTCACCTGACGGTCCATGCCCGGCTCGTCGAAGCCGAACGAACCGATCTCGGGCTTGGCGGCGGTTTGAGCCATCGGGGTTGCGTCCTTGGCGATGGCGATGCCGGCGATCGCGGCGGTAGCAAGCAAGCTAGTTACGATAAACGAACGACGCATGGAATTTCCCTTAGGTGGAAATGGGCATGCGTGTTTTATCCAAACGACACGCTGCGTCAAATCGGTTTCGAAGGTTACCAAGTCGCTTTGTCGGCGAGCGTTCAGCCGCGATCACGCAGCACTCGGGCGGCTTCGCGTTTCCAATCGCGTTCCTTGATATGCTCGCGCTTGTCATGGGTCTTGCGCCCCTTGGCGAGCGCTAGCTCGACCTTGGCCCGCCCCTTGCCGTTGAAGTAGATGGCGAGCGGCACCAACGTCATCCCCTCGCGGGCGACCGCGCCGTGGAGCTTGTTGATCTCGCGCTCATGGAGCAGCAATTTGCGCGGGCGGCGCGGTTCGTGGTTGAAGCGGTTGCCGTGGCTGAATTCGGGAATGTTCGAATTGACGAGCCACACCTGGCTGTCCTTCACCTCGGCATAGCTTTCGGCGATCGAGCCCTCGCCGAAGCGCAGCGATTTAACCTCCGTGCCGGTGAGCGCGATGCCGGCCTCATACACCGTCTCGATCGCATAATCGAACCGCGCGCGGCGGTTTTCGGCGACGATTTTCTTCTTGTCGAAAGTGGCGGGCTTGGGGCGCGGCATAAGGCAGCGGGATTTAGGCGTGGCGCGCGGGAAAAGCCATGCCCCGCAACGCCGCCTATGCGACCAGCGGCGCCAGCGCCTTGTCCACCGCCGCTTGGCTCGCCGCGCTTGGCCAGGTCATCGGCAGGCGCAGACCGGTCGGGAAATCGGGGCGAACCTTGCTCAGCGCATACTTCACCGGCCCCGGCGAGGCATCGCTGAACAGCGCGAGGTGCAGCGGGAACAGCCGGTCGTGCAACGCCCGCGCGGCGATATAATCACCCGCCGCGCATGCCGCCTGGAACTCGGCGCACAGCCGGGGCACCACATTGGCGCTGACCGAGATGCACCCCACCCCGCCACTGGCGTTGAAGGCGAGCGCGGTCTCGTCATTGCCCGAAATCTGGGCCAAGCCGGTACCGCAGACGAGGCGCTGCGCCGTAACCCGCTGAAGCACGCCGGTCGCGTCCTTCACCGCGACGAAGCTCTTCGGATAGGCTTCCACCAGCCGCCCCATCGTTTCCACCGCGATGTCGGTCACGGTGCGACCGGGCACGTTGTAGAGCACGACCGGCAGGTCGCAGCTTTCGGCCACCGCCTGGAAGTGCTGGAAAATGCCTTCCTGATTCGGGCGGTTGTAATAAGGCGGCACCATCAGCGCCGCGTCCGCCCCCGCCGCCTTGGCGGCGGCGATATTGGCGATCGCGACCCTTGTGTCGTTGGAGCCCGCCCCGGCGATCACCGGTACCCGGCCGGCCGCCTGATCAACACAGACGCGAACGATGCCGAAATGCTCCTCGGCGGTCAGCGTCGCCGCCTCGCCGGTTGTCCCGCAGGGGACGAGCGCGCTCGACCCTTCGGCGATCTGCCAGTCGATCAGCGCGCGATAAGCGGGTTCGTCAATCCGACCGTCGCCGCTGAAAGGGGTAACGAGCGCCGGAATGGAACCGGAAAACATAATAGAACTCCCGATGGCCCCGTGTTTTTGCGACTTCGCGCATGAAATGGCGAATGAGGCGCGACAGATAGAGGCGAATCGCTTATCCTGTCCACATGCTCGCGTTGTTGCGTCCCTTGATGTTGCTCGCCGGGGCCTCAAGCCTGGCGATCGCCGCCGCGCCCCAGGATCAGCTCGCGCCGTTCGGCGATCAGCTGCGCCGGATGCCCGCCGATCCGCAGGCGCCCGCGCTCGCCGCCGCGATTACCGAATGGAAGGCACTGCAACAGTCGGACGCCTATGGCTTCGACGTCTATGCCCGTTTCTTGCTCGCCCATCCCGGCTGGCCGGGCGAAGCAAGCCGCCGCCGCGCCGCCGAGCGCGCGCTCGATACCGCGAGCTGGTCACCCGGTGTCGCGGTCAGCTTCTTCCGCCGCTTCCCGCCGCTCACCCCCACCGGCATGGTGCGTTTCGCCGAGGCGCTGAAGGCCACCGGCATGACGAGCGAGGCGAACGTCGCCGCGCGCGCCGCCTGGGTGCGCGGCGCACTTCCGCCCGCGGACGAAGCGGCGCTGCTGTCGGGTTTCGCGGGCGTGCTGACGACCGCCGATCACGATGCGCGAATGGACGCCTTGCTCTGGGCGGGATCGACTGGATCGGCGCAGCGCCAGCTCGGGCTCACCAGCCCGGCGCGGCGCGAGCTGTTCGATCTGCGCCTCGCTTTACGCACCCGTGCGCCCGATGCCGGCAGCCGCGCAGCGCTGGTCGCCGATCGCTTCGCCAATGAGCCCGGCTTCATCGCCGATTACGCGCTTTGGCTGAAGAACGCCAATCGCTGGACCGAATCGCGCGCGCTGCTCGCCCGCCCGCGCTCGCTCGCTAGCCAGCCCGCCAAGGTCGAGGCCTGGTACGAGTTGCTGCTTGATCAGGCCAGGGGAGCGGCCGCCGACGCGCAATATCAACAGGCCTACGACATCGCCCGCCAGGTCGATGACGCCTACCCCCACGGCACCGATGTCTCGCAGCGCCCCTATGGCGAGCGCGACGCCTATACCGATCTGGTGTGGTTCGCCGCGCAAACCGCGATGAAGACGCTCGCCCGCCCCGCCGAGGCCGTCGCGCTCTATGATCGCTACGCCCGCGCCGCGCAGTCCCCGCAGACCCGCGCCAAGGGGCTCTATTGGGCCGGCCGCGCCGCCGAGCGCGCCGGCAATGCCGCGGGCGCGACGGGCTATCTGGAGCAGGCGGCAGTTTTTGCCGGCCAATTCTATGGCCAGCTTGCGAGTGAGCGCCTCGGCCGTGCGCTCGCCGCGCCAGCCGTACAGCTCCAGCGCCCGGTCGATACCGCGACGCGCGACGCTTTTTACGCGCGCGAGGTCGTGCAGGCGGCGCGCTATCTAGGAACCAGCGGTGCCTATCAGGACCAGACCGCCTTTGTCCGCCAGATCGCGCAGGACGCCAAGAGCGAGAGCGACCATGTCCTGGCCGCCGAGCTCTCGCGAACGCTCGGTCGCCCCGATCTAGGGGTGATGGTCGGCCGCAGCGCGGTGACCAACGGCCTCGCCGATTATGCAATCACCGGCTATCCGAGCGTGAAGGTGCCGGCGGCAGCGAATGACAGCTGGATTCTGGTCCACGCGATCGCCCGGCAGGAAAGCCAGTTCGACCGCGCCGCCGTAAGCCGCGTCGGGGCGCGCGGGCTGATGCAGCTGATGCCGGCGACGGCGCGCGAGCAGGCGGCGAAGCTTGGCCTGCCGTATGATACCACCGCGCTGACGACCGACACTGATTACAACATCCAGCTCGGATCGGCCTATTTCCAGCGGCTGTACAACAGCTATGGCAGCTATCCGCTGGCGATCGCCGCTTACAATGCGGGTGCCGGCAATGTGAACAAATGGCTCGCCGTTTATGGCGATCCCCGCATGGGCACGATCGATCCGATCGATTGGGTCGAGGCGATCCCCTTCTCCGAAACGCGCAGCTATGTGCAGCGCGTGCTGGAAAATGCGGTGGTGTACGATCTGCTCAACCCCGAACGCGCCCGCTCGCAGGGGCAGGCACGGCTCAGCTGGTATCTCGGCCGCCACCCCTCCTGATCCGCATGGACCGCCCCAATTACATCACGCCCGCCGGCTTCGCCGCGCTGCGCCGCGAATATGATCAGCTGCTGGGCGAGGAACGTCCAAAACTGGTCGAGGTGATCGCCTGGGCGGCGGGCAATGGTGATCGTTCGGAAAATGGCGACTACATCTACGGCCGCAAGCGATTACGCGAAATCGACCGGCGCCTGGGCTGGCTCGCCAAGCGAATGAAGGCGGCCAAGGTCGTCGATCCAGCTGCCCAAGCCGACAAGCGCCGCGTGTGGTTCGGCGCGACGGTCGAGATCGCCGACGAGGATGATCAGCGGCGGCTGCTCACTTTGGTGGGCGATGACGAGGCCGAAGCGGGCGCGGGGCGGATCAGCTGGAATGCGCCGCTCGCACGCGCGCTCCGGGGCGCTGTGGTCGGCGATGTCCGGCGCGTGCTGCTTCCGGCGGGCGAGCGCGACTATGAAGTGATGGCGATCACCTACCCGGCCTGAGCCGCTTTTCGACCAAGGCTGTCGCGATTGCGCCGGGCCGTTTGCCCGAGTGCGGGGCGGCGCCGGTCTGCGGTGTCAAAAGAAGCTTGGGATCAAGGGGTTGTCATGCGTAACGAAGAAGTGGCGGCGGCGTCGATGCAGCGCGTCTTCATCAGCGGCAAAGTTCAGAATTGCGGCTTCCGCGATTTCCTGGTCCGCCGCGCGAGCGAACTGCACGTCGCCGGCTGGGTGCGCAACTTGCGCGATGGCCGGGTCGAGATGCTGGTCGCTGGCCAGTCGAGCGCGATCGTGGCGTTGCTCGACGCCGCCCGCCAAGGCCCACCCCGCGCGAGGGTCGATCAGGTGGAAACCCAGCCCGCCGAGGAGCGACTGCCCAAGGGGTTTACCAAGCGGTTCACGGCGTGAGGCGTTAGCGCGCCCCCTAAACTGTGCTACCTTGCAAAAATGAACGATGTTAGCCCGCTTGCCACCACGCCGCACCCGGTGAAGCTGCGCATCGAGGATTTCGTGCTGCTCGATCAAGCGGGCGCCTTCTCGGACTATGCCAAGAGCGAGCTGATCGAGGGGGAAATTCTCGTCATGAACGCGCAGCACCGGCCCCATGCGCGGGTGAAGACCAAACTGATCATCGCTTTCGCGGAGGCGCTCCGGGCAGTGGATACGTCATTGGAGGTGCTGAGCGAGGCGAGCGTTGCCATCCCCGAGCATAGCTTGCCCGAGCCCGACATCGTGCTGACGAGCGAAGCGCAGGGCAGCGGCTTCATCCCGTTGTCGAGCGTCGCGCTCATGGTGGAGGTGGCCGATTCCACCCTGAATCACGATTTGCAGCGCAAGGCGCGGCTCTACGCGCAGGCCGGCGTCGCGGAATATTGGGTTGCCGACGTCGAGAGCCGCATCCTGCATCAGCTCTGGGCGCCAGGCGACGCGGGTTATGCTGAAAGCCGGCAGTGCCGCTTCGGCGAACGCATGATCGCAGAGACGATCCCCGGGCTTGTGATCGATACGTCAGCACTGTGATCGATTACCTGGCCATCGGCGTCGGCGACATTTCCCAATCGGCGCGCTCGTTCAGCCTTTCTACTGGATATCCACCGCCACCCATCTACCGCCGCGGCAGGTGATGACGGTGCTCGAATGGGAGCTGCCGGCGGCGATCACGGCTCTCGCCGTCTGCTGGAACTTCGCGAAATCCTGCCCGTTCCCAGGGATGCCAAAAAACACCACGTTGCGATCGAACAGCAGTAGCTGCTCGGCGTCACGGCCATTCGGGGCCTGAGGACCGCAGGTTTCGGGAAGGGCGAGAAAACTGGGGCTGAGCCCGCTATCCGCAGAAAAAGCGGTCGTTCCCGGGCTGTCGCCGAAAACGCCTTCATTGATCGGCCCGATCCGCCCGCGCAAATTGCTGAGCGCTCGCTGCCAAGCCTGGCCTTGATCGATCTTCAGATCCGCCAAGTCGGCAAGCGAGGCCAAACGGATCGCCTCCGGGGTGTCAAAGGCGAGAAACTGCGCGATATCGCCGGCGAGCGCGCGCGGGGGCGGATAGGCGGAGTTCGCCGCCTTGCCGACACTCTGTTCGAGGTAGGCTTTCGGCCGCACGATGATAACGAGATCCCCCAGCTTCGCGGCCGGACCTCCTTGGGCCAATACCCGCGCGAAGATCGAGACGATCGCATCAAGTCGATCGGGCGAGGCGAGATAGTCGTTATAAGCATTATCGATCGACACCGTGCTCTCGGTGCCATCTGCTTGCTTCATCTTGAAGGTGCGCTCGTCGATCACCGTCACCGGCTGTCCCGTCGCCGCTTTCATCGCGGCGGCGACGCGGTCGCGAAACTCGGCCGGCGAGAGCACTGCCTGCTCAGCCGGCCCCGGAGCCGCCGCCACGATCAACGGCGCGAACAGCAGGCCCGGAGCCCTCACCGCGTCAGCTTCTTATACGCCAACCGCGTCGGCCGATCCGCCGCGTCGCCCAGGCGCCGCCGCTTATCTTCTTCATACGCCGCGAAGTTACCTTCGAACCATTCGACATGGCTGTTGCCCTCGAACGCCAGGATATGCGTCGCGAGACGGTCAAGGAAGAAACGGTCGTGGCTGATCACCACCGCGCAGCCCGCGAAATTCTCGATCGCTTCTTCGAGCGCGCCCAAGGTTTCGACGTCGAGATCGTTGGTCGGCTCGTCGAGCAGCAGCACGTTGCCGCCGCGCTTCAGCATCTTGGCCATATGCACCCGGTTGCGCTCACCGCCCGAGAGCTTGCCCACATTCTTCTGCTGGTCCTGCCCCTTGAAGTTGAACGCGCCGACATAGGCACGCGTCGACATGTCGTGGCCGTTGACCTTCACATAATCGAGCCCGTCCGAAATCTCCTCCCACACATTATGCTTGGGGTTCAGATCGTCGCGGCTCTGATCGACATAGCCGAGCCGCACCGTCGGCCCAACGTCGATCGAGCCGCTATCAGGTGTTTCCTGGCCGGTGATGATCTTGAACAGTGTCGATTTGCCCGCGCCGTTCGGCCCGATCACGCCGACGATGCCGCCCGGCGGCAGGGTGAAGCTCAGCCCCTCGAACAGCAATTTGTCGCCATAACTTTTCGAGATGTCCGTCACCTCGATCACCTTGCCACCCAGGCGTTCGGGCACCTGGATGACGATCTGCGCCTTGCCCGGCGTGCGGTTCTGCTGCGCCTCGACAAGCTGTTCGAACTTGGCGATACGCGCCTTGGACTTGGTCTGGCGGCCCTTGGCGCCCTGCCGGATCCACTCCAGCTCGTCCTTGATCGCCTTTTGTCGGCCCGATTCCTCGCGATCCTCCTGCTCCAGCCGCTTGGCCTTTTTTTCGAGATAGGTGGAGTAATTGCCCTCGTACGGGAAATATTTGCCGCGATCGAGCTCGAGAATCCAGTCGACAACATTGTCGAGGAAATAGCGGTCGTGGGTGATCATCAGCACCGCCCCCGCATATTCCTTCAGATGATTTTCGAGCCATTCGACGCTTTCGGCGTCCAAATGGTTGGTCGGTTCGTCAAGCAGCAGGATCGAAGGCTTCTGGATCAGCAGCCGGGTGAGCGCGACGCGGCGGCGCTCACCGCCCGAGAGATTTTCGACCGACCAGTCGCCGGGTGGGCAGCGCAACGCCTCCATCGCGATTTCGAGCTGATTGTCGAGCGTCCAGCCGTCGACCGCGTCGATCTTGGCTTGGAGATCGCCCATCTCCTCCATCAGCGCATCGAAATCGGTGTCGTCCTTGGGATCGCCCATTTCGGCCGAGATAGCGTTGAAGCGATCGACCATGTCGGCCACTTCGCGCGCGCCGTCCTTGACGTTTTCAAGCACGTTCTTGCTAGGGTCGAGCTGGGGCTCCTGTGCCAGATAGCCGACGGTGATGTTCTCGCCTGGCCAAGCCTCACCCGAAAAATCGGTGTCGATGCCGGCCATGATCTTCATCAGCGTCGATTTGCCGGCGCCATTCGGGCCGACGATGCCGATCTTCGCACCCTGGTAGAATTGCAGGTTGATGTTGGCGAGCACCGGCTTCTGCGCGCCGGGGAAGGTTTTGGTCATGTCCTTCATCACGAAGGCATATTGCGCGGCCACGTGGGTCTCTCCGGGAGGGGGTTTGGGAAGTTGGCGGCGGTGTAGCGTCGGGGCCGGCTATTGGCAACGCGGCAGGCGCGGCTTACACTTTGCGCATGGAACGGCATGAAATTCCCGCCGATGCGCTGAGCGATGCCTGGGTCGCGGCGATCGAGCGCGGCGACGAAGTCGTCGTCGTGCGTGACGGGGTGGCAATTGCGGACGTGAAGCCGCGCGCCAGGCCGGTCGATATCGATGCCATCGTGGCGCTCAGGTCCCGGCTGCCCAAACTGCCGGGGACCGCGAGCGACTTCATCCGCGACGTTCGTGACGACCCGCGCTGGTGACGGTTTACGTCGACACCAGTGTCATCCTAACGCTCGTGCTGCTCGACACCGGCGCCCAAGAGACGCTCGCCTTGCTAGCGAGCCTCGACGAGTTGCCCGCCTATAGCGATCTTGGGTTCGGCGAGGGCGTGTCAGGCATCGGGCTGCGTGTCCGGCAAAAGCTGCTGACCGTCGCCGAGGGCGCGCTTTCGATTCAAGGGCTAGGTGAATTGCTCGCGCGCTGGCGGCGCGTTCCGCTGGAGTCGCAGGACATCGCTCACGCCACGCGATATCTACACCATTTCGAGCTTGGCCTCAGGCTGCCCGATGCTTTGCACATCGCCATCACGGCTCGGCTCGGTTTCGAGCTGATCACCGCCGATCGCCGCCAGCACGCCGCCGCCCGCGCGCTTGGCGTCGCCACCCGCACCCCGTTCGATGAAGGAGCCTGATCCCTTGCGCCTAGCCCTGCTGCTCGCCCTCGCTCTCCCTGCCCCCGCGTTGGCGCAAGACGTCGCCGCGCTGCGCGACGCGGCGCTGAAGGACGATATTGCCTACGGCCTGGTCGAGGGGCTGACGACCGAAGTCGGCCCCCGCCCCGCCGGCTCCGAAGCCGAGGCGCGCGCGCGCGACTGGGCGGTGAAGCGGCTGACGGCGCTGGGCTTCAAGAATGTCCATATCGAAACCTATCAGATGCCCGTGTGGGAACGCGGCGTGGAGACGGCGGAGGTCGTCAGCCCCTTCCCGCAGAAACTGCGGCTGACGGCGCTGGGTCAATCGGGGGCGACACCCGCCGCTGGCATCACCGCGCCGATCGTGTTCTTCAAAAGCTTTGCCGACCTTGTCGCTGCGCCTGAGGGGAGTCTTAAGGGCAAGATCGCGTTCGTCTCCAACGGGATGCGCCGCACGCAGGACGGCTCGGGCTATCGCACTTTCGGCGCCGCGCGCTTCGTCGGCCCCAATATCGCCGCGAAGAAGGGCGCGCTCGCGATCGTGATCAAGTCGATCGGCACCGATGCGGGCCGCGGGCCGCACACCGGCACGACCAATTTCGAGAAAGGCGTCACCCCCATCCCCGCCGCCGCGCTGTCAGTGTCGGATGCGAACAATTTGGAGCGGATGGCAGCGCAGGGACAGGTCATGCTCCATCTTACCCTCACGCCGCGACAGGTCGGGATGCGGCAGTCGGGCAACGTGATCGCCGAGGTGCCCGGGACCGACCCAGATGCCGGGATCGTGCTGATCGGCGGGCATCTCGACAGCTGGGATTTGGGCACTGGCGCGATCGATGATGGCGCGGGGGCGGCCATCACCGCGGCGGCCGCCAAGCGTCTGCTCGACGGGCCGGCGCCCCGGCGAACGATCCGCGTTGTCTGGTGGGGCGCGGAGGAAGTCGGCGGCCAGGGCGGCGATGCCTATTTCGCGGCGCACGGCAAGGAACGCCACGCGCTCACCGCCGAAAGCGATTTCGGCGCGGACCGGGTGTGGCGCGTGCAGATGAACCTGCCGACGAGCGCCAAGCCGCTCGGTGACCGGCTCGCCGCCGCGCTCGCCCCGCTCGGCATCGTCCGCGGCACCGATCTGGCGGGCGGTGGCAGCGACATCGAGCCCGAGGTGACGGCGGGCGTCGCCGTGGTCGATCTCAATCAGGATGGCACGCGCTATTTCGATTATCACCACACGCCCGAGGACACGCTTGAGCGGATCGATCCCGAACAGCTGCGTCAGAACGTCGCCGCCTGGACCGCGCTGCTCGCGCTCGCCGCCAACGCGCCCGAGGAACTGGGGCCGGTCACCCCCAAGGGCCGGTAACGGAACCGCGCGGCGCCCCGCCCGTTCGTTCGCTTCGATCCGGCAGGAGGGCCGGGACCACCGGAAGGAGTGAGGCATGAAGAAGTTGATCCTGATCGCGGCGGCGCTGCCACTGGGCGCGCTGGCCGCGTGCCAGCAGAGCCCGCAAGCCCAGGCGATCGAGAATAATGGCGCGGCCGCGGCCGATGCGCTTGAAAATCAGGGTGACCAGCTGGAGGCGATGGCCGACAACACGACCAACACCCAGGCAAGCGAGATGATGGAAAACCAGGCGGACGCATCCGAAGAAGCCGCGGACAATGTCCGCGCTGAAGCCGACGCGAAGGCGGACAATGTCGACGATCGCGCGCGGCGCTGAAAATGCTGGGGCGGCCAGGAGCGCCGCCCCCTTTTACACGCCCGTCAGGCTATTCCCTGGCGCGGGCAAGGCAAGATAAGCTAGCCGACGCACCTCCCGCCGCCCACGCACCACCGTGTCAAGGATAAGCCCAGCAAAGAAGCTGAGCGCGGCGAGGATCATAAGGCCAGTCACCAGCACTGCGGTCGGCAAGCGCGGCACCAATCCGGTGTGCATGAAAGTGATCCATAAGTCGATCGACAGGAGGAGCCCCGTTCCCGCCATCACGCCGGCGACGGTGCCAAAATAGAGGCGTGGGCGCTCAATCCGATAAAGCCGCAATATGGTCCGCAGGATCCGCCATCCGTCCCGATAGGTGGCCAGCTTGGACGCCGACCCTTCAGGCCGCGCGAAATAAGGGGTTTCAACCTCGGCAACCGGCATCTTCAATTCGAGCGCATGGACGCTAATCTCGGTCTCTATCTCAAAACCCGCTGACAAGACCGGAAAACTCTTCACAAACCGCCGCGAGAACACGCGATAGCCCGAAAGAATGTCAGTAAAACTGCGTCCAAATAGTCGCGCCAGCATCCCTGTCAGCAGCCGGTTGCCAAAGCGGTGACCCCGGCGATAGGCCACAGCAACCTGCATCACCCGCGCCCCAACCACCATGTCGAGCTGTTCATCCACGAGGCGGGCGACCATCGCCGGAGCACATGCTGCGTCATAGGTCGCGTCACCATCTGCCATCACGTAAATGTCGGCATCGACATCCGCGAACATCCGGCGGACGACATGCCCCTTGCCCTGCAGTCGCTCGGCGCGGACGATCGCCCCCGCCGCGCGTGCCACCTCGGCGGTACGGTCACGTGAGTTATTGTCGTACACGTAAATGGCCGCGCCGGGCAGCGCCGCGCGAAAGGCCGCGACCGTCTGCGCGATCGCGGCCTCTTCGTTGAAACAAGGAAGAAGAACGGCGATGCGTGGCGTCATCGCGTCGCCCGGCGCCGTGCCATCATGCTCGTTCAGCCCTGCCCAGCCTCACCGGCGTCGGCCTTCTTCTTGCGCGGCTTCTTCGGCTGCTCGGCGCCCTCGGCTGCCGGCTCGGCGGGCTCGGCCCGCTTCTTGGTGGTGCGCTTGGGCTTAGCGGGCGCTTCGGCCGCCGCTGCCGGCTCGGCCGTTTCAGCGGCCGCCACGTCGTGCTGGTGATCATGGCCGTGATCATGCCCGGCATGGTCATGATGATCGTGATCGTGATCGTGATTGTGGATGTGGGTGCCGGTCGCGAAGCCGTCCTCGCTCTCGATCGCGGCTTCCAGCTCGGCGCGGGTCACTTCGCGCTCGCTGATTTCGGCGCGCTCGAACAGCCAGTCGACGACCTTATCCTCATAGAGCGGCGCCCGGAGCTGGGCGGCGGCCATAGGCTCCTGCTGGATATACTGGATGAAGCGCTGGCGATCTTCGGGGCCATATTGCTGTGCGGCCTGCGCGATCAGGCGATTCATCTCGGCCTGGGTCACCTCGACGCCATTTGCCTGGCCAATCTCGGAGAGCAGCAGCCCCAGGCGCACGCGGCGCTCGGCAATGCGGCGATAATCGTCGCGCTCCTTCTCCATCTCGGCCTTGGCGGCGGCGGGATCGGCCTCGTGGGTCGCCTCATGCTCCAGTTGCGCCCAGATCTGCTCAAACTCGGCATCGACCATCGACGGCGGGACCGGGAAGTCATGCCCCTCGGCCAGCTGGTCGAGCAGCTTGCGCTTCATGTAGGTGCGGGTGAGGCCGTTCAGTTCCTGCTCGATCTGCCCCTTCAGCAGCCCGCGCAGCTGCTCCAGGCTTTCCAGCCCGAGCGAGGTCGCGAGTTCCTCGTCGATCACCGTCTCGCGCGCAACGCGAACGTCCTTGATGGTGAGGTCGAAGGTCGCATCCTTGCCGCTCAGCGTGTCGACGCCGTAATCGGCCGGGAAGGTCACGTTGATCTGGCGCTCCTCGCCCTTCACCGCGCCGATCAGTTGATCCTCGAAGCCCGGAATCAACCGGCCCGAGCCGATTTCGATGCTCATGTCGGTGCCGGTCCCGCCGTCGAACGTAACGCCGCCCACCTTGCCGACAAAATCCATGACGACCAGGTCGCCGGCCGTGGCTGCGTGGCCCTCCGGCGCGTCATCGAAGCGCTTCTGCTGCTCGGCGAAGCGCTGAAGTTGTTCGTTTACCGCCTCATCGGCGACGGGAACCGTCAGCCGCTCGAGCTTCAACCCTTCGATCCGCGGGGCGGGAACGTCCGGCAGCACCTCCAGCTCGACCGTGACATCGGCATCGCCGCCGGGCGCGTAAGCGGGGTCGAGCGCGACCTGGGGCTGCATCGCCGGGCGCAGCGCATGGTCGGCGATCAGCTTCTGGACGCCGTCTTGCACGCTGGACGACAGCGCGTCCTGCGCCAGCGCCGGCCCGTGCATCTTGCGGACGAGATTGGCGGGAACCTTCCCGGGGCGGAAGCCCGGCATCCGGATTTGCGGCGCGACGCGCTTGATCTCGGCGGCGACGCGGGCTTCGATATCCTGGGCGGTGATCTTCAGCGTGTAGGCGCGCTTCAGCCCTTCGTTCAACGTCTCGACAATCTGCATTGGGTCGCTTTCGTGCTTTCGCTGTTCGGAAAAAATGGTCGGTCCAGCGCTCGCCCTGAGGCGGCGGCTGGTGCGGGCGAAGGGACTCGAACCCCCACATCTTGCGATACCGGAACCTAAATCCGGCGCGTCTACCAGTTCCGCCACGCCCGCGAGCACCGCCGGTCGGCAGGCTCGTATAACAGCCAAAGCGTAGCTAGCAAGCGCAACCGCGCGTTGCGGCGAGGCGTTGCAGACGGGTTCACGGCAAGGATACCCTCATCGCCAGCACCCCGCCCCCCGAATTTGACGAAATTGATGATCCGCAGCCCATCGTTCCCAGGCAGTCCGATGGCCCGGGCCGAGAGATCGACCCGCTCGGCGGCGACCGCGACCAGCCCGCGCCACCCATCCCCGCCACCCCTCCGCTTCCCGCATACCGTGCCGATCCACGGCCGGATATCCGGCAAATGGCCGAGAGCCGACGCGACCTGGTGGCGCGCGGCGAGGGCGGGCTGGAACCCGAAACCTTCACCGCGTCGGGGTGGGAGGATGGCTTCGGCGAGACTGGCAGCCGGTTGAAGAACCAGTAAAACTACATCAATTTGCATTGCGAATCCGCAACGGCGCCCTAAAAACCAAGAAGAATGGGGGTGGGCTTGATGAAGATGATCAAACAACTGCTCGCGCTGTGCTGCGCGGCGATGGCTACCGGCGCGCACGCGGCGGGTGCCGGCCAATCGGTGCCCGGCGACTGCGAATTGCACGTGTGGCCGGGCGACAAGCTCAAGGCTGTCTATAACGGCGTCTTTCATGGCGGTACAGTGGATGGCGCGTTGAAGAGCCGCAGCGGTTATCCGCCGCTGCCACAAGATCCGCTGAATTCGGCACGACAAGCGGCCTTGCTCGAAGCGGCACGGCCCCAGGCGCTGCTGGGGCGGCCCGACGACCGGCTGATCGTCCACGCCGACCCGCTCGAAAGCCGGGTCATCCGTACCACGCCGGGTCGGCTCAGCAATAGTAACGCCGCCTGTTATGGCGAGTTGGTCGTTGATGACATCGTCTTCCGGCAAGACGCGGTTTCAGGCACCGTGCTGCTGACCTTGTTCCGCTATCGCCGCTTCGGGCCGGCACCGGCGCCGGAATATCGCTTCGCCAATTGGGGCAAGGCCACGATCAAGCTCTTGCCGCTAAAACCCGGGGGCAATCTGGCGGCGGCGATCGCCGAGCTGGAAGCCGCTTATTTGGAAGATCTGAAGAGGTTCGCCGAGGTGATCGGCAAACAGGCACGCCCAAAATAGGCGTGCATCACACGGTTTGGAGCGCATCAATCAAGGGGGAAATCGATGAAACGTTATCTCGCGTTGGCCGCGATCGCGGCCGCCACCGCCGCGACGCCGGCCTTCGCGCAGCAAGCGCCTTGCGAGCTGCATATCTGGCCGGCGGAGCGCATGACCTCGATCACGACCGGCTGGCTCGGCGGCGGCCTTATCGAGGGAGCGCTGAATTCGAAGAAAGACGCCAACAACAAGGCGCAAATGGCGAGCGCGCTCGACAGCCCGACGCAGCTCGATGCGTTGCAAGCGCTCGATCTCAACGCGCTGCTGAAGCTGCCAGCTGGCACGGTCGTCGTGCGGCACGAAACGCCGATCGAGCGGAAGACGATGAACAAGGTCAAGACGCGCCGCGCCGATTCCAGCGCGGCTTGCTATAACGAGCTGATTGTTGCCGACGTCTTCTATCAGAAGGCGGCGATTTATGGCCGTTCGCCGCGGACCCTGTTCCTGTTCCGCGAATTCGGCAACGATCAGAAGATCGATTACGAGTTTAAGGCCTGGGGCGGCAACGGCCTGAAGCTCTTCCCGCCGAAGAAGGACGAAGATGCGACCGCCGCGCTGGAAGAGTTGTCGATCGTCTTCAAGAAAAACTTCGAAGAATATGCGGCGAAAGTGAAAAACACCACCGCCAGCTGAGCAAGTCGGCCGGCGGCACACGATGAGCCGCCGGCCAACCTCGCACGGAACACGGGCTTAAGCCAGCGCGCCGTGGCAATGCTTGTACTTCTTGCCCGATCCACACGGACAGGCGGCGTTGCGGCTCACCCGCCCTTCCCATTCGGCCGGATCGTCGCTGAGCGGCTCGGCGAGCGCCGCTTCGCCGCCCGCCGCGAACAACGGCGCCGGCGCCAGCCGCGTCGTCACCAATCCCAACGATTGTGGATCGAGATCGAGCGGCGCTTCCAGCTCACTCAGATTGGTGAGGAAATCGGGGAGCGGCGGCAATTCAGGCGGCGCCTGGAACTGGAACTGCGCGTGCGCCAGCGTCTTGGTGACATCCTCGCGGATCGCGCTCAGCATCCGCTCGAACAGGGCGAACGCCTCCTGCTTATACTCGTTGATCGGCGTTTTCTGCGCATAGGCGCGCAGATGGACGACCTGGCGCAACGCATCGAGAGTCGACAGATGCTCTTTCCAGTGATGGTCCAGATTCTGAAGCAGGATCGATTTTTCGATCGACGTCCAGGTTGCCGCTTCCAGCTCCTTCGCCTTGCCGGCGACATGCGTGTCGGCAAGGTCGCGCAGCCGTTCCTCGATAAGTTCGGGATCGACCGCTTCCTCCTTCAGCCACGCATCGAGCGGCGCCTCGACGCCGAGCAGATCGCGCGCGCGCTCGGCGAGCCGGGCGACGTCCCATTGCTCGGGATAGCTGCCGACCGGGCATGCCTCGCCGACGATCGCGTTGACCGTTTCGGCGCGCATGTCGGCGACGACATCGCCCACCGTCTCGGCGTCCATGATGTCGGCGCGCTGTTCATAGACGACCTTGCGCTGATCGTTCATCACGTCATCATATTCGACGACCTGCTTGCGGATATCGTAATTGCGCGCCTCGACCTTCTTCTGCGCGGTCTCGATCGCCTTCGACAGCCACTTGGAGCTGATCGCCTCGCCGTCGCCAAGGTTCGATCGCATCATCCTGGAGAACATCGTGTCCGGCCCGAAGATACGCAGCAGATCGTCCTCAAGGCAAAGGTAGAAGCGGCTGAGGCCGGGGTCACCCTGGCGCCCCGAACGGCCGCGTAGCTGATTGTCGATGCGGCGGCTTTCATGCCGCTCGGTGCCGAGCACGAACAACCCGCCGGCGGCGAGCACTTCCTGCTTCTCCGCCGCCACCTCCGCCTTGATCCGGGCGATCGCGGCCTCACGCTCCTCAGCCTCGGCCATTTCGGCGAGTTCATCGGCGACGCGGAACTCGACGTTGCCGCCCAGCTGAATGTCGGTGCCGCGGCCGGCCATGTTGGTCGCGATCGTCACCGCGCCCTTGCGGCCCGCCTGCGCGACGATATGCGCCTCCATCTCGTGGAAGCGGGCGTTCAGCACCTTGTGCGGCACCCCCTCCTGCTCGAGAAATTCGGACAGCAGCTCGGACTTTTCGATCGAGACGGTGCCGACCAGCACCGGCTGGCCGCGTTCAGCATGTTCGCGGATTTTCTTGGCGATGGCTTTGAACTTGTCCTGGGTATCCTTGTAGAATTCGTCCTCCTCGTCGACGCGCTGCACCGGCACGTTGGTCGGAATGGTGACGACGTTCATCTTGTAGATGTCGTAGAATTCGGAAGCCTCGGTCGCGGCCGTGCCGGTCATGCCGCCGAGCTTGGGATACATACGGAAATAATTCTGGAAAGTGATCGAGGCGAGCGTCTGGTTCTCGGGCTCGATATTCACGCCTTCCTTCGCTTCGACCGCCTGGTGCAGGCCATCGGACCAGCGGCGGCCGTCCATCATGCGCCCGGTGAATTCGTCGATGATGACGACCTTGCCGTCCTTCACGATATAATCGGTGTCGCGCTTGAACATCACATTCGCGCGCAGCGCCTGGTTCAGGTGATGGACGACCTGGGTATTCTCGAAATCATAGAGGTTGCTGCCTTCGAGCAGCCCCGCGCCCTCCAGCAGGCGCTCGGCCTTTTCGGTGCCGTCCTCGGTCAGGATGATCGAGCGCTGCTTCTCGTCGAAGTCGTAATCGGCGGGCACCAACTGCTTCACGATCGCATCGACCGCGAGATACAGGTCGGTCTTGTCGTCGGTGGGGCCGGAGATGATCAGCGGCGTGCGCGCTTCGTCGATCAGGATCGAGTCGACTTCGTCGACGATCGCGAAGTTGAACCGACGCTGCACCATCGATTCGCGATCATATTTCATGTTGTCGCGCAGATAGTCGAAGCCGAACTCGTTGTTCGTGCCGTAGGTGATGTCGCTGTGATAGGCCTCGCGGCGCTGTTCGTCGGTGAGATTGGGGACGATCACCCCTACGGTCAGCCCCAGGAAGCGATAGACCTGCCCCATCCAGTCGGCATCGCGCTGGGCGAGATAGTCGTTCACCGTCACGACATGCACGCCCGTGCCGGGCAGCGCGTTCAAATAGGTGGCGAGCGTCGCCACCAGCGTCTTGCCCTCGCCGGTGCGCATCTCGGCGATTTCGCCGCGGTGAAGGACGATGCCGCCGATCAGCTGCACGTCGTAATGGCGCTGGCCGAGCGTGCGCCGCGCCGCCTCGCGCACCGTGGCGAAGGCTTCGGGCAGCAGCGCGTCAAGCGCTTCGCCCGCCGCCAGTCGCTCGCGGAAACGCAGCGTCTGCGCGGCGAGTGTCGCGTCGTCCATTGCCTGAAGCTGGGGCTCGAGCGCGTTGATCTTGGCAACCAGCGGCTGGAGGGATTTGACGTAGCGATCGTTGGACGAACCGAACAAAGTCTTGGCAAGGCTGCCGAACATCATGATTTCCTATGGCAAAACCGGCGCGGCCAGCGGCACCGCGCTAAAATCGGGCGGGAAGCGAGGAAGGCGCGCGCTATTCGCGCCGACGCCAGGCCCAGTGCGGCTCGATCGGCAGCAGGGCGACCGGCGCCGCGCTTGCCTGAGGCGTGAGCGGCGGCCGCGAGGCACGCGGCTGAACCGAACGGATCGACGCCGTGACGCGCGGCAGAGCAGCCTCGGCGACGACCGCCACCTGCGCGACTTGTGCGGGCGCGACCGACCGCGCCGGGGCGACCCCGCCGCCAAAGGCCGAAAGCAACGCCGACAAGAGCAGCAACAAGGTCACGCGGGGCACTTCGTTCCGTTTAAACAGGCGATGGTCGGCGACATAGGCATTTGCGGGCGAAACGTCCACTATTCCTCGCTAGCTGGGCCTTCCACCAGTTTCCAGCGCATCGACCCCTGGTAGCGGCCAGCGACCGATTTGCCCGCCGCATCGCGCGCCGGGCGAAAGCGGCCGTTCGAGATCACCAGCGTGCAGGTGGTCGAATCGAGCAGGTCCGATCCCGAGGATTGAACGACATTGCACCGCATGATCCGGCCACGGGGATCGAGCTCCACGGCATATACCGTCAGCCCCTCCTGCGATTTGGCGCGGGCCTGCGGCGGATAGGCGTCGGCGGGGAACCATTCGGCGACGCTTCCCACGGGTTCTGGCGGGGTGCCGGCCGATGCCGGCGCCGGGGTCGCTGCTGCTTCGGGACTGGGCACCTTCGCTGGCAAACTTTGTTCACTTCCTCGGCGCGCGGCGGGGTCCAGTGGTGCAGCGGGGGCTTTGGTCACGCTGCCATGACGCCTGGCGCGCGACGGGGCCCCGGCCCTCGCCGGGGAAGCGGCTGACATAGCCGGCGTGGCACCGGCGGGCTTTGCCTGCAGCTCGGCCAATGCCGGTTGGGCCAGCATCGCCGCCAGCGCCATCAACACGATCTTGCCTTCAACCGCCACCACGCTAACGCCCCTTTTTGCTTGCGCGCGCCAGCTTAGCCCAAAGGATGCCCATGTCACACCCCTCCCCGCTCGCCCGGCCCTTTCCCGCGTTGCCGCGGATCGGTGGCGTCGCGCTGCGCGTGTCGCGCGCGGGCTACAAGCCTTGGGAGCGCGCCGACTTGACGCTGGCGACCTTGGCCGAGGGCACAAGCGTCGCCGGCGTGCTCACGCGTAGCCGCTGCCCCTCCCCCGAGGTCGAATGGTGCCGCTCGGCGCTGCCGCTGGGTCGGGCGCGGGCGCTAGTGGTGAATGCCGGGAACGCCAACGCCTTCACCGGCAATCGCGGCCGCGCTGCCGTCGAGGCGATCGCGGCGCGCGTGGCGCGGGAACTTGGCTGTCAGCCCTCGGACGTGTTCGTCGCTTCGACCGGCGTGATCGGCGTGCCGCTGCCGATCGACAAGGCCGAGAGTGGGCTCGCGGCCGCCTTCGCCACGCCCGAGGCGTCGTGGCAAGCAGCTGCCGAGGCGATCGGCACCACCGACACTTTCGCCAAGGGTGCCATGACCCAGGCCGTGGTCGACGGCCGGATCGTGACGCTTGTCGGCATTATCAAGGGATCGGGGATGATCGCGCCCGATATGGCGACAATGCTGGGCTTCATCTTCACCGACGCGGCCGCAGAGCCCGCTTTTCTCCACGCCGCGCTGCGCGACGCCAGCGACGCGACATTCAATTGTATCACCGTCGATGGCGACACGTCGACGAGCGACACCGTGCTTGCCTTCGCGACCGGCGCGGCGGGCAACGCCGTGCTGCGCGATCACGACAGCAGCGGCGCCGATGCCTTCCGCGCGGCGCTAGGCGATCTCTGCCGCATACTCGCGCAACTGGTGGTGCGCGACGGCGAAGGCGCGCGCAAGTTCATCACCGTCGCGGTGAGTGGCGCCGAGAGCGACGCCAGCGCGCGCCGCATCGGCCTCGCCATCGCCAATTCCCCGCTCGTGAAGACGGCAATCGCCGGCGAGGACGCCAATTGGGGCCGCGTCGTGATGGCGGTCGGCAAGGCCGGCGAACCCGCCGAACGCGACCTGCTCAGCATCCGCTTCGGCGACACCGAAGTCGCGCGCGGCGGCATGGTGGTCGAGGGTTATGACGAGGCCCCGGTCGCCGCGCATCTGCAGGGCGGCGAGATCGACATCGGCGTCGACCTGGGCCTGGGCGAGGGCCGCGCGACGGTTTGGACGTGCGACCTGACCCACGGCTATATCAGCATCAACGCCGATTATCGAAGCTGACCGCAACGCTTCTCTTGAGGTGCGGCGCAGGCCGGAGCATCCGGCCGCCGCCCCGCATCATGGCGAGGTGGCGGCAAAGCATTACGATCTTACGCCAGCGCGCCTTCCAGCCACGCCTTCAGCTGACCCTTCGGCGCCGCGCGGCTAAAGCGGGCGACTTCCTCGCCATTCTTGAACAGCACCAGATTCGGGATCGTGCGGATGCCATATTTCGCCGCCGAATCGGGCGCGTCGTCAAGATTCGCCTTGGTGATCGTCACCTGATCGGCGAGCTCGTCCGAAAGCTCTTCCAGTGCGGGCGCGATCATCTTGCACGGTCCGCACCAGTCCGCCCAGAAATCGACGAGCACGGGCTTGTCGGCGCTGAGCACGTCGTCGGTAAAGCTGGTATCGCTGATTGCCTTGGTCGCCATGGTTCGAGACTCCTTCAACTGATCGTCATTACGCGGGAAGTTAGGCGGGCGGTTACGCGGGCTCAAGGCACGGGGGCCAAGCTTTGCTCGGGCGGCACCAAGCCGGGCTTGTGCCCCGCAAGCGTCGCCGCATCGAGCGTGAACAGGCGCGGCGCGGCGGTATAGAGCAGCCCTGCCTCGATCGTACGGCCCGGAAAAATAACCGCGAGTGCCGCAGCATAAGCGGCCATCTGCCGCAGATGATAGCACGGAATTTCGTCGAGGCTGGCGGGCGCGCGGCGGCTGGTCTTGAAGTCCACCAGCCGGACGCGATCGGGCAGCACCAGCAGGCGATCGACCGTGCCCGAGACGACCAGCCCTTCGCCGATCACCGCCGCGATCGGCGCCTCGGCGAGCGTTTCGGGGGCGAAGAGCGGCGCCCAATCGGGGGTATCGAGCACCGCGCAAACATCCGCCACGATCGCCGCGCGCTCGGCCTCGGCGGGTTCGGGCGCGGCGGTGGCAAGCCAGGCGAGCGCCGCGGCTTGGCGCGCCTCGCGCGGCAGTACCGGCAACCGCTCGAACAGCGCATGGACCAATCGGCCGCGCTCGGCGGCGGCGCGCAGCGCCGGGGTCGGCGGTGGATCGCTCGCGGCATCGGGGCCGAGCGAGGAAGGGGCGAGCGGCCGCGGCGGGCGGGCCTCGACCGGCGCCGGAGCTCGTATCCAGTCCGGCAGCGGTGGCGGCGGCGCGGGAGCGTCTGACCGCTTCTTGGGCGCGCGTGGCAGCTGCGGCACATGGCCGTGAAAGCGGCGCTCGCCCTGCCCGGCGACGCCCAGCGTGGTGAACGCCTTGTCGGCGGCGGCATACCAGCTCGCGGCGGGCGGCACGCCCTGCGCGCGCGGCCCCAGGCTGCCGGTGATGACGAGATGCTCCTCGGCACGGGTGGCGGCGACGTAGAACAACCGCCAATGCTCCTCCAGTTCGCGCCGCGCCGCCTGATCGACCAAGCCGACCAGCGGCCCGCTCTTCTCCGCCGCGCGTGGGCGCAGGATCGGGAAGCGGATGCCCTGTTCCGGCTCCCATTGCAGCAGCGATCGCGGCGCGGTGGCGGGATCGGCGCAGGCGTCGGCCAGGATCACCAGCGGCGCCTGCAGCCCCTTGGCGCCGTGCGCGGTCATCACCCGCACCGCGCCGCCGCCGCCCTCGGCCTCGCGCTTGATTTCAACCTCGCCGCGATCGAACCAGTCGAGGAAGGCCTGGAGTGTCGGCGTCGCCAGCGCCTCGAAATCGAGCGCGGCGGCGAGCAGCTCGTCGATCGGATCGCGTGCCTCCGCCCCCAGCCGGCGCAGCAACTTGCGTCGCCCGTCGAGCGGACCGGCAAGAAGATGCTCGAGCAGCTGATAGGGCGTCGCCAGATCGGCGCGGCCGAGCAGATCATAGAGTGGCGCGAGCCGCTCGTCGCTCTGGGTCGCGCGCAAATGCCGCCACAGGCCGGCCCGGCGCGGCGCCGCGGCGGCAAGCAGCTCCTCCTGGCTCCAGCCGATCAGCGGCGACACCAGCAGCGACGCGAGCGCGAGATCGTCCCCCGGCTGGAGCGCGAAGCGCAAAGCCGCGAGCAGATCCTGCACCGCCAGCGGCGCATTAAGCCGCAACCGATCGACGCCCGCGACCGGCACGCCCTCGGCATAAAGCCGCGCGACGATCAGCGCGGCCAGTTCGCCCCGGCGTTTGACCAGCACCATGACGTCACCTGCCTCGAGCGCCCGTCCCTTAGCACCGAGCAGCAACGGATCGGCCGGATCGAGCCACGCCTTGATCCGCCTCGCGATCCGCGTCGCGAGCGCGCGAACATGGTCGCCCAGCCATTCCTCCTCGCCGGCCACTTCCTCCTCGCCGGTGACAGGGGGCCAGAGTTCGACGACGCCGGCCCCCGGCACTTCGCTCGCATGTGGTTCACGCGACGCCATCAGGCCCATGCCGGGCGGCGGCAGCGCGTCGATCGCGGCGTCCACGAATTCCAGGATCGGGCGGGTCGAGCGGAAACTATGCGTGAGCGACAGCCGCCGCCAGGGCGTCCCTAGCCCTAAATCCTTATCGTATGCCGCCAACGCCTGCGCACCGAAGCCCCGCTCGGCGGCGGCGAAATTCACCGGATCGGTGCCCTGAAAGCCAAAGATCGCTTGCTTGTAATCACCCACCACGAACAGCGTGCGATGCGGCCGCGTGCCCTCGCCGGCGAAGAATTCGGCGGCCATCGCGGCGATGATGCGCCACTGCGCCATATTCGTATCCTGCGCCTCGTCGACTAGGATATGCTCGGTCGAGAGATCGAGCTTGTAGCGCACCCATTCGCTGATCCCCGGCTGATCGAGCAGCGCGACGGTTGCCTGGATCAAATCCTCGAAATCGACCAGCCCGCGCGATCTTTTGGCGGCGGCATAGGCATCGGCATAAGCACGCCCCGCCTCCAGCCCGGCGGCCAGCAGATCGGCATAGCGTGCGCGTTCGACAGTCGCGATCAACACGGCGCAGCGCTTGCCCAGCGCGATCGCAAGCTCGGCATAATCGGGGTCGTGGGCGAGCAGCTTGGCGGAATATTTGCGGGGTTCGCCTTTGCCGGTGAAAGCGATGCCCTTCAGTTCGTCGAGCAGTTCCACCCGCGCCGCCGGCGCGACGGCGAGCCAATGGTCGGCGCGGTCCGCATGATCCTGGCCCTGCGCCGTACCCCAAGCGCGGTTCGCGGCGGCAATGCGCTTCAGCCCGCCGACGTCAAAGCGATCATCGGCGCACGCCTCGGCCAGCGCCTCGTCCAGATCGCCAAGCGGCAGATCGAGCATCCGCCGCACATAGGGTTTCAGCCCAGGCAGCCCGGCGAGCGCGCTTTGCGCGTGGGCACAGGCGCGCAGGAAATCCTCGGCGCCCCCCTCGCCCAGCCGCAGGCTAAGCGCACCGACCGCATCGATCAGCCCTAGCCGCCCCTCACGCTCCGCCGTTACCAGCAGCTCGGCCAGCGTTTCGCGCGCGAGCACCGCTTCCTCACGCCCCTCGATCGGGCGGAAGCCCGGCACCAGCTCCGCCTCGAGCGGAAAGGTGGATAGCAAGGCCTGGCAGAAGCCGTGGATGGTCTGGATGCGTAGGCCTCCCCCCGGCGCGTCGAGCAGCTTGGCGAACAGCACCCGCGCCCGGGCGACGAGCGCCGGGTCATTATGGTCCTCCCCCAGCGCGAACAGATCCTTCTTCAGGTCCGGCTCGGGCATCCGCACCCAGGCGGCGAGCCGGGCACTGATCCGCGCCGCCATCTCCGCCGCACCGGCCTTGGTGAAGGTGAGGCACAGGATCGCCCCCGGATCGGTGCCGCGCAGCAGCAAGCGATAGACGCGCGCGGCCAGCACCTGCGTCTTGCCGGTGCCGGCGGAAGCCGCGAGCCACACATGCCCATCGGGCGCGCTCGCCCGCGCCTGATTGTCTCTCAGCTGAGGGAGCAGGTTAGCGGCCATACCATTCTTCCAGGCGCATCAGCTGATCGTAGTCGCCATAGGGTGCGTAGTCGGGATGAAGCTTCGCGGTGAACGGCGCGTCCCCGGTCAGCCAGTCGGCGGCGGCGGCGGTGAACTGCGCGGCGACGATGGTGGTGAACTCATCCGTCCGGATCAGATCACGCGCACCGTCGGGATGGACAGGCCGGGTAATGTGGCCGAACTGGTCGCCCTGCTTGGCGAGCGACCAATATTCGAAATCGCTCGCCGTGCCGTTCACCCCCTCGAACCCGCCGCGCTCGGCGATCAAGCCGAGCAGCCCCAGCTGCAGGCTGAACCCCGCGCGCACCGCCTTGGCGGAAGGCGCCTTGCCGGTCTTATAGTCGATCACCACCAGCCCGCCGTCGGCGGCGCGGTCGATACGGTCGGCCTTGCCCCTTAACTGCACGCCGGCCAAATTGATCACGCCCGATTGTTCGACCGCGATCACCCGCCGGCCCTGCTCGGCGAGCTGCTGGGTTTCGCGCGCTATCCAGTCGATTGCCTCGATCAGCCGGGGCTGCCACAGCGCGCGAAGCAGCGGATGGGTGCCGGGCGCCCGCATCAGCGTCTCGGCGCGGGCGCGCAGCTTGCCGGGCGCGCAGGCATCGTCGCGCGCCCACGCTTCTAGGATCGCGTGGACCGCCGTGCCCCGCCACGCAGCGCTTGGATCGGCATCCACCGCATCGAGCGGGGCGAGGCCGAGCACGCGTTTGGCGTAGAAAGCGAACGGATCGGCCTTAAGGCGATCGACCTCAGTCACCGAGATGCGCTTCGGCCGCAGCGCCGCTGGCGGGCAAGGCCCGGGGCGATTGGCGGGATCAAAGTCGGCTGGTGTATCAATGGCTTGTGCGAAATGCTCAAGATCGCGCCGGCGCGGCAGCCCGCCCGTCAACGCCTCTAGTCGCAGCCAGAAGCGCGACGCGATCGCCGGCCCCTTGGCGTCGCGCTTGGCGCGGGTGAGCAGCACTTCCGGCGCGCCCAGCGCGCTCGCGAGATCATGCGCGGCAAGCCCAACCCGCCGGTCGAGCCCCGGCAGGCCAAGTTCAGCGCGGATGCGCGGCGCGAGCCACGGATCGGGCGCGCTCTGTCCCGGCCATATGCTCTCGTTGAGGCCACCAAGCACCATCAGATCGGCGGTCTGCAGTCGCGCCTCGATCAGGCCATAGATCGCGAGCCGGGGATGGCCGCCCTGGGGTGGCCGCACCGCGCATTCGGCGGCGAGTAGGCGCAGCAGCTCGGGCAGCGCGCGCGGATCGGTGCGCGGCGGCCCCAGCCGCGCCTGCGCTTCCAGGTCGGCGAGCAGATCGGCGGCGGCGCGCCCAGCAGGGCCTGCCCAGAGCGCGTCGCCGCACAGTGCCTGCGCCCCCTCGCGCACTGCCGCGACGAGCAGGTCGAGCGGCTGTGGCCCCGCCGCGAAGCTCGCCTCCAGCGGGGTGAACAAAGCTACCGCCTCGCGCCACCAGTCCGCGGCCTCGGCATCGCCAGCCGCGGCGAGCGCCGTGGTGATCCCGTCCGGCCCCGGTGCGGGTCGCGGCCCTCGCAGCACCAGATCGAGCGCGCGCGCCCCTTCCAGCCAATCGAGACGCGCCGCGCCCGCGCGTGCCAAGGGGTGCTTGAGCAAGGCAAGCAGCGCGAGCGGGGCGAAGCGCTGCACCGCCGCCTCGGCGAGGGCGATCAGCAGCGCGCCCGGCGGCAGGATGGAGAGCGGCCGCCCGGCGGAATCGTCGATCGCCACCCCCCAGCGACCGAGTAGCGCGGCCACCCGCCGCGCGAGCGCGCGATCGGGGGTGACGAGCGCGGCGGTCTTGCCCGGCACCTCCAGCGCCTCCCTCAGGGCGAGCGCGATCGCCTGGGATTCCTCGGCGGGGTTGGCGAGTTCGGCGACGCGCACCCCCGATAGTCGCCGCGCCTCGGCGGGGAGCGTCGTCCAGCGACGGGTAAACTCGGCCGGCGCCAGCGCCTCGGCGACGGCGCGGCCGCGCGCGGCGGGGGCGTCATGCCCGCCGCCCTCACGCCACACCGAAAACTCCCCCCGCGCGACACCCATGCGGTCGAGCAGGAGCTTGAGCTGGAATTGCGGGTGCGTCTCGATCGGGCGGCGCGGCGGATCGGGGGTGAGCGCCCGCCACTCCGCCTCGTCCATGGTGATCGCGAGATCAGGCAGCACGACAAGGCCCCGGGGCAGCCCGGCGACGACCCGGAGCAGCCGCGCGATGCCCGGCGCCGCGCTGGTGATGCCCGCAGCGCACACAAAACCGTCCGGCGGCGCGCTCCGCCAGCGCCGCCCAAGCGCATCGAGCAGCCTTGTGCGCCGCTCGGCGAGCTCGATCCGCCCGCGCTCGGCCAGCGCCCGCGGCCAGGCATCGAGCACGATGTCGAACAGGGCGAGCGCCTTATCCCAATGTGCCTGCAACGCCCCGCCCGGTTCGATCGCGCGAAGCTTGGCAGGGGGTACTTCCTCGACGAGCAGTTGATCGAGCGTTGCCGCAAGTTCCCCCGCCAGCCGCACCGCCTCGGCGCCATCGACGGGCTCGCCAGCGTGGGCGCGTGCCTCACTCACCAGCCGGGCAAGGATCATCCGCCGTTCGAGCGGGTAGATGGCCGGCGGTACCAGCGCTTCGCCCGCGGGATCGAGCGCGGCGGCGAGCCCCTCGCCCGGCTCCACCGCGCCGATTGGCACCAGCCGGGGCAGCAGCAGCGCGCCCCCGCTCGCCCGGACGAATGCGTCGGTCACGGTGCGCACCGCGCGGTTGTTGGGCAGCAGCACCAGCCCCCGCGCGAGCGCCAGCGGGTCGCCGCCAAAGCGCCGGATCAGCCCCGCGGCAAGCGCATCGGCGAACGCACGGTGCGCGGGGATGGTGTGGAGGGCAAGGCGGCGCGCGGGCTTTTCGTCGGGCGCGATTTCCAAGTCGGCGGAGGCATCCGCCTGCCCGGAGCGCGCGTCAGCCATCGGCGAGCATCGCCTCGGCGACCGGGATGGCACGCGGGGTACCGACATCGAACCACAGCCCGCCATGAACGATGCCAAAGGCCCGCCCCGCCTCGATCGCGCGGTTCCAGAACAAGTTGGTGGAGAACGGCCCCTCGGGCGCATCCGTAATCAGGCGGGGGTGGAGAATCTGCACGCCGGTCCACACGAACGGCGCCAATCGCCCCGGCTTGCGGCGCCCGACGATCCTGCCAGCCGCGTCGAGGTGAAAATCGCCCTGTCCGCCATGGCAATGCGCGCGGGCGAGCGGCACCAGCAGCAGCAGCGCATCCATGCGCGTTTCATCCCACGCCGCCGCAAGCGCGCGGATCGAATCGACCGGGCCGTCGATCCACAGATTGTCGCTGTTCACCGACAGGAAGGGCCGGTCGCCGAGCAGGGGCAGCGCCTTCACCAGCCCGCCGCCGGTCTCCATCAGCTGCGCGCGTTCGTCAGAGATAAGAATTTCAAGTCCATAATCGCGGTTCTTGAGATGCGCTTCGAGCGCGTCGGCGAGGTAATGGACGTTCACCACCGCGCGCTTCACCCCGGCCGCGCGCAGGTGTGCGAGCGCATGGTCGAGCAGCGCCTTGCCCGCCACCTCGACCAGCGGCTTGGGGCGCGTCGCGGTGAGGGGCCGCATCCTTTTACCGAGCCCGGCGGCCATCACCATCGCGGTTTCGGGCACGGGCACGCCGGGATCAGGGCGCAGCGCGAAGACCGTCATGCGGCCTGCGCCGAAAGCAGCATCGGATCACCCCGCAGGCGGGCGGGAAGATGCGCGTCGAACCAGACCTTCACCGGCGCGAGCGCGGGGTGCGCCAGATCGCGCTCGAGATAGCGCCACACGCGAGGGCAGAGCGCAGGGTAACGCGGCTTGCCATCACGCTTCCACAGCCGGGTAAAGACGCCGATAATTCGGGTGTTACGCTGTGCTCCTAAGATGTGATACGCGGTACGAAACGCCTCCGCGCCGCCGGTTTCACGGCAATATAGATCAAGCATCGCCGCCTCGATCTCGGGCTCCACGTCGCGCCGGGCATCCTGCAGCAGCGACACCAGATCATAGCCCGGATGTCCGGCGGTCGCGTCCTGAAAATCGAGCAGCCCAAGCCTGCCACCCGGGAGCAGCATCAGGTTCTCGGCGTGATAATCGCGCAATGTTGTCACAGGCACCTCGGGCAGCGCGCCAGGTAGAACCTGCGCCCAAGCCTCGGTGTAGCCCGCGATGTCGATGCCAAGCGTGCCGCAATACCATTGGGCAAAGGTCTGGGTGCCCTGGGTGAGCAGCGCCAGATCATGGTGCGCGAACGGCCCGGCGGGCTCGCGGTGGAGCCGTACCAGCATTTCCACCGCCGTGGCATAAAGTGGTTCGGCGGGCGCCCCGGCATCGATCGCCTCACGCATCCGATCATCGCCGAAATCCTCGAGCAACACCAGGCCTTGGTCCAGCGCCTCGCCATAGATCTCGGGCGCGCCGAAGCCACGATCATGCAGCCAGTGCGCGACCTTCAAGAACGGCCGGGGATCCTCATGCGGCGGCGGCGCGTCCATCAGGATCGCCCGGCGCGTGCTCGCGGTCACACGAAAATACCGGCGAAACGAGGCGTCACCGGCAAGGGGGGTGATCGTCGCGTCGCGCCAGCCCAACGCATCCAGAAAAGCCCGCGCGCCGGCGGGGGGAGTCACGTCTGCCATCGCCCTTCCCAAGCCGAGGGGACATGCGCCGTCAAGCGTCGAGCGCCGTCCGGCAGCACGGCCAGGCTGAGCGCGAGCGCCTGGGGCCAGCGCCCCGGCGCTCGTTCGGGCCATTCGATGAGCAGCGCCGAGTCGTCCAGCGCCTCGTCGAGCCCCAGTTCCTCGAGTTCGGCCACATCCTCGATCCGGTAGAGATCGACATGAAGTACCGGCAATCGCAGCTCGGGTGGGCCATAGGGCTGGACGATCGCATAGCTCGGGCTTGGTGCCTCGCCCACGAGGCCCAACGCACCGAGCAGCCCGCGGGCGACGCTGGTTTTGCCCGCGCCGAGCGGCCCGGAAAGCGTTATGACGTCACCCGGTCCCACCAGGTCGGCCAGCCGTGCGCCGAGCGCCAGGCTGTCCGCGAGCGAGCGCAGGATCATGGCCGCACCGGCAGGGTTACGGTGATCAGCGTCCCCTGCCCGCGCTCGGAAAGCAGCTCGATCGCGCCGCCATGTGCCTCGGCAATCTGGTGGGCGAGCGGCAGGCCCAGACCCAGCGCCCGTTCCCCGCCACGTGTGATCGCAGGCTCGGCGAAGCGATCAAAGGCCCGCGCGATCGCCGCCTTGGTCATCCCCCGGCCATTGTCGGAAACGATGATCCGTGCCCGTTCGCCCTCGCGATCGGTACGGAGCAATACCCGCCCGCCCTCGGGCGTACCGGACAGCGCATGGCGCAGCAGATTCTCAATCATCTGCGCCAATTTCTCTTCATCACCAGAAAGTTGCCCGGCATCGTGCAGATCGGCTGCGAAGTCGATCCGCCGCGCCGTCACCGCCGGTCGCAGCTTAGCCGCGACCCGTTCGGCAAGCGGCGCCAGCGCGACCAGGGCTTGGGCGACGGGTGGCGCCCTGCCCTCCTCCGTCAGCGCGAGGACATTGTCGACCAGCGTGCCGAGCCGCTCGGACGCTTCCAGAATCGCGCGAACATAGCCGCCCGCGGCCTCGGGCAGCGGCCCCGCCAGCCCGCCCTCCAGCATCTGCCCAAAGCCGCTGATCGCTGTGAGCGGGGTGCGCAACTCATAGCTCATATTCGCGACGAACGCGGTCTTGACGCGGTCCGCCGCCTCCAATGCCTCGTTGCGATCGCGCAGGGCCTGCTCGATCTTGCGGCTGTCGGTCTCGTCGATCATCGTGAACAAAGCGTTGCCATCGGGCAACGGCACCGCCGCGAACTCAAAGTGACGGCCATCGGCGAAAGCGAGCCGCCCGCCGCGCTGCAGGCGGTCAAGCGTGGCCGAGCGCACCATCTCGCTGATCAGCACCGCCTTGCCCGGTTTGGCGAGCTTTGGCTCGGCAGCCTTGGCGAGCGCGTCGACGCGGGGATGGCTCGCCAGATAGGCCTCCTCGAACCCCCAGGCGAGGCGGAAACGGTTATTCCACAATTGCAACCGGCCATCGGCGGCGAACACGCCCACCGCCTCGAACAGATTGTCGAACGTCGCGGTGCGGACCCGGAGCAGCGTATCGCGCGCGCTCGCCAGCTGCACCTGCTCGGTGCGATCCTCGAAGATCAGCAGCAGCCCGCCATCGGGCATTGGCTGGGCGACAATGCGCAGATGCGTGCCGCCGGGCAGGTGCCACGCCTCCTCGGTCTGGCCGGGGGCGGTGAACCAGTTGTGGCGTTCGGCCTTCCAGGCGGGGAAATCGCGTACTTCGGGCAAGCGCTTGGCATCGCGCATCCGCTCTAGCACGCGGTCGAACTCGGGGCGCTGGACGAGCCAGTCGGGGGGGAGCGCGAACAGCCGCTGGAAGGGCTGGTTGGCGAAGATCAGCGCCCGCTCGCCGCTGAACTGGGCGACGCCCGCCGACAGGCGGTCGAGCATCCCGCGCTGTGCCTCGCCGAACCGTTTCAGGTCGCCCTGCGCCTGTTCCAGGTCGTCGATATCCACCGCGAACCCCGCCAATCCCCCGCCGGGCAACGGCACGTCGTACAGCCGCTGCATCCGCCGCGCCCCACGGATCGTCGCGGGGAGCGTGGTGCTGACGGGCCGGCCTTGCTCGCGCGCGGCGAGCGCGGTGGTGAGCGCGGCGTCGTCGACCAGTTCGAGCCCGCGCGCCAGCACGTCATCGGCGTCAGCGCCCTCGACGGCGGCGACATAGGCCGAATTGACCATCATCAGCTTCAGGTCCGGCCCGCGATACCACATCGGCATCGGCGCCGCCTCGATCAGCGCGGTCAGCGCGTCGAACGCGGCGTGCGCCTGGGCCGCGTCGGCGGACAGGCGCTCGACGGTGGCGGCGTTCTCGGTTTCGTCGAACACCCAGACGACCACGCCGCCCTGCCCGCGCCCGCCGCGCAGGCGGAGCTGGCGGGTGCTGCCCTGAGCGCGGACCAGCCGCTCGAACGGGCGGGCGGCCTTGTGCGCGGCGGCGACATCGGCGGTTAGGGCCGCCAGATCCTCGGGGGAAAGCCCCGTCTCGCCCTGCTGGAGATCGGCGAGGAACGCGGCCGGGCGGGGCAGGCCCAGCCAGTCCTGCACCTGCCGCGGCAGCTGCACGCCGCCGTCGCTCGCGACCAAAAGCGCCTGCGCGGGGCATTCCCGGACCAGCCCGTCGAGCCGCGCGGCACGCCCAAGCACCGCCCGGGCTTCGCCGCGCAGCCTGAGGCCCACGAAAAACAGCCCGGTGCCGAGCAGCACAAGGCCCCCCAACGTCGCGCCGATAAGCGACGCGGCCACAGGCGTCAGCGTGATCATCGGGCGGTCCGGCGCCGCGGCGGCAAGCTCATGCTCGCGGTTCTAGAGCGATGCGACCGGGATGCAACCGGAGCGGCGCGCGCGCCGCCCCGGGACGTGCGATCAGTAGCGATAATGATCGGGCTTGAACGGACCCGCCACCGGCACGCCGATGTAATCGGCCTGCTTCTGGTTGAGCTGGGTGAGCTTCACGCCCAGCTTTTCCAGATGAAGCGCCGCCACCTTCTCGTCGAGATGCTTGGGCAGCACATAGACGTCGTTCTTATACTGATCGGCCTTGGTGAACAGCTCGATCTGCGCCAGCGTCTGATTGGTGAAGCTCGCCGACATCACGAAGCTCGGGTGGCCGGTCGCGTTGCCGAGGTTCACCAGCCGGCCCTTCGACAGGATGATGATCTGCTTGCCGTCGGGGAATTCGACCAGATCGACCTGCGGCTTCACCTCGGTCCACTTGTAGTTCGACAGCGCCGAAATCTGGATCTCGCTGTCGAAATGGCCGATGTTGCAGACGATCGCCATGTTCTTCATCGCCTTCATGTGATCGGCGGTGATGACATCGGCGTTGCCGGTCGCGGTGACGAAAATGTCCGACCGGGTCACGGCTTCTTCCATCGTCACGACTTCATAGCCTTCCATCGCGGCCTGCAGCGCGCAGATGGGGTCGATTTCGGTGACGAGCACGCGCGCGCCGCCGTTGCGCAGCGACGCCGCCGAACCCTTGCCCACGTCGCCGAAGCCCGCGACGGTCGCCACCTTGCCGGCGAGCATCACATCGGTGCCGCGGCGGATCGCGTCGACCAGCGATTCCTTGCAGCCATAGAGATTGTCGAACTTCGACTTGGTGACCGAATCGTTCACGTTGATCGCCGGGAAGGGCAGCTCGCCCTTCTTGGCGATGTGGTACAGGCGGTGGACGCCGGTGGTGGTCTCTTCCGACACGCCCTTGATGTTCTTCACCGTCTCGGTGAGGTAGCCTGGCTTCTTGGCGATGAATTCCTTCAGCGCGCGCTGGAATTCGACTTCCTCGGCATTTTCGGGCTCGGGCAGCGTCGCGCCGGCTTCGAGCTTGGCGCCCCACAGCGCGAACATCGTCGCGTCGCCGCCATCGTCGAGGATCAGGTTCGCGGTCTGGCCATTGCCGTCGTCCCAATCGAAGATGCGGCCGACATAGTCCCAGTAATCGGCCAGGCTCTCGCCCTTGATCGCGAACACCGGCACGCCCGAGGCGGCGATGGCGGCGGCGGCATGATCCTGGGTCGAGAAGATGTTGCAGGTCGCCCAGCGAACGTCGGCGCCGAGCGCGGTGAGCGTTTCGATCAACACCGCGGTCTGGATCGTCATGTGCAGCGATCCGGTGATGCGCGCGCCCTTCAGCGGCTGCGCGGCGCCATATTCGGCGCGCAGCGCCATCAGGCCGGGCATTTCGGTTTCGGCGATCGCGATTTCCTTGCGGCCGAAATCGGCGAGGGTGATGTCGGCAACGACATAATCGTTGGCGCGATCGAGAACGGTGGCCACGTGGAAATCTCCCGAAAAAGGTTGCGGCGGCCCCGGCTCGGCCCGGGCGCCCTGCCGCGCGCCTTAGCGCCGTGACGCTCCGGGATCAAATATAAAGATGTCTTTATATGATCTGTTTTGGAAGCCGATGTCGCTCAGGCGGATCAGCGGGACGGGCGCGGTCCTTCACACATGCCCCGATTCGGCGCTCAGCAGGCGTGGGTCCACGCCGGCGCGGTGCAACGCCTCCGCCCAGCGATCCTCGGGCGGCACGTCGAAGATCAGCGACGCATCGGTGTCGACGCTCAGCCAGCCGTGACGCCGCATCTCGGCATCGAGCTGACCCGCGTCCCAGCCGGCATAGCCGAGCGCGATCTGCCAGCGGCTCGGCCCCCGCCCCTCCGCGATCGCGCGCAGCACGTCGATCGTGCCCGAAAGCGCCCAGCGCGCCGCGACATCGATCGTGTCCTGCCCGCTCCAATCGCGGCTGTGGAGCACGAAGCCACGCCCGGGTTCGACCGGGCCGCCGATCAGCACCGTCGCGTCGTCCACATCGTCGGCGCCAATGCCGATCTGTTCGAGCATCGCGTGGAGCCGCAAATCCTCGAAGGGCTCGCCGATCGCGACTCCAAATGCGCCGCTGGCGTCATGCGCGCACAGCGCGATGGTCGATCGCTCGAATTTGGGATCGCCAATGCCCGGCAGCGCGACCAGGAACTGGCCGGTCAGATAAGGAAGCGCCATCGGGATACCTCATCTCGCTTTCGGCGACAAACGCGCGAAGCCCTTTCTAGCCTAGCACCGCTCGGCGTAAACCCGGCTCGCGTCGCGGCGCACCGCGCTTCCCAAGCCCGCACGCCTCGCCTAGAGCCAAGGAGCGAATTCCACATCATGGAGAGCTCCGAAGATGACGATTCAGGTTGGCGACAAACTTCCCCAGGCAACTTTCACCAAGCCCGGCGAGGGCGGGCTGGAAGCGGTGGACAGCGGCACCTTCTTCGCCGGGCGCAAAGTCGCGCTGTTCGCGGTGCCTGGCGCGTTCACCCCCACCTGCTCGGCGCGGCATCTGCCGGGCTTCGTCGAAAAGGCGGCGGAGCTGAAGGCCAAGGGCGTCGACGAGATCGCCTGCACCGCGGTGAACGACGCCTTCGTGATGGGCGCCTGGGCCAAGGCGAGCGGCGCCGAGGGCGTGACGATGCTTTCGGACGGCAATGGCGCCTTCGCCGAGGCGGTGGGCTTGACGATGGATGGCAGCAAGTTCGGCATGGGCACCCGCAGCCAGCGCTATGCGATGCTGGTGGAAGACGGCGTGGTGAAGCAGCTCCATGTCGAGGCGCCGGGCGAGTTCCGCGTCAGCTCGGCCGATTATCTGCTCGAGCAGCTCGGCTGACGATCGCGGCGGCGCGCCGGCCAAAAATGGCGCGCCGCCGGAACGCGGGTGGGGGCGAAGTCGTTGGGGGTGGAGCTATTTTTCCCGAACGCGCAAAGGATGATCGCGATGACCGACCCCCACAACCAGGCCGACACCCAGACGCTGACCGACAAGGCGAAGACGATCGCCGAGGATAGCGCGGCCAGCATCAGCGAAACTGCGGGCTATGCCGCAGATGAGGCCAAATCGCTGCTGCTGCGCGCCCAGGAAGCGATCGGCCAGGCGGTCGACACCACGATCGAGGCGTTCAAGGAACGGCCGCTGACGAGCGCGGCGATCGCCGGCGGTGTCGTCGCGGCGGCGGCGGGGGCGAGCTATGGCGTGAAGAAGCTGTTCGAGGAGTCGGGCAGCGACCTTCCCGGCGATACCGGCGGCGCGGCCAAGAAGAACAAGGCCGGCGGCAAGAGCGGCGTCAAGGCCGGCCACACCGCCTGACGACGCTAAGCCCGGCCGCCACGGCGCGCCGGGCTTTGTCTTGCGCCTGCCATCTTGCTCGCTTAGCGCTGAGCGGATGACCAAAGCCGCCCAGATCGTCGCCGAGCTCGAACAGCTCTATTCCGCCTCTGTCGCCCGCCTGCAAACGGCGCTGGAGGCCTATCTGCGCGACGGCACCCCGCCGCCCAGCGCCAGCCGCCACGATGGCAGCTTCGCTTATCCCGAAATCCGGCTGACCTATCGCGGCGGGCCCGATCGCCCGGCGCCGATGCGCAGCTTCGGCCGGCTGGTCGACCCCGGTCGCTACGCGATCAGCGTCACCAAGCCGGGGGTGTTCGCGGGCTATCTGACCGAACAGTTGACGCTGCTGCTCGAGGATTACGACGTCGATGTCGAGGTCGCGCCGGGGCGGCAGGAAATCCCCTTCCCCTATGTGCTCGATGCCGGCCACGGGCTGAGCCTGGACACGGTTTCCGCGACCGAACTGGCGCGCCACTTCCCGGCGACCGAACTCGCGCATATCGGCGACGAGATCGCCGACGGGCTGTGGGCGGGCGAGGATGCGCGCCCGCTCGCGCTGTTCGACGGCCTGCGCACCGATTTCAGCCTGGCGCGGCTGCGGCACTATACGGGCACCCCGCCCGAGCATGTGCAGCGCTATGTGCTGTTCACCAACTATCACCGCTATGTCGATGAATTCGTCCGCTGGGCGTGCGCGCAGCTGAACGAGGATAATCGCTACACCGCGGTCTCGGGCGCGGGCGGCATCGTGATCGAGGCGGGCGACGATCCCGACAAGCTCGTGACCGACAGCGCGTGGCGCAAGCACCAGATGCCGGCCTATCACCTGATCGCGCCCGATCGCACCGGGATCACGCTGGTGAACATCGGCGTCGGTCCCTCCAACGCCAAGACGATCACCGATCACCTGGCGGTGGTGCGGCCCGAGGCTTGGTTGATGATCGGCCATTGCGGCGGGCTGCGCCCCAGCCAGCGGATCGGGGACTATGTGCTGGCGCACGCCTATCTGCGCGACGACCATGTGCTCGATGACGTCCTGCCCCCCGAAATCCCGGTGCCGGCGATCGCGGAGGTGCAACTGGCGCTCGCCCGCGCGGCCGAAACCGTGTCCGGCCAATCGGGTGACGAGCTCAAGCGCCGGCTGCGCACCGGTACGATCGTGACCACCGACGATCGCAACTGGGAGCTGCGCTACTCGAAGTCCGCGCTACGCTTTTCGCAAAGCCGGGCGGTGGGGATCGACATGGAATCGGCGACGATCGCGGCGCAAGGCTATCGCTTCCGCGTGCCCTATGGGACGCTGCTGTGCGTCTCCGACAAGCCCTTGCACGGCGAAGTGAAGCTGCCGGGCCAGGCGAACCTGTTCTACGAGCGCGCGATCGGCGAGCATTTGAAGATCGGGATCGAGGCGTGCGAGCAATTGCGCCGCGAAGGCGCGAAGCTGCACTCGCGCAAGCTGCGCGCGTTCAACGAGCCGCCGTTCCGGTAAGCGCCTTGCCAAAGCCGCCATCGACTCTAGTGTCGATCTCGTAACGAACGGCGGTAGGGGCGATGCTGGCTGACTTGGACCAAGCCGATGACGCCGCCCCGCGCCGGTTTCACCGATCGCTGTCGAGTGTTGGCGTGGTTATCCTCACGCTCTCGGTGCTGTCGCCGGGCTTGTCGATTTTCGTGGGCGGCGGGACGATCCTGCAGCAGGCGGGCACCGGGGCGGCAATCGCTTTCCTGGCGGGCGCGTTGGTTTGCTATTGCCAGACGGCCTTGGCGGCGGAACTTGGTGCCGCCTATCCTACCGCCGGCTATGACTATGCCGCGATCGGGCACGCGATCGGGGACTGGGCCGGGGCGACGACGTACATCGCCGGCCTCGCCATCTTTCCGGTGTTCCTGAACCTCGCCGGTCTCGGCATCGCGATCTACCTGCGGCCGCTCGGTATTCCCTATGATCCCAACAGCGTGGCGGTGATCACGATCGTCATGGTGACGGGTCTCGCGATGCTGAACATTCGTACCAACGAACTTCTGACGGGCCTATTCCTGCTGATCGAATTCGCGGCGCTAGCGCTGGTGGCGGGCATCGGCGCCTGGCACATCCAGCCGGACGCGGCGGCGCGCGTGCTTGAGCCGATGCACTTCGACAATGGACTTTGGGTGGCGGCCTCGGTGGGGGTGATCGGCATCGGCTTGAACAGCGCGTGCTGGGCGATGGGCGGTGCGTCGCAGGCATTGATGTTCAGCGAGGACATGACCCGGCCAGCGGCGATCGGGCGGATCATTCTGGTGGTCTTTCTGCTCGCGGTCGTGGCGGAGACGACCCCCGTCATCGGCACGATCGTCGGCGCGCGTGATGTGCGGGCTGTTTTGATCAGCGATGCCCCGTTCGAGGCGTTTTTGCGACAATATCTCCCCGATCCGGCGCTGAAGCTGGTGTCGCTCGCCATCGCCATCGCGATCTTCAACACCTGCCTCGCCAGCTTTGTCGGCTGCGGGCGCACGGTGTTCAGCATGGGGCGAACCGAGCTGTTTCCCCTCCCCATCAGCCGCGCGATGACGCGGTTGACCCGGCGCACCGATGCGCCCTGGGTCGCGCTGCTATGCCTCGGCGCCGCGACATTGCTGGCTACTTATATTCCGCTGACGGCCAAGGTGCTGTTGCTTTCGGGCAACGTCACGATGATCACGATCTTCTATGTCTGGGGCGTCTATCGCGGCCGACGCCGCGGGCTGACGGGCGAGCGCTATCGCACGCCGCTGTTTCCGCTTTTTCCGGCCTTGGGGGTAGCGATCGTGATCGGGCAGATCATCGTGCTGTGGATCGATGCCGAAACCGGGCGCAAATCGCTGTTCGTGTCCGCCAGCATCTATCTGCTAGCTTTCTGTTATTATCAATTCGGGCTGAAACGGCGGCGGGGTGGTTGGCGGTTGCGCGGGCCAGACGATATCGCCGCGCACATCGAGCCGCAGACGGCGGCTGAAATCAGCCCGCCGGCGGGTCCGCGATCATCGCGGTGAAGTTCGCTTCGGCCACCAGCGCACCGTCAACGCTCGCCCGGCCGGCGAATTTGCACACGCTCGCGCGCTTCTGGACGAATTCGGCATGGAGTTCGAGCAGCACGCCCGGCTCCACCGGCTTGCGGAACTTCGCGCCCTCGATCGCCATGAAATAGACCAGCTTACCCGTGCCCGCGAGGCCCAGCGACTCGACCGCGAGCACGCCGGCGGCCTGCGCCAGCGCCTCGACGATCAGCACGCCGGGCATGATCGGCCGACCGGGGAAATGCCCCTGGAAAAAGCTTTCGTTGAAGCTCACCGCCTTGATCGCGGTGATCGACCGGTCGCGCTCCAGGCGCGCGACACGATCGACCAGCAGCATCGGATAGCGGTGCGGCAGCGCCGCCAGCACGCCGCGAATGTCGAGCGTGGCGGCGGCGGTGTCCTCGCTCATCAGCGGCTCTGCGGCTGCTTGTTGGCGGGCGCCGGGGTGGTCGTGGCGGGCGCCTGGCCCTGCGCCGGTTGCTGCTGTTGCGGCAGCGTGATCGACACGGTGGTGACGGTCGCGTTCAGCTGCTGCAGCGCGGTCGCGGTGATGTCCTGCGCCGGATCGAAGGCCAGCACCGAGCCGCGCGGCATCACCACCTGCGCCTTGCGATCCTTGCGGATCTGCTCGGCGATCGGGATCAGCTTGTCGAGGATCTGCAGCTGGACATATTGGCCGACGGTGTTCACCTCGCGGCGGCCATCCTCGAAGCGGCCTTGCGCCTGCTGCAGCGTGTCGCGCGCCTTTTCCAGCGACTGCTGGGTGGCGGCGGGCAGCGGGGTGTTGGGCTTGGCGAGCTTCTGCGCCGCTTCCACCTGGGTATTCCAATCCTTCACCGCGGCTTCCAGGCTCGATTGCAGCCCGCGCAGCTGATTGCCGTACTTGGCCTCGATCTGCTGCTGGCCGCTCTTGGCGGCGGTGCTGTCCTTGTAGATCTGGTCGACGTCGACGATCAGCGTCTGCGCCTGGGCGGCGGGCGCGATCAGCGCGGCGGCGGCGAGCACGGTCGAAAGGCCGGCGGCCTTGAACAAAGTCTTCATTAGAATTGAGTCCCTACGTTGAAAGTGATGAGTTTGGTGTCATCGCCAAAGCGCGAAACGATGGCGCGGGCGACGTCGATCCGTAGCGGCCCGAACGGCGAGTTCCAGTTGACGCCAATGCCGACCGAGATACGCGGCAGCGGCGTATCGCCGACGAACTGCTCGGAAAATGCCGCGATCGGCTGCGCGACGACCGTCCCGGTGCCGTCAAGGCAGGCCAACAGGCCGCTACCTGGAAGCGCGGGATCGTTGCCGGTGATGCCCAACGTGCCGAGCGAGCAGAAGGGCAGCACTTCGTTCCTGCCCGTTATCGGGTTCACCCCGCGGACGAAGTTCGCCGTCGGCTGCGGGCGGCGTACGCCGAACAGGGCACCGATGTCAGTGTAGATCGACGGGCGCAGCCCCAGCTCGCGCGCGCCCGAGCCAAGCGGCAATTCGAGCTCGATCCGGCCATGGTAATAAGTGCGACCGCCGATCGCGTCGTCCTGATAGTTGCGGCGGTTTGGATCGACGATCTGCTCGCCCGTCACCGGATCGTCGATAAATGCCGCGCGCAGCACGCGCGGGCCGACGCCGCGGATTTGGAAGCCGCGGAAATTGGGCTCGCCGAGATAGAAGCGGTCGTTGATCCGGATGGGATCGACCCCTGGTGCCGGGCTGCCCTGCAGCGGCACGATATAGCCCCCCTCGGCCTGGAACGAGAGGATGAACCCGGCGCCGATGCTCTTGAACTGCGAGAAATTGGTCGCGAGCCGGGCATAGCGCACATCGCCGCCCAGCCCCGCCAGATCGGCGTTGATCGACAGGCGCCGCCCGGCGGTGGGGCGCAAGCGGCTGTTGAGGCTGTCGTACAACAGCGTGAAGCCAATCGCCGAGGTCACCCGGGTGCCGAGCTGTTCGCACAGGAATCGGCCCGCCGTCAGCACGTCGCACTGGCCGTTCTGGTCGAAGAAATTCGCCCCCAGCCCGATCTGGTCCTGCTGCAAGGTGTAGCGCCCGCTGAGCGACCAATATTCGGTGAGCGGCACGCCCACGCGCACGCTGAACCCGGTGGACACCTGGCTATAGGTGTTGTTACGGTTGCTGTTCAGGAAGTTGAAGTTATTGTAATCGCGTCGGTATATATCGAAGCCAAGCCCGATATTGCGATCGAGCAGATAAGGTTCGGTGAAGCCAGCCTCAACCGACCGCGCGAATTGCGAATAGCTGCCGCTCAGCCGCAATTCCTGGCCCTTGCCCCGGAAATTGCGCTGGCGCACCGCCGCCTGGACAACAAACTGCTCAAGGCTCGAAAAGCCGACCGAGAGGTTAAGCTCGCCCGTCGAACGCTCCTCGACATTGGTCTCCAGGATCACGCGATCGGGCGCGGTGCCCGGCTTTTCCTTGATCTCCAGCTTGTCCTGGAAGAAGCCGAGCGAATTGATGCGGTCCTGAGAGCGCTTCACGAGAAAGCGGTTGAACGCATCGCCTTCGTTCAGCCGGATTTCGCGGCGAATTACCTTGTCCTGCGTCAGCGTGTTGCCGTTGACGTCGATCCGTTCGACATAAGTGCGCTGTTGCTGCTCGATATGGAATTCGATCGACAGGGTCAGCGCGTCGCGATCCGGCCGATATTGCGGGTTCACGTCGCTGAATGCATAGCCGTAAAGGCCAGCGGTATTGTTGATCTGCTCGATCGAATCCTCGACCTTCTTGGCGTTATACCAATCGCCCTTCTTGGCGGGCAGCACCGAGGCGAGCTTCTTATTGTCGAAATCGCGGATATCGCTGTCGACGGTTACGTCACCGAACTTGTAGCGCTTGCCCTCCTCGACCACGTAAGTGATGATGAAGTCGCGCTTGTCGGGCGTCAGCTCGGCGACCGCGGAGATCACCTTGAAATCGGCATAGCCCTCGGTCAGGTAGAATTGGCGCAGCTTCTGCTGGTCATAGGCCAGCCGATCCTGGTCATAGCCGGTGTTCGAGCTGAGCAACGTCAACAGTCGCGCCTGCTTGGTCGCCATCTGCGCGCGCAGTTTGGCGTCAGAAAACACGTTGTTGCCGATGATGTTGATCTGGCGGACCTGCGACTTCGGGCCTTCGTTCACCTCGAAGATCACGTCGACGCGGTTCTGGTCGAGCGAGACCATCTTCGGACTGACCGAGGCGGCGAAACGGCCCTGGCGGCGGTACAGCTCGATGATCCGCTGCACATCCTGCCGCACCGCAGTGCGGGTGAAGATCTGGCGCGGCTTGAGCTTGATCTCCTTGTCGATCTTCTCCTGCTTCAGCCGGCGATTGCCCTCGAAGATCACGCGGTTGATGATCGGGTTCTCGCGGATGCGAACGACGATGTCGCCGGTCAGCGCGCCCTCGATCTGGACATCGGCGAACAGGTCGCTCGCCTGCAAGTCCTTGATCGCCTGATCGAGCGTTTCGTTGGTGAAGTTATCGCCGACGCGCAGCTTGGTGTACGACAGCACCGTTTCGGGCTCGATCCGCTGCGAGCCTTCGACCCGTATCGACTTGATGACACGGGCCTGTTCGGGCGCTGGCGTGGCCGGAGCGGCGGGCGGCGTGCCGGGCTGCGGCGCGGAAGCGGGCGCGGTGCTGGCCTGCGGCGCGGGCGCCGCTTCCTGGGCATGGGCGAGCACGGGCAGACCACCCAAGATCGTTCCCGCGAGCAGCCCGACTGCCAGACGCGCCGCGCCGTGTGATTCCGTAACCGTCACTATTTCACCCCAAACCAACCCTCGGCGCGCGCTCCCCGCCCGCCCTGCCTCAAGCCGTTCAGCCGATCAAGCCAGCCAAACGACTCCAAAGCCCAAAAGAACCCAGATCGTTGATCGTCACCATCAGCATCAGCGCGAGCACCGCAGCCAGCCCGCCCCGAAACGCCAGGTCCATCACCCGCGCGTCAACCGGCCGCCGGCGGATCGCCTCGATCGCATAAAACAGCAGATGGCCGCCATCGAGCACCGGCACTGGCAGCAAGTTGATGACTGCAAGATTAATCGAGACCAGCGCGATCAGATAGATGAAGCTGGCGGTCCCTTGTGCCAATTGCTCGCCTGAAACCTTGGCGATTTGTAACGGTCCGCCAAGTTCCTTCACCGAACGTTCGCCGACGATGATCTGGCCGATGGCATCGCGCATCATGCCGAGCAGCCGGCCCATCTGGGTCAAGGCCGCGCCGGGAGCTTCCAGTAACCCGACCCGGTCATACCGCACCGTCGCGGGATCATAACCAAGCCCAAGCCGGCCGAGCGCCCCGCTATTGCCGAACCGGTCGCGCACCATCGTCGTCCCGATCAGCGCTTCGGTAGTGCGCGCGGTGCCGGCGCGGCTGTAATCGATGCGTATCCGGGCGCCGGGCCGGAGCCGGACATAATCGACCATCTGCTGGAACTGATCGACCCGGCGCCCGCCGAGCGCGGTGATGTGGTCGCCGGGCTTCAGGCCAGCGGCGGCGGCGGCGCTGCCGGGTTCCACCAGGCCGACGGTGGTCGGCACCCGTGCCTCGCCGATCGCCATCGCGAAACCCGCCAGGATCAGCAGCGCGACGAGAAAATTGGTGAGCGGCCCCGCCGCGACGATCAGCGCGCGTTGCCACACGGGCTTGGCGGGAAAGGTCTTGGCGCGCTCCTCGGCGGGCAGCGCCAGCCAATCGGGGTCTGTCCGGCTCGACGGGTCCATGTCGCCGGCGAACTTCACATAACCGCCGATCGGCAACCAGCCAAAGCGCCAGCGCGTACCGCGCTTATCGGTGAAGCCGAACAGCTCGCGCCCGAAACCGATCGAGAATTCGTCGGCCTTCACCCCGCACCAGCGGCCGACCAAATAATGGCCAAGCTCGTGCACGAACACGAGCGGGCCGATCACCAGCACGAACGCGAGCAGGGTAATCAGCAGGCCGGGTGACTGACTCAAGCGACACTTTCCTTCACCCGCTCACCGGCCAGGCGCCGCGCCTCGGCGTCGATCGCCAGCACCGCGTCGAGCGTTTCCGGCGCGGCCGGATCATAGCCTTCAAGCGTATCCGCGACGATTGCGGCAATTTCAAGAAAACCCGCGCGCCCCGCCAGAAACGCGGCGACCGCGATTTCGTTCGCGGCGTTCAGAATGATCGGCCGCGCCCCGCCCGCCTTCAGGCAATCGAGCGCGAGCTTCAGGCAGGGAAAGCGATCGAAATCGGGTGCCTGGAAATCAAGCCTGCCAATCGCCGCGAGGTCGAGCCGCGGCCCCGGCGTCACCATCCGGTCGGGCCAGGCGAGGGTATAGGCAATCGGCGTGCGCATATCCGGCGTGCCGAGCTGCGCGAGCACCGAGCCGTCGATATATTCGACCATCGAATGGATCACCGATTGGCGGTGAACCACCACGTCCAGCTGATCGGCGGTGATCGGGAACAGATGGAACGCCTCGATCAGTTCGAGCCCCTTGTTCATCAGCGTCGCCGAATCGACGCTGATCTTCGCGCCCATCGACCAATTGGGGTGCGCGACCGCCTGCGCCGGGGTGATCGCGGCCATCTGATCGGCGGGGGTGTCGCGGAACGGGCCGCCGCTCGCCGTCAGGATCACCCGCGCGACCCGGCCGGGGGCGGCGTGATCGAAACACTGATAGACGGCGTTATGCTCGCTATCGACCGGCAGCAGCGTCGCGCCGTGGCGGGCGACGGCGGCGGTCATCACGTCGCCGGCCGAGACGAGCGCTTCCTTGTTGGCGAGCGCGACCGTCTTGCCCTGCTCCACCGCGGCCATGCTGGGTTTCAGCCCGGCGCACCCGACGATCGCCGCCATCGTCCACTCGGCGCCCGCGCGCGCCGCGTCGCACACCGCGTCGGCCCCCGCCGCCGCCTCGATCCCGGTGCCGACGAGCCGCTCCTTGAGCGCGGCGTAGCAGCCATCGTCGGCGACGACCGCGAGCTTGGCGTTGGTGCGCACCGCCGCCGCCGCCAGCTTTTCGACATCGCAATTGGCGGTCAGCGCGACCACGTCGAATGCCTCGGGCGCGCGCTCGACCAGATCGAGCGTCGAGCTGCCGATCGATCCGGTCGCGCCCAGAATGGTTACCGTCTTCATCCCCAATATCCCTGCAAACGCGGCAGCATCACCAGAAACGCCGCCACCGGCGCCACCGGCACCAAACCATCGAGCCGGTCTAGCAAGCCGCCATGGCCGGGCAAGAGTGTGCCGCTATCCTTCACCCCGGCGCGGCGTTTCAGCCAGCTTTCGAACAGGTCGCCCCCTTCCGCCAACATCGCGAGCACGGGCGTCGCGAGCGTCAATCGCCAGGGCAGCCCGGTGCGCCAATGGAGCAGCGCCGCGAAGATACTCGCCAATACCACCCCGCCGATCGCCCCTGCCCAGGTCTTGTTCGGGCTGATCGCCGGCGCCAGCCGCGGGCCTCCGATCGTCCGCCCGGCGAAATAGGCGCCGATGTCGCAAAGCCACACCAGACCCAGCGCCCAAATGGCGAACTCGAGACCCCGCGGCTGATCGCGCAGCCACAGCAGCGCCAGCACCGGGAGCCCCGCATAGACGACGCCCGCCGCCAGAAACCCGCGCCGCGTGACCCCGTGCACGAACAGCGCCGCGCCAAAGATCAACCCCAGCGCCAGAAAATAGGGCACATGCGGCGCCGGCGCGACGATCGCCAGCGGCGACAGCAGCGCGAGCGGCACCATCAGCGCGAGCTGCGCCAGCCGCTTGGTCGCCGCGCTGGCTTCGTCAAGCGCCGCCCATTCATAGAGCACCCCCAGCGCCATCAGCACGCAGAGCAGCCAGAAGGCATGGCTCCCCAGCCATAACGCGAAGAGCGCCACGGCCACCAGCACCGCCCCCACCGCGATCCGCGCGGCGAGTTCGGAAGGCGCGCGGCTCATAGCCCCCCGAAGCGGCGCTGCCTTTGGCCGAATTGCGCGATGGCCGCCTCGAACGCCGCTTCGTCGAAATCGGGCCACAGCGTGTCGACAAACAGCAATTCGGCGTAGGCCGCCTGCCACAGCAGGAAGTTGGACAAGCGGCACTCGCCCGAGGTGCGGATTAGCAGATCGAGCGGCGGCAGCGCGCGCGTCTCCAGCTCGGCCTCGATCGCGTCGGGCGTGATCGCCTCCGCCGGTATCTCGCCCCGCGCGACCCGCTCGGCGAGCAATTTGGCGGCATGGGCCAGCTCGACCTGCGACCCGTAATTGAGCGCGATCACCAGCAGCGGGCCGGTGTTGGGGGCGGTACGCGCGAGCGCGTCGTCGATCAGCGCGCTCGCCTCGGCACCGAAGCGGCGATAATCGCCAATCACCCGCAGTCGCACATTCTCGCGCACCAGCTCGTTCAGATCGGCGCGGAGGAAGTGCTTCAGCAGCCCGGTCAGGTCGCTCACTTCCTCATCGGGGCGGCGCCAGTTCTCGGAGGAGAAGGCGTAGAGCGTCAGCGCCTCGATGCCGAGCCGGCGCGCGTGGCGCGTCACCCGGCGCACCGCTTCCACCCCTGCCTTGTGCCCCGCAAGGCGCGGCAGGAAGCGCGCCTTGGCCCAGCGGCCATTGCCGTCCATGATGATCGCGACGTGGCGCGGCAGCGCGCCCGTCCCCGTGGCCGCCTGCGGCACCGGGGCGGCCCGGGCGCTCACTTGCCGAGAATTTCCTTTTCCTTGGCGCTCGCCGCGGCGTCGATCTCGGCGACCGTCGCGTCGGTGAGCTTCTGCACCTCGGTCTCGCCGCGCTTGCGCTCGTCCTCGCTCATCACGCCCTTCTTCTCGTCGGTCTTGAGCGCGTCCATGCCGTCGCGGCGGACGTTGCGCACCGCGATACGCGCTTTCTCGGCATATTGGCCGGCGAGCTTGGCGAGTTCCTTGCGGCGTTCCTCGGTCAGATCGGGGATCGGGATACGCAGCGTCTGCCCATCGACGATCGGGTTCAGCCCCAACCCCGCCGAGCGGATCGCCTTGTCGGCCGCGCCGACATTCGAGCGGTCCCACACCTGCACCGAAATCAGCCGCGCCTCGGGCGTCGAGACGGTCGCGACCTGATTGAGCGGCATATGGCTGCCATAAACCTCGACCGTCACCGGATCGAGCAAGGTCACGCTCGCGCGGCCGGTGCGCAGCCCCCCCAAATCGTTCTTCAGCGCTTCCACGGCGCCGTGCATCCGGCGTTCCAGATCGGCCTTGTCATAGGCGGGCATGGTCTTCAGCTCTCCAGGTTCTGCACGATCGTATAGGTGCCCTCGCCCTCCATCACCGAGGCGAGATTGCCTTCCTTGCGGATGTTGAACACCACGATCGGGATGTTGTTTTCGCGACACAAAGCGACCGCCGCCGCATCCATCACCTTCAGATTGTCCGCCAGCACCTGGCCAAAGCCGAGCGTTTCGTAGCGCGTCGCGCTCGCATCCTTTTTCGGATCGGCGTTGTACACGCCGTCGACGCTGGTGCCCTTGAACAGCGCGTCGCAGTTCATCTCGGCGGCGCGCAAGGCGGCGGCGGTGTCGGTGGTGAAGAACGGGTTGCCGGTGCCAGCGGCGAAAATCACGATCCGGCCCTTTTCCATGTGCCGGATCGCGCGGCGGCGGATATAGGGCTCGCACACGCTCGCCATTGGTATCGCCGACTGGACGCGCGTTTCGACGCCCATCTTCTCCAGCGCGTTCTGCACCGCGATCGCGTTCATCACGGTCGCGAGCATCCCCATATAGTCGGCGCTCGTCCGGTCGAAGCCCTTGGCGGCGCCCGCCAGCCCGCGAAAGATGTTGCCGCCGCCAACGACGACGCACATTTCATGGCCCGCCTGCTTGGCCGCTGCGATCTCCCCGGCAACGCGATCGACCGTCGCCGGATCGATCCCGAACTGCTGCTGGCCCATCAGGACCTCGCCCGATAGCTTCAGGAGGATGCGCTTGAAGTGAGGGATCGTCATCACGGGTCCGGGGCTGAAGTGGCGCGGACCTTAGGCGCGCGACCGGGAATTGCAAGGCGGATCAGGTGCCGGGGCATAACGACCCCGGCACCCGATAACGCGATCAGGCGCCCGGCTGCGGCACGCCCGAAACCTTGGCGACTTCGGCGGCGAAATCGCTGGCTTCCTTCTCGATCCCCTCGCCCAGCTGGAAGCGGACATAGCTGGTCAGCTGGATGTCGCTGCCCGCCTGTTTCGCGGCCTGCGCCACGAAATCGGCGATCTTGGTCTTGCCGTCCATCACCAGCAGCTGGCTGAGCAGCGCGTTTTCCTTGCGGTACTTGGCGATCGCGCCATCGACCATCTTCGCAACGATGTCGGCGGGCTTGCCGCTCTCGGCCGCTTTTTCGGTGGCGATCGCGCGCTCGCGCTCGATCACCTCGGCGTCGAGCTCGTCCTCGCGCAGCGCGAGCGGAAACGCGGCGGCGATGTGCATCGCGATCTGCTTGCCCAGCGGCTCGAGCACATCCGCGCCCGCCTCGCTCTCCAGCGCGACGAGCACGCCGATCTTGCCGAGGCCCGGCGCGACCGAATTGTGGACATAGGGCACCACCGCGCCGGCCTTCACTTCCAGCCGACGCGCGCGGCGCAGATTCTGGTTCTCGCCGATCGTCGCGATATTGGCGACGAGCTGCTCCTCGACGGTCTTGCCCGAGGCCATCGCCGCTGCCTTGATCACCGCCAGATCATCGCCCTGTTCAAGCGAGATCTGCGTGACTTCGCGGACGAACGCCTGGAAAATATCGTTCTTGGCGACGAAATCGGTCTCCGAGTTCACCTCGATCGCCGCGCCCTTGGTGCCGGCGACCGCGATCCCGATCAGCCCTTCGGCCGCGGTGCGGCTCGACTTCTTGGCGGCGGCGGCGAGGCCCTTGGTGCGCAGCCAATCCATCGCCGCATCCATGTCGCCGCCGGTTTCGGCGAGCGCCTTTTTGCAGTCCATCATCCCCGCGCCGCTCTTCTCGCGCAGTTCCTTGACGGTGGCGGCAGTGACTTCGGCCATGATCCTGGTCCTTTGATGGGTTCAACATGATGACGGGCGGGACAGGCCTTCGCGCCTATCCCGCCCTTGTGTCAGTTCGGCGACGGTTCAGGCGTCGAGCGCGGGGGTCTCGGTCGCGGCGACGTCACCGGGTTGCTCGGCATAGACCTCGGGCGCGACGTCCAGCGCCGCTTCGGGCAGCGGCTCGTCGAGCGCGCCGATGTCGCCGGTGTAGCGCGCCTGCGCTTCCTGGCCGCCACGGGTCGCGGCGATCGCGATCGCTTCGCAGTACAGGCGGATCGCGCGGCTCGCGTCGTCATTGCCCGGCACCGGGAAAGCGATGCCATCGGGCGAGACGTTCGAATCGAGGATCGCGACGACCGGGATGCCGAGCGTATTGGCTTCCTTGATCGCCAGCTCTTCCTTGTTCGCGTCGATCACGAACATCACGTCGGGAATGCCGCCCATGTCGCGGATGCCGCCCAGCGACAGTTCGAGCTTGTCGCGCTCGCGGGTCAGCTGCAGCACTTCCTTCTTGGTCAGGCCGGCGGTGTCGCCCGACAGGCGCTCTTCCAGCATCTTCAGGCGCTTGATCGAGCCCGAGATGGTCTTCCAGTTGGTGAGCATCCCGCCCAGCCAGCGGTGGTTGACGAAATGCTGGCCCGACCGGCGCGCGGCCTCCGCGACCGGCTCCTGCGCTTGGCGCTTGGTGCCGACGAACAGCACCTTGCCGCCGGCGGCGACCGTCGCCGAGATGAAATCGAGCGCCCGCGCGAACAGCGGAACCGACTGCGACAGATCGAGGATGTGAACGCCGTTGCGCTCACCGAAGATGTAAGGCTTCATCTTCGGGTTCCAGCGGTGGGTCTGGTGACCGAAATGCGCGCCGGTCTCGAGCAATTGCTGCATGGTGACGACAGGAGCCGCCATAATCATTTCCTTTCCGGTTTCACCTCTGGGAAGCCGTGATCAGCTGCAAGCCGACACCGGTATGAACGCTTCCCATGCGGGGTTGAGGCGGCGCACCTACGCCATCGGTGCCGCGAAATCAAGGCTGGAGATGAAGGGTTGACACGCGGAACGTTGGTGGAACATAGTGGGATTGTAAAGCGAACGGGAACGGCGCGTTGCGGTTACGCGTTAGGCTCGCCGCGAAAATGATGGTGTGACAGGGAGTTGGGTAATGATGGCTCTGCTCGGTACGGTCCTCTTCGGAAGCGCCTTGGTTCTGGTCGCCCAGATCTTCCTTGATACGTTGCTGCCGGCGCTTCCGCGGATCGTGGCGCTACTGAGGAGCCGGCAAGCCCCGGGGGCGACGATCGCGGCTGTGCCGGCCCGGCGCCCGACGCCTCGCGTCGTTACGGCGATGGCGCCTGCTTGGCGCGCCGCTGCCTGACCCGCGCGAAGGCGCGCGCGCTGAACGGGATGCTGAGCAAATAGGCGCCGCTCAGGATGGAAAGCAGGTGCCAGGGCGCCGACGCGAAGGCTGCGCCCAGCAGCACGATCACCGCGATCGCCTCGAACCTGATCGCCCGACGCAGGCGGAGCGAGCGGGGGCTGAATGTAGCGACGCTCGACACCATCAACAGGGCGATGCACGCGACCCAGGGCGCGACCAGCCAGGGCGCCCGCAGCGGTGGCCATCCACTCAGCAGCCACAGATAGAGCGGCAGCATCGCCAGCCCTGCCCCGGCCGGCGCCGGCACCCCGGTGAAAAAGCCGGCGGATTTGTGCGGTTGATCGGCGACATCGATCGCCGCGTTGAACCGGGCCAGCCGCAGCGCGCAGAACACCGCGAGCAGCAGCGCGCTCAGCCAGCCGAAGCGCGGCAGCGTCTGGAGCGACCAGAGGTAGAGGATCAGCGCCGGCGCGACGCCGAACGAGATCGCATCCGAAAGCGAATCGAGTTCCGCGCCGAAACGGCTTTCCCCGCGGACCAGCCGCGCGACGCTGCCATCGAGCCCGTCCAGCACGGCCGCGAGCAGCACCATCGTCACCGCGAGCGGCCAGTCGCCGGAGATCGCGAAACGCACCCCGGTCAATCCGGAACATAAGGCAAGCGCGGTGACCGCATTGGGCGCGACCGCGCGCAGCGGCAAACCGGGACGTGGGCGGCGGCGGCTCATGGGTAGGATTGGCGCGGTCGTTTAGCGATCGTCGCGCCTTCCCCGGCGAAGTCCGGAACCCGGCTCTCCAACGGCCCTCGTGGTGATGCCCGCTTGTCGAATCCCGCGCGGCTGGACCTTAGCCTTCGCCGAGTAAGGCGGCGCAAGCACCGAGCGACGGTCGAACCGCAGCGGGCGCTCCTCAAACCCGGTGCCTGATGGCAACGCTCAAAAATCCAAATTATTGCGCCACCCCGACCATCGGCGCCGCGCCCACCCGGGCGATCACCGTCTCACCCGCCACCGCGCGCTGGCCGAGCGTCACCTGGCATACCATGTCATCGGGCAGATAGACATCGACCCGGCTGCCGAAGCGGATCAGCCCGACGCGCTGACCCACGGCGACCATGTCGCCCGGCTTCACGAACGGCACGATCCGCCGCGCGACCAGCCCGGCGATCTGGGTGAAGCCGATCCGACGCCCGTCGCGCCCCTCGACCACGATGTGCTGGCGCTCATTCTCCTCGCTCGCCTTGTCGAGATCGGCGTTGAGGAAGCGGCCCGAGATATAGACGACCTGCCGGATCGTGCCCGCGATCGGGGTGCGGTTGATATGGACGTCGAACACACTCATGAAGATCGACACGCGCAGCACCGGCGCGTCGCCCAGCGCCTGAGGGCCGGCGAGTTCGCGCGGCACCGCCACGCGCTCGATCAGCGTCACCAGTCCATCGGCCGGGCTCACCAGCAGATCGTCGCCCACGGGCGTCACCCGCACCGGATCGCGGAAGAACGCGGCGACCCAGATCGTCAGTCCGACCAGCGGCCAAGTGAGGAACGACCAGACGAACAGCGACACGAAGGTCGCGACCGCGGCGATCAAAACATATTTGCGCCCTTCCGGATGCACCTCCGGAAAGCGCCATTTGACACTGCCCTGGTGGCGGCTCGACTGGGACGGCGGTTTATCGGGATACCCCATCGGGCGAAGGCTAACCCGCGTCGCGTGCCTTTTCAATGCCGCAATTCCTCGCAAGCCGGACCGGCTTCGCGTGCGCCGGGCGGTTGATCGGCGCTGGCCTTGGCCCTAGAGCTTGGGCTTTCCCTCCCTCAGGAACAAGCGAGCAATCGATGGCGAAGATCAAGGTGAAGACGCCCGTCGTGGAGATCGACGGCGACGAGATGACCCGCATCATCTGGCAATGGATCCGCGAGCGGCTCATCCTTCCCTATCTCGACATCGACCTCGACTATTACGACCTCGGCGTCGAGCACCGTGACGCGACCGACGACCGGGTGACGGTGGAATCGGCGCGCGCGATCCAGAAATATGGCGTCGGCGTGAAGTGCGCGACGATCACTCCTGACGAGGCGCGAGTCACCGAGTTCGGCCTGAAGAAGATGTGGAAATCGCCCAACGGCACGATCCGCAACATCCTGGGCGGCGTGGTGTTCCGCGAGCCGATCGTGATCCGCAACGTCCCCCGGCTGATTCCAGGCTGGACCAAGCCGATCGTCGTCGGCCGCCATGCCTTTGGCGACCAGTATCGTGCGACCGATTTCCGCGTCCCCGGCCCGGGCAAGCTCACGATGAAGTGGGAGGGCGAGGACGGCCAGGTGATCGAGGAGGAAGTGTTCAACTATCCCTCCTCGGGCGTCGCGATGGGGATGTACAATCTGGATGACTCGATCCGCGATTTCGCGCGCGCTTCGTTCCATTACGGCCTCGGCCGCGGCTGGCCCGTCTATCTCTCGACCAAGAACACGATCCTGAAGGCCTATGATGGCCGCTTCAAGGATCTGTTCGCCGAGGTGTTCGAGGCCGAATTCGCCGACCGCTTCAAGGAAGCCGGCGTCGTCTATGAGCATCGCCTGATCGACGACATGGTCGCCAGCGCGCTCAAATGGCACGGCGAGTTCGTCTGGGCCTGCAAGAACTATGATGGCGACGTTCAGTCGGACCAGGTGGCGCAAGGGTTTGGCTCGCTCGGGCTGATGACCTCGGTGCTGCTCACCCCCGATGGCAAGACGGTGGAAGCGGAGGCCGCGCACGGCACCGTCACCCGCCATTATCGCCAACACCAGCAGGGCAAGGCGACCTCGACCAACCCGATCGCCTCGATCTTCGCCTGGACCGGGGGGCTGAAATATCGCGGCAAGTTCGATGGCACGCCCGAGGTGACGGCGTTCGCCGAAACGCTCGAGCGCGTCTGCATCGAGACGGTGGAAAGCGGCAAGATGACCAAGGACCTGGCGATCCTGATCGGCCCCGACCAGCCGTGGATGACGACCGAGCAATTTTTCGAGGCGGTGCGCGTCAATCTGGAATCCGCGATGGGGAGCGTGCTCGCGTAACGCTCAGCGCGCCCGGCGCCGCCGCGAACGCGGGGCGCCGGGGCGGCGCGTCTTCATACGCCCTCCCCGCGTCTCATGCCTGACAAAGCCGCCCCATCCCGCTAGCATCGCGGCATGGCCCTGCACGTCTCCAGCAACGACTATTCCGATGTCCTGGTGATTCTGGGCGCGGCGGGGCTGGTGATTCCGGCCTTCGCCCGTGCGCGGATCAGCCCGGTGATCGGCTTCATCCTCGTCGGCGTTCTCGTCGGACCGGCGGGGCTCGGGCGGCTGGCGGGTGAGATCCCGTGGCTGCGGCACATCACCATCACCGATCCGCCGGCGATCGAGCCCTTCGCCGAGTTCGGTATCATCCTGCTGCTGTTCTCGATCGGGCTGGAACTGTCGTTCCGCCGGCTGTGGGAATTGCGCCGCGAAGTGTTCGGGCTGGGCGCGGCCGAGCTGTTCGTCTCTGGCCTGTTGATCGCCGCCGCGCTCATCCTGTTCGGTCAGGCGAGCTTCGCCGCGCTGGGGCTCGGCATCGCGCTTGCCTTGTCGTCGACCGCGCTGGTGCTGCCGATCGCGGGCGCGGCGACCCCGGTCGGGCGGCTCGCCTTCGCGATGCTGTTGTTCGAGGATGTGGCGCTGGTGCCGATCCTGTTCGCGCTTGCCGCCTTCGGCCCCGGCGGCGCCGACAGCGCGGCGCTGCTGCAAGTGCTGCTGGTGGGCGGGCTGACCATCGCGGCGATCTTCCTGGTCGGGCGGTTGGTGCTGCCCCGCGTCTTCGCCCAGGCCGCGCGCACCAAGAGCCCCGAGCTGTTCTTCGCCGCCTCGCTGCTGGTGGTGGTGATCGCCAGCCTCGCGACCGAGGCGGCAGGGCTGTCGCCGATCATCGGCGCGCTGCTCGCCGGGCTGCTGATCGCCGAGACCGACTATCACCGCGAGGTCGAGGTGATCACCGCGCCGTTCAAAGGGTTGGCACTGGGGGTGTTTCTGATCAGCGTCGGGATGCGGCTCGATCTCGCCCAACTTGCCGCGAACTGGCAAGCGCTGCTCGGCGCGATCGCGGGGGTGGTCGCGATCAAGACGCTCGTCACCTTCGCGCTGCTGAAGCTCGCCGGGCAGCGCAATTCGGTCGCCGCCGAGACCAGCGTGATGATGGGGAGCCCGTCGGAAACCACGCTGATCGTGCTCGCGACCGCGGCGGGCAGCGCGATGATTGCCCCAGCGACGATCAATTTCTGGGAGATCGTGACCGCGCTGGGCCTGACGCTCACCCCGATGCTCGCCTTTCTCGGGCGGCTCGCGGCGCGCGCGATCGACCGGCGCCAGGGCAGCGATCGCCCCGAAGAGATCATCCCGCCCGAAGGCGCGGGCGTCGTCGTCATCGGCTTTGGCCGCGTCGGGCGGATGGTCGCGGACATGCTGGCGATGCATGGCCAAAGCTATGTCGCGGTCGAGGCCGATATCGATTGCGTCACCGCCGCGCGGCGCGAGGGCTATGCGGTGCTTTTCGGGGACGTCTCGCGCAGCGAATTGGTCGATCGGCTCAACCTTGGGCGCGCCCAGGCGCTGATTTTGACGATGGACGATCCGGTGCTGACCGTCCACCTCACCCGCCGGGTGCGCGGCTGGGTGCCCGATCTCACGATCATCGCCCGCGCGCGCGACACCGATCACGCCGCCGAGCTTTACAAGGCGGGGGTGACCGACGCGGTGCCCGAAACGCTCGAAAGCTCGCTGCAACTCGCCGAGGCGGTGTTGACCGACCTCGGCGTCGCGGTTGGGCCGGTGATCGCCTCGATCCACGACAAGCGCGACACCCTGCGCAAGGCGATCAAGGATGCCGCGGAGATCGAGCGCACGCCCCGGCTGGCGCGGTCCCGGCGGCGGCAGGAGGCGGCGGAATGACCGCGCGCGTGTCCGCCGAGAGCGTCGCAGGGCTGGAGCGCTTCGCCTTTGGAGACTCGGCGGCGCTTGCCGACGCACTGCTCGCGCTGGTGATCGCGGGGCGGAAGACCGCGACCTGCTGGTCGGCGCACCATATTGGCCCGAGCGAACCCGGCGAACGCTCGGTCGTGCTCGATGGCAAAGGCATTCCGCGGGCGGTGATCGAGACAGTCGAAATACGCGAGCGGCACTTCGCCGAGGTCGACGCGGCTTTCGCGCGCGACGAAGGCGAAGGCGACTTATCGCTCGATTTCTGGCGCCGGGCGCATCGCGACTATTTCGAGCGCAACGGTGGGTTCGCCGACGACATGCGGCTGTGGTGCGAACGGTTCCGGCTCGTCGCGCTCGTCGATTAAGCCCCCGCCCGGCCCCTAAAGCCCGAGATCGCTAAGCCCCGGATGATCGTCCGGCCGGCGCCCGAGCGGCCAGCGGAACTTGCGGTCGCTCTCGTCGATGGGGTGCTCGTTGATGCTCGCGATGCGGCGCTCCATCAACCCCTCCGCGTCGAACTGCCAATTCTCGTTGCCATAGGCCCGGAACCAAGTTCCGCTATCGTCGCGATATTCATAGGCGAAGCGCACCGCGATGCGGTTGCCGGCATGGGTCCACACCTCCTTGATCAGCCGGTAATCGAGCTCGCGCGCCCATTTGCGGCGCAGGAACGCCTCGATCGCGGCGCGGCCGGTGATGAACTCGGCGCGGTTCCGCCACCGGCTTTCGGGCGTATAGGCAAGCGCGACCCGCGCGGGATCACGGCTGTTCCACGCATCCTCGGCCAACCGCGCCTTTTCGGCGGCGGTCGCATCGGTGAAGGGCGGCAGCGGTGGGCGGCTCATGTGGGATTTCCTCTCAAGCGTTCTACTTTGGCCTCCAACGCGGCGATGCGCGCGTCCCGCTCGCCAAGCGCGGCGGCGACGTCCTCGGCGTCGAACTTCTGCGGGATGTGCTGCGGGCAGTTCAAGTCCCAGGCGACGATCTCGAACAGGATCGCCGCCTCGGCCGCCGCCTTGGAGCCTGCCGGCATCAGCGTGGCGTTGAGCGCGGCGTCGCCCTCGATCACGCGGGCGCGGCCCCAGATCTTCACCCGCCGGCGATGCGCATAGTCCATCAGGAACAGAAACGCCTGCGGATTTTCGGAAAGGTTCCCGGTCGAGATGTATTGCCGGTTACCGCTATAGTCGGCGAAGCCGATGGTATGATCATCCACCACCCGCATGAAACCACGCGGGCCGCCGCGATGCTGGGCATAGGGCTGGCCATCGGCGCTGGCGGTGACGAGATAGGCGCTGTTCGCCATGGCCAGAGCTTCCCGCAACCGCGCGTCGATCGCGGTGCGGAATCCCCCCTTGGCCTCCATCGCGGCATAGGCGCCGCGCGAGCCGCGCCGGGTCTGCACCGTTTTCACCGCGGGCGTGAAGGCGACATCGCTCGAAGGGACGTTCATGACGCTCGCCCTCCCTTGGGGCCGAGGATGACATCGACCCGGTCCTGGTGGAACGCGACTTGGCCGGCGTGGAGCGGGGCGAGATCGCCCGACGAACGAAACGTGCCGTTTCGGTGTATCACGCGAAACTTGCCTTGATCTCGACTGCGACCTGCGGGGCATTTTCGTCTAGGACGAAATGGCCGGCATCGAGCCATACCAACCGCGCCTGCGGCAGATCGGCCAGAAACGCTTCAGCGCCGGCGGGGATGAAGAACGGGTCGTTCTTGCCCCAAACGATCAGCGTCTTGGGCCGGTGACGGCGAAACGCCTCGTGCCAGCTCTCATAGGCGGCGACATTGGTCTTATAGTCTTCCAGCAGATCGAGGTGGGCGGCGTCGTGGCCGGGACGATCGAGCAGCGCTTGGTCGTGGGTCCAATTGTCGGGGCTAATCGCGTCGACATTCTTCGCGCCGACCTGATACTGGAACTTGGTCGTGTCGGGCGCAAGGAAGGCGCGCGCACCCGTTTCGCTGGCCGCGTCGCGCTTGTCCCACAGCGGCAGGAAAATCTGGGCAGGCAGTTCGCCGACGCCCTCCATATAGGCGTTGGTGTTCTGGATGACGAAGCCGGCGACCTTCTCGGGCGCCGCGGTGAACAGGCGGAAGCCGACGGGGCCGCCGAAATCCTGCATGTACAGAATGTAGGAGCTGAGCCCGAGCTGTTCGATCAGCCCCGTGACATGCTCGCTCAGATTGTCGAACGTATAGTCGAACTCGCCGCTGGACGGTGCGTCCGACTGGCCGAAACCGATATAATCCGGCGCGATCACGTGGAAGCGATCAGCGAGCAGCGGAATCAGATCGCGGAACATGAAGCTCGACGTCGGGAAGCCGTGGAGCAACAGGATCGTCGGGGTCGCGGGGTTGCCCGCCCGGCGGTAGAAGATCTGGCGGCCGTTCACACTGGCGAAGTGGTAGGTGGTGCGGGGAGTCATGGGTTCTGTCCTTGGCTGGCTGTTCCAGCGAAGCGCCGGTGAACTGGAGGTAGACCCTTCCGCAGAATGCTAGTATTCCCTATTTTCGGAAATAAAACTTCCGTCTCGTGGAAGGGTCGCCGTGGACCGTTTTGACGCCATCCGCACCCTGCTCGCGGCCATTGACGGTGGCAGCCTGTCCGCCGCCTCGCGCGCGCTGGGGATGTCGCTGCCTACGGTCAGCCGGAAAGTGTCCGAGCTGGAGGCGCATCTCGGCACCCAGATCGTGGTGCGGACGAGCCGCAAGCTGGTGCTGACCGACGCGGGCGAGGCGTTCGTCGCCGCCGCGCGCCGGATCATGGCCGAACTGGACGAGGCGGAGCGCGCGGCATCAGGCGAATATCGCGCTCCACGCGGCGAGTTGCTGATCTCCGCGCCGATCATGTTCGGCAAGCTGCACATGCTGCCGATCGTGCTCGAATTTCTCGGCGCCTATCCTGAGGTCAACGTCCGCCTCATCCTATCGGATTCGGTCGTCGATCTGGTCGACAATCACGTCGACGTCGCGGCGCGGCTGGGCCGGCTACCCGATAGCGGCCTCGTCGCGCTCCGCGTCGGTACGGTGCGCTGGATCAGCTGCGCCAGCCCGGATTATCTGACCGACCGAGGAACGCCGACCACCCCGGGCGAGCTCGCTACCCATGACTGTATCGCGTTTGAGGGACTGCAAATTTCAAGAAGCTGGACGTTCGCTTCCGGCCCGGACGCCGGCCCGATCACCATCCGGCCGCGCCTTGGGGTCAACACCGCCGACGCCCTGATCGAGGCGGCCTCCGCCGGCCTGGGGGTCGCACGGATGATGTCCTACCAGGCCGCGCCCGCCATTCGCGACGGGCGGCTCGTGACCATTCTCGACGATTACGCACCCGAGCCGATCCCGGTTCACCTCGTGCACACCGGCCCTCCGCTGCTCCCGCTGAAGCTACGCGCCTTCCTCGATTTCGCCGCGCCCCGATTGAAGGCGGCGCTGGCGGGATTGCCCGGCTGAAGCATCGGCGATGCGTTCAGCCGCGGGCGCCACTTGGGCGCGCGGCCAAGTGCGTCACGCTCTCACTCCCACTCGACCATTAGGCCCATAGCTAACCTCCTGAATTGAAATGAGTTGAGAATTTCGCCGTGCAATACTTCCCGACTTGAACCCCATCAGAAATCCACGCTGCTGATATTGTTGGGCAATTCCCGTCGACCTCGGCAAGCGATCTATCGACGACTATCGGCGATTCAATCACCGTCGCAAGGCCGACACGCGAAACGGGATAACGGCAAAAAGTACCGTCAACGCAGGCCTGATCGATGGGTTGGCGAACCGGCAAAGATACGCTCCTACTGGCGCCGGTTGCATTTGCACCCGCTGCTACCTCGACCCGCCTTACCCGGTTTTCCGGTCGGGCCCGATCATGTGACCGCCAACAATCTTGAGCAGCAGGACGAGCGCGGTCCAGCCGAGCGGGGATGCAATGGGCACCCAAATGCCGAACAGAACCGTGCCGAGCGCCGTGAGTGCGAAGGCAACGGCCCTGCGCAGAATCACCGGGAAAAACAGGATGACGACGCAGCTCGCCAGCATCCAGCAATAAAGCGCGATGGCCGCTGGCCACGGCATGGCGGCAGGAGCCAGCCAGGCGAACACGAAAGCGTGGACATGCATCGCCGCAAATCCAAGATGGTCACGCGCTGACGTCCCGGGTCGGTGATACCAGCGCTGCGTCGCCGGCAGGGCATTCGCGACGAGTCCGCCGCCGAGATCCGACGCGAGAAGGAGGATGACGATCCACGTCCACCATTGCTGACGTGATGGGGTGGACGGCCCCCGCACC
>LWDJ01000026.1:71721-72220 GCA_002083435.1 Proteobacteria bacterium SG_bin6 | reverse complement strand
CGCCGGGCGGGGGGCGGGCGGCGGCGTGGTCGCCACGCGCGGCGCGGGCGCGCTGGTCGGCGGCGCGACACAGCCCGCGAGCGGCACCAGCAGCAGGAAAGGCAACAAACGCATCGCCGCCGCTTATGGCGGGCTTGGCGCGCCGCCTCCACCCCTTTTCTTTGGCGCCCGCCTGCGCCAGTCAGCGACGATGGAGAGTGGGATGCAGCGCAAGCGGCTGGTGTCGATCCTGGGCGGATCGGCGGGCAATNNGGCAATCTGGTCGAATGGTATGATTGGTACGCCTATTCGGCGCTCTCCATCTATTTCGCCGGCGCCTTCTTCCCCAAGGCCGACCAGACCGTGCAGCTGCTGAGCACCGCGGCGATCTTCGCGGTCGGCTTCCTGATGCGCCCGATCGGCGCTTATGTGATGGGCATTTACGGCGACACGCGCGGGCGCAAGGCGGGGCTCGCGCTGTCGGTCGTGCTGATGTGCGCGGGATCGCTGCTGATCGCCG
>LWDJ01000026.1:0-71696 GCA_002083435.1 Proteobacteria bacterium SG_bin6 | reverse complement strand
GCGCCGGCGCTGCTGCTGTTCGCGCGGATGCTGCAGGGGCTGTCGGTCGGCGGCGAATATGGCGCGAGCGCGACCTATCTTTCCGAAATGGCGAGCCGCCGCCATCGCGGCTTCTGGTCGAGCTTTCAATATCTCACGCTGATCGGCGGGCAATTGCTCGCGCTCGCGGTGACGCTGGTGTTGCAGAGCCTGCTGAGCGAGGCCGAATTGCGCGGCTGGGGCTGGCGCATCCCCTTCGCGATCGGCGCGGTGCTGGCGGTGCTGGTGTATCTGCTCCGCCGGGGGCTGGCGGAAACGGCGGCGTTCGAGGCGCTCGGCGTCCGCGCCAAATCGAGCGCGCTGGGCCTGTGGCGCACCTATCCGCGCGAGTTCGTGATCGTGGCGTTGATCTCGGGCGGGGGCAGCTGCGCCTTCTACGCCTATACCACCTACATGCAGAAATTCCTGGTCAACACCAGCGGCTTCAAGCCGGCGGCGGCGACCGAGATCATGACCGCGGCGCTGCTGGTGTTCATGCTCGCCCAACCGCTGCTCGGCGCGGTGTCCGATCGGGTGGGGCGCAAGCCGATGCTGCTGCTGTTCGGCGTGGGCGGGATGCTGGTGTCGGCGCCGGTGTTCAGCGCGATCGCCGGCGCGCGCGGCTGGGAGGCGGCGCTCGGCCTCGTGCTGGTGCCGCTGCTGTTGCTTTCGGCCTACACCTCGATCTCGGGGCTGATCAAGGCCGAGCTGTTCCCGGCGGAGGTGCGCACGCTGGGCGTCGCGCTGCCCTATGCGATCGGGAACACGCTGCTCGGCGGCACGGCGGAATATGTCGCCCTTTGGTTCAAGGCATCGGGGATGGAAGCGGGCTTCTACTGGTATCTGACCGGAGTGCTCGCGCTGGCGACGCTCGGCTTCGCGCTGCTCCCCGAGACCAAGCGGACGAGCCTGATCACCGAGGATTGAGCGACGCTATTTCTTCGGCTTGCGGAAGCGGAAGACGAAGCGATCGGTCTTGCCCCGCACGCTGGGATCGAACACCAGCTTGCTGTGATCGTCGCCGGGCACGCGGAGCAGATCGCTCTCCCCTTCCAGCACGAAGCCCGCCGCCTTGAAATCGGCCTTCACCACCTCGGGATCGATGCGGTGGAGCTTGTCGACGGTCGCGCGGGTATCCCCAGGCGCCGCGACATGATCGACCACGCCGACGATCCCGCCCGGCTTCGTCGCCTTGTACAGCGCCGCGAGGAACGCCGCCGGATCGGTGCGCGGCACCTTGTACTGGGCGCTTTCCCAATAAAGATCGTGATAGGTCAGGTGGAGCAGCGTGAAATCCAGGCTCGCCGGGGCGGCGCTGAACTTGTCGAACGGATAGGGGATCAGCGCGACATTGGCGCGGCGCGCCTTCAGCTCGGCCCAGGGCTTTTGCGCGCGCGGATCGTTCATGAACTGCTCGGGCTCGAACGCGCTCACCATCCCCTTGGGGCCGACGGCGCTCGCCATGATCTCCGAATAATAGCCCGCGCCCGCCATGATGTCGGCGGCGGTCATGCCGGGCTTGAGGCCGAGGAAGGCGAGCACCTGCGCGGGCTTGCGCCCTTCATCGAGCGCGGCCTGCGTCGCGGGTCGATCGGGCGCGGCGACGGCGGCGGTGATCGCCGGGCTGGGCGCGGCCTGCTTGGCGGCGAGCGGCGCGGCGAGGGCGAGCAGCGCCAGGGCGGCGAGAGGACGACGCATGGGGACCTCCATCAAGTGTATCGCTTAAGTGACACACTTTGGAGGATTGGGCAAGCGATCAGGCGGCGCGGGGCACGATCGATCCGTGACGGCAAGCTTGCAGCGACGGGAGTGCAAAAGATTGCGGCCCAGTACCTACTGGGTCAACAATCATGCCGAATTGTTTGCTTCAAGCAGCGCGTATCCAGAAAAATCCCTTGCTCAGACACCTTCGGCATGTAATAATCATCATGTCCATGTTGAGCCGGAAGCAAAAATAATGGAACGCACTGTCATCCTTCTTGCATGCGGCGCTTTGTTTGCGCCCGTTATTGTGTCGGCATCAACCGTCGAAGCACCGCGTACCCTTTACCAGGTCAATATGGAGCTTCGGGACGGCGACCGTCTGGTGGGTTCGCCGCGGCTCAAAGTCGCGGCCGGCGCAACCTCCAACGTCGATATCGGCGATGCAGCCGGCAATCGTTACACGCTTGCCTTTAGCGTGACGCCGCGTAGCGCTCAAACCGCGCTGTTCAAATCGACGATTGATGTCGTCGCCAAGGGCAACCGGCAGAACAAGGCGCCATGGCTGGAAGTCGCGCTCGGCAAACCCGCGACGATCGCTTTCGGCGAAGAAAGCGCGACCGCGAAACCATTCAGGGTCGATCTCACGATCAGCAAGGCTGACTGAAGGAACCCTACCGCCCCCTCCTCGAACTCCCCGGCATACCGCCGCGCATTTTCTGGCTCTTGCCGAAGCGGGTCTTGCGTGTCCCCGGCTTGCCCTCGTTGCTGCGGCCCATCAGCGGCGCCTTGCGCTCGTGATCGGGTAGGCCGAGCTCCTCGGCCTCCAGCGCGCGGATTTCGTCGCGCAGCCGGCCTGCTTCCTCGAACTCCAGATCGGCCGCCGCCGCGCGCATCTTCTTCTCCAGCTCCTCGATATAGGCGCGCAGATTGTGGCCGACCATGTGGCGGCCGCTATCCTCGTCGTCGATCGGCACCGTCACCTGGTCGCGGCTCGCGACATCCTGGATGATGTCGCCGATGTTGCGCTTGACGGTCGCCGGCGTGATGCCGTGCTCGGCGTTGAACGCGAGCTGCTTTTCGCGCCGGCGGTTGGTTTCGTTGATCGCGCGCTCCATGCTGCCGGTGATCCGGTCGGCATAAAGGATCACCCGCCCTTCCGCGTTGCGCGCGGCGCGGCCGATCGTCTGGATCAGCGAGGTTTCGGAGCGCAGAAAGCCCTCCTTGTCGGCGTCCAGGATCGCGACCAGCCCGCATTCGGGAATATCGAGCCCCTCGCGCAGCAGGTTGATGCCGACGAGCACGTCATACACGCCCAGCCGCAGGTCGCGGATCAGCTCGATGCGCTCCAGCGTCTCGACGTCGGAGTGCATGTAGCGCACCTTCACCCCGGCTTCGTGGAGATATTCGGTCAAATCCTCGGCCATGCGCTTGGTGAGCGTCGTCACCAGGGTGCGGTATCCCTTGGCGGCGGTCGCCTTGGCCTCGACGATCAGGTCCTGCACCTGTTCCTCGACCGGCTTGATCTCGATCGGCGGGTCGATCAGCCCGGTCGGGCGGATCACCTGTTCGGCGAACACGCCGCCCGTCTGCTCCATCTCCCACCCGCCGGGCGTCGCCGAGACATAAGTGGTCTGCGGGCGCATCGCGTCCCATTCGTTGAAGCGCAACGGGCGGTTGTCGATCGCCGAGGGCAGGCGGAAGCCGTACTCGGCGAGCGTCAGCTTGCGCCGATGGTCGCCGCGCGACATGCCGTTGATCTGGCCGATCGTCACATGGCTTTCGTCGACGAACAGCAGCGCGTTATCGGGCAGATATTCGAACAGGGTCGGCGGCGGCTCGCCGGGCAGGCGGCCGGTGAGGAAGCGGCTGTAATTCTCGATCCCCGCGCAACTGCCGGTGGCGGCGATCATCTCCAGATCGAAATTGGTGCGCTGTTCGAGCCTTTGCGCCTCCAGCAACTTCCCTTCGGCCTGCAATTCCTTCAGCCGCTCGGCGAGCTCGAACTTGATCGCCTCCATCGCCTGTTTGAGCGTCGGCCCCGGCGTCACATAGTGCGAGTTCGCATAGACGCGGACATAATCGAGGCTCGCGACCTTCTTGCCGGTGAGCGGATCGAATTCGGTGATTTCCTCGATCTCGTCGCCGAAGAACGAGACGCGCCAGGCGGTATCCTCATAGTGCGAGGGGAAAATCTCCAGATTGTCGCCGCGCACCCGGAAATTGCCGCGCGCGAAGGCGGCGTCGTTGCGCTTGTACTGGAGCGCGACGAGCTTGCGGACGATCTCCTGGCTGGGCACCGTCTGGCCCTTCTTCAGGTCGAAGATCATCGCCGAATAGGTTTCGACCGAGCCAATGCCGTAAAGGCACGAAACCGAGGCGACGATGATCACATCGTCGCGCTCCAGGATCGCACGGGTGGCCGCGTGGCGCATCCGGTCGATCGCCTCGTTCACCGAGCTTTCCTTCTCGATGTAGGTGTCCGACCGCGGCACATAGGCCTCGGGCTGGTAATAGTCGTAATAGCTGACGAAATACTCGACCGCGTTTTCGGGGAAGAACGACTTCATCTCGCCATAGAGCTGCGCGGCGAGGATCTTGTTGGGCGCGAGGATCAGCGCCGGGCGCTGCACGGTTTCGATCACCTTCGCCATGGTGAAGGTCTTGCCCGAGCCGGTGACACCGAGCAGCACCTGATCGTGCTCGCCGGCATTGGCGCCGGCGACGAGCTCGGCGATCGCCCCGGGCTGGTCACCCGCCGGGCTATAGTCCGACACCAGCTTGAACGCCTTGCCGCCCTCCACCTTGGGCGGGCGCTCGGGGCGGTGAGGAACGAAGACCTGGCCCGTATCGGGCTCGGCCAGATTGGTGCGGATCGTGATCGCCATGTTGGGCAAGATAGGCGGCGAAGCGGCGCAAGGCGAGGGTTGCGCGGGCCTGTCCAGCGTGAGACAGACGGCCACCAACGGAGGAAAAGGCGATGATCGGCTACGCGACGCTTGGAACCAACGACATTGTGAAGGCCCGCAGCTTCTACGACGCGCTGCTCGGCGAGCTTGGCGCCAAGCGACTGATGGAATTTCCCGTGGAGCAGGGCGGGTTCACGCTGTGGGGAACCGGCTGGGGGGCGCCGGGCATCGCGGTGACCACGCCCCATAATCGCGAAGCGGCGGTGCCGGGCAACGGCAACATGATCGCCATGCCGATGCAGCAGCGCGCGCAGGTCGATGCCTTGCACGCCAAGGCGCTAGAACTGGGCGCGACCTGCGATGGCCCCCCGGGGCTCCGCGGACCGGAGGGACCGCAGGCCTTTTACGGCGCCTATTTCCGCGATCCCGAAGGCAACAAGCTGTGCGCTTTCCGCATGGGTCCGGCGTAAGGCTTGACGCGCGGCGGGCGGGCGGCGACGAGGCCCGCCTGACCGTTGAGGAGCGCGCGCTTGGCCCTGTTACCCGAAGGTTTCCACGATCGGCTGCCCCCTTATGCCGACGCCGCCGCGCGGCTGGAGGCGCGGTTGCTCGGCACCGCCTTCGCGCACGGCTATGAGCGCGTCGATCCGGCGAGCGCCGAGTTCGAGGCGGGGCTCGCCACCCGGCTGAAAGCGGCGCGGGCGCGCGACGCGGTGCGCTTCGTCGATCCGGTGTCGCAGCGCACCCTCGCGATCCGGCCGGACATGACCGCGCAAGTCGGCCGCATCGCCGCGACGCGGATGGCGCACCACCCGCGCCCGGTGCGCCTCAGCTATGCGGGCCAGGTGCTCAAGCTGCGCGCGAGCGAGCTCGCCCCCGCGCGCGAAGCGCGGCAGATCGGGTGCGAGCTGATCGGGCTCGATTCGGTGGCGGCGGCGCGCGAGGTGGTGCTGGTCGCGGTCGAGGCGCTGCGGGCGGCGGACATCGGCGATCTGTCGATCGATTTCACCCTGCCCGATCTGGTCGATACGCTCGCCACCGGGCCGCTGGCGGTCGCGCCCGACACGCTCGAGGCGCTGCGCGACCGACTCGATGCCAAGGATGCGGGCGGCGTCGCGGCGCTCGATCCGCGCTATCTGCCGCTGATCGCCGCCGCCGGGCCGTTCGCCGAAGCGCATGACCGGCTGTGCGCGTTCGACGCGGGCGGGGCGCTCCGCTCGCGGCTCGATGGGCTCTGGGCGATCGCCGACGGCGTGGGCGTCCGCGCCACACTCGACCCGACCGAGCGCCACGGTTTCGAATATCAGAGCTGGCTCGGCTTCTCGCTGTTCGCGGGCGGGGTGCGCGGCGAGATCGGGCGCGGCGGCACCTATACGATCCTCCACGAGGATGGCAGCGAAGAACCGGCGGTGGGCTTTTCGCTCTATGCCGACGCGCTGGTCGATGCCGGGCTCGCCGTGCCCGAGCGGCGGCGGCTGTTCGTCCCCCTCGGCACCGAGCCCGAAGCGGCGGCGGCGATGCGCGCGCAAGGCTGGGTGACGGTCGCGCAGCTTACCCCCGGCGATGGCCCCGCCGCGCAATTGTGCAGCCACATCCTGGCGGAAAACGGCCCCCAGCCGGCCTGACGACGCGCTTGGTTCCGTAACCGGCCCAACTGCGCTATGCTCGGCGCGAGCGGCACGAACGCCGCCGACCGGGGGGCTGGTCAAAATGCCGTACGCGCGCGCGCCGCTTTACATGCTGCTGGTGATCGGGGTCACGCTGCTTGGCTTCTGGCCGAGCTATTTCGGGGTGCTGGGAACGGCGCCCTGGCCCTTCCACGCACACGGCGTCGCCGCGGGGCTCTGGATTCTGATGGTCACCGCGCAAGGAGTGACCGCGCGCTGGCGTTGGTTTGGCCTCCACCACGCGATCGGGCGGGCGAGCCTGTTGCTCTTCCCGTTCCTGATCGCCGGGCTGTTCGCGATCATCGATTTCACCAGCAAAAGCTATGTCGCGGGCAACGATCCGGTACGCGCGCTTTATGGCGGCGCGTTCCTGATCGGGCTGATGATCGCGGTCGGCGCGTATCTCGTGCTGTTTCACGGCGCGCTGCGCCACCGCCGCAAAGTCTGGCTGCATGCGGGCTACATGCTCGCGACGCCGTTGATCCTGTGGGAATCGCCGTTCAGCCGGGTGCTGAATGGGGTCGTGCCGGCGCTCGGCATCGCCGGGCCACAGGACTTTCCGCACATCCTGAGCGCGATCCTGTGGGCCGATCTGAGCGCGCTGCTGTTCTGCCTCGCGGTGCGCTGGCGGGTGGGCCCGCGCGCGCAGCCCTTCGTGGTCGCCGCCGGTTTCATCCTGGCACAGATGGGGGCGATGGCGTTTCTGGGGAATGCGCCGCCGGTGCTCGCGCTGCTGACGCTGCTTGGCAGAATGCCGAGCGCGGCGGTGATCGCGGTCGGCTTCGCGATCGGCGCGGCGACCAGCTGGCTGGGCTGGCAAGCCGGCAAAACCGGCGCCCGCCCAGGCGCGCGCGTGGCCAAGCTCGCCTGAAGCCGATCGGCGTTACGCCGGCTTCACCCGGTCCGGATGCGCCGCCTCGAAGGCGGGCAGCTCGGCGAGCGCCGCGTCGATCGCCACCAGCCGCGGATACGGCGCGAGATCGAGCGCGAAGCGGCGGGCGTTATAAAGTTGCGGCACCAGCACCACGTCCGCCAGCCCCGGCGCGTCGCCGCCGAGATAGCGGCCCTCGCCGGCCATCGCCTCCAACGCATCGAGCCCCAGCCGCATCCAGTGGCGATACCATTCGTCCTTCGCCGCCTGGTCCGCGCCGAACTGGCTTTCGAGGCGCTTGAGCACGCGCATATTGTCGATCGGGTGCGTATCGGCGGCGATGATGAGCGCCTGGGCGAGCGCGCGCGCGCGCGGCAGCGGCTCGGCGGGGATCAGGCGGGGCTCGGGAAAGGCCATATCCAGCCAGTCGATGATCGCGAGGCTCTGGATCAGCGGCACGCCGTCCACCGCCAGCGTCGGCACCTGCCCCTGCGGGTTGCGCGCGCGGTTTTCGGGGGCCAATTGCTCGGCGGCGAGCAGGTTCACCGCCACCCGTTCATAGGCCACGCCCTTCAGCGCCAGCGCGATCCGCACCCGGTAACTCGCGGATGACCGCCAATAATCGTAGAGGACGAGCTTCACGCCGCCTCGTCCTGCGCGCGTTCGGATTCGCGTTCGAGCGCCACCTTGATCATCGCCGTCATCGGATCGGCGAGCGCCAGCCCCAAGATGCCGAACAGGCTGCTCGCGAGAATCTGCGAGCTGAGCGTCAGCGCCGGCGGCAGATCGACCGTGCGCCGGGCGACCAAGGGCAGGACCACCCAGCCATCGAACAGCTGCACGAACACGTACGTCCCGAGCGCCCACAGCCCGGTATCCGTGCCGGCACTGAAGCCCACCGCCACCATCAGGATGCCGGTGGCGATCGCGCCGATATTGGGGATGAACGCCAGTACCCCGGCGATGATGCCGAGCAGCAGCGCCATCGGCACCCCGCCGATCAGCAGCACGACCCAGGTAAACAATCCCTCGAACACCATGCCGAGCAGCCGCCCGGCGAGCAGGATGCGCATGGTCTTGGCCATCCGCTCGATCGTCACCGCGAACTCGCGCCGGCTCGCCTGCGGGACCATCCACTGCAGGCCGCGCTCATAGATTTTGGGTTCGATCGCGACGAACACGCCGATCACGATGATCATCACGAACGTGCCGACCGCGCCGAACGCGCTGCCGATGAAGCCGGTCACCCGCCCCACCGATCCCAGCGCCTGCTGGGCGAGATCGTTCACATTGCCGGCCTCGGGCATCATCCCATGTTCAGCGGCGAAGGCGGACAGGCGGCCCCATTGCACCATCAGCGTCGCGCGCAACTGCGCGAACTGGTCGGACACCTGAACGCCGGTCGAGTAACCGACAAAGCCGAGGAAACCGATCGTCGCGAACACCAGCAGCGCGATCGCCAGCCCGCGCGGCATCTTCACCACGCGGTGGATCAGTCGCACGCCCCCGTCGAGCAAGGCGGCCACGACCAGCCCACCGAAGATGATCAGCAGCGGCTGCACCAACAGCACCGCGAGCGCGATCAGCGCCGCGAGCCCCAGCCAGACGGTCGCCTTCTTCAGCTCGCGCCGCACCTCGGGGTCGCGCAGTTCGTTGGGGCCGGGGCCTTCGACGAGAGTGTCGGGGGAGTCGTTACCGTCGCTCATGCCCCGCTAACGCTCAATTTTTCTCGCGGGGTGCATGAAGCGACACGCCGGTGCGATCGCCGCGGAACTGGGTGAACCAGGTGAGCGGGTTCCACGTGGCCGAGCCATCGACCGAGAAGGTCACGAATTCGGCGCGCCCGCCCAGATTCTCCCAAGGCACCGGCCCGCCGAGCCCGCCGCCTTCCAGGCTGTAGCGGCTGTCGGCGCTGCGATCGCGATTGTCCCCCATCAGGAACACATGGCCGGCCGGCACTTTGACCGGCCCGTAATAATCCCCCTGGGTGCGACCCAGTTCGACCGTTTCGTAGGTGCGGCCATTGGGCAAGGTCTCGGTGATCAGCGGCAGGCGGCAATCGGTGCGCCCATCGGCGCCCTTCACCCGCGCCTCGGTGCCGTAATCGCTCGCGTCGCAGGTCGGCTTGGGCTCGCTCGGCTGCAGCGCGTCGCCATAATCGCGGATCGTACCGAAATGAAGCGGCCCGCGCTTCACCGGCGTACCGTTGATCAGCACCAGCCCGTCGCGCACCTCGATCGTGTCGCCGGGCAGGCCGATCACGCGTTTGATCCAGTCCTCGCCCTTGCGCGCCTCGCCCGGCGGGGTGACGATCACCACATCGCCGCGCTCGGGCACGCGGCCGAACAGCCGCCCTTGCATGAACGGCAGCACGTGAAAGGTAGGGGTGATATAGGAATAGCCGTAGGGATATTTGGTCACCACCAGCCGATCGCCGACCAGCAACCCGGGGAGCATCGATTCGCTGGGGATGTAGAACGGCTTGGCGATCAGGCTGTGGAAGCCGAGCACCGCCAGGATCAGCCAGAACAGGCCGCGCAGCTCGGCGCCCCAATCGGTCTTGCCCTTGGCCTTGGGGGTTTTCGCCGCGTCGTCGGTGCTGCCGTCCAATGCCACTTCCTCGGTCATTACGCCTGCTCTCTGATCGCCTCGATGATCACGAAGGCTTGCGCCCAGGGGTGATCGTCGGTCAGCGTCAAGTGAATATGAGGGGCGTGCCCCGGCGGCATCAGGGCGTCAAGCCTGGCCTTCGCCCCGCCGGTCAGCGCGAGCGTGGGCGCGCCCGAGGCGGCGTTGACGACACCGATGTCGCGCATGAACACGCCGCGCTTGAATCCGGTCCCCACGGCTTTCGAAAAAGCCTCCTTGGCGGCGAAGCGCTTGGCGAGCGTCGCCGCGCGGTTGAGCGGACGACGGGCGGCCTTGGCCAGCTCGGCCTCGGTGAAGACGCGCTGCTCGAACCGCGCACCGAAGCGATCGAGCGACGCCTGGATGCGCGCGATCGAGCAGAGATCGGAGCCGATGCCGATGATCACCTGGCGCTCACCGTGCCGCGTCCATCGCCGCGCGCATCCGGCGCACCGCCTCGGCCAGCCCGACGAAGATCGCGTCGGCGATGATCGAATGGCCGATGTTCAGCTCGCGCAGTTGCGGGATGGCGGCGATGGGCGCGACATTGTCGAGCGTCAGCCCGTGGCCGGCATGGACCTCGATCCCGTTCTTGGCGCCGAGCGCCGCTGCGTCGCTCAGCCGCTTCAACTCCTCGGCCTGCCCGGCGCCGATAAGCTCGGCATAGCGGCCAGTATGCAGCTCCACCACCGGCGCGCCGAGCGCGAACGCGGCTTCGATCTGGCGCGGATCGGGCTCGATGAACAGCGACACCCGCACCCCCGCCTCACCTAGCGCGCGGACCATCGGCGCGAGCCGGTTGTGCTGTCCGGCCGCGTCCAGCCCGCCCTCGGTGGTGCGCTCCTCGCGCTTTTCGGGGACGATGCACGCGGCGTGGGGGCGGTGCTTCAGCGCGATCGCCAGCATCTCGTCGGTCGCCGCCATTTCCAGATTGAGCGGAATGGCGAGCCCCTGGGACAGCCGGGCGATGTCGTCATCGGTGATGTGGCGGCGATCCTCGCGCAGATGCGCGGTGATGCCGTCGGCGCCCGCTTCCGCCGCGATCAGCGCCGCACGCACCGGATCGGGATAAGGCGCGCCGCGGGCGTTGCGCACCGTCGCGACGTGATCGATGTTCACCCCCAGCCGCAGCTGATCGCTCATGCCAGCCCCCGACTGCCCGGCTTGACCGCCGGGATCGCGGCGAGTTCGGGCGGCAGCGCGTCGGCGGGGTAAGCGGGAATGTCCAGCTGGCACAGGCTGACGAGCGGCGCGCCGACATCGGCCTTGCCGCCCGATCGGTCGATCAGGCACGCCGCGCCGAGCAGTTCGCCCGGATGCCGGCGGATCGCCGCCAAGCACTCGCGGCTGGAGAGCCCGGTGGTGACGATGTCCTCCACCATCACGATCCGCTCGCCGGGCTTGATCTCGAACCCGCGGCGGAGCTGGAACTCGCCGTCCTCGCGCTCGACGAACAGCGCCCGGCAGCCCAGCGCGCGCGCGGTCTCATAGCCGGGGATGATTCCGCCCACCGCCGGCGAAACGACGAGATCGACCGCGCCGAACCGCGTGCGGATGGCCTCCGCAAGCGCGCGCGCCAGGCGTTCGGTGCGCACCGGATCCTCGAACACGCGCATCTTCTGCAGGAACACCGGCGAGCGCAGCCCGGAGGACAGGATGAAATGCCCTTCGAGCAGCGCGCCCGCCTGGCGGAATTCGTCGAGCACCTCGTCTTGGCTCAGCACCATCGTCTCCATCGCTTGGGCTGTGCCAGCCGATAGGGGCCAAAGCGTGGCGGCGTAAAGGGCGCTCGCTCGCCGCCGCGCGCGACGCAAATGCCTCGGTCGTCCCCCGAACCCACCAAAAAAGGCGCGCGCTTATGCTTGAGGCAAGCGCCCCTGCTGCGTATAGGCCACTCATTTACAGGGGCGGGGGCCGCCCCTGGCGCGTACCTGTCGCCCGAATCGGCGAACCGCGCGCCGTGTTAAGGGGTGACGACCGATAATGTTCAAAACCAGGCGAGTGATTGGATTGACCGCCGCCGTGCTGGCCGCCGGGCTTACGCTTGGCGGTGTCGGCCAGGCGACCGCGCCCGCGCGGGTCGCGCCGGCGGTAACGACCGCGGCGCCCGCGCCCAGCGCGGCACCTTCGGCACAAACCGCGCAACCCGCGCCGGCGCCCGCCGCCGCGCAGCCGACCGACCCACTGCTCGCGGTCGATGGCGGCCCGGCGGTCGCGATCGATCCCAAGATCGGCCAGCCGGTCGACGGCCGCATCGGCACCCAGCCGCAGGTGACGCCGAACGGCGAATTCGCCGCCTGGATGCACAATGATCTGCTGGTACCGATCATCACCATCATCTCGCTGTTCGTGCTGGGGCTGCTGCTCTACACGATGGTGCGCTATCGCCGCGCCGCCAACCCGGTCGCTTCCAAGACGTCGCACAACACGTTGATCGAAGTCGTGTGGACGGTGGTGCCGATCCTGATCCTGGTCGTGATCGCGGTGCCCTCGATCGGGCTGCTGCAGGCCCAGTTCAAGCCCGCGCCGGCCAATGCCGTCACGCTGAAGGCGATCGGCAACCAATGGTATTGGAGCTATCAATATCCCGATCATGGCGGGTTCGAGATCACCTCGAACATGCTGAAGGAAAAGGGCGAGGTGGCGGCCGGTGAGCGTGCGCGCACCGATGCCGACGGCCCGCGCCTGCTCGCGACCGACAACCGCATCGTGCTGCCGGTGAACACGCCGATCCGCCTGATCACCACCGCCAATGACGTGATCCACAGCTGGGCGATGCCCGCCTTCTGGGTGAAGCTCGACGCGGTGCCGGGCAAGCTCAACGAGACGAGCTTCACCATCAAGCGCCCGGGCGTCTATTTCGGCCAGTGCTCGGAACTGTGCGGCGCGCGCCACGGCTATATGCCGATCACCGTCGTCGCGGTTGACCGCGCGACCTTCGATCGCTGGGTCGTCGCCAAGGGCGGCACGCTGCCCGGCGCGGCTCCGGCTCCAGCGGCGACGCCAGCCCCGGCCGCGGCGCCCGCCGCCGATGCGGCGCCCGCTCCCACGAATGAAACCGCGCCGGCCAACGCCGCCGCGCCTGTTGCGGAAAAGTAAGCCATGACCGATACCGCTCTCAACCCATCCGCCTTCCAGGCGCATAGCGACGATCACGCGCATCATCACGACGCGGATCACAAGCCGGCCTTCTTCCAGCGTTGGTTCATGTCGACCAACCACAAGGATATCGGCACGCTCTATCTGATGTTCGCGATCTTCGCGGGCATCATCGGCGGGGCGATTTCGGGCCTGATGCGCGCCGAGCTCGCGCACCCGGGCATCCAGTATCTGCCGGGGTGGGCGGCCTATCTGTTCGGCGGCACGCCGAGCTTCGATCAGGCGCTGCACCTGTGGAACGTGCTGATCACCGCGCATGGCCTGATCATGGTGTTCTTCATGGTGATGCCGGCGATCATCGGCGGCTTCGGCAACTGGTTCGTGCCGATCATGATCGGTGCGCCCGACATGGCCTTCCCGCGCATGAACAACATCAGCTTCTGGCTGCTGATCCCGTCGTTCGCCCTGCTGCTCGCCTCGCCCTTCTTCGGCGGGGCCGGCACCGGCTGGACGGTCTATGCGCCGCTCTCCACCTATGGCTCGCAGGGGCCGGCGGTCGACATGGCGATCCTTTCGCTGCACCTGGCGGGTGCCTCGTCGATCCTGGGGGCGATCAACTTCATCACCACCATCTTCAACATGCGCGCGCCCGGGATGACGCTGCACAAGATGCCGCTGTTCGTCTGGTCGGTGCTGGTGACGGCGTTCCTGCTGCTGCTGTCGCTGCCGGTGCTCGCCGCCGCGATCACGATGCTGCTGACCGACCGCAACTTCGGCACCACCTTCTTCGATCCGGCGGGCGGTGGCGATCCGGTGCTCTATCAGCACCTGTTCTGGTTCTTCGGCCACCCCGAAGTGTACATCATGATCCTGCCGGGCTTCGGCATCGTCAGCCAGATCGTCAGCACTTTCTCGAAGAAGCCCGTGTTCGGCTATCTCGGCATGGCCTATGCCATGGTCGCGATCGGCGTGGTGGGCTTCATCGTGTGGGCGCACCACATGTTCACCACGGGCATGAGCGTGAACGTGAAGCTCTATTTCACCGCGGCGACGATGGTGATCGCGGTGCCCACCGGCATCAAGATCTTCTCGTGGATCGCGACAATGTGGGGCGGCTCGATCAGCTTCAAGACGCCGATGCTGTGGGCGATCGGTTTCATTTTCATGTTCACCGTCGGCGGCGTCACCGGCGTCGTGCTGGCGAATGGCGGCGTCGACGACAACCTCCACGACACCTATTACGTCGTTGCGCACTTCCACTATGTGCTGTCGCTCGGCGCGGTGTTCGCGCTGTTCGCTGGGATGTACTACTGGCTGCCCAAGATGTCGGGCCGGATGTACAATGAGTTCCTTGGCCAGCTGCACTTCTGGGTGTTCTTCATCGGCGTGAACGTGATGTTCTTCCCGATGCACTTCCTGGGGCTGCAGGGGATGCCGCGCCGCATTCCGGATTATAGCGACCAGTTCGCGCAGTATAATCTGGTTGCCTCCTACGGCTATATGATCATGGCCGCCGGCATGCTCGTGTTCTTCGTGAACCTGTTCTACACGCTGTTCGCGGGCAAGAAGGCGGAAGGCAATCCGTGGGGCGAAGGCGCGACCACACTCGAGTGGACGCTCTCCAGCCCGCCGCCCTTCCACCAGTTCGAAACGCTTCCCGTGATCGAGGACGCGCACCACTGATCCCAGCCCCTCCCTCGCGAGAGCGGGGGAGGGTCGCCTGGCAGCGGCGGGATGGGACACCGCCGCCGCCGCCAGGCGTTTTGCCACCAGCTGAAACGATATAAGCGATGACCAGCATTACCCTTGCCACCCCCGTCCCCGCCGATTGGCGCGATTTCGTCGCGCTCACCAAGCCGCGGGTGATGACCCTGGTGGTGTTTACCGGCCTCGCCGGGATGCTCGCCGCCCCTGTTCGCATCGACCCGGTGCTCGGCTTCACGGCGATCCTGTGCATCGCGCTCGGCGCGGGCGCGGCGGGCGCGCTCAACCAATGGTATGAGGCCGATATCGACGCGCTGATGAAGCGCACCCGTGGTCGGCCGCTCCCCGCTGGGCGCATGACCCGCGAGGCGGCGCTCCAGTTCGGCGTCGGCCTGTCGGCGTTTTCGGTGCTATTGATGGGCTTCGCGCTCAACTGGCTCGCGGCGGCGATCCTGGCGGGCTCGATCCTGTTCTATGTCGGCGTCTATACGGCGTGGCTGAAGCGCCGCACCCCGCAGAACATCGTGATCGGCGGCGCGGCCGGCGCCTTTCCGCCGCTGATCGGCTGGGCGGCGGCGACAGGATCGGTCGCGCCGCTGCCGGTGCTGCTGTTCGCGCTGATCTTCCTGTGGACCCCGCCGCATTTCTGGGCGCTCGCGCTGTTCGTCGAAACCGATTACGCCGCCGCCGGGGTGCCGATGCTTCCCGTCGTCGCCGGAGAGCGCGAGACGCGCCGACAGATCGGGCTCTACACGCTGCCGATGGCGGCGAGCGCGGTCCTCCCCTGGGTGCTGGGGCTGACCGGCGCGATCTACGGCGCGGTCGCGCTCGCGGGCACGGCCTGGTTCGCGTACCTCGCCGCGCGGGTAGCAACCCGCCGCCGCGCGGAAAGCGACACGATGCGTCCCGAAAAGCGGCTGTTCGCTTTCTCGATCGTCTATCTCTTCATGCTGTTCGGCGCGCTGATGGTCGACAAGCTGGTGCTGGGCGCATGACCGAGACGCCGGAAGAGCTGATCCGCCGTCGGCAGCGCGATCGCGCGCGGGTGATGGGCATTGTGTTGGGCGGTCTCGCCATCCTCATCTTCCTGATCGCGATCGCCAAGATCAAGGCGGGGATGGGCCGGTGATCGACCGCAAGCTCCGCACCGCGCTGCTCGCCGGGCTCGCCGTGTGCGGGATGACCGGGTTGGGCTATGCGAGCGTGCCGCTTTATCGCATCTTCTGCGAGGCGACCGGGCTCAACGGCACCACCAACCGCGCCAAGCAGGCACCCGGCGCGGTGAACGCGACGATGCGTGTCGATTTCGACGCGAACGTCAATCCCAAGCTTCCCTGGAGCTTCGCGCCCGAGCAACGCTCGATGACGGTGCGGCTGGGCGAGCGGCAGATGGCATTCTTCACCGCGACCAACAACAGCGACCACGAGATCACCGGCTCGGCGAGCTATAATGTCACGCCCGATGAGTCGGGCCGCTATTTCAGCAAGATCCAGTGCTTCTGCTTCAGCCAGCAAACGCTGAAGCCGCATGAGACGGTGCGGATGCCCGTGATCTTCTTCGTCGACCCCGCGATGCTGAAGGACAGCGACGCGACCGATGTGAAGGCGATCACGCTCAGCTATACATTCTATCCGGTGGATTCCGCGAAGGCCGGCGGCTAGAGCGGATTCAGGGACTTAATTGGGGACACGCGAATGGCAGGCGCCAAGAACCACGATTATCACATTCTTCCGCCCAGTTTCTGGCCGCTGATGGGCTCGATGGCGGCGGGGCTGCTCGCGATTGGCGGCATCATGTGGATGCATAAGGTCGCCATCGGCCCGGCGGTGTTCGGCGTCGGCCTGATGGGCGTGCTCGCCACCATGTTCCTGTGGTGGGGCGACGTGATCCGCGAGGCACATCGCGGCGATCATACCCCCGTGGTGCAGCTGCATCTGCGCTATGGCATGATCCTGTTCATCGCCTCCGAAGTCATGTTCTTCCTGGGCTGGTTCTGGGCCTATTTCGACTTTTCGCTGTTCCCCGCACCCGTCGAATGGGTGGAAGGCGCCGCGCAGCGGTTGCCGGAGACGGTAAAGAACCTGGCCGGCAGCTGGCCGCCCAAGGGGCTGGAAGTGATCGACGCGTTCGGCTTCCCGCTGCTCAACACCGTGATCCTGCTGCTCTCGGGCACCACCGTCACCTGGGCGCACCACGCGCTGATCCATGGCGACCGCGAAGGGCTGAAGCGCGGGCTGTGGATCACGATCCTGCTCGGCCTGCTGTTCAGCACCATCCAGGCCTATGAATATGCCGAGGCGCCGTTCAAGTTCGCCGGGCTCAACTATGGCGCCAGCTTCTTCATGGCGACCGGTTTCCACGGCTTCCACGTGATTATCGGCACGATCTTCCTGATCGTCTGCCTGGCGCGCGTCTATGCCGGCCATTTCACCCCCCGCCAGCATTTCGGCTTCGAGGCGGCGGCGTGGTATTGGCATTTCGTCGACGTGGTGTGGCTGTTCCTGTTCGTCTCCATCTATGTGTGGGGCGGCTGGGGCGCGACGGTTCATGCCGGCTGAGGCAAGCGCCTATCAGCTTGCTCAAGTGAATATCGGCCGGCTGATCGCGCCGGCCGATACTCCCGCGGTCGCCGGCTTTTTCGCCGAGCTCGAGCGGATCAACGCGCTGGCCGAGGCGAGCCCTGGCTTTGTCTGGCGGCTGACCGGTGGCGGTAATGACGCGACCGATCTGCGGCCAACGCCCGACCCTAAGGTGATCGTCAATCTTTCGGTATGGGCCGATGCCGAGGCGCTGTTCGCGTTTGTCTATCGCAGCGCGCACACAGCTGTGATGGCGCAGCGGCGTGGCTGGTTCGAGCCCTTCGCCGGCGCCTATCAGGCGCTGTGGTGGGTGCCCGCTGGCACGCGACCGACGATCGAGGACGCGCTGCACCGGCTGTGGCTGATCGACCAATTTGGCCCGAGCGCGCGTGCCTTCACTTTCAAGGCGCGCTTCCCCGCGCCGGGTCTGGAAGGCCCCCCGATCGACCACCACCCCGAGCCCTGGTGTGTCGGCACCGCCTGAGGGCCAGCCCGCGCCGCTCGTCGAGACGGCGCTCAAGGGCCTATGCCCGCGCTGCGGCGCGCCCGGCCTGTTCGAGGGGATGACGCGCTTTCGCCCGATCTGCCCCCGCTGCGGGCTCGACCGGGCGGCCTTCAACGTGGGTGACGGGCCGGCGGCGTTCCTGACCCTGATCATCGGCACGGTGATCGTCGCGCTCGCGCTCACGGTCGAACTCACGCTGCACCCGCCGCTCTGGCTGCATCTGTTGCTCTGGGCACCCTTGACGGCGGCGGCGGTGATCGCTGGCTTACGGGTCAGCAAGGCGGCGATGCTCGCGCTCGAACTGCGCAACGCGGCGGGCGAAGGGCGTCCCCGATGACGCGGCGCGTACCGATCCTTGCGACGCTGATCGTGCTGGCGGCGGTGGCGACGATGCTGGCGCTCGGCATCTGGCAGCTTCAGCGGCGCCACGAAAAGGAAGCGCTGATCGCCCGCTACCGCGCGAACGCGGCGTTGCCGGCCATCCCCTTCCCCACCGGCGCCGCGGATGCGGCGCTGCTGTTTCGCCAGACCCAGGCGTTCTGCGCCGGGGTCAATGGCTGGCAGACCGAGGGCGCGGGCGCGGCCGGGTTCCGCCACATCGCGCGCTGCGGCGGACCGGATGGCGGCTTCGCGGTCGATGTCGGCGCCGCGCCCGATCCGCGGTTTCGCCCCGATTGGCGCGGTGGCCCGGTGCGCGGCTGGATCGTGCCGGAGCGCCAGAATCGCAGCTGGCTGGCGCCCAGCGCCCCGCTCCGCCTGATGATCGTGAGCGCCGCCCCAGCCCCGGGCCTCGCCGCGCCCAAGCGTCCCGACCCCGCGAGCCTGCCCAACAATCACTTGGCCTATGCGGTCCAATGGTTCCTCTTCGCCACCAGCGCGCTCGCCATCTACGCGCTGGCGCTCAGACAGCGCTGGCGCAAAGCGGGCAATCCGCAGTAAACGCGCGACGATGCGCTATATCAGCACGCGCGGGGCTGCCCCCGCGCTCGACTTTCGAGAAGCGACGCTCGCCGGACTTGCTCGGGATGGGGGGCTTTACCTGCCGGCGGCATGGCCAAGCCTGTCGCGCGCAGAGATCTCCGGGCTTCAGGGCTTGAGCTATGCCGAAACCGCCACCCGAGTGCTGGCGCCGTTCGCGGCGGGCGTACTCGATCCCGCGACGCTGCGCGCCCTGACCGAGGCCGCCTATGGTCGCTTCGCCCATGCCGCGGTGACACCGCTCGTCCAGCTCGACGCGCGCCATTGGCTGCTCGAACTGTTCCACGGCCCGACGCTCGCCTTCAAGGATGTGGCGTTGCAACTGCTAGGGCTGCTGTTCGAACGCTTTCTGTGCGAAGGCGAGGCACCGCTCACGGTGATCGGGGCGACGAGCGGCGATACCGGATCGGCGGCGATCGACGCGCTCGCCGGGCGTGCGGGCGTCGAGATCTTCATGCTGCATCCGCATGAGCGGGTGAGCGATGTGCAGCGCCGGCAAATGACGACGGTGCTCGCGCCCAACGTCCACAATATCGCCATCCAGGGCAGTTTCGACGATGCCCAGGCGCTGGTGAAGGCGATGTTCGCCGCGCCCGAGCTGGCGGGGCTGCGGCTCGGCGCGGTCAATTCAATCAATTGGGCGCGGCTGGCGGCGCAGGTTGTCTATTATTTCTACGCGGCCGTCCGCCTGGGAGCGCCGGAACGGCCGGTCGCCTTTTCGGTGCCGACGGGCAATTTCGGCGACGTTTTCGCGGGCTATGTCGCGGCGCGGATGGGGCTGCCGATCGCCCGTTTGATTGTCGCGACCAACGTCAACGACATCCTCCACCGCGCACTGTCCACAGGCGATTATTCGGTCGGCTCGGTGACACCCACCGCCGCGCCCTCGATGGACATTCAGGTGTCGAGCAATTTCGAGCGGCTGCTGTTCGATCTGAACGAGCGCGACGGCGACCGCACCGCCGCGCAGATGGCGGCGTTCGCCAGCACCCGTCGGCTAGCGATCCCCACCCCGCCGCCGATCTTCGCGAGCGCGCGGATCGACGCCGACGACATGGCGCTCGCCATGCGCTGGGCGCAGGAATCGGCCGGCCAGGTGATCGACCCACATACCGCGATCGGCCTTGCCGCCGCGCGCCAGCTCGCGCTCGATCCCCAGGTGCCGGTGGTGACGCTCGCCACCGCGCACCCCGCCAAGTTCCGTGACGCGGTGGAGCGCGCGACCGGGGTTCGCCCCGGCCTGCCTCCCCGGGTCGGCAACCTGTTCGAGCGCGCGGAACGCTACACCGTGCTGCCGGCAACGCTGCCCGCAATCACGGCCCACGTCCGCGAGAATGCAGGGCGATGAGCCTGAAGACCCTGATCGGCGAGCCATGGGAAGATTACGGCCTGGTCGACAGTGGCCATGGCCGCAAGCTCGAACGCTATGGCCGCCATCGCTTCATCCGCCCCGAGCCGCAGGCGCTCTGGGCGCCCGCCAGCGCCGATTGGGCCGCGGATGCCGAGTTCCTGCCCGGCTCCGACGAGGAAGGCGGTGGCCGCTGGCAATTCAACCGCGAGGTGCCCCGCGCCGGCTGGCCGCTCCGCTGGGAGGAAGTGCGCTTTACCGCGCAAACGACGCCGTTCCGCCATCTGGGCTTCTTTCCCGACATGGCGCCGGTGTGGCGCTGGATGCGCGAGCGCGTCGCCGGGGTGGAGGCGCCTGAATGCCTCAACCTGTTCGGCTATACCGGGGTCGGCACTTTGGCGCTCGCCGCCAAGGGCGCGCGGATGGTGCATGTCGATGCCTCGAAGAAGTCGGTCGAGGCGGCGCGGGGCAACGCGGCGCTCTCCGGCATGAGCGACGCGCCGGTCCGTTGGCTGGTGGACGATGCCGCCAAGTTCGTCGCGCGCGAGGGGCGACGCGGACGGCGCTATGATGGCATCCTGCTCGATCCGCCCAAATATGGTCGCGGGCCGGAGGGCGAGGTGTGGAAGCTCGAGGAAGGGCTGCCCGCGCTGATCGCCGATTGCCGGCGGCTGCTCGATGAGCGCTCGCGCTTCCTGTTCCTGACGGTGTATGCGGTGCGCCTGTCGGCGCTCGCGCTCGAAGAGTTACTGCGCCAGGCCCTCGCGGAGCTGGGCGGCACGGTCGAAGCGGGCGAGCTGGTGGTGCGCGAGGAAGCGCGCGGCCTGCTGCTGCCCACCGCGATTTGGGCAAGATGGTCGCGGTAACGGCGGCTACTCCCGTGCGATCTTCATCGCCCCCGCCGCAACCAGCGGCGCGCCGACGAGCAGCACGAGTGTCGTCGCCCCCAGCAGCTTGAGCCCCTGCGCGCTCTCGACCGCGCCCGCGCCGAAGATCACCAGCGGCACGCCAAGCGGGAGCATCACCAGCCCCGCGACCGCCCCCGCCCCGCGCAGGCCGGCGACCAAGGCTCCGGTCGCGAGGCCCAACGCCGCCATCCCCGGCGTGCCCACCGCCAGCGCCAGCTCGACCGCCGCGAGCCGGTCGCCCGGCAGCGCGAGCAGCGCGCTCGCGATCAGCGCGGCGAGCATCAACGGCGGCCCGAAGCTCAGCCAATGCGCGACGAGCTTGGCGGCGGCGATCAGCACCAGCGGCACCCCGCGCACGGCGAGCTGATCGAGCACGCCCGCCTCCAGATCGGGCGCGACCAGCCGCTCGACCGGGAGCAACGCCGCGAGCAAAGCCGCTGCCCAGATCACCCCGCTCGCGACGCGGCCGAGCAGCGCCGCATCGGGGCCGACACCGAACGGGAACAGGATCGTCACCAGCAGGAAGAACGCGATCGGCAGCACCGCGCCGCCGCCCACCCAGGCGCGGCGCAGGTCGCGGGCGATGAGCGCCGCGATCACAGCGCCAGCTCCTCGGCACCCGGCAGGTCGATCGGCTGGTGGGTCGCGACCAGCACCGCGCCACCGCCGGCGCGGTGGTCGGCGATCAATTGGCCGAGCAGAGCGACCGCATCGACATCGAGCCCGCTCGCCGGCTCATCGAGCAACCACACCAGCGGCGCTGCGGCGAGCAACGGCACCAGCGCCGCGCGGCGCCGTTGCCCGGTCGATAGCAATCGCACCGGCACCTCGGCGAGCGCGGCGAGCCCCGCGCGGTCCAGCGCCGCCGCCAGCCGCACCCCCGCGCCGTCGAGCCCGGTCCAGAAGCCGAGCGCGCGGCCGAGCGGCAATTCCGGGTCGAGCGCGTGCAGTTCCCCCAGCCAACCACGCGCGCCCTCGCCCACCACCCGCCCCTCGGCGGGGGCGAGCAGGCCGGCGGCGAGACGCAACAGGCTCGATTTGCCCGCGCCATTGGGGCCGCGTACCAGGAGGGCATCGCCCCCCGCGACCGAAAAGCTGACGCCAGAGAACAGCCGCCGCCCGCCGCGGTCGCAGGCAACGCCCTCGAAGGCGATCACGCGCCTTCCTCGGCCACCGAGGCTTCTAGCGCGTGCATATCGGCGTCGGACAGGCCGAAATGATGGCCAACTTCGTGCACCACGACATGCGTGATCAGCGCGTCGAGGGTTACCCCGGTCGCGCACCACTCATCCAGAATTGGTCGGCGATACAGGTGGATGCGATCGGGCAAATCGCCTGAAGCAAGCGCTTTCTCGCCCACCGGCCGGCCGTGATAGAGCCCGGTCAGCTCGAACGGGTCCTTGATCCCGAGCGCGTCGAGCGTCTGATCGTCGGCGAACTCCTCGACGATCAGAATGATGTCTTGAAGATGCGCGGCGAAGGGGGCCGGCAGGCGCGCGAGCACGTCACGCGCGCGCTCCTCGATTGCATCCAAAGTCGGCGCTTGCCCCGTCATCGCCCGGTGATAGGCACGGGCGAACACCAAGAGCAAGGGAGGCACAGCGATGATCGAACGGCTGAGCGACGCCGAACGCGCCGAGGCGCTGGATGGATTGCCCGACTGGGATTATGACGAGGAACGTGACGGCATCCGCCGCACCTGCAGCTTCGCCGATTTCAGCGAAGCCTTCGCCTTCATGGTCCGGGTCGCGCTGCTCGCGGAGAAGGCCGATCACCACCCCGAATGGTCGAACGTGTGGAACCGGGTGGAGATTTTGCTGACGACGCATGACGCTGGCGGGCTGTCCGGGCGGGACATCGAGTTGGCCCAGTCAATCGATTCGATCCTGGAATGAGTGTGTTGCAGCACTGACACAGTAGGTGACGGAAACGCCTGCGTAATAGTACTTAAGCAGTTGACGAAGGACCTCGCCGGCCCAACCGTGAATTACGTGAAAACGCGTAGTTTGGGACGATAAGGGGTTTGAAAATGCAGAAGAGAATGCGCGCGGCGCTGATCGCGTCGGTTTCGTTCGTGGCAACGCTTGCGGGCGTGCCAGCGACGGCGCAGGTCAACAATCAGGATGCGGGGAACACCCAGCCGGACAATCCGGTCGCGGTCGGCGGCCCCGCGCAGCAACAGGCGGCGGTGGCCGCCGATGATGCGCGCAACACCGATGACGTTGTCGTCACCGGCTCGCGCATCGCCCGGCGCAATTTGCAGAGCGGCCAGCCGACGATCACGGTCGATTCGGCCTATATTGATCAGCGCGGCTTCTCGAACATCGCCGACGCGCTGAACACCCTGCCCTCGTTCGGCGTCCCCGGCAGCAGCCGCGCCGGTGGCCAGGCCGGCGCGTTCGGGTCGGGACAGAACTTCGTCAACTTCTTCGGCCTGGGCGACCAGCGCACGCTCACCATCGTCAACGGGCGCCGCTTCGTCAGCTCGAACAGCAGCTCGATCTTCGGCCCGACGGGCTCGGGCATCCAGGTCGATTTCAACGTCATCCCCACGCTGCTCGTCGATCGCGTCGAAACCATCGCGGTGGGCGGCGCGCCGATCTATGGTTCGGACGCGATCGCCGGCACGATCAACATCATCACCAAGCGCAAGTTCAAGGGGCTGGTGCTTGATGGCCAATATGGCATCAGCGAGCGCGGCGATGCGAGCGACGCGCGCATCCGCGGGCTGTTCGGCACCAATTTCGCCGATGGGCGTGGCAACATCACCTTCGCCGCCGAATATAACGAGCAGGGCGGCTTGACGCTCGAGGACCGGCCCGATTCGCGGCTCAACAGCTCGTTCACCACGCCGCTGCCGGGCAGTTCGCCCTTCAACAGCGTGTATATTGGTGATCGCCGCATCCCGTCGCTCAATCCGAATGGCGCGCCGCTCGTCACCGATTTCTTCCCTATTTCACCCGGCCAAGTGGGCCAGTTCGGGTTCCAGCCGAGCGTTACCAACGGCGCTGGCCAGGCGCTCGCCTTCGATCAGCAAGGCAATCTGGTGCCGATCGAATTTGGCCAGCAGACCGGCAATCTGATCAACTTCAACGGCGGCAACGGCTTCGTGCTGCCCAACACCCTGCTCGCGCCGACCAAGCGCTATCTGTTCACCGCGCTCGCCGATTACGACCTGTCAGACAATACGCGACTGTTCTTCGAGGGCTGGTACGCCAACAGCCGCGGCGAGCAGCTGCGCAACCAGCCGGTGTACAACACCGCGCTGTTCGACGCGGCGGGGACGCCCGACGGCAATTTCATCCTGAGCGTCGACAACCCATTTCTATCGCCGGCGGCGCGTGCGACGATCGTCAATTCGCTCGCGAACAACCCGGCCGCCGATTTCCCCGATCGCTTCTATCTGGGGCGCGCCAATACCGATCTGATCTCGGGCGCAGGATCGTCGACCGTCGAGCTTTACCGTTTCGTCGCCGGCACCGATATCAAGTTCCGCGCGCTGGGTCAGGACATGAAGTTCCAGGTCGTCGGCAATTATGGCCGCTCGACCACGCAGGGCGGCGAGCGTGTGCTGGTGCAGCAGAATTTCCAGAACGCGCTCAACGCGGTGCGCGACGCGAACGGCAACATCGTCTGCGCCCCCGGCGCGGTGAACGCGCCGATCGCGACGATCAGCAGCACCTGTGCGCCGATCAACCCGTTCGGCCAGCAAATCTCGCAGGCCGCGCGCGATTACGTCACGACCACCGCCAATCCGCGCCAGGTGAACGAGCAATGGGTCGTCACTGCCTCGCTGACCGGCAATCTGTTCAACATCTGGGGCGGCCCGGTCGGCTTCGCGCTCGGCTATGAGCATCGCAACGAAAGCGCGAATTTCGATCCGGGCGCTTTCTATTTCGGCCAGCCCGATCCCAATAATCCGGGACAGCGCATCCAGTTCGGGCGCAGCGTGCCGATCGATCCGGTGCGGGGTTCCTTCTACACCAACGAAGGGTTCGCGGAATTGAGCGTGCCGTTGATCGGCAATGATCAGAACATCCCGTTCATCCGCTCGCTCGAACTGCACGGCGCCGCGCGCTATATCGAGAACAGCTATGCCGGGGGCGATTTCACCTATACCGGCGACGCGCGGTGGGAGCCGATTTCGGGCATCACCTTCCGTGGCAATTATACCCGATCGGTCCGCGCGCCGGCGATCACCGAATTGTTCAACCCGACCAGCCAGATTTTCACCACCGCGAACGACCCCTGCGATTCGCGCTTTATCAATATCGGACCCAATCCGGCGCAGCGGGCCGCGAATTGCCGGGCAGCGGGGCTGCCCACCGGCTTCCAGTCGAACATCGTCGATTTCACCACTCGGGGAACGCTCGCCGGCAACACAAATCTGCGCAACGAAACCGCGGATGCCTATGTGCTCGGCGCGATCGTCCGGCCGCGCTGGCTGCCGCGCCTGAACCTGACGGTCGACTGGGTCGACATTCGCCTGCGGAACGCGATCACCTCGCTGGACGCGACCCAGGTGCTGCAAGGTTGCTACGACTCGGCGAGCTACCCGACCAATTTGTGCGGCAATTTTACCCGCAACGCAGCTGGACAGATCACCTTCATCAACACCGGCTTCGCCAACGCCGCGACCCAGAATTTCCGAGGGCTGATCGTCGACCTGGGCTATTCGATCCCGACCCCTTTCCTGGGCGCGCAGAGCCGGATCGCGTTCCAGGGTAATTATCAGTACACCGATGAGCTGGTGCTGCGGGTGGGTGAAGGCGACCGGACGACGCTACGCAATTCGATCGGTTATTCGCCGCACAAGGCCAATGCCAATCTCTATTACACCACGCCCGGCTTCAGCTGGGCTTGGCAATGGCAGTATTTCGGCCCGACCCGGGTAAACCCCGACGAGCCGATCACCAACCGGGACTTCCCCAATGTCGGCTCGGTGAGCTTCTTCAACACCACGCTTTCAGCCGATGTCACCAAGCGCTTCACGCTGCGCTTCGTGATCAACAACCTGCTCGACGAGAAGACGCCGTTCCCCACCCCTGCGGGCGGCGGCACGGTGACCTATTTCGACGGCATTCTCGGCCGCAACTTCCGCGCCTCGGCAACCGTGCGCTTTTAAGCGCGCGCCGCGCGAGCAAGGCCTTGGCCTCCCCGGCGTCCGCGCCGGGGAGGTTTTTTATCGCGCCAGCCCTCGCCGCCCCATTTGCCGGCGCAAAGCGCCCGGCATCCAGCGCGCCGCGAAGGCCAGGCGCTTCGCGGTCTTGCCCACGGGCGTATGGAGCCGGGTGCCATGCACCGCCGCCCAAGCCGCCTCGGCGACCTGCGCCACCGGCGTGATCTCCAGACCCCCCGCGGTCACCGTCTGGCGCACGCTGTAATTGGTGCCGGCGATGCCTGCTTCGAGCAGCGGCGTGTCGATGAAGCTCGGCATCAGCGCACGCACGCGAATGCCCTCCCCCGCCCATTCGCCGTCGAGCGACTCGGTCAAGCCGCGCACCGCGAATTTGGTCGCGGCATAGATGCCAATGCCCGGCCCGCCATAGATACCCGCCGCCGACGATACGTTGAGCAAACAGCCCTGCGCCGCCTTCAGAAAGGGGTAAGCGAGCTTGGCGCCGTTGACGACGCCCATCAGGTTGATGCCGACGACACGGTCGATCTCTTGCCAGCTGTTGGCGACGAGCGGACCACCGACGGCGATGCCGGCATTATTCATCATCACGTCGATCCGGCCGTCATCGCCCGCGAAATCGGCGAGCGCGGCGGCGAAGGGCTCGCGGTCGCGCACGTCGATCCCGTAGGTGCGCGCGCCCTGGGGCAAGGCGGCGGCGGTGGCGGCGAGCCCGGCCTCGTTCACATCGCCCAGCCCCACCTGCCACCCGCGCGCGGCGAACAGCTTGGCGGTGGCGGCGCCGATGCCCGATCCGCCCCCGGTGATGAAAATGCGCTGCATACCCGCCCCTTCCCGCTCGACTCGGCTTTGCCGGTTCATGCCGCAAAGCGGGCACGTCGCGTAGCAGCATTTGACGCGCGCCGGTCGATCCCGCATCACCGGCACCGATGCCCGGCCCTTCCGTCCGCTTCGATGCCGTCGCCAAGCGCTATGGGGCGACCGATGCGGTGGCCGCCGTCAGTCTGGAGATCGCGGCGGGTAGTTTCGTGGCGTTGGTAGGCGCGTCGGGCTCGGGTAAATCGACGTTGCTCAAGATGATCAACCGGCTGATCGAGCCCAGCCAGGGCCGGGTGCTGATCAATGGCGACGACGTGCTGGCGGCGGACGCGCACCGGCTACGGCGCGGCATCGGCTATATCTTCCAGAATATCGGCCTGTTCCCGCACTTCACGGTGGGCGAAAACATCGCGATCGGGCGGCGGCTGGCGAGGCTGAAGAACCATGGCGCGCGGATCGACGAACTGCTCGATCTGGTCGAGCTGCCGCGCGAATTCGCCAAGCGCTTTCCCGACGAACTCTCGGGCGGCCAGCGCCAGCGCATCGGCGTCGCGCGCGCGCTCGCGACCGAGCCGGGGCTGCTGCTGATGGATGAACCGTTCGGCGCGCTCGATCCGATCACGCGCGACAGCCTGGGCAAGGCGATCCGGGCGCTGCACGATCGGCTGGACCTCACCACGATCATGGTGACGCACGACATGGCCGAGGCGCTGCTGCTCGTCGACCGGGTGCTGGTGATGGCGGCGGGCCGGATCGTCACCGACGCGAGCCCGCGCGCGCTGATCGCGGGCGAAGGCTCTGCCGAGGCGCGAGCGCTGGTCGCCGTACCGCGCGAACAGGCCAGCGCTTTGCGCGCGCTGGAGCGCCCGGCATGAGCCCGTTCCTGGAGGCGCTGAAGCGCGTGCCAGACCTGCTCGCCGCGCATCTGCTGCTCGCGGCGAGCGCCATCGCGCTGGGGCTGGTGATCAGCCTACCGCTCGCCATCTGGTCGGCGCGGCGGCCGGCGGTGGCGCGCGCGGCGCTCGGCTTCGCGAGCCTCGTGCAGACGATCCCCAGCCTCGCGCTGCTCGCGCTGTTCTATCCGCTGTTGCTGAGCCTGTCGGCGGCGGTGGGCGGCGGGTTTCCGGCGCTCGGTTTCCTGCCTTCGGTGATGGCGCTCACGCTCTATGCCGTGCTGCCGATCCTGCGGAACACCGTAACCGGCCTCAACGGGCTCGATCCGGCGGTGATCGAGGCGGCGGACGGCGTCGGGATGACCGCGTGGCAGAAGCTGCTGCTGATCGAGGCGCCGCTCGTCTCCCCGGTGCTGATGGCGGGGATACGCACCGCCGCCGTCTGGACGATCGGCGCCGCGACGCTTTCCACCACCGTCGGCCAGCCCTCGCTTGGCGACATGATCTTCGCCGGGCTGCAGACGCAGAATTGGGCGCTGGTGCTCGCCGGCTGCCTCGCCGCGGCGGGGCTGGCACTGGCCGTCGACGCGCTGCTCGGCATGGTCGAATATGGCATCGCCGAGCGCAAGCGTGTGCGTGCGATTGTGGCGGTGGTGGTGCTGGCGGCGGGCGTGCTCGCCGCGCTCGCGCCCGCGATGCCAAGCAGCCGCCCGAGCGTGACCGTGGGTGCCAAGGGCTTTGGTGAGCAATATATCCTCGCGCGCGTCATCGGCCACCGGCTCGAGCGCGCGGGTTATCAGGTGCGCTACCGCGAGGGGCTGGGATCGGCGGTGGTGTTCGGCGCGCTCGCCGGCGGCGATATCGACGTCTATGTCGATTATTCGGGCACGATCTTCACCAACGAGATGAAGCGCCAGGACGTGCCCGCCCGGGCCGAGATCGTGCGACAGGTGGGCGATTGGGTAGCACGGACCCACGGCGTGCGGCTGCTCGGCGCGCTGGGGTTCGAGAATGCCTATGCCTTCGCGCTGCGGGGTGATGTCGCCGCCAAGCGCGGGTTGAAGAGCCTCGACGATCTCGTGGCACAGGCGCCGGCGCTGAAGCTCGGTTCGGACCTAGAATTTCTGGAGCGCCCAGAATGGGCGGCGGTGCAGCGTGCCTATCCGCTGCATTTCCGCAAGGCGCAGGCCTATGCCCCCACTTTCATGTACCGCGCGGTGGCGAGCGGCGAGGCCGACGTGATCACCGCCTTCTCCTCCGACGGCCGCATCGCCGCGCAGAAGCTGACCGTGCTGAGCGACCCCAAGGGCGCGATCCCGGGCTACGACGCGGTGCTGCTGGTATCGCGCGCTCATGCAGGTGACGCGCGGTTCGTGGGGGCGCTGAAGGGGCTGATCGGCGCGATTCCCGTGGAGGCGATGCGCGAGGCGAATCTGCTGGTCGATCGGGATGTGGACAAGAAGAGCCCGGATGAAGCGGCGGTTTGGCTGGAACGGAGAATTGCAGGCTAGTAACGTTGTCGCATGGCAATTCATTATAGCGGCCTGATCGGGCTTACGGGCACCCTCGCAATTCTTCTCGCGATCGGTGTCGTTATTGGCATCGCCGACCGCCGACACTTGCGGGCGAGCTGGCTCATCGGCGCGCTGGTGCTCGTCGCGGTGAACGATGCCTGCCTCACCCGCTTTTACGGGCTGCTGCCCGATCTGTTGGGAGGTGAGAAGAATTGGCAGGGCAAATTGCTCGCCCTGGCGGCGACGCTCGCGATCGCGGCGCTTCCTCTTTTTGGCTGGCGCCGCATTGGGCTGACGCTCCGCCAGGCGCCCGGCAGCCTGCGCGCGGCGGCGCCGGTTATCGCGCTCTATGCGGGCTTTTTCCTGCTGCTCGCGCTCGCCTTTGGCGGAGAGCCGGCGAGCGGCGAGGATATTGGCTTTCAACTGACGCTGCCGGGACTGGAAGAGGAGCCCTTTTATCGCGGCCTGCTGCTCTATGCTCTGGGGCAGGCGTTCACCGGCCGGCTGCGACTGTTCGGGGTTGACTGGTCCTGGAGCGCCTTGCTCTCGTGCCTGGCGTTCGGCCTCGCCCATGGCTTTGGCTATGGCGCGAGCGGCTTTCAGTTCGAGCCATTGGTCGTGCTGGTCACCGGGCTGCCGGCGCTGCTCGCGGTGTGGCTTGCGCTGCGGACGCAAAGCCTGGTGCTGCCGGTTCTGCTGCACAATTTCGGCAACGCCATTTCGCTGATCGTTTAGGGGCGCTGGCCGCAGAGCCGGGTGAAGCATATAACGAGCCGTCACCTCGGGCTTGACCCGGGGTTCCGCTTCTTCCGCTAGCCAGGAATGGCTGCGCTTACGGACTCCCCGGCGGCCGCCGCGTCACCTCGGGCGCCCCCTCCCAGCCGCCGCCGAGCGCGCGGAACAGCGATACTTGCGCCTCCGCCACCGAAGCTTCCGCCTGGGCGCGGGCGGTGCGGGCGTTCGCCAGGTCTCGCTCGGCCTGGATCAGCTGGAGCGAACTATCGAGGCCGCTCTGGAAGCGCAGGCGGCTGATCCGCGCCGCCTCGGTACTCGCCGTCTCGGCGCGCGCCAGCACCTCGCGCTGGTCGAGCGCGCCGGCGTAGCGGGCGAGCGCCTGCTCGGTCTCGTTCAAGGCCGCGAGCACCGCCGCGTCGAACCGCGCGAGCGACGCCTCGGCCTGGGCGCGCGCCTGCCGCACCCGCGCACGCGCGACCGTCTGGTTCGGGAAATTCCACTGGATCAGCGGCCCGATCGAATAATTGACCGAGGTGCCCTTGAACAATTGGCTGCCGCGCGTCGCGTTGAGCCCGATGCGGCCCAGCAGGCTGATCGAGGGATAGAGGTCCGCGACCGCCACCCCGATCCGCGCGGTATCAGCGGCGAGGGTGCGTTCGGCGGCGCGCACGTCCGGCCGGCGCGCGATGAGCGCGGCGCCGTCGCCCGCCGGCAGCGGCTGATCGAGCTGGGGCACCGCCGTGCAGCGATCGGCCTCGGCATCCACTTGTTCGGCCGGGCGTCCGGTGAGCGTCGCCAGCGCGTAGAGCGCGGCGCGGCGCTCCGCCTCCAACCCCGGCAGCTGTGCTTCCACCTGGGCGACGAGCACTTCCTGCTGCTGCACGTCGCGCTGGGTGCCACGCCCGGCGTCGAAGCTGCGGCGGGTCAGCCCAAGCGTTTCGCGTTGTAACCGCACCGTTTCACGCGCGACCGCCAATTGCTGGGCATTGGCGCATGCGGCGGCATAGCTGCGCGCCGTCTCCGCCGCGACCGCCACCCGAGCCGCGTCGAGCTGCGCCACCGACGCCTCGACATCGCCGCGCCCGGCCTGGATCGCGCGCGTTACCCCGCCAAACAGATCGACCTCGTAGGAAGCGTCGATCCCCAGTTGGAACAGATCGAACTGGAAGGTACGTGCCGCACCACCGGTGCCGCCAAAGGCGGCGGCATTGGCGCTGTTGCCCTGCTGCCGGCTGTATTGTCCGCTCGGGGTAAAGGTGGGCAGCCGCGCCCCGCGCTGCTCGGCGAGTACCGCGCGCGCGCGCTGAAGGTTCGCGGCGGCGACGCGGATGTCGGTATTGTGCGTGAGCGCGTCGGTCACCAGCCGATCGAGCACCGCATCGCGGTAGAGCTGCCACCATTTCTCGGGCAGCTTCTCCGCGCTCACCCGCCTTTGCGCGGTCAGCTCCACCTCGCGCAGCTTGGCGTCACTTGGCAGCGGCGCGGCAGGCTTCACATAATTCGGGCCGACGACGCAGCCCGAAAGGAGCGCGGCGGCGAGCGGCGCGAGGCGAAGGGCGCGGCTCATTCGGCGGGCTCCGGCTGCGGCTCGTGCGATGCGGGCGGCGGCGTATCGCCCGGTTTGCGGCGGCGGAAGAAACCGCTCGCCCGGTCGCCCAAATTGCGGCTGATGACATAGAAGGCAGGCGTGAACAACAACCCGAAGGTCGTCACCCCGATCATCCCGAAGAACACCGCAACACCGAGCGCGCGACGCATCTCGGCGCCCGGGCCCGAGCCGATCACCAGCGGCAGCGTACCCAGGATGAACGCGATCGAGGTCATCAGGATTGGCCGCAAGCGTTGCGCGGCGGCGTGCTGGGCGGCCTCGCGCAGCTTCATGCCCGCGTCCTCGTTGGCCTTGGCGAACTCGACGATCAGAATCGCGTTCTTCGCGGCGAGACCGATGAGCACGACCAACCCGATCTGGGTGAGGATGTTATTGTCCATCCCCATCAGGTTCACACCCAGGATCGCGGCCAGCAGGCACATCGGCACGATCAGGATCACCGCGAACGGCAGCACCAGGCTTTCATAATTGGCAGCGAGCAGCAGGAAGACGAACAGCACCGCGAGCCCGAACACGATCGTGCCGGTATTGCCCGCGCGCTCCTGCTGATAGGCGAGCTCGGTCCATTCATAGCTCATCCCCGCCGGCAACGTCTCGCGCGCGAGCCGCGCCATTGTCGCGAGCGACTGGCCCGAGCTATAACCGGGCACGGTATCGCCCTGCAGCTCGGCCGAGGGGTAGAGATTGTAGCGCACCACGCGGTACGGCCCGGTCTCGGTCTTGAGCGACATCACCGCGTCGAGCGGCACCGTCTGCCCCGAACTCGATCGCGTCCGCAGCCGGCCGATATCGGAGACTTCGTCGCGATAGGGCGCGTCGGCCTGGGCGGTGACGCGGTAGGTGCGGCCGAGGAAGTTGAAGTCGTTGATATAGGACGAGCCGAGATAGGTGCCGAGGGTCGCGAAGACATTAGCGACCGGCACGCCCAGTTGTTCGGCGCGCTCGCGGTCGATATCGGCCTTGAGGCGCGGGGTGCGCGCGTTGAAGGTGGTGAAGGCGGCGGTGATCCCCGGCGCCTGGTTCGCCTTGATCATCATCCCGAACGCGACCTGTTCGAGCAGCTGATAGCCCTGGTTCTGGCGATCCTCGATCAGCATCTTCCAGCCGCCGCCCGTGCCGATGCCGCGCACCGGCGGCGGCGGGATGACGAGCATCACACCATCGGTGATCGGCGCGAAGGCCTGGCGCAGCTGGTTGGCGACCGCATCGGCCGAAAGGCGATCCTCGAAGGGTTTCAGTGGCACGAACATCGCCGCCGCGTTGGGTGCGTTGGTCAGCGTCGCCCCGTCGAGCCCGGCGAACGCCACGGTGCCGCGCACATTCGGGTTCTTCAGCGCCAGTTCCTGGGCGCGGTGCAGCACCTCGGTCGTGCGCTGGAGCGACGCGCCTGGCGGCAGCTGCACTGCGACGATCAGATAGCCCTGGTCCTGCGCCGGGATGAAGCCGGTCGGCGTCGCCGTGAAACGCCAGCCGGCGAGCGCGATCAGTCCGGCGTAAACGATCACGATCAACCCCAATGCGCGCACCGCGCGAGCGGTGAACTTGCCGTAACGCTCCCCGAGCCGATCAAAGCCGCGATTGAACCCGCGGGCGAAGCGCGCCGGCAGCCCGCGCAGACCAGGCGCGGGCTCCCCATGCGCCTTGGGCTTCAACAGCAGCGCGGCGATCGCTGGCGAGAGCGTGAGCGAAACGAATGCCGAAATCGCCGTCGCCGAGACGATCGTCAGCGCGAATTGCTGATAGAATTGCCCCGAAATGCCCGGAATGAAGCTCGTCGGGATGAACACCCCGCACAGCACCAGCGCGATCGCGACCAGCGCGCCCGAAACCTCGTCCATCGTCTCGTGCGCGGCCTCGCGCGGGCTGAGGCCCTTCTCCTCCATCAACCGCTCGATATTCTCGACGACAACGATCGCGTCATCGACGACGATGCCGATCGCCAGCACCATGCCGAACAGCGACAGATTGTTGATCGAAAAGCCAAACGCCGCGAGCATTGCGAACGAGCCGATCAGCGACACGGGGATCGCGATGATCGGGATCAGCGCCGCGCGCCAACTCTGCAAGAACAGCAGCACGACGAAGGCAACCAGGAACAGCGCCTCGAACAGGGTGTGCTGCACCGCCTCGATCGATGCCTGAATGAACTCGGTCGGGTTATAGGGGATCTGATAGGCGAGCCCCACTGGGAAGTTCTTGGCGCTGGTCGCCAGCTCCTGCTTGACCAGATCGGCGGTCTGCAGCGCATTCGATCCCGGCAGCTGGGTGATGCAAACCGCGGTGGTTTCCTGATTGGAGAAGAAGGGGTTGATCGAATAATCCTGCGCACCGAGTTCGACCCGCGCTACGTCGCGAATTCGCGTCAGCCGGCCCTGATCATCGCCCTTGATGATGATATCGCCGAATTCCTCGGGCGTCGTCAGCCGCCCCTTGGTCGTTACGCCCAGCTGAAAGGCGGTGCCGCCGCGATTGAATGGCGGCTGGCCGACCGAGCCGACCGCGACCTGCGCATTCTGCCCGCGCACCGCCGACACGATTTCGTCAACCGTCAGGTTGCGCGCGGCGGCGAGATCGGGGTTGATCCAGACGCGCATATTATAGTCACGCCCGCCAAAGATGCGCGCGCCGCCCACGCCCTGGATACGCGCCAGCCGATCGAGCAACTGGGTGGTGACATAGTTGGAGATATATTGCTGGCTAAGACTCTTGTCCGGCGAATAGAGCGTCGAGCAAAGCAGGATGTCGGGCGAATTCTTGCGCACCGTTACGCCGATCTGGCGCACTTCCTCGGGCAGGCGCGGCTCGGCTTCGGAGACGCGGTTCTGTACCAGCACCTGCGCCTGATCGACATTGGTGCCCTGCGCGAATGTAATCGTGATCGCGAGCGAGCCGTCCCCGGTGGCCGAGGATGACATGTAGATCATCTTCTCGACGCCGTTGATCGACTCTTCCAGCGGCGCCGCGACCGTTTCCGCCAGCGTTTCAGCGGTCGCGCCCGGGTAGGTCGCGTTTACCACCACCGTTGGCGGTGCGATTTCCGGATATTGGGCGACCGGCAGGATCGGATAAGCAACCGCGCCGAACACGATGATCAGGATCGACAAGACCGCGGCGAAGATCGGGCGATCGATGAAGAAATGTGGGAAGCGCATGGTCTTCAGCCCGCCTTGGCTTCGGCGGGCGGCGGCGCGTCGATCGGCTGCGCCACCGGCGAAGTATCCGCGGCGCGCGGCTTGAGCGTGGTGCGGCGCGGTTCAACGGGCATTCCCGGTTGCAGCCGGGTGATGCCGTTGATCACTACCAGCTCGTTCGGCCCCAAGCCTTCCTTGACGACGCGCAGCCCCTCGACCGGGGGCCCGGTGACGACCGGACGCGGCGCGACCTTATTGTCCTTGGTGAGCACATAGACGAGCTTGCGCGTCTGGTCGGTCAGGATCGCCTCATCGGGCACCAGCATGGCGTGATAAGTGCCGGAACCAAGCAGGCGGGCGCGGCCGAAAAGCCCGGGCGTCAGGAAGCCGGTGGGATTTGGCACAACGGCATGGGCACGGATCGTGCCCGATTGCGCGTCGATCGCGTTGTCGACGAACGCCATCCGCCCTTTCCAGCGATAGCCGCTTTCGTCGGCCAGCTGAATCTCGATAGGGTTGGGCGCGTAGCGCGACGACTTGCGCTGCCCGGTTGCGTCCTGGCGCAGATATTTCAGGTAGAAATTCTCCGCACCCGTGAAGGTGAACCAGATCGGGTCGATCGAGACGATCCGCGTGAGCACCGTCTGCCCATCCTGCACCAGATTGCCCCGGCTTACCCGCCGGTCCGAAATCCGGCCCGATACGGGCGCGCGCACGGTGGTGAAGCTGAGATTCAGCGCGGCGTTCGTCACTTGCGCCTGCGCTGCGCGCAGATCGGCCTGAGCGGTGCGCACCGTGGCCTCGCGCGTTTCGAACTCCTCGCGACTGATCGCCTGCGCGCCGAGCAGGGTTTGCGCCCGGGCGAGTTCGGTGCGGGCATTGGCGAGCGTCGCCTCGGCGCGGAGCACCTGGGCGCGCGCCTGCTGCAAGGTGGCGCGATAAGGGCGCGGATCGATCACGAACAGCGCCTGGCCCTGGCGAACATTCTGCCCGTCGCTGAACAGCACTTGGTCGATTGCGCCGGAGACGCGCGGGCGCAGTTCGACGTCCTGCGGCGCCTCGAACCGACCGATATACTCGTCCCAATCGACGACATTGCGCTGCAACGGCGTGGCGACGGTGACAACGGTCGGCGGGGGCGCCGGCGGCCCGCCACGCTGCCCGCACGCCGCGAGCATCAACGCGCCCATCATCAGGAGTTGCCGGCCGTACCCCATGCGCTTCCCCCTCATATGGGGGTGGCGCCCCCGCAGTTCGCCAAGCGCTTTGCTGCAGCTGCTCAGCGAGCCGTTAAGTGAAAAAGCCAGCGAAAATTTGCAAGGGGCGGGCTTAGGCGAAAGCAAACATTTTTTCGTAAAGTACGCAAACTTTCAAAATGTTGCGCTTGCGTTTCGCGGCCGTTTCGGGTGGCGCCTAGGCTAGCCAAGCTTCGCCATTACCTCGTCGCTCACTTCGTAATTGCCCCAAACCTGCTGGACATCATCGTCATCGTCGAGCGTGTCGATCAGCTTGAACAATTGCGCGGCCGCAGCCTCGTCGACACTCACGGTGGTGCCCGGCCGCCAAGCAAGCTTCGCGCCCTCGGGCTCGCCGAGCACGGGGGTGAGCGCCTTCGCGACTTCGTGCAGCGCTTCGATCGAGGTCCAGATCTCGTGACCGTCGTCCCCTGAGGTGACGTCGTCGGCACCGGCCTCGAGTGCCGCCTCGAACAACCGCTCGGCATCGCCGGCGCTCGCCGGGTAGGTGATCAGCCCAAGCCTGCTGAAGCCGTGGCTCACCGATCCGCTCGCACCAAGGTTACCGCCATTCTTGGAAACGGCGGTGCGGACGTTGGTCGCGGTCCGATTACGATTGTCGGTCAGTGCCTCGATGATCAGCGACACGCCGCCGGGGCCGAAGCCTTCGTACCGGACTTCCTCGTAATTCTCGCCATCACCCTTGCTCGCCTTGTCGATCGCGCGCTGGATATTGTCCTTGGGCATCGACTGAGCCTTGGCGGCGTTGATCGCCGCGCGCAGGCGCGGGTTCATATCGGGCTCGGGCAGGCCCATCTTGGCCGCGACCGTGATTTCGCGGCTGAGCTTGGAAAACATCGCCGAGCGCTTCTTATCCTGCGCGCCCTTGCGGTGCATGATGTTCTTGAACTTGGAATGGCCGGCCATGGGATCCTTCGGGGGTGATATCGCGAGGTGACTCGCGCCGTTACCGGAAGGAGGCGCTCAGGGGCAAGTCGGGTGGCGCAAGGGTTGGCAGCCACACGACGGCGCATGAGAGAGGAGATTGGCGGGCAACGCCCGCCTCTCCGTCACATCGCCATCCTCTCTGCGGCGGGGCTGACGTTTGTGGGGCAGGCGTTATGGCCGAAAGCGGCCAGCCTACCTCATGCCGAGTGCGGCGAGATAGGTATCGAGAATCGCTTCCTCTTCCTGATACTCCTCGCGCTTCTTGCGGCGGATCGCGATAATCTTGCGGATCGCCTTCACATCATAGCCACGGCTCTTGGCCTCGGCCATCACGTCCTTGATGTCGTCCGCGATACCGCGCTTTTCCTCTTCCAGCCGCTCGGCGCGCTCGATCAACAGCCTCAGTTCGTCGGCGGCGACAACATCGCTCATGGGGGTTCGGTAGCTCCAGCTAGTTGTTGAGCGGCGCTCCTAGGCGAAAGCAGGGCGCTGCTCAACCGCCGTCATTGCGGCAGCGTGGCAAGCCATTTGAGGGTCAGCGCCTGCAGCGTCAGCCGCTTGTCGGACCAGGCATGATCGGTCGCGACGTGATCCTCGGTGATCCGCTTGCCGCCCGCCGCGCGCACCGCCGCCAGCAGGCGGCGCGAGTCCTCCGCCACGAAGTCGTCGCTCCACATCACGTGCAAGCGCCGGTCGCGCAGCTTTGGCGCCAGACCGGCAAAGGTCCAGCGATCGGCGTTGGCGGCCAATTCGTCGGCCATCGTCTCCCCGGTGACACCCGCCAGCGGCGCGCGATTATCGTCCATTGAGGCCACGACCTGCGCGCGTGCCGTTCGCGCCCGCGCCCCGATCGCGCCGAAGTCGCCGGCCGAGATGATCACGCCCCCCAGCAGCCCCGGATCGTCGGCAAGCGTCATCGCCGTCACCCAGCCGCCCATGCTGTGCCCGCCGAGCACGACGCGCTTCGGGTCGGCGCCCAGCTTCGCGGCAGTGGCGGTATCGCGCACATAGGCGAGCGTGGCGCGGGCATCCTCCAGGCAGTGCTGGAAAGAAAACTGCCCTTGGCTGCCCCAGGCGCCGCGATAATGGACCATCACCACGGTCCAGCCGGCGCGGCGCAGAGTCTGCGCCAGATCGAAACTACGCTCATTCCCCGGTAAGCCATGGAGCAAAACGAACAGCGGATGCGGCCCCGCGCCGGCTGGCACATAAGCAATGCCGTTCATCGTCGCCTCACCGCTGGGGATCCGCAGCACCTCGATTCGGGCAGGATGCGCGCGATCAGCCGCCGGCTCGGTAGTGATCGCCGAAGGCCAGCGCTGCGGCGCGGCGAACCCAGGGACGGCACCGATCGCCAACAACGCGGCACCTGCCAGAATCGCCCGACCAATAGTTCTTGTCATTCCGTCCTCACCCCAGCAACCGGGCTCACTCGGCTGGAAACGCCGCGCGCTTGCCGCCCGCCTTCACCACCGTGCCAGCGTGCATCACGAACTCGACGCCGCGCAACCGCGCCACGTCCTGCGTCGGATCGCCCGCCACCGCGATGATATCGGCGGCCTTCCCCGGCTCGATGCTGCCGAGCTCGCCCTCGCGCCCCAGCGCCTCGGCGGCGGTGAGGGTGGCCGCGCGGATCGCGGCGGCGGGGGTCATGCCGGCGCGGACCATCAGCGCGAATTCACGCGCGTTGTCGCCGTGCTTCGAGACGCCGGTATCGGTGCCGAATGCGATCTTCACGCCGGCCGCGATCGCCTTCTTGTGGCTTTCGAACGCCGCCGCTGCTGCCGCTTCCGCCTTCGGGATCGTCGCGGCGGGCAAGGCACCGGCGCGCGCCTGTTCCAGCGCCGAGACAGGCGCGATCATCGTCGGCACCAGATAAGCGCCCTTGGCCTTGAACAAGGCAATTGCCGCGTCGTCGAGGAAGCTGCCATGCTCGATCGTGTCGACGCCGGCTTCGAGCGCGGCCTTGGTCCCTTCCGCCGCATGGCTGTGCGCCGCCACCTTGCGGCCGAAGCTGTGCGCGGTTTCGATGATCGCGCGCATTTCCTCGGGCGTCATTTGCCGCCCCAGCCCGCCAGCCACGTTGGAAAGCACGCCCCCGGTCGCGGCGAATTTGATCACCTGCGCGCCCAGCCCGATCTGTTGTCGCACCGCGCGGCGGCAATCGTCCGGCCCATCGCAGGTATTGATCTGGTGGGCATGGACCGCGTCGGCGAACTCCTCCGCTAGCCCATTAGTGCCGTCGCCATGCCCGCCCGTTACCGAGATCATCCGACCGGCGTTGACGATCGTCGGCCCTTCGATCTCGCCGCGCGCGACCGCGTCACGCAGCGCGCGCACCCCGCGCGGATCGCCGCCCAGATCACGGATGGTGGTGAAGCCGGCTTCGAGATCGGCGCGCAGATTCTTCTGCGCCTCCACCATCTCGTCATAGCCGTCCCGGTTGAGCGCGCCCAACCGCTCACGCAACGGGTCGCCGCCAATGCCCCAGCTATGAACGTGAAGGTCGATCAGCCCGGGGAGGACAAACTTGTCCTTCAGATCGACCAACGTCGCCCCCGCCTCGGGCGCCACGAAACCGTCGCGCACCTCGGCCACCTTGCCGTCGCGTATCACCACCGTCACCTGCCGCCGCGCGGGCTCCCCCGGACGGGCGAGCAGGGTGCCGGCGTGGATGTACGTGGCCCGCTTGGGCGCGGGCGCGCTCTGAGCGAGCGCGGCGGGCGCAGCGGCCAGCAGCAGCGCGGCGATGATGGTCTTCATGGCGTCCCCCCTTGTTATTCAAGCAGGAAGGATAACCCCACCGCGCGACGCGGCAAGCAGGCGCTTATTGGTTTTTCGCAACGCTTTCCTGCATCCGTGCGAGCTGTTCCGCGCTCGCCTCGGTCTGGAAGCGCGCCTTCCACTCGGCGTAGGACATCCCGTAAACCGCCGCGCGGCCTTCCTCACGGGTGAGCGCGCCGTCGCTTGCCTCGGCCACCCAATCACCCAGGCAATTGCGGCAGAATCCCGCCAGCCCCATCAAATCGACATTCTGTGCATCATGCCGGTGGCGCAGGTGCCGGACCAGCCGGCGGAAGGCGGCGGCCGCCACCTGATCGTCGATCGCATCGATATCGCTCATCTATTCCTCCTTGAGCCGCGCGAGATAGGCATTAGACGAGGGGCCAGCCAAGGCCAGCGAGGACATAATGAGCAAAACCATCGCCCCCCGCCTGCGCAAGGTGCGCGTCCTCGCAACCCTCGGCCCCGCGAGCAGCACCGCCGAGATGATCGAGCGCCTCGCCCGCGCCGGCGCCGACGCCTTCCGCGTCAATATGAGCCATGGCGACCAGGCGAGCAAAATCCCGCTGATCGAAACCATTCGCGCGCTCGAAAAGCGGACCGGGCGGCCAACGACGATCCTCGCCGATCTGCAAGGCCCCAAGCTGCGCGTCGGCCGCTTCGATGGCGGCAAGGTGCAGCTGGTGACGGGTCAGCGCTTCACGCTCGACCGCGACGCGACGCCGGGCACCGTTGAGCGCGTCGAGCTGCCCCACCGTGAAATTTTCGAGGCGATCGAGCCCGGCGCGCGGCTGCTGCTCGACGATGGCAAACTGGTGCTGCGCGTGTTGGAACACGAAGCCGATCGCATCGAGACACAAGTCGAGGTTGGCGGACCGCTGTCGAACAACAAGGGGCTCAACGTCCCCGACGTGATCCTGCCGATGGCGGCGCTCACCGAAAAGGACGTGTCCGATCTGCATTTCGCGCTCGATCAGGGCGTGGACTGGATCGCTTTGTCCTTCGTCCAGCGCCCCGATGACCTGGCCGACGCCCGCCGGCTGATCCAGGGCCGCGCGGCGCTCCTCGCCAAGATCGAAAAGCCCGCCGCGCTCGACCGGCTGGAGGAAATCGTCGAGCAGTGCGACGGGGTGATGGTCGCGCGTGGCGATCTAGGCGTCGAGCTGCCGCCGCAATCGGTGCCGCCACTCCAGAAGCGCATCGTCGAGGTCGCGCGGCGCCAAGGGCGGCCGGTGGTGGTCGCGACGCAGATGCTCGAATCGATGATCACCGCCCCCACCCCGACCCGCGCCGAAGTGTCGGACGTGGCGACCGCTGTCTATGACGGCGCCGACGCGATCATGCTCTCGGCCGAGAGCGCGGCCGGCGCCTGGCCGACAGAGTCGGTCGCGATGATGAACGCGATTTCGGAAGCGGTCGAAGCCGATCCGATGCACGGCGAGCGGGTTCACTTCACCATCCTGCGGCCGGATCCCACCACCGCCGACGCGCTGGCCGAAGCGGCGAAGAACATCGCCAACACCGTCTCCGCCAAGGCGATCATCTGCTTCACTGTTTCGGGATCGACCGCGCGACGGGTAGCACGTGAGCGACCGGGCGTGCCGATCCTGGTGCTGACCCCCAAGATGGAAACCGCCCGGCGGCTGGGCCTGCTGTGGGGCACCTATGCAGTCCACACGCGCGATGTGGAATCGTTCGAGGAGATGGTCGCCAAGGCCAAGCGTATGGCGCTACGCCACCAGATCGCCGGCGCGGGCGACCGGGTCGTGGTGATGGCGGGCGTGCCATTCCGCACTCCGGGCTCGACCAATGTGCTGCATGTCGTGCGGATCATCGGCGACGAGCTGAAGGGCTATGGGCATTGACGCCCTTGGCGCTCAAGGCACCTTGGTCTTTCCATCGGCGGTGAGTTCCACCAAACCCATCGCGTTGCCGGCGGGATCGGTGAACAAGCCGAGCACGACGACCCCCTTCACCTCGAAGCGCGGCGCGACCACCTTGCCACCATGCGCGACGATCTCGTTCAGCGTCGCGGTAACGTCGGGCACGCCGATATAGATCACCTTCTGTGCCGGATCGGTGCGCAGCGTTCCCGACAGCCGAGGCCCGCTGACCGGCACCGAGACCACCCCGCCCGGCCCCGCGGTCCAGCCGAATACGGCTTCATAAAAGGCGGCCTGCTTCGTATCGGCGGGGCCGGCGATATCGAAATAGACGATGGGTGCGGGCATCTTTTGCGGTTTCCCCTGAGCGGCGAGGCTGAACGGCGTGGCGGCCAGAATAATGGCGAGCGCGACCTTGAGCTCGGTCATAATCTTCTCCCGTCGGCCGGCGAAGCAAGCGGCAAGCGGACAGGCCGGCGCCCGAAAGTCGGCGATCAGGGGACGCGATGCAATAGAGGCGAGAAGGCTCGCGCAGAGATCAGGCGAGCAGCTGCAACGCCGCCAGCTCGGCGCGCAGGGCGCTCGCGTCAGTGAAATGGTGCGCGCGCATCCCGGCGGCGCGCGCGGCTTCCACATTGTCGAGCCGGTCATCGATGAAGAGCGCGTCCGACCCCGCCAGACCAAAGCGCTTGAGCGCCAGCATGTAGATCGCGCGATCGGGCTTCACCAGCCGCTCCTCGCCCGAGACAACGATATCGCGAAACCGGTCAAAAAGCTCGGCCTCGCGCGTGCGAAACGGGGGCCAGAATTCATGGCTGAAATTGGTGATCGCGAACAGCGGCACGCCCGCCGCATCCAGGTCAAGCACCAGCTCGCGCATCCCCGGCAGCATGTCGCCCAACTGATCGTTGAAGCGCGGCCCCCACAAGGCGATCAGCGCCGCGTGCTCGGGATATCGCGCCGTCAGCTCGGCGGACGTCTCCGCGAAGGGGCGCCCGGCGTCGTGCTGGAAATGCCAGTCCTTGGTACACACGTCGCGCAGGAACGCGTCGAGCGCCCGATCATCGTCGATCAGGCGCTCGTAAAGGAACCGCGGGTTCCAATCGTACAGGACATTGCCGACGTCGAAAATGACGGCGGCCGGCCGGGCGGCCACGGGCTTCAGCCCTGGCGGGCCTTGAACCGGCGCTGCGTCTTGTTGATCACATAAGTGCGGCCACGGCGGCGGATCACGCGGTTATCGCGGTGCCGGTCCTTGAGCGACTTCAGGGAATTGCGGATCTTCATTGCGTGATTCGCTTCGTGTTTGAGGGCTGCTGGAAAGGCGCTGCGCCTAGGGGCGAGCCCGACAATAGTCAAGCAAAACCCGTGTGCGAAACTGCGCGGCCCCGCTAAACGTTGTGCCAGCGGAATCGATCGTCGGGCATGAGGGAGCAGGTGATGCGGCAGGTGGCGGGATGGATGGCGCTGGCGGCGCTGTTGGGTGGATGCACGACCGCGAACCCGGTGCGGGTGACGCGGTTTCACCTCGATCAACCAATCGAGCGCGGCGCGGTAGCGGTTCTGCCGGCCCCCGGCGGCGACCCGACCAGCCTGGAATTCCAGCTTTATGCCCGATCGGTCGGGGCGGCGCTCGCCGTTCAAGGCTTCAGCGCCGCCGCCGCCGGGCCTTATGAAGCCGTGATCGCCATCACGCGCGAAAACCGCCCGGTCGGGATCGCTCAGAAGCCGGTGAGCATCGGCATCGGCGGCGGCAGCTTTGGCGGCGGGTTCGGCGGCGGCGGCTCGATCGGCTTCGGCGTCGGCAAGGCGCGCCAGCGCGAGGTCTATGTCACTCAGTTGTCGGTCCAGCTGCGCCGCCTGCCGCAGCGCGACATCGTGTGGGAGGGCCGCGCGATCACCGAGGCGGACACACGCGCCCAGGCCGCGCAACCGCAGGCGACCGCCGACAAACTCGCCCGCGCGCTGTTCACGGGGTTTCCGGGCCAATCGGGACGCACTATCACCGTGCCATGAGCCTGAGCATCACCAGCGCCTTTGACGGCGGCAATATCGAAATCGTGTCGATCGAGGGGGAGCGGGCCGATCTGGCGATCCGGCGCGATCACCAGTCCGATTTCTTCCAATGGTTCTATTTCCGCGTCGCGGGGCAAGCCGGCCAGCGCGTGACGCTGCGCCTGCTCAATGCCGCGGGCGCCGCTTATCCGCTCGGCTGGCCGGGGTACCGGGCGCGGGTGAGCACCGATCGCGAGACCTGGACGCTCGCCGAGACGAGCTACGCTGATGGCGTGCTCGAAATCCGCCATGAGCTGACCGGCCCGCTCACCTGGTTCGCTTATTTCGCGCCCTATTCGAGCGAACGGCACGAGGCGCTGATCGCGCGCTATGCCGCGACCGCCGGCTTCACCCACCGCGAGCTTGGTCGCTCTCTCGACGGCCGGTCGATCGACTGTCTGAGCGTTGGGCATGGGGCGCTGCCGGTGTGGCTTTATGCTCGCCAGCATCCCGGTGAGACGATGGCGGAATTTTGGATGGAAGGCGCGCTGGAGCGGCTCGCGCAAGGCGATGATCCGATCACCGCGCGGCTGCTGGCCAAGGCGCGCTTCTATCTCGTGCCCAACATGAACCCCGATGGCAGCGCGCGCGGGCATTTGCGGACCAACGCGGCCGGGGTGAACCTGAACCGCGAATGGGCAGAGCCGAGCGCCGAGCGCAGCCCCGAAGTGCTCTGCGTGCGCAATGCCATGGACGAAACCGGCGTCCGCTTCGCGATCGACGCGCATGGCGACGAGGCGATCCCGGCTAATTTCATGGCGGGGTTCGAGGGGATTCCCAGCTGGTCAGACGCGCTGGGTGCCAAATTCTACCGCTACCGCGACGCGCTCGCCGCGCGCACGCCCGATTTTCAGACGAAGCTCGGCTATCCCAAATCGGCGCCGGGCAAGGCCAATCTGTCGATGTCCACAAACCAGCTCGCCGAGCGGTACGGCGCGGTATCGATGACGCTGGAAATGCCGTTCAAGGATCACGACACCAACCCCGATCGCGCCCAGGGCTGGAACCCGGTACGCTGCCGGCGGTTGGCACATGCCTGCCTCGAAACGCTCGCCGAGCTGATCGACGAATATTGATCCAGGACCTGCTTGCTCAGTCGATCGGTGCGAAGGTCGCGATCCCGGGTGCCCCAGCCTTAGCGGCGAGCTGTGCCGGAGCCTCGGTCACAGCGGGGGACGCATAGATGAAGCCATGCGCCGGATAGGTCGTCTTGCCAAGCCCGCCGAGCGGGGCGAACCAGACGCGGACCTTGCTCCAATCGCCGGCTTCCGAAACGTCGATCGCGCGCACGTCGCGCTCGATCCCGCCGCGGCGCGACCAATTGGCATGGGTGAGCAGCACTTCGCGGGCGCTCAGGACTTTGCTCACCATCGCGACATGGCCGTTGGGCATCCCGCGCGCCGCGGCGAAGGCGAGCACCGCGCCCTCGCGCGGAGCTTGGCCGCGGGCGTAGCGGCCTTCGGCTTGGTTCCACCAGGTATAGGCGTTGCCGCGAATCTCGATGCCTGAAACTTCGCGGGCGAAAGGGGCGCATTGCATGTAGCCCGCCGCGGCCGGGGCCGCCATCATCAGGGCGCAGGCTGACACCAGCGCGAATCGCGCTGCGAACAAAGCTTTATTCATTGACCCCCACGGTCCCTGATTTGTCGTTGCACCCTATCGAGCAGACCGCGCCGCCCGTGAAAAGCCTTGCGGGGCGATGAACGGAACCTTTTCCGACGAACGGTGGCGACGGACCGACAAGATGTTTCGGCAGTCGCGCTGCCGCGGGTTTCAGCTGGCGAGGTCTGGGCCGGCCAAGGCGGCGATTCGGGCCTCATGCTCCGCCCGACCGAAGGGGAAGCGGCGGTAAGCGAGCGCCCCCAGGCCATAGACCACGAACACGGTGACCCCGAAGATGAGCACCAGCCGCTCGATCGTCGCGTCGGGCACGCTGCCTGGCTGCGCGTTCGCGGGGAAGTCGGCGGCTTTCAGGATCAAGCCGGCGAACAGCGCGCCGAGCCCGCCGACCAGTTTTTGCACGAAGAAACTGCCGGCGAAATACACCCCCTCGCTACGCTGCCCGGTGCGTCGCTCGGACTCCTCGACCACGTCGGACAGCATCGAGGCGCCCAGGATGAAGGCGCCGACGCCGGCGGTTGTGTTCACGCAGAAGATGACGAGCAGCAACGTGATCGTCTGGCGCTCGCCCGGGGGCGGGAACAGGCCCAGCAGATGCAGGAAATAGGGCGCCGACAGCAGCACCGCGTTGGCGAGCGCGAACGCCCCGGCCACCGCCCGCTTGTCGCCGCGCCGCGTCATCCGAGGCGCAAGGAAGAACGCACCGATAGCCCCGATCAGCAGCGCCAGCGCGAGCAGCTGATAATCCATGTCGGCGAACCGCCAGACAAAGGCATAGAGATAATTGGACAGGGCAAAGCTCGTTCCCTGTGCGGTATAGGCGAACAGCCCCGCGACCATCAGCACCAGAAAGCCGCGATTGGCGACGGCGCGGCCGAAGGCGGTGAAATGATCGCGTAGCGACTCTCCGCGCGCGCCGGCCGGGGGCAGATATTTGATCTCAGGGTGCAGCATCAGCGACGACGACAGGATCGACAGCACCATGAGCACCGCGCCAAGCAGCGCCCAGTGGCTATAGCCAAGCGCGTTCTGCAGGCCGTTGGCATGGGTCGCATCGGGCCGCAGGAACACCGCATAGGCCAGGAACAACATGCCGAGCCCACCGACCCAGCCGAACAGATAGCGATAGGCGAACAGCTTGGTCCGTTCGTCATAATCGCTGCTGAGTTCGGGGCCGAGCGCCGCCGAAGGGATTTCAAACATCGACAGCGCCAGCCGCACCAGCAACGCCGCGCCGAAAAGATAGCCGAGCAGCGCGTCGGGCGACCAGCCGGCCGGCGGGTTCCACAGCAGCAGCCAACCCGCCGCGACCGGCAGCGCGGAGGCATACATCCAGGGATGCCGCCGCCCCCATTTCCCGCGCGTATTGTCCGACAGGAAGCCGACCAGCGGATCGGCGAACGCCTCCACCACCAGCACCAGCGCGATCACGGCGCCGACACGATCAGGCGGCAGGCCCATCACCTGATTGTAGAACAGCAGCAGGAAAGTCGCGAAACCGTTGTCCTTGATGCCATAGGCGATCGAGCCGAGACCGAACGCCAAGCGCGCCCGCCCCGGCAAGCGGCGCGGCGGCGGGGTCGCGGTCATTGCTTGAACGCCTCGAGCATCGCGAACAGTGACGGGGTCTGCGGATCCCAGCTGTGGCGCGGCCCGAGCGTGATGCCGCCATCGGCGACCAGATGCGCACCGGTGACGAAGCTCGCATCCTCGCTCCCCAGAAAGGCGATCGCGGCGGCGATGTCCTCGGGCCGGCCGGCGCGCTGGATCGGCTGCGCGGTCGTGGCGATGTGCGCGATGGTTGCGTTGGCCTTGGTTTGTGTCTCGCCTTCCATTCCCACCGCCCGGGTGAAGATGTTGGTGACGATGAAGCCGGGGCACACCGCGTTCACCCGGATGCCATGCCGGGCGAGATCGGCGGCGGCGAGATGGGTCAAATGCAGCACGCCGGCCTTGGCGACCGAATAAGCGGTGGGCGCGGCGCCGGTCTGTAGCGCGGCAACCGAAGCGGTGTTGACGATCGCACCGCCGCCCCGCTTCGCCATCAGCGGCGCGACATGGCGGATGCCGAGCGCGACCGAGCGCAGCAGCAGGTTCTGCGTGAAATCCCACCCATCCGCGCTGATCGCGTCGATCGTCTCGCGCGCGCCGCCGGCCCCCGCGTTGTTCACCAGCAGATCAATCCCGCCCTCGGCGTCGGCCGCCTCGAGCAGCGCGATGATCGCGGCCTCGTCGAGCACGTCGCAATGCCGGAAGGCGAAGCCCTCGGCGGCGGCGATCTCCGCCCCGGCAGGGTCGATATCGGCGATCATCACCTCAGCGCCCTCGGCCGCCAATCGTCGCGCGGTGGCAAGGCCAATGCCCGACGCACCCCCTGTCACTACCGCGCGCTTGCCCGCGTACCGCATCCGCCTCTCCCGTTTTTGGGTAGCATAGTATGGGGCCGAGCCCGGTCAATCGCCCGACTTTTGAATTTGCGGTTTGGCGCACGGGGTTGCACCGTGTGGCGCTCCCGGGCTAGCTGGCGCGCGATCAAGGAGAGGTTATGGCACTCGACGCCGAAACGTTCGACCAGCTGATCGAGACCGTGCGCCGCTTCGTCCGCGAACGGCTGCGGCCCCTGGAGGGCGAGGTGGAGGCCGCTGACGAAATCCCGTCGGCGATCGTCCAGGAAATGCGCGAGCTCGGCCTGTTCGGCCTGTCGATCGCCGAGGAGTTTGGCGGGCTGGGCCTCACCATGCTCGAGGAATGCCGCGTCGCTACCGAGCTCGGCCACACTACCCCCGCCTTCCGCTCGACCTTCGGCACCAATGTCGGCATCGGCAGCCAGGGGCTGGTGATGGCGGGCAGCGCCGAGCAGAAGGCGCATTGGCTGCCGCGCATCGCCAGCGGCGAGATCGTCACCAGCTTCGCGCTCACCGAACCCGATGTCGGCAGCGATTCCGGGGCGGTGAAGACGCGCGCAGTGCGCGATGGCGACGTCTACCGTCTGTCGGGCACCAAGCGCTACATCACCAATGCCGACAAGGCAGACCTGTTCACGGTGATGGCGCGCACCGGCGACGAGCCCGGCGGGCGGGGCGTCTCGGCCTTCCTCGTTCCGCGCGATCTGGCGGGCGTCTCAATTGGCGAGCCCGAGAAGAAGATGGGGCAGAAGGGCGCCAAGGTCGCCGACGTCAATTTCGATGACGTGGCGGTGCCCGCCGCGAACCGGCTGGGCACGGAAGGCGAGGGCTTCAAGATCGCGATGCGCGTGCTCGATCGCGGGCGGCTGCACATATCCGCGGTGTGCGTCGGCGTGGCCGAGCGGCTGATCGCCGATTGCGTCGCCTATGCCGGCGACCGCCGCCAGTTCGGCAAGCCAATCGCCGAGCATCAGCTGATCCAGGCGATGATCGCCGATTCGAAGACCGAATGCCTGGCAGCGCGTGCGCTGGTGCTGGAGACGGCGGCGGCCAAGGATCGCGGTGAGGATGTGGTGCTCGAATCGTCCGCCGCGAAACTCTTCGCGAGCGAGATGGTCGGCCGTGTCGCCGACCGCGCGGTCCAAATCTACGGCGGCGCCGGCTATATCGCCGATTATGGAATCGAGCGACTGTACCGCGACGTGCGGCTGTTCCGCATCTATGAGGGCACCAGCCAGATCCAGCAGCTGATCATCGCGCGTGAGACGATGAAGCGCGGCGGGTGACGCCTGCAATCCGGGAGAGAAAGCGAATGGACACCACCACCCTGTTCCGCCTCGATGGCCGCATCGCGCTGGTGACGGGCGGCTCGCGCGGGATCGGCAAGATGATCGCGGCTGGCTTCATCGCCCAGGGGGCCAAGGTCTATATCAGCGCGCGCAAGGCCGATGCGTGCTTTGCAGCCGCCGAGGAACTGGGCGAGAACTGCATCGCGCTGCCGCAAGACGTGTCGACCGTCGCCGGCTGCAAGGAGCTCGCCGCCCAATTCGCCGAGCATGAGCAGAAGCTCGACATCCTCGTGAACAATGCCGGCGCCGCTTGGGGCGAACCGTTCGAGGCCTTTCCCGAAAAAGGCTGGGACAAGGTGATGGATCTTAACGTGAAGTCCCCCTTCTTCCTGACGCAAGCACTCTACGAGCCGCTCAAGGCGGCCGCCTCGCGCCAGCGCCCGGCCAAGGTGATCAACATCACCTCGATCGACGGCCAACGGCTGAACCCGTGGGAGACTTACAGCTATCACGCCTCCAAATCGGCGCTGATCTACCTCACCAAGCGGATGGCGGCGCGGCTGATCCGCGACGCGATCAACGTCACCTCGATCGCCCCCGGCGCCTTCGCGAGCGAGATGAACCGCGCCGCGCGCGACCATGGGGATGCGGTTGCGCAAGGGATTCCGGCCAAGCGCATCGGCGTGGACGAGGATATGGCGGGCGCGGCGATCTACCTGGCGAGCCGCGCGGGGGATTACGTGATCGGCGAGACGATCACGGTCGATGGCGGCCTAGTCCACGCGGCGCTGGGGACGTCGATCGACGCTTAAGCCTGCGGGTGGTGTGGCTCCATGATGAGGGTGCGGCCCTCCACGCGCCAGCTCTTCAAGCGCGACAGGAAGTTCATCCCGAGCACATTCACCCCGTCGAATGCAGGCGCGACCACCACCGGCAGATCGCGCGCGACGATGTTGCCCAGGCGGAGTTCGGGCACTTGCGCGGTCTGCGCGCGCACCGCGCCGTTGGCGGTGCGCAGGATCACCGGAAACAGTTCGTCATTGAGCGTGAGGCCGGCGGCCGCCGCCGTATCGGGCGAGAGCGCGGTGACGGTCGCGCCGCTATCAATCAACAGCCGCTTCTCCACCCCGCCGATCCGCGCACGTACCCAGAAATGGCCGTCGGGCGCCATCTTGACCCGCAGCTCGCGCCCCTCGACCCGCTGGCCTTCGAGGCCGAAGGCTTGGCTCAGCCGCGCCAGATAGGGGTCGAACCGCTGGCGCTGGTCGATCATCACCACCAGCAGTACGATCGCCACGCTCCAGCTGGCGAGCGAGATCAGCGTGCCGAGCACCGGCACCCGCCGAAGCAGGCGCAGGAGGACGAAGCCCGCCACGATCGCGGCGATCAGCGGCCAATGACCGGAGAGTTCGGGGATATTGTCCATCGCGGGCGACAACGCCTAGCCGCCGCCAGATGGCCCGAGGCTGAATAACCTTGAGCGTTTCCGCCCCTACTCCACGATTCCCCCTGCCGCGAGCACGGCGAGCGTCATCAGCTCGCTCGCGGTGGAGGTCATCGGCGCGATCTGCACGGGCTTTTCCAGGCCGACCAGCATCGGCCCGATCACCGAATCGCCGCCCAGCTCGCGCAGCAGTTTGGCCGAGATATTGGCCGATTGCAGCCCCGGCAGGATGAGCACATTCGCCGGTCCGGACAGTCGCGCGAACGGATAGTTCGCCAATTGCTGCGGGTTGAGCGCAACATCGGGCGCCATTTCGCCTTCATATTCGAACTCGGCCCCGCGCGCGTCGAGCACTTTCACCGCCTCGCGGATATTCTCCAGCCAGCGCCCCTCGGGGTTGCCGAAGGTTGAATAGCTGAGGAACGCGACGCGCGGCTCGTGCCCCATCCGCCGCGCGACCTGCGCCGTGCCTTCCGCGATGTCGGCGAGCTGCTCGGCGTTCGGACGCTCGTTCACGGTCGTGTCGGCCATGAACACGGTATGGCTCTGCCCGACGAGCACATGCACCCCGAAAGGCGTGCGCCCCGCCGCGACATCGATCACCCGCCGCACCTGGATCAGCGCCTGGGCGTAAGTGCGGGTGATGCCGGTGATCATCGCATCGGCCTGCCCCATCTGCAGCATCACCGCGCCGAAGGTGTTGCGATCCTGGTTGATCATCCGCTCGCAATCGCGCCGCAAATAGCCCTGGCGCTGAAGACGGTCGTAGAGGAAATCGACCATCGCGGGGACGAGCGGCGATTTGCGGCTGTTGTGCAGCTCATAATTTTCCGGGTCCGTCACCCCCAGCGCGCAGAGCCGATCGGGCACGTCGTCGCGCCCCACCAGCACCGGGGTGCCATAGCCGCCTTCCTTGAAGGCGATCGCCGCGCGCAGCACGACCTCCTCCTCGCCTTCCGCGAACAGCACCCGCTTGGGCCGCGCACGGGCGCCTTCATAGGCGAGCTGGAGCACCGAGGTCGTGGGATTGAGCCGCGCGCGCAGGCTGTGGCGGTAATAGTCAAAATCGGTGATCGGCCGGGTCGCGACGCCTGAGTCCATCGCCGCTTGCGCGACGGCGGCGGGTACGATCTCCATCAGCCGCGGGTCGAACGGCGCGGGGATGATGTAATCGGGGCCGAACTGGTGCTTCACTCCATAAGCGACCGCGACCTCCTCGGGCACCTGCTGGCGCGCGAGCTCGGCGAGCGCCTGCGCGGCGGCGATCTTCATCGCATCATTGATGCCGGTGGCGCGCACATCGAGCGCGCCGCGGAAGATGAAAGGGAAGCCGAGGACATTGTTGACCTGATTGGGGAAATCGGAACGGCCGGTGGCAATGATCACGTCGGGCCGCACCTGCTTGGCGACATCTGGCATGATCTCCGGATCGGGGTTCGCCATCGCGAACACGATCGGGCGCGGCGCCATCTTCTGGAGCAATTCGGGCGGCAGCGCATTGGCGGCGGAGAGGCCGAAGAACACGTCCGCCCCCTCGATCGCGTCGGCGAGAGTGCGCGCGCTGGTGGCGACGGCATGCGCCGATTTCCACTGGTTCATCGACTTCTCGCGGCCCTGGAAGATCACGCCTTCCATGTCGACCATCAGCAGCTGGTCGTGCGGCAGCCCCATCGCCTTGATCAATTCGGCGCAGGCGATCGCCGCCGCGCCCGCGCCGAGCATCACCGCCTTGGTCGCCTTGATGTCGCGCCCGGTAAGGTGCAGCGCGTTGATCAGGCCGGCGGCGGCGATGATCGCGGTGCCGTGCTGATCGTCATGAAACACGGGAATGTTCATCCGTTCGCGCAGGGCTTGCTCGATGATGAAACATTCGGGGGACTTGATGTCCTCCAGATTGATCCCACCGAAACTGGGTTCGAGCAGCTCGACGCACTCGATGAAGCGCTGCACGTCCTCGGTCTTCACCTCGATGTCGATCGAATCGACATCGGCGAAGCGTTTGAACAACACCGCCTTGCCTTCCATGACCGGCTTGGCGGCGAGTGCGCCCAGATTGCCGAGCCCCAGGATCGCGGTGCCATTGGAGATGACGGCGACCAGATTGCCCTTGGCGGTATAATCATAAGCGGTTGCCGGGTCCGCCGCGATCGCGCGCACCGGCGCGGCGACGCCGGGCGAATAAGCGAGCGCGAGGTCACGTTGGGTCGCCATCGGCTTGGAGGCGATCACCTCGATCTTGCCGGGCCGTCCCTCGCTATGGAAGCGCAGCGCCTCGCGATCGGAAAATTGCGTGCTGCTTTCCTCGGACATAGGCTCCCTCCGCTTCGCCCGCGCTTCTAGCCAAGGGGGGGCGTGGCGTCTATGTTGGTCACCATGAAGCACGAGCCGGGCATCTTCGAGCAAGACGATGAGGAGACAATCGCCGCATCCGTCGCGCGCGCGCGCCGATTATGCCGCAGGCCGATATCATTCCCATGCTATCGTTGGCCGTTGGCTCAAAACCTGGGGGACGCCTGATTTCAAACCGTTCTTCGAATGGCTGAAGTCGTCTGGCTGAACGAGGCGCTGACGCAGCTCGACCGGATTGCTAGCTATATCGCCGTTTTCGATCCGTTCGCGGCGCAACGCGTCGCAATCCGGCTTTTGAATCTTGGTGAAAGCTTGGCGACTTTCCCTAACGGAGGGCAGCCGGCGAGCGGTGGAACTCGGGAACTTGTAACGGTGCGGCCCTACATCCTGCGGTATGAAGTCGTCGGCGATACCGTTACGATCCTGAGCGTGCGCCATGCCGCGCGTCTGTGGGACGTCCCATGACCGCCACCCCGATGATGGCGCAATATCTCGCGCTCAAGGCCGAGGCCGAGGATTGCCTGCTCTTCTATCGCATGGGCGATTTCTTCGAGTTGTTCTTCGAAGATGCGAAGATCGCCAGTGCGTGCCTCGACATCGCGCTCACCGCGCGCGGCGAGCATGGCGGGGAGGCGGTGCCGATGTGCGGGGTGCCGGCGCATGCGGCGGAAGGCTATCTCGCGCGGCTGATCAAGGCCGGGCACCGCGTCGCCATCGCCGAGCAGACCGAAAGCCCCGAGGAAGCGCGGCGAGCACGTGGTTCCAAGGCGCTCGTCCAGCGCGCGATCGTGCGACTGGTGACGGCGGGGACGCTCACCGAGGAAGCATTGCTCGACGCGCGCGTGGCGAATTGGTGCGTAGCGGTGGGCGAGGCTGCAGGTGGCGTGGCGATCGCCGCCGCCGACATTTCGACCGGGCGGTTCGAGATTATCGAGGCCAGCGCCACCGCGCTGGGCGCCGAACTGGCGCAACTCAATGCGGCGGAAGTCATCGCCGCGGAAGGCGGTCCGCTCGCCGACGCCCGCCTTCGCCCACGCGCCGATTTCGATAGCGGCCGGGGCGAAGCGCGGCTGAAGGCGCTGCTCGGCGTGGCGACGCTGGACGGGTTTGGCCAGTTCAGCCGGGCGGCGCTCGCGGCGGCCGGCGGACTAATCGCTTATCTCGATCATACCGCGAAAGGCGCCCTGCCCTTCCTACGCCCGCCCGTCCTGCGCCGCAGCGAGCAGGCGATGGCGATCGACGCGGCGACCCGCGAAAGCCTAGAACTGACCCAGGCACAGGGTGGCGGGCGCAAGGGGAGCTTGCTCGACGCGGTCGATCGCACCGTGACGGGGGCGGGCGCGCGGCTGCTCGCCGCCGACATCGCCGCGCCGCTGATGGACCGAGCGAAGATCGAGGCGCGGCTCGAGCTGGTGCAATGGCTGGTCGAGGATGCCGGCGCCCGCGAAGGGTTGCGTGGCGAACTGCGCCGGGCGCCCGATATCGGCCGTGCGCTGGGGCGGCTGGCGGCCGGGCACGGCGGTCCACGCGATCTGGGGCAGCTGCGCGACGGGCTCGATGCGGCGTGGACGCTGGGCCAGCGGCTACAGCGCCTCGCCGAGCCACCCGCTTTGATCGCGGAAATCGCGCCAAAGCTGCAGGGCCACGGCGCGCTGATCGACACGCTCGCCCGCGCGCTGGTGCCCTCGCCACCCGTGGACGCGGCGCAAGGCGGCTATATCGCCGAAGGTTATGACGCGGCGCTCGACGATCTGCGCGCGGCGGGTGCCGGCGGGCGGCGGGCGATCGCCGCGCTCGAAGCGGACTATCGCGCGCAAACCGGGATTCAGGCGCTCAAGATCAAGCACAACGCGGTCCTGGGCTATCATATCGAGGTTCCGGCGAAGCACGGCGATGCCCTGATGCGGCCCGAGAGCGGCTTCACCCACCGCCAGACGATGGCCGGCGCGGTGCGCTTCAACGCGCCGGCGCTGCACGAGGCGGCGCTGAAGGTGACCCAAGCGGGTGCCCATGCCCTCGCGGCGGAAGCGGCGCATCTGGAGGAGCTGACCGCGCTCGCTTTGTCGGCGCGGGAGGCCATCGCCGCGACCGCCGACGCGCTCGCGCGGCTCGACGTCGCCGCCGGGCTCGCCGAGCGCGCGGCGGAGGGTGGCTGGACGCGGCCGCTGCTCGTCGATCAGGCTTGTTTCGAGGTGGAGGGCGGACGCCACCCGGTGGTGGAGGCGGCCTTGGCGAAAAGCGGCGAGCGCTTCGTCGCCAATGACTGCCGCCTTTCCGAGGACTCGCGGCTCTGGCTCGTCTCCGGCCCGAACATGGGCGGCAAATCGACCTTTTTGCGCCAGAACGCGCTGATCGCGGTGCTCGCGCAGGCCGGAAGCTTCGTTCCAGCGGCACGAGCACGGTTGGGACTGGTCGACAGGCTGTTCAGCCGGGTCGGCGCCGCCGACAATCTGGCGCGCGGGCGCTCAACCTTCATGGTCGAGATGGTCGAAACCGCCGCGATCCTGGCGCAGGCCGGGCCGCGCAGCTTCGTGATCCTCGACGAGGTCGGGCGCGGCACCTCTACCTATGACGGGCTCGCCATCGCCTGGGCGGTGGTCGAGGCGATCCACGAGCAGAACCGCTGCCGCTGCCTGTTCGCGACGCATTATCATGAGCTTACCCGGCTCGCGGAACGATTCGAGGCGCTTTCGCTCCATCATGTCCGAGCGCGCGAGTGGAAGGGCGAGCTGGTATTGCTCCACGAGGTCGCGCCCGGCCCCGCCGACCGCAGCTATGGCCTGGCGGTCGCGCGGCTCGCCGGGCTCCCGCCCACGACCATCGCGCGCGCGAAGGCGGTGCTCGGCAAGCTGGAGGCCGGGCGCGAAAAGACCGGCGGCCTCGCGGCGGGGCTCGACGATCTGCCGCTGTTCGCCGCCGCGGCTGCCGCGCCCGAGCGCGAAGTCGACGCGCTGCGCGACGCGCTCGCCACGCTCGATATCGACGCACTCTCGCCGCGCGAGGCCCTGGAAGCGCTCTACCGCTTGAAGGAAATGGCGGGGGGCGCGCTCACCCGGCCCGGGCGCGAAGCCGGCGCTTGATCCGGCTGAACCCGATCGGCGTGACCCGAAGATAGCGGGCGATATCCTGCTGCGGCAGGCGGGCGAGCAAAGCGGGCGCGCTATCCAGCAGCCGCTGATAACGCTGCACGGGCGTCGCGCAGAGCAATGCCTCCTCGCGCGCCTGCTTGCGATCGGCCAGCCAGCGGCTGAAGGCGACGGCCGCGCCGACAACGGCCTGATCGGTGGCGATCAGGCCGTTGACCCACGCGGCGGGAAGCACCGCGATCTGGCTGTCCTCCAGCGCGACCGCGCCAAAGCGTTGGGGTGCGTCCTCCAGGTCGCCGAACAGCCCCTGATCCGCGACAAAGCTCTTGATCCACTCGTCCCCCGCCGGGGAGAGATAAGTAAGCTTCACCAGTCCGCGCAGCAGCACGAACAGCCGGCCGCCGGGCGCTCCTTGCGACAACAGCACCGCGCCTTTGGCGTGCGGCTGGGGCTGCCACCGCCCGGCCTGCTCGGCGCGATCGCGCAACAAGGGAATGATCTGATCGGCGGCAAGCATGGCTCCCGCCTTAGATGGGCGGCGCGCGGACGCAAGCCACGCTAAACCTGGGTTCATGCGCGCAAGTGGCGCCGGCGCTATCGACGCGCGGTTCATCAATGGGGCAAGGCATGGCGGGTTTTTCACTGGCGGGAAGGACGGTTCTGCTCACGGGCGCGGGGCGCGGCATTGGTCGCGCGCTGTTCGTGCACCTCGCGGCGGCGGGGGCTGGGCGCGTGATCGCCGTTGGTCGGGATGCGGCGGCGCTCGACGCACTCAGCACCCTCGCGCCGATCGCGACGCCCTATCCGGCGGACCTTGCCGATCCCGCCGAGCGCGCGGCGCTCGTCGCGTACCTGACTGAAAAAGAACCTGATTTGTCGGTGGTCATCAACAATGCCGGCACGCAACTGCCGACCGATCTCATCAATCCGGACGCCGCGCGTTACCTGCCCGCGCTGGCTGGCGAGATCGCGGTCAACTTCGCGGCGCCGATCGACTTGTGCGTGGCGTTGCTGCCGGGACTGATCGCGCGGCCTTCGGCGATGATCGTCAACATCACCTCGGGCCTCGCGATCGCGCCGAAGAGCGGCGCGCCGGTCTATTGCGCGGCCAAGGCGGGTTTGCGCAGCTTTACCAAGGCGTTACGCTATCAGGCCGAGGCGCGCGCGCCGCAGCTGCGCATCGTCGAGGCGCTGCCGCCGCTGGTCGATACCGAGATGACGCGCGGGCGCGGGAGCGGGAAGATCAGCGCCGAGGCCGCTGCCGCCGAGATCGTGCGCGGGATGGCGGCCGCCAAACCGGAGATCTATGTCGGCAAGGCGAAGCTGCTGCGCGCCATCCACAGCCTCTCCCCGGCGCTCGCGGACCGTCTGATGCGCGCCGGTTGACGCCAAAAACCGCTCCCGGGCGCTCCCGCGCGCGCTTATCCCCGCCGGAGCCGCGCCGCGAACTCGGTGCTCGCCTGGCGCAGGCCGCCGCTCTGTTGGCGGACTCCGTCCGCGACCCCGGCGATGCCTTGCGCGAGCCGGGTCGCCGCCTCGGCCTGGGCGGCGAGCGCGGTGAGTTCGTTCTGGACGTGCGCGCCGCCATCGGTCGCGACCGCGACGCTCGCCATGATGCCGTCGGTCGCCTGCGCCTGGCGGTCGATCGCGCGGGCGATGTCGTGCGCGCCCCCGGCGATGCGGGCGACATCGCCAGCGATCGCCTCGACCGCGCCGGCGACCGCGCCCGCGCTGTCGTCCATCGCCGCGATGTGATCGCCGATATCGGCCGCGGCGGTGCGGGTTTGCGCGGCGAGCGCTTTCACCTCGCCCGCTACCACCGCGAAGCCGCGCCCCGCCGCGCCCGAATGCGCCGCCTCGATCAGGGCGTTAAGCGCCAGCGTGTTGGTGCGCTGCGCGATGCGTTCGATCTGCGCGGTGATGCCGCGCACCGCCCGGCTGCGCTCCGCCAGCGCCTCGGCCCGTCCGCGCGCTTCCTCGGCGCGGGTCTCGGCGGCGACGGTCGCCTTGACCTGGGTACCGATCTCCTGCTCGATCGCGGTGATCGCCTCGCGCAAATTGGCGACGGCGGTGCGCACCGCCGCCATCGATTGCCCGGCGACCCCGGCGCTCGCCTGAACGGTGCGGACATGCGCCGCGCTCGCCTCCCCCAGCCGGAGCAGCGTATCGGTCGAGCCGCCAAGCTCGGCGACCGCGTCGCCCAGCGCCGCGATCACCGCCATCACCGAGCTTTCATAGCGCTGCGCGTGATCGGCCATGATCGCGCGGCGTTCCTCGGCCATGCGCGCTTCCTCGGCGGCGCGGGCGCGTTCGTGCGCGCGTTCGAGCGCCTGCTGCTGAGCGGTGGCGCGGCTTCGCTCCTCGCCGCGCTGGCGTTCGAGCGCCGCGATCTCCGCCGCCGCGCGCATCCGCTGCGCGTAGAGGTGCGCCTGGATCAGCGCCATCACATACAGCGTCACCACGAACACCAGGATCGCCGCGTCATAGAACAGCGGCACCGCCACCACGCGGTGAAGCTGGCGGGCCAGCTCGACGCTCACCACCCCCATGAAGATCAGCGCGTTGACCGGGACGAGCGTGAACACCTTGCTCCCCAGCGCGATCACCGCCACCGTCACGCAGGCGATGCCGACACGCTCGGTCCCCGCGCTCGCGCCGTCGATCAGCGCGAGCTGCACCGCCCAGGCAAGCCCGATCACGAACGCATAGAGATGCAGCGCCCGGGGTTGCTCGGCCGCCGGCACCCGCCAGCGCGGCGGCAGCAGATCGGGACGAGCCAGCGGCAGCGCGGCAAGCGTCGCGATCAGGACCGGCGCGCCCGCCACGGCGGCTTGCAGCGAGCGCGAGAGCACCGCGTACACGATGCTGAGCGCAAGCGTCGTCACCAGATTGAGCGGCACGATCCAGCCGATCAACTCGGCGGTTTGCGCGGCGCGTTCGGCGAGCGTTTCAGGCGCGATCCGGGGCAGCGCGGCGAGGCGCGCGAGGCGCCGGCCACGCGGCGCCAATTGCGGAAGGGCGTTCGCCGTCATTGGCCCATTGGTAACGGGCTATGGTTAAAGCGGACTTAGCATTCCTACGGTCGCTTTCTGGCATGACGATGGCCGGCCAAGCGCTTATCAGGCGATGTGATGAGCAACCGATTTGCCGGCCTGCGCCAGCGCCGCGCGATCATCGATCGCCGCGCGATCGCCGATGCGCTCCACGCGATCGAGGGCGGCGACGCCACCGCCCTGCGCGCCGCCGCGACCGCGCAGCTGCGCGCCGCGCTGGGGGCGGGCCGCGCCGAGATCGCCCGCCGGCTCGCCGAGCATCCCTCGCGCGGATTGGAAGCGGCAGCGGCGGGCGCCTTCCTGATCGACCAGATCCTGCGGCTGTTGTTCGATTTCACCACCGAACGACTTCATCCCAACGCCGCGCCCACCGCCGGCGAGCGGCTCGTGCTGGTCGCGGTCGGCGGTTATGGCCGGGGCGAGATGGCGCCGCATTCGGACGTCGACATCGCTTTCCTCACCCCGTGGAAGCTCACCGGCTGGGCCGAGCAGGTGATCGAATCGATGCTCTATGCGCTGTGGGATCTGCGGCTGAAAGTGGGCCACAGCGCGCGCAGCCTGGACGAGATGGTGCGCCAGGCCAAGGCCGACGTGACGATCCGCACCGCGCTGCTCGAAGCGCGCTATGTGTGGGGCGACATGGCGCTGTTCGACGAGGCGATGCGCCGCTTCCGGCTGGAGGTGCAGCAGCCGAGCGTACGCGCCTTCATCGCCGACAAGCTCGCCGAGCGCAACGAACGCCACCGCAAGATGGGCGACAGCCGCTATGTCGTCGAACCCAATGTGAAGGAGGGCAAGGGCGGCCTGCGCGATCTCCACACCTTGTTCTGGATCGGCAAATATGCGCACAATGTCGATCGTTCGGCGGGCCTCGTCGAGGCGGGGTTGCTGACGGCGGCCGAATATCGCCAGTTCCACCGCGCCGAGAATTTCCTGTGGGCGGTGCGCTGCCATCTCCACCTGATCGCCGGTCGCGCCGAGGACCGGCTGACCTTCGACGTGCAGCGCGAGATCGCCGAGCGGTTGCGCTTCGCCGAACGTGCCGGCGCCTCCCGGGTCGAGCGCTTCATGCGCTATTACTTCCTGCAGGCGAAGACGGTCGGCGACCTGACCGGGGTGTTCCTCGCCCATCTCGACGACGCATTCGCCGCGCGCGGGCGGCGCTTTGGTTTGCCGAGCATCATGCGACGGCCGCGGCGGCTGAACGGCTTCGTGCTCGATCGCGGGCGACTCGCGCTTCCCACCGACGACTTTTTCCGCCGCGATCCGGTGCGGCTGATCGAGCTGTTCGCGCTCGCCGAGCGCCAGGCGCTCGAAATCCACCCGCTGGCGATGCGCGCCGCCGCGCGCGACGCCAAGCTCGCCGACGAGGTGCGCGACGATCCGCGCGCCAACGCCCTGTTCCTGGAAGTGCTCACCTCGCGCCGCGATCCCGAAACCGTGCTGCGCTGGATGAACGAGGCGGGGGTGTTCGGCCGCTTCGTGCCCGATTTCGGCCGCGTCGTCGCGCAGATGCAGTTCGATATGTACCACCATTATACGGTGGACGAGCATTCGATCCGCGCGATCGGCCTGCTTTCGCGCATCGAGCGCGGCGAGCTGGTGCAGGACCATCCGATCGCGACCGAGATCGTGCAGAAGCTCGTCTCGCGCCGCGTGCTCTATGTCGCGGTGCTGCTGCACGACATCGCCAAGGGGCGCGGCGGCGACCATTCGGTGCTGGGCGCCGAAGTCGCGCGCCGACTTTGCCCCCGGCTCGGGCTGAGCGCGGGCGAGACCGAGACGGTCGCCTGGCTGGTGCGCTGGCACCTGCTCGCCTCGGCGACCGCGTTCAAGCGCGACCTGTCCGACTATAAGACGATCCTCGATTTCGCCGAGGCGGTGCAAAGCCCCGAACGGCAGAAGCTGCTGCTCGCGCTGACGGTCGTCGATATTCGCGCGGTCGGCCCCGGCGTGTGGAACAGCTGGAAGCGCCAGCTGCTCGGCGAGCTGTACGAACGCGCCGAGGAATTGCTGCGGCTGGGCCACAAGCAGAAGGGCCGCGCCGAGCGGATCGCCGCCAAGCAGGCCGGGCTCGGCGCCGCGCTCGGCTGGCAAGCGCCCGCGTTCGACGCGCTCGTCGCCCGCCTGCCAGAGGCCTATTGGATCGCCGAGCCCGATGACGTGCTGGCAAGCAACGCCCGGCTGGTGGCGGCGGCGGGCGACAAGCGCCTCGCGATCGACGCGCAGGTCTATCCCGAACGCGGCGCGACGCTGGTGACGCTCTATGCCGCCGACCATCCCGGGTTGTTCTACCGCGCGGCGGGGGCGATCCATCTGGCGGGCGGCAACATCATCGACGCGCGCATCCACACGACGCGCGACGGCATGGCACTCGACAATTTCCTGGTGCAGGACCCGTTCGGTCGCCCGTTCGACCGCGCCGAGCAGCTCGCGCGGCTGAAACAGGCGATCGAGGACGCGCTCGCCAACCGGATGCGGCTGACCGAGCGGCTCTCCGCCAAGCCGCTGCCCCGCACCCGCGCCGAGGCGTTCGACATCGCGCCGCAAGCCTTTATCGACAACGGCGCCTCGAACCGCTTCACCGTGGTGGAGGTCAACGCCCGCGACGGGCCGGCGCTGCTCAACCGGCTGGCGCACGCGCTGTTCCAGTCGAAGGTCACGGTCCATTCGGCGCACATCGCAACCTATGGCGAGCGCGCGGTCGACGTGTTCTATGTGACCGATTTGTTCGGCGACAAGATCACCAGCGCCCAACGGCTGCGCGCGCTCGAACGCCGGCTGATCGAGGCGGCGGCGAACGAGGATTTGGCGCACGCGGCATAACATGGCGCGGCGCGGCTGAGGGGAGCGAACGATGCCGGTAACGGGCCTGGGTGGTTTCTTCTTCCGCGCGCGCGACCCCGGCGCCTTGCGCGACTGGTATCGCGACGCGCTTGGCGTCGGCAATGGGTGCGGCGAGGGGGCGGACCGCCTCGACTGGGCCTGGTCGCCCGAATCCGGCCCGCTGATCTTCGAGCCCTTCCCCGCCGACAGCGATTACTTCGCGGCTGATCGGGCGTACATGCTCAACCTGCGGGTGCGCGACCTCGACTCGCTGCTCGAACAGCTCAACGCGCGCGGCGTGGCGATCGAAACCCGCGAGGCATGGGACAGTCAGGGTCTGGGCCGTTTCGCCCGCATCCACGATCCCGAGGGCAACCCGATCGAATTGTGGGAGCCGCCGGCGCGCGATTGAGCGCCCGGAAAACCCCGCCCCCGTCGCGCGATCACTGCTTCGGTTTGCGCCGCGCGAGCCATGCCTTCATTTGCGCGATCTCGCGGTCCTGCGCCGCGATCACGTCCTTGGCGAGCGCGCGGACTTCGGGATCCTTGCCATATTTCAGCGCGGTCTTGGCCATCGCCACCGCGCCTTCATGGTGGGGGATCATCAGCCGCATGAAGCTTTCGTCGGCATCGGCGGAGGCGGCGCCCATGTCCTTGTGCATCGCCGCCATCGCCGCGTCATATTCGGCGGCGGCGGGGGAGGACGGCTTGGCCGCGCCCTGCCCCATCGCCCCGTGCCCCATCGCCGCATGGTCGGGTGCTTGCGGAGCGGGGGGTGGCGCGGCGCGGTCGCACGCGGCGAGCGGGAGCAGCGCCGCGATCAATATCAGGCGTGGTTTCATTTCGGCGCGAGCACCATCAGCATCTGCTTGCCCTCCATCCGGGGGTAAGCCTCCACCTTGGCGATCTCGGCGGTGTCTTGCTGCACGCGCTGGAGCAGCGCCATGCCGATCTGGCCGTGCGCCATTTCGCGGCCACGGAAGCGCAGCGTGACTTTCACCTTGTCACTCTCACCGATGAATTCGACGATCTTCTTCATCTTGGTGTCGTAATCGTGATCGTCGATATTCGGGCGCACCTTGATCTCTTTGATCTCCTGCGCCTTCTGAGTCTTGCGCGCGGCGTTCGCCTTCTTCTGCGCCTCGTACTTATACTTGCCGACGTCGAGGAACTTGGCGACGGGCGGATCGGCGTTGGGCGAGACTTCGACCAGGTCGAGCCCGACTTCCTGCGCCTGCGCCATCGCTTCGCGCGTGTACATCACACCCAGATTCTCGCCATTCTCATCGATGACGCGGACGCGGGGCGATTGAATCCATTCGTTGAAACGCGGCCCGTTCATGGGCGGCGGCGCCATCGGACGCCGGTGCATGGGAGGACGGATAGGTATGGCTCCTGTTATGGGATAATCGTGCAATATAGTCGCGCGCGACGTTCTTGGCAAAGTCAATCGCGTGGGCGATTGTCCCTCGGCGCGGGCGGATCGCCGCGCCTTCAGATCACATAATCAACCGTCACCAGCTGCGCCTGCGCGCGCCGCTTCTCGACCAGCGTCGTATTGAGCGCGGCGATGGTATCGCTCCCCGCGCTTTTCCACATAAACGGCAGCAGCGCATGGACGCAGCACCGCGCCCCGCCCCAGATCATCGTCACCCCAAAGCGCGAGGCGACGGCGAAATGTTCGGCATAGCTCTCGCCGACCGAGGCGGGATGGGCAGTGAACAGGCGCAGCATGATGATCTCCGGTTGAAGCGGCGATGCTAACCCCGCGCGGCGAGTTGCGCCAGCAGGTCGGTGGCGAGCAGGCTCAGGCTGTCGTCGCGCGCGCCCATCACCACGATCCGGTCGCCCGCGCCTGCCTCGGCGAGCAGTGCGCCCGCCGCCGCGCCGCGATCGGCGATGTGGCGCGCGGGGGCACCGCTTGCCCGCAGATCGGCGACGATGTCGGCGCTCGTCACCTCGCGCGTCACGGTGCCGCCGAAATAGGCGGGATCGCACAGGATCAGCCGATCCTCGGGCGATAGCCGCGCGGCGAAGGCGCTCACCAGCTCGCGCCGCATCACTTTCAGCGGGCCAAAGCCGTGCGGCTGGAACAGCAGCAGCAGGCGCCCGGGGCTCGCGCGCAGCGTGTCGAGCGTCGCGCTCAGCTTGTCGGGATTGTGCGCGAAATCGTCGATCACGGTGACGCCCGCCGCCGCGCCCACGCACTCGAACCGGCGCTTCAGGCCGGCGAAGCCCGCGATCGCCTCCGCCGCCTCCGCCAGAGCGATGCCGAGCGCGCGCGCCGCGCCGATCGCCGCGAGCGCGTTGGCGACATTGTGCCGCCCCGGCACCCGCAGCCGCACCCGCCGCGCCGCGCCGCCACGCTCGGCGAGATCGAAGGTGATTGCGAACGGCTCGGGAACCAGATTGGTCGCGACCAGATCGGCCTCCCCCTCCACCGCGACCGCATAGAGTCGCTCGCGCTTCAGCCCCGCCGCGATCGCAGCCGCTTCGGCATCGCCGACATTCACCACCGCCGTTTCCGCCTTGGCGGCGAAGGCGCCGAACAGCGCGCGCAGCTCCTCGATCGATTTGTGATCGAGGCTGACATTGTTGAGCACCGCGATCTTGGGCGCGTAGAGCGCGATCGAGCCGTCGCTCTCGTCGACCTCGCTCACATACAACCCCGGCTCGCCGACCAGGGCGGAGGCGAAGGGCGCCTCGGGCCGTGCGAAATTCTTCATCACCGCGCCGTTCATCACCGTCGGCTCGCGGTCGAGCGCGTGGAGCAGCCAGCCGATCATGCCGGTCACGGTCGACTTGCCGCTGGTGCCGGCGACGCCGATCGCGGTTTGCGCGCGGTTGAACAGCCTGGCGTTGAGCTCGGCCCGCGTCATCCGCCGGCAGCCGAGCGCGTTCGCCTGAACGATGTCCGCCACCGTCTCCTCGACCGCCGCCGAGGCGACGACGATCTGCCGGTTGCTGGTGATGCCGCTGCCGTCCTGCGGGAACAGCGCGATGCCGAGCGCTTCGAGCGCGGCGAACTTCGCCGGCACGCGCCCCTGATCGAGCCCGCGATCCGATCCGGCGACGGTCGCCCCCTGCCCCGCGAGGATCATCGCGAGCGGCATCATCCCCGAACCGCCAATGCCGACGAAGAAATAGTCCATGCCCGCCGCGCTAATCGCCGGCGCGCGCGGCGGCAAGCACTTGGCAGCGCGGTCGCGACGGGGTTAGCGATAGGCGTGGCCAGCCGCTTGCACATCGCCATCGTCGCCCCCGCCCGTCCGCTCACCCCGGCGCTGGCGGAAGGCATCAGCGCGATCGCCGCCGGTTTTCCCAGCTTAGCGCTGCATATCCACCCGCAATGCTTCCTGAGCGACGGCCATTTCGCCGGCCCCGACGCGGCGCGGGCGGCGGCGCTGATCGAGGTGGCGAACGATCCCGCGATCGACGCGATCTGGTTCGCGCGCGGCGGCTATGGATCGAACCGGCTGCTCGCCCAAGTGATCGACGCCCTCGGCCCGGCGGCGATGGGCAAGACCTATCTCGGCTATTCCGACGCAGGCTTTCTGCTCGGCGCGCTTTATGCCCGCGGGATCGGGCGGCCGGTCCATGCGCCGATGCCGGGCGATCTGGCGCGGGCCGATGGCGTGCGCGCGGTGCGGCGCACGCTCGGCTGGCTGGCGGGGGGCGACGGGGACGCGCTCGAGCCTGGCCTGGGCGCGCGACCGGCGGCGGCGTTCAACCTCACCATCCTGGCGTCGCTCGCGGGCACGCGCTGGCTGCCCGATCTCACCGGCCATGAGCTGCTGATCGAGGAAGTGAGCGAGCCGCTCTACCGCGTCGATCGGATGCTGTTCCAGCTCGCCCATATGGCGGCGCTGCGGGGAATCGCCAGCGTGCGGCTGGGGCGGGTGACCGACATCGTCCCCAACGATCCGCCCTGGGGCGAACCGCTCGCGGCGATGGTCGCGCGCTGGTGCGCCGAGCTGGGCGTGCCTTATGCCGGGCAGGCCGATATCGGCCATGATGCCGACAACAAGCTCGTGCCCTTTGGCTTGGCAGCTATTCGCTAAGCTTTTGCCTTTAGTGCCGGGCGCGAAGGGATTGGCGATGTTGCGCGCTTTGGAAGACAGGATCAACCGGATCGAGGCGGCGATCAGCGCCGGCGAGGCGCTGATCAACGGTCCGCTGCCGACCGGCGCCGAGCTGGCCAAGCGCGCGCTCGAAGCCGGGCTGATGGTGGGCGCCTATCAGCTGCACGTGCAGCGCGAGTTCTTCGATCGCTATGCCACGCACCCCGATCCCGAAGTGCGTGACACCGCCGAGGCATTGCGGCGCGAATGCAGCGCCCTGCGCGGGCAGCTGCACGGCAGCGTCCGCAAGACCGCCGCCGAGGCGCCCGATCCCAACCATTTCGCGCGCACCGCCCGGCTCTACAACGCCGCGTTCCGCTCGCATTTTGGCAAGGTGCGCGCGCTGGTCGCGCGGGTCGAGGGCCAGCCGGGCTGAGCGGCGGCGCCCGCGCCGCTAGGCGACGCCGTTCGCCTTGAAGTGGGCGAGCAGCCGGCGCCAGCCATCCTCGGCATCGGCCTTCACATAGCTCGCGCGGTAATCCGCGTGGAAGCCATGCGGCGCGTCCGGATAGAGCTGGATCGACGAGCCGGTCTTCCCCGCCGCCTTCAGCGCGGCCTGCATCGCCTCGACATCGGCGGGCGGGATGCCCGTGTCCTTGCCGCCATAGAGCCCCAGCACCGGCGCCTTCAGCTCGCCCGCGCGCGCGATCAGCGGCTTCAGCTGGCCATACCAGGCGACGCCGGCCTTGATGTCCGGATCGACCATCGCCGCGCGCCACACCACCGCGCCGCCCCAGCAGAAGCCGGTGATGCCGATCTTCGCGCCGTTCGCGAATTTCTGTGCCTTGATCCAAGCCGAGGTCGCCTTCACGTCGCCATCGACCTGATCGACGCTCGCCTGGCTGACGACCTTGATGATTTCCTTGAAATCGGTGAGCGCGGGCAAATTGACGCCCGAGCGGTAGAAGAACTCCGGCGCCACCGCGACATAGCCGAGCTTGGCGAAGCGGCGGCAGATGTCCTTGATATAGTCATGCACGCCGAAAATCTCGTTGACGACGATCACCACCGGGTGCCGCCCGGCCTTGGCGGGGCGCGCGACATAGGCGGGCAGCGGCTTGTCGGCGCCGTTGGGGATCAGCGCTTCCTCGATGATCAGGCCATCGGCGGGGGTGGCGATCGGCTGCGCCTCGGCGGCGAGCGCGGCGACCGCATAGCCCGCGAAGAACAACGAGCCCACCGCGGCGCGGCGGGTGAGGTGGAGATCGGCGGGTTCGGTGCCTTCGGGGCGGGTCAGCAGCATCGCAGCACTCCTAAACGACGAGAGTCGGGGCTTCGCGAGCCTAACCATTTGCGGCCGCGCGGCAAGCAGGCGTGGCTTGCCTCGGTGCGGCGGCGCAGCGTAAGCGGGGCGAATTCAACTGAAGGTGAAGTCCATGTCCGCCCCCGTTCGTATCACGCTCCCCGATGGCGCCGTTCGCGAAGTCGCGCGCGGCACCACCCCGGCGGAGATCGCGGCGGCGATCGGACCCGGCCTCGCCAAGGCAGCGATCGCGGCGCGGGTCGATGGCGAGCTGCGCGATATCAACCGCCCGCTCGAAGCCGACGCCCAGCTCGCGCTGGTGACCGCGAAGGACGAGGCCGACGCGCTCGAACTCGCGCGCCACGATTATGCGCATGTGCTGGCGGAAGCGGTGCAGCAGCTGTTTCCGGGCACGCAGATCACCTTCGGCCCCTCGACCGACGACGGCTTCTACTATGATTTCGCCCCCAAAGACCGGCCCTTCACCGAGGAGGATCTGCCGGCGATCGAGGAGGCGATGCGCGCCATCATCCGCGCCGACAAGCCGCTGCGCCGCGAGGTTTGGCCGCGCGAACAGCTGATCAGCCGCTGGCGCCAGCAGGGCGAGACGTTCAAGGCCGAATGGGCCGCCGAACTGCCCGAGGGCGAGGAGCTGACGGTCTATTGGTCGGGCGAGGACTGGCTCGACATGTGCCGCGGGCCGCACCTCGCTTCCACCGGCAAGCTCGACGCGCAGGCGTTCAAGCTGACGCGCGTCTCGGGCGCTTACTGGCGCGGCGACCAGAACAACGCGATGCTCAGCCGCATCTACGGCACCGGCTGGCTCAACAAGAAGCAGCTCGACGCGCATCTGACCCGGCTGGAGGAAGCCGCCAAGCGCGATCACCGCAAGCTGGGGCAGGAAATGGACCTGTTCCATCTGCAGGCCGAGGCGCAGGGTTCGGTCTTTTGGCATCCCAAGGGCTATGCCATCTACCGCGCGCTTGAGGATTATATGCGCCGGGCGATCAAGGGCGCGGGCTATCAGGAGATCAAGACGCCGCAGTTGATGGACGTCCGCCAATGGGAACGATCGGGCCATTGGGGCAAATATGCCGAGAACATGTTCGCCGTTCCCGACATTGTGCCCGACGGCGAAGGCACCGCGCCCAAGGTGGCGGCCGACGCGGATTGGATGGCGTTGAAGCCGATGAATTGCCCGGCGCACATCATGGTGTTCCGTCAAGGCATCAAAAGCTATCGCGATCTGCCGCTGCGTTTTTACGAAAATGGGTGCTGCCATCGCAACGAAGCGCATGGCGCTTTGCACGGCATCATGCGGGTGCGGCAGTTCACGCAGGACGACGCGCATATCTTCTGCCGCGACGATCAGGTCGTCGATGAAGTGCGGGCGTTCTGCCAGTTGATCGACCGCATCTATGGCGATTTCGGATTCAAATATTCGGTCAAACTGGCCTTGCGCCCCGAAAAGCGCTTCGGTTCCGACGCCGATTGGGACAAGGCCGAGGGCGAGTTGCGCGACGCCGTGGTGAAAGCGGGCCTCGCCACCGAGGACTATGGCTGGGAGGAGCTGCCCGGCGAAGGCGCCTTTTATGCCCCCAAGCTCGAATGGCATTTGACCGATGCGATCGGCCGCACCTGGCAGGTTGGCACGCTGCAGGCCGATCGCGTCCTGCCCGAACGGCTCGATGCGAGCTATGTCGGCGAAGATGGCGCGCGCCACCGCCCGGTGATGCTCCACCGCGCGATCTTCGGCACCTATGAACGCTTCATGGGTATCTTGATCGAGGAATATGCCGGCAAGTTCCCGACCTGGCTCGCGCCGGTGCAAGCGGTGGTCGCGACGATCGTTTCCGAAGCCGATGACTATGCACGGCAAGTCGCGGCGGCGCTCGCGGCGGCGGGGCTGCGGGTCGAAACCGATCTGCGCAACGAGAAGATCAACTACAAGGTGCGCGAACACTCGCTCGCCAAGGTTCCGGCGCTGCTCGTGGTCGGCAAGCGCGAGGCGGAGGAGGGCACCGTGGCGTTGCGCATGCTGGGGCAGGAACGGCAGGAGGTGCTAAGCCTCGACACGCTGGTCGCGCGGCTGAAGGACGAAGCAACGCCGCCCGATCTGCGGTAGCGCGCGAGCGCGGGGTCTCGGGGCGCTACCCCTCCCCGCGCCCCTTGAACCCCTGCGCGATCACATACCATTCGGACGAGTCCTTGCGGCTCGCCGGCGGCTTGGCATGTTTTACCGTGGCGAACTGGCGCTTCAGTTCGGCGACCAGCGCCGAATCGGCGCCACCGGCGAGCACCTTGGCGACGAACGCGCCGCCGGGCGCCAGCACCTCGCCCGCGAACATCGCGCCCGCCTCGACCAGCGCCATCGTCCGCAAATGATCGGTCTGCGGATGGCCGACCGTGTTCGCCGCCATGTCCGACAGCACCAGGTCCGCTGGGCCGCCAAGCGCTTCGGTCAGCAGTCCGGGCGCGCGCTCGTTCAGGAAATCGAGCTGGAAGATCGTCACCCCGTCGATCGGATCCACCGGCAGCAAATCGATGCCGACCACCGCCGCCTTGGGCGCCTTTTGCCGCACCACCTGGCTCCACCCGCCGGGGGCGACGCCGAGATCGACGACCCGGCGAACACCACCCAGCAGCGCGAATTTTTCGTTCAGTTCCAGAAGCTTGTACGCCGCGCGGCTGCGGAACCCCTCGGCCTTGGCGCGCTTCACATAAGGATCGTTGAGCTGGCGTTCGAGCCAGCGGGTCGATTGCGGGGAACGGCCGCGCGCGGTGCGTACCCGGGTCCGTCCGCCCGATCCGCCCCGGCTCACGAACCGCCCTTCACAAGCCGCGGCCGTGCATCAACCGGCGCAAAATGCCCTCGCGAATGCCGCGATCGGCGATCCCCAGCCGCTCGGCGGGCCACAGATCGAGGATCGTCTCCAGGATCGCGCACCCGGCCACCACCAGATCGGCGCGCTCATGCCCGATGCACGGATAGAGCGCGCGTTCGGCGATCGACTTGCCGGCGAGATCGGTGCTGATCTGCCGCATAGCCGCGGTCGGCACGATCAGCCCATCGACCGCCGAGCGATCATAGCGCTCCAGCCCCAGATGAACGCTCGCGAGCGTGGTGACGGTGCCGCTGGTGCCCAAGAGCCTCGGTCGCGCGAGCCCCTGCGGCAGGCGGCGCGCGAACGGCGCCATGCTCTCTTCCACCACCGCGCGCATCCGCTCGTAAAGCGCGAGCCGCCCGGCTTGGCTGTCGGCGTGGCCGGTCGCCTCGGTGAGCGACACCACCCCCCAGGGGGTGCTGTGCCAATCGAGCACGCGCGGCGCGGGGCCATGGGTTTCAACGAGCACCAGTTCGGTCGATCCGCCGCCGATATCGAACACGAGCGCCGGGCCATCGCCGGGCTCGATCAGCACATGGCAGCCGAGCACCGCGAGCCGCGCTTCCTCTTCTGCGGATATGATGTCGAGCGCGATCCCCGTCTCGCGATAGGCGCGGTCGATGAACGCGGCGCCGTTGGTCGCGCGCCGGCACGCCTCGGTCGCGACCGACCGGGCAAGACTGATGTTGCGGCGCTTCAGCTTGTCGGCGCAGATGCCGAGCGCGGCGATGGTGCGCTCGATCGCCGCGTCGGAAAGCCGGCCCGTGGTCGCCAGCCCCTCGCCCAGGCGCACGATCCGCGAAAAGGCATCGACCACCGCAAAGCCGCTCGCCGAGGGTCGCGCGATCAACAGACGGCAGTTATTGGTGCCGAGATCGAGCGCCGCATATAGCCGATGGTCCGCGCACCCGGCGCGCGCCTCGCAAGAAGCCGAACTGGCATGGCTTTCGCCATGTCGGAACGGCGTTTGGGTCAAATCCCCCATGCCGTCTCACCATTATTATCGTGCGGCCCGCCTCGCGGCCTCCGCTGCCTGAGGTTGAGACTAGCGAAGCTACGCCAAGCGGGCAAGCGGGCCGCACCCGAAACGGTCCCGCCCAGGCTCTTGACCCTCTGGCGCGGCCTGCGTATGGCGACGCGCCTGATTGCCCCGTCGTCTAAAGGTAAGACTACGGACTCTGACTCCGTCAATCGTGGTTCGAATCCACGCGGGGCATCCAGGTCTTTCGCTTTAGAACAACGAGTTACCCCTTGCGGCGCGCGTATCGCCACCTCCGTCAACGATTTCGGTGATTGCAGGGGCTCACCAGGTAACGCCGGCTTTGCCTGGCCACTGCGGACAACATGAATACAGCACACTTGAACCGGCCCAATTACGTTCGCCGCTACGCCGCGCGGTGTAGTCCGCCACCCGCTCCAGTAATTTAGCCCGGCATGTGATGGTGGAAAGTTATCACCGTTGCAGCGAAGACGCCTAAGGCACCGAGACTCCACGGCTGCGCCAAGACCGCGCGCGGCATGCGAGGTGCGTTGCAGCGATCGCAAGCTTCGGTCGCGAGCCTCGCGAAGCTGTGCGGGATCAGCGAGAATATCGTTTTGAAGTGGCGGCATCGGCAGTCGGTTGTGGACATGCCGATGGGGCCGAAGCGACGCCGCCGCACGGTGCTTTCCCAGATCGAGGAAGTGACGTGATGGGGTGGACGGCCCCCGCACCCA
>LWDJ01000025.1 GCA_002083435.1 Proteobacteria bacterium SG_bin6 | reverse complement strand
CGCCGACTGCGGCGACCCGCGCCGCCAGCCGCCGGGCGCGCGCGGGCGCGGCGACCAGCTTCAGGCTCGCGCGCACCGCCGCCGCCATCAGTGGCGAGGGCGCGGTCGCATAGACGAAGCCGCGTGCGCGGTTGATCAGCAGGTCGATCGCCGCGCGCGGCCCCGTGACGAGCGCGCCCGATGCGCCTAGCGCCTTGCCGCAGGTGTGGAGCGCGATGTGCGGGGCGGCGAGGCCGTGGCTCAACCCGCGCCCCGCGCCGAAGATGCCGGTCGCGTGCGCTTCATCGACGATCAGCACAGCATCATGCCGCGCCGCGACCTCGGCAAGCGCGCCGATCGGGGCGCGGTCGCCCTCCATCGAATAGACGCTCTCCACCGCGATCCAGGGCGTCCCCCGCCCGCCGCGCGCGCGCCAGGCGGCGATCAGCTCGGCGACATGGCCGGCATCGTTGTGCCGCGCCGCCACGCTCTCCGCGCGCGCCAGCCGCAGCCCCTCGCGCGTGCTGGCGTGGCTCAGCGCATCCCACACGATCAGGTCGCCGCGATCGGGCAAAGTCGCGACGATCGCGACATTGGCGCTGAACCCGGTGCCCAGATACAGCGCGGCTTCGGCGCCAAAGAACGCGGCGGCTTCGGCCTCCAGCGCTTCATGCTCTGCATGGTTGCCGCGCAGCAGCCGCGATCCCGCCGCGCCCACCGGCACCCCGCGCGCGATCGCCTCGCCCACCGCCGCGCGCAGTTCGGGCGATTCGGCGAGCCCGAGATAATCGTTCGAGGCGAAATCGGCGCCGATCCGGGGCGCGAGCCGGCGCAGGCGATCGGCGGCGCGCAGCCGGTCGAGATCGGCGGTGAAACGGGCAAGCACGGCCGCGCGGTTAGCCCTTCGCGCGCGCTTTGCAAACCGGCGCGCGCCTTTCAATTTCGGGCCAAATAGCGCGCCCGCCCGGTCCGCTACGCGGGCGCGACCCCGGCCGCGCTGCTATCGTCGGCCCTGGCAACCGGACATGCGCGGCTTTCGATCACAGTGAGCGGGTTTTTCAACGGGACAAGCGCGCGCGTAACGGTGATGATCGCGTCATCTTCAGGAGAGAAGCGGAGGTTCCCATGAACGTCGAAGCGAAATGCCCGATGGGCAGCAAAGTCAGCCGCACCGCGTTGGTGTGGAAGCTCAGCAACCAGATGTGGTGGCCGGAGTCGCTCGATCTGTCGATTCTCGCCCAGAATTCGAACCTGGTCGATCCGCTGGGGCCGGATTTCGACTATGCCGCCGAATTCGCCAAGCTCGATCTCGGCGCGGTGAAGGCGGACATCTTCGCGCTGATGACCGACTCGCAGCCCTGGTGGCCCGCCGATTATGGCCATTACGGCCCGCTGTTCATCCGCATGGCGTGGCACTCGGCCGGCACTTACCGCATCAGCGACGGGCGCGGCGGCGCGGGTTCGGGCACGCAGCGCTTCGCCCCGCTCAACAGCTGGCCGGATAACGGCAATCTGGACAAGGCGCGCCTGCTGCTGTGGCCGGTGAAGCAGAAATATGGCCGCGCGCTCAGCTGGGGCGATCTGATGATCCTGGCGGGCAATTGCGCGCTCGAATCGATGGGCTTCAAGACCGCCGGCTTCGGTGGCGGCCGTGTCGATGTGTGGGAGCCCGAGGCGGACATTTATTGGGGCCCCGAGGGCGAATGGCTCGCCGACGAGCGCTATTCGGGCGATCGCGAGCTTTCGGGCGGGCTCGCCGCAGTGCAAATGGGGCTGATCTACGTCAACCCCGAAGGCCCCAACGGCAATCCCGATCCGGCGGCGTCGGCGCGCGACATCCGCGAGACCTTCGCGCGGATGGCGATGAACGATTACGAGACCGTCGCGCTGATCGCCGGCGGCCACGCGTTCGGCAAGGCGCACGGCGCGGGCGATCCCGGCCAATATGTCGGCCCCGAACCCGAAGGCGCGCCGATCGAGCAGCAAGGGCTCGGCTGGAAGAACAGCTTCGGCGGCGGCAACGGCGTCCACACCATCACCAGTGGCATCGAGGGCGCCTGGACCCCGACGCCGACCACATGGGACAACAGCTATCTCGAGGTGCTGTTCGCCTATGATTGGGAGCTTACCCGCAGCCCGGCGGGCGCGCAGCAATGGACGCCCAAGAACCCCGAGGCGCAAGGGACGGTGCCCGACGCGCATGACCCGGCGGTGCGCCACGCGCCGATGATGACGACCGCCGATCTGGCGCTCCGCTTCGATCCCGAATACGAAAAGATCGCGCGCCATTTCCGCGACAATTTCGACGAGTTCGCCCAAGCCTTCGCCGATGCCTGGTTCAAGCTCACCCATCGCGACATGGGGCCGAAGCCGCGCTATCTCGGGCCGGAAGTGCCGGCGCACGACTATATCTGGCAGGACGTGGTGCCGGCGGTCGATCACCCGCTGATCGACGCGGCCGATATCGCCGCGCTCAAGCAGAAGCTGCTCGCCTCGGGGCTGTCGATCGGCCGGCTGGTCGGCACCGCCTGGGCCTCGGCCTCGACTTTCCGCCATTCGGACAAGCGCGGCGGCGCGAACGGCGCGCGCATCCGTCTGCTGCCACAGCGCGACTGGGCGGTGAACGAACCGGCGGTGCTCGCCGAGACGCTCGCCACGCTCGAGGGCATCCAGGCCGAGTTCAACGCATCTGCCAGCGGCGGCAAGAAGGTGTCGCTCGCCGATCTGATCGTGCTCGGCGGCGTCGCGGCGATCGAGGCGGCGGCGAAGGCCGGCGGCCACGAACTGGCGCTGCCCTTCACCCCCGGCCGCACCGATGCGAGCCAGGAACAGACCGACGCGCACAGCTTCGCCCCGCTCGAACCCAGGGCCGATGGCTTCCGCAACTATCTGAACGGTCCGCAGGATCGTTCGGCGGAGGAACTGCTGGTCGATCGCGCCCAGCTGCTCGGGCTCAGCGCGCCGGAGATGACCGCGCTGGTCGGGGCGTTGCGCGTGCTCGGCGCCAATCACGCGGGCACCGACCACGGCGTGTTCACCACCCGGCCGGGGGTGCTCAGCAACGACTTCTTCCGCAACCTGCTGAGCGCGACCACCAGCCATGTCTGGCAGGCCGCCGACGCCAGCGAGCAGCTCTATGTCGCGCATGACCGCGTGAGCGGGGCCGCCGATTGGATCGGCTCGCGGGTCGATCTGATCTTCGGCGCCAATTCGCAGCTGCGCGCGCTCGCCGAAGTCTATGCGAGCGACGATGGCGAGGCGAAGTTCCTCGAAACTTTCGCCAAGGCCTGGACCAAGGTGATGGACGCCGATCGCTTCGACCTGGCGTGAGGGGTGATCCGTCATTCCCGCGAAAGTGGGGATGATGGCGGACCGACGACGAAGGCAGCGTTCCCGCTTGGGGGCGCTGCCTTTCCGCATGGCACGCGGTTGCTTGCGCTTACTGGCGCCCTCGGCTAGCGCTCGGCCCCCGGCATGCGGAGCGGTGGCCGAGTGGTCGAAGGCGCTCGCCTGGAAAGTGAGTATACGTCAAAAGCGTATCGAGGGTTCGAATCCCTCCCGCTCCGCCATTTCGGTGTTTCCTGGGATGCCGTCATGTTCCCGGCCCAGCCATCGGCCCGGACCAGGATCCTGATCCTTTCGGGCCGCTTCGCGACGGATTATCGGAGCCGGAGCGGACCGGGGGGTGTCGCGATCGCGGGCGACGCCGCTCGAGCGATGCCGAGGCAGGGGGGTCGCGTCGCTGAAAAACGCTCCCGGCCGCCATGTTGGGAAAGCGAGGCGGACTGGAAGCGCCCGCCTCGCCAACGATCACAGGATCAGATCGGTGCTGGCGATCTGGCCGTTCACATAGAGGACGAAATCGGCCACGCCATCGCCGTTCACGTCGGCGCGGATCGTCGTGGTGTTGTTCGTCGCGCTGTAGCTGCGTGTCAGCTGCCCCGAAACCCCGGTGAACGAGGTGACCAGCGTGAACGCCTGGTCCCCAGCTACATTGGTCCGCGCGTCGATCCGCGATAGGTCGATCCGGTCGCTTCCCGAGGTGAAATCGAAGATGCGATCGATCGCGGTGGGTGACGAGTCCGAGAGCTGGTCGAACAGGAAGGTGTCGGCGCCAGTGCCGCCATAGAGCGAATCCGCGCCGGCATTGCCATCGATCACGTCATTGCCGGCGCCGCCGCGGATCGTGTTGGCGGCTTCGTTGCCGATGATCGTGTCCGCGCCCGATCCGCCGATCGCATTCTCAATGGTGACGCCCAACGCGATCGCGACATTGCCGATCAGCCCGCCGACATTGGAGAAATTGCCGTCGTTCAGATCAATCCGCTGGTTCTGGCTATAGCCCGAAAAGTCGAACGTGTCGTTGCCGCCGGCGTCCCATACCGCGAAAATCACCGGCGTGCTCGCCGACGTGGCCGAGTAGAAATCGCGGCCGGTGGTCGAGTTGAAGCCGTAAACGTCGTTGCCGGTGCGTGTGGCGGTATTGGCCCCGTAGAGACGCTGGATCGCGGCGATATCGTCGAGCAACGGCGCGGCCGCGTAATAGCCGCCATTATTGCCGCCCGTGTTCGCCTCCGACCAATAGCTCATGATGGTGTATTGCCGCGTATCCTCATAATAGACGGCGCTGTTGGCATAGGTTGGGGTGCCGTTACCGGCGTTATAGTCGCCCGGATGATTGAGGCCGAGCGCGTGGCCGATTTCGTGCGTCACCGTCTGGCGGCCATAGTTGAGATTGGCCGGGCTGACATTGTAGCTGAGCGAGCTGTTGATCCAGACATCACCGCCAATGCCCGTGCCCGGGAAATAGGCGAAGGCGGCGGCGCCCGCCGCGCCCGTCGCGTAATTGCCGAACAGGATCTGGGCGGAATTGCTATAGCCGTCGGCGTTGCTCACCCGGCTGAAGGTGATGCGCGCGACATCGGACCAGCTTTGCAGCGCGCGCTCGGCCTGGATGATCTGGGTCGCGTTGAAGCGGCTGAAGCCGGCGGTGTCGTCCGGCATCGTCGTCGGCGCGGTGGAGCGGAAGGCATAAGTGACGCTCGCCGCCTGGCCCAGCACGCCCGAGCCGTTCCAGGTGATGTTGTTCCGCCCGATCTGCGCCCCGGCTTCGGCGTTGGTGAGCGACGGCTTGTTGTTCGGCCCGACGCCACCCCGTTGATCCTCGTTCAGCGCGGCAAAGCCGGTAACCCCACCGCCCGCGCCGCCGCCACGCCCCGGCGCGGCGAAGCCGAACAATGTATCGGCGTGAAACGTGCCAGAATCTATCGTGGCAAATCCCATATTGTTGGCGAGCGCTCCTGAAGAGTCGTTCAACCGGCCGAAACCAGCGTCAAACGAAAAGTTATGGTCTTGATCAATTCCGATCAGTCTAGCAGGTCTCATATACAGCTCCACTTGCTTGGAACGACAACGATGCTCCTTGGATCTCAGGTTAATCGCGCTGTAATTAAGGATCGAAAGAAACTATCGCGTCGCCATTGTGAAGGGATCATAATGAGCCTTATCATGGCAATCGCCGATCAGCCGCTGATGGCACGAGGAGATGAAATGCAAGACCAAGCGCCCCGAATTAGCGCCAGCCTGCGGCTCGCCGAGCCCAAAGAGCTTGTCGGGATGTGGAAAATCAGTGGTGCAGGTCGATCGGATTGCCTCATGCGATTGGAGGTGCAACGGATCGATTCGGTAAATGCGTATAGCCTGAGCGATCCCTCGGGCTGTTTGGCCGCGCTGGTCGGCACCACGATCGCCGGCTGGCGCCCCTCGCCGGAGGGCATCGAGCTGGCGGGAAACGACCGTCTTACGGTGTTGCTGTTCGCCTATGGCGACAACGGCGCGGCACAGGCGACGGCGGCGGACGGCACGCTGCTCCTGCTGACGCGAGTAAAATAGGTTTTTCCGATGCCAGCAAAAACCATTCTTATTTCACCCGGTGTGCCAATAATGATGTGAACCCTAAGGTAAAGCGACGATGAACTTCAAATTCATCTGGACTTGTCGCGCGTTGCCTAATTAATGAAACGAGCTTTGGCCTTCGTCCGCTTTGGAGTATTGTGATGAATAACGCTCCCGCGGCCGATGTCATGAGAGTCGCGCTGCGCCAGTGCCGGCGACATTTTCTGGCGGCGGGGTTGTTCAGTGCGCTGATCAATCTGCTCTACATCGCGCCGACGCTCTACATGCTGCAGGTTTATGATCGTGTCGTGCCGACCCAGGGGCTGCGGACGCTGCTGTTCCTCACCCTCGTGCTGTTGTTCGCGCTGGCGACATTGGCGTTGCTCGATCGGGTGCGCAGCCGCTTGCTGGTGCGCGCGGGCGTCCAGCTCGATCGGACGCTCGCGCCGCTGATCCTCGATGCGGCGATCGAGCGGCCCGATCTGCCGATCGCGCGCCAGGCGCTGCGCGAGTTCGATACGGTGCGCGGGGCGCTCACCGGGGGCGCCGCGCTCGCCTTGTTCGACGCGCCCTGGTTTCCGCTCTACATTCTGGTCTGCTTCCTGGTGCATCCATGGATCGGGCTGGTGGCGCTGATCGGTTGCACCGCGCTGCCGCTCCTCGCCTGGGCGACCGAGCGCGCGATCCGCGCGCGGCTCGACCGTGCGCAGGCGAGCGCCGCCGCCTCCTACGCCAACCAGGACGTGCTGCTCGCCGCGAGCGACAGCGTGCGCGCGCTCGGGATGCGCCGGGCGATGGTGGCGCGGCAACGCCGCCAGCGGGGGGCGATGCTGATCGCCCAGACCGAGGCGAGCTTCGCGGCGAGCGGCTATCTCACCGTCACCAAATTCACCCGGCTCGCGTTGCAATCGCTGGCACTGGGGCTGGGGGCGTTGCTCGCGGTGGACAATCTGATCTCGGCCGGCGCGATCTTCGCCGCGTCCTTCCTGATCGCCCGGGCGCTGGCGCCGATCGAGCAGCTGGTCGGCACGTGGAAAACGATCGTCCAGGCGCGGCAGAGCTACCGCGCGATCGCCACGCTGGTCGAAGGCGCCGCCGCCACGGGCGAGCCGACCCGGCTGCCCCGCCCGCGCGGGGCGGTGACGCTCGATGGCGTGACGATCCTCAACGACACCCGCGACGGCGCGATCCTGAACGGCATCGCGCTGCGGATCGAACCCGGCGAGGTGGTCGCGGTGATCGGGCCGAGTGGGGCGGGCAAATCCACCCTGGCGCGCGCCATCGCCGGCGCCCAGCGTCCCGATCGCGGCGCGGTGCGCTTCGACGGCGCGGATGCACGCGACTGGAATGCCGAGGAGCTGGCCACGCATATCGGCTATCTGCCGCAGGACGCGGTGCTGTTCGCCGGCACGGTCGCCGAAAACATCGCCCGGTTCGAGGGCGAGCTTGGCACGCCGCGCGCGGCGATCGACGCGGGGGTGGTCGCCGCCGCCGAGAAGGTGGGCGCGGACGCGCTGATCCGCGCGCTGCGCGGCGGTTATGATCACGAGTTGAAGCTGGGCGGGCGCGGCGTTTCGGCGGGGCAGGCGCAGCGTATCGGCCTGGCGCGCGCGTTCTACGGCGATCCGGCGGTGCTGATCCTCGATGAGCCCAACGCGCATCTCGATCAGGAGGGCGATCAAGCGCTGATCGCCGCGATCGCCGCCGCCAAGGCGGAAAAGCGCACCGTGCTGGTGGTGTCGCACAAGCTGGGCATCCTGCCCGTGATCGACCGGATCCTGGTGCTGCGCGACGGGCGGGTCGAGATGTACGGCCCGCGCGACGAGGTGTTGGCCAAGATCATGCCCCAGAATTTGCGTCCCGTGCCGGCGACCCGGGAGGCGGCGCGATGAACGCGACAATGCTTGCCCCGACGGACGCGCCCGATTTCGACCTTCCCGCCGTCGCCGATCCAGGGCGCGAGATCAGGACGGGCACGATCGCCGCGCTGCTGTTCTTCGTGCTGTTCCTCGGCTGGGCGGCGATCGCCCGGCTCGATGCCGCGGCCTTCGCGCCCGGGCAGCTCGCCGTATCGGGCCAACGGCAGACGGTGCAGCACCGCGACGGCGGCGTGGTCGCGCGGATTCTGGTGCATGAAGGCCAGCGCGTGGCGCGCGGCCAGCTGCTGATCGAACTTGGCGGCGCGGAGGTGCGCGCGCAGGAACGCGCGCTCGCGGCGCAGGCGATCCGCCTGCTGGCGCAGCGCGCGCGGCTGGAGGCCGAGCAGCTGGGCGCGCGGCGGATCGTGCCGCCGGCGCAATTCGCGTCCCTTACCCAGGAGGATCGGCGCGAGGCCGAGCTCGCCCTGAAGCTTCAGCAGACCGAGCTGACCGCGCGTGCCGCCGTGCTCGCCGCGCAGCGCGGGGCGTTGGGCGAGCGCGCGGGCCAGTCCGCCGAACAGGGGCGCGGCTATGGCGAGCAGGCGGCGGCGGCGCGCGAACAGCTGCAATTGATCGACCAGCAGATCGCGATGATGCGGCCGCTCGCCGAAAAGGGCTTCGTCTCTAAGACGCGGATGCGCGAGCTGGAGCGCGCCCGGGCCGAGGTGCAGGGGCAGGGCGGCCAATTCAGCGCGAGCGTCGCGCAGATGCAGGGCGCCCGGCGCGAAAGCGCGCTCCAGGCGCTCGAAGCCGAGCGCAGCTTCCGCGAGCGGATCGCCGCCGATCTGCGCGAGGTCGAGGTGCGGCTGGGCGAGGTGATGCCGAAATGGATCGCCGCGCGCGACCAGCTCGCGCGCACCGCCATCCTCGCCCCGGCGACGGGGGCGGTGGTGGGACTGTCCGTGTTCACCCCCGGCGGGGTGATCGCGCCGGGGCAGAAGCTGATGGACATCGTGCCCGAACGCGCGCCGCTGGTGATCCAGGCGCGCTTCCTGCCCGACGAGGCGGATGACCTGGCGGTGGGGCAGACCGCCCAGGTGAAGCTGACCGGCCTGCATGAGCGCAACCTGCCCGATCTGCGCGGCCGGCTGACGCATCTTTCCGCCGACAGTTTCACCGACGAGAAGAGCGGGCAAAGCTTCTTCACCGCGGAAATCACGGTTCCTTATGATCAGCTGCGGCTGATTCGAACCGTGCGCGGCCCGCGCTTCGCCTTGCGCGCCGGGATGCCGGTGCAGGTGCTGATCCCGCTGCGCCCGCGCACCGCGCTCGACTATGCGCTCGAGCCGCTCGTCGGCAGTTTCTGGGCGTCGTTCCGCGAGCATTGAGGGCGCCCGCCCGATCTTCCCGGGCGAGCAACCGAAGCGGCCCGAGCCAAGGTGGCGGCGTCAACCCGAACGCGGGCAGGGCCGGTACGCGCGAAGGCGATTGACGGTTGGGCACCCCCGGCAGCTATGGTGGCCCGATGAGATATGCGGTGCGATCGGTCGGCTTCCTCGCCCTGCTGGCGTCGGCCGCGCTGGCGGCGCCGTCGTCCCCGCCACCACCACCACCGCCGCCATCATCGGCGCCGATCGAGCAGCCGGGCGATGTACCGATCACGATCGGCTTTGGCCGCGATCTGCCCTCGCGGGTGCTGGGCGGGACGCGGCGGATCAACGTGCATGTGCCCGAAGGCGCCGATCAGCCGGGGAGTCGCCCCGTGGTCCTCGTGCTGCTGGACGGCGGCGTGAAGGAGGATTTCCTCCACATCGCCGGGCTGACCGACCTGATCGGCGCCTATGGCGCGGGGCCGCGGATCGTCGTGATCGGGATCGAGGGGGTCGATCGCCGCCACGACCTGACCTCCCCGTCGTCGGTGCCTTCGGATGTGAAGGCCGCGCCGACGTCGGGCGGCGCCGATGCCTATCGGCGCTTCCTGGCCGAGGAACTGAGGCCTTGGATCGACACGCGCTTTCCGGGGCATGGGCGCGTCGCGCTGATCGGTGAATCGCTCGCCGGCCTCTTCACGCTCGAAACTTGCCTCAAGGGAGGTGCGGGCTTCGATGACTTCATCGCCGTGAGCCCGAGCCTGTGGTGGAACGATGGCGGTCTCGTCCGCGCGGCGCCCGCTCTGCTCCGCGCGAAAGGCGCGTCTGATCGGCGGTTGTGGATCGGCTTCGACACGCCGGCGCCGCCACCGAATCTGGCGAGGCGGGAACGCGCGCTGCAGGACGCGCTGGTCGGTGCGCTGCGCGCCGCGCCAAAGGGCATGGCCTGGAGCGCGCGGCGGCTGCGGGAGGGGCATGCGACCGTCTATCACCCGGCCGCGCTGAAGGCGTTGCGCGCGCTCTACGCGGCCGCTGCCTAGAGCGATGTCGAGGCAGGCGGAATCACCTGCCGGCCCGGAAATCGCGTGGGCGTGGGCTGGCGCCGATCCGGCGAAGCCGAAACCGACTCTAGCCGCGTCGGCGGGCGGTGCCGTGGCCGAACAGCGTCGAGCGGGCCGCCTTCGTAACCGTTGACGGAAAAGACCAACGGAACATAATAGGAACATATGAGCGAGTCGCTGCGCCTCGTCCGGCATCGGATCGGCTTGATCGAACGTCACGCCACGGCGGCGGTTCCGCCCGCCCACGCGCTCGCCCCGTCGCTCGTGGCGACCGGGCATGGGGCGATCGACCAGGCGCTTGGCGGCGGGGTGATGCGCGGCCGGGTGCATGAGGTGCTCGGCGAGAATGGAGAGGCGGGCAGCGCCTCGGGCTTCGCGGCGCTCCTCGCCCGGCTGATCGGGGGCGAGATGCTGTGGCTGGGCGAGGAAGCGGCGTGGCGCGGGGCGGGCGCGCTTTGCCCCGCCGGGCTCGCCGCGATCGGGCTCGATCCGGCGCGGCTGATCGTCGGCGTGCTGCCCGATGCGGTGGCGGTGCTGCGCGCGGCGGCGGACGGGTTGCGCTGCCCGGCGCTGGGCGGGGTGGTGATCGCGCTGGCGGGCGATCCCCGCGCGCTCGATCTCACCGCGAGCCGCCGGCTGGCGCTGGCGGCGGAGGCGCATGGGGTGACGGCGATCCTGTTGCGGCTGGGCGGCCAGGCGGCGCCCAATGCCGCGCAGACGCGCTGGCGGGTGGCGGCCGCGCCCTCGCTGCCGCGCGCCGCCAATGCCCCCGGCGATCCGGCCTGGGAGGTGGAATTGCTTCGCCAGCGCGGGCGCCCCGATGGCGGCCGCTGGCGCGTGGAGTGGGACAGTGAGCAGGGACGATTATGCGATCGGCACGAAACCGGCGGGGCGGCGCTTCCTGGCGCTGTGGCTGCCCTTCCTGTCGACCGACCGGCTCGTCCGCGCGCGGCCTTGCGCCAGGCGGGATGATGGCCCGCTCGTCCTGACCGACCGCCAGCGCGGCGCGATCCGGCTGGTCGCCTGCGATGCCGAGGCGCTGTCGCTCGGCCTGTCCCCCGGGATGACGCTGGCCGACGCGCGGGCGCGGGTGCCGGCGCTGATCGCGGTGGAGGCCGATCCCGCCGCCGACCGCCACTGGCTGGAACGCATCGCCGATGCGTGCGACCGCTTCACCCCGCTGGTCGAGACCGAGCCGCCCGATGGCCTGGTGCTCGACATGACCGGCTGCCTGCATCTCCACGCGAGCGAGGCGGATTTGATCGCCGCGGTGGAGGCGGCGATGCGGCGCTGGGCGAGCCGGTTGCGGCTGGCGATGGCGGCGACGCCCGAGGGCGCGCGCGCGCTCGCCCGGTTCCAGTCCGCCCCGGCGCGCGACGAGGCGGCGGCGCTGCGCCGCCTGCCGGTCGCCGCGCTCGAACTCGAGGCGGAGGCGGAGCGGGCGTTGCGCCGCGCGGGGCTGA
>LWDJ01000024.1 GCA_002083435.1 Proteobacteria bacterium SG_bin6 | reverse complement strand
GCGCGCGCCGCGGCGGCACGGGGCATCGCCTTCGCCGATCCGCCGGCGCCGCTCGTCCGGCTGATCGCGGGCGAGCCGATCGGCGTCGCCGCACCGGTGCTGCGCAGCGCACGGTTGAGCGATGCCGAATGGTGCGCGCTGCTGCCCGAAATCGGCGCCGCCGGGCGCGCCGTGCTGCGCCACCGGCGCGACTTGAGCGGCACGGTCGCGCACGCGCTCGCCGCTTATGGCCCGGTCGATTTCGTGCTCGGGGCGAGCCCGGCGGCGCGGCAGGCGGCGGCGGTCCCCCCGGCGACGCGGCGGCGCGAATGGCGCGATCTGCTTGGCACGATCGAGCAGGAGCCGGGCGAGCCCGCGCTCGAAGCCGCGCCGTTGCCGAGCTTGCCCGAGGAGCCCTTCGCGACGGAACCCGCGCCCGCCCCGGCGCTTGAGTCGACCATGCTCGGCGACAGCGACTTCGCGAGTTTCGCCAGCATCGCCGCGAGCCTGCCGGCGGTGCAAGCGGCGCTGCGCAACCGCGAGGCGTCGCCCGAGCCCCCGCCGAGCGGTCCGTTCCAGATCGCCGAGGTCGTCGCCCGAATCGACGCCTTTCAGCGCCAGCGCGAGGCGAGTCCGGCGCCGGCGTCGCGCCTGCCACCCGAACATTTCCACTTCGAGACCGATGCGCGCGGGGTGATCCGCTGGGTGGAAGGGGCTGAGCGCACCGCGCTGATCGGCGTCTCGCTCGAATACGGCGCGGGCGCCGCCGCAGCTGTCGATGGCGTGGCGAGCGGGGCGTTCCGCCGCCGTGCACGGTTCGATGATGCGCGGCTGGTGATCGCCGGCCGTGGCGAGCTGGCGGGCGCTTGGCGCATCTCGGGCGTGCCGGTGTTCGAGCGCGAGAGCGGCCGCTTCACCGGCTATCGCGGCGCCGCCCGCCGCCCGCGTGCCGATGAACAGGCCGAACCCGCCGCACCCGCGCACGAATCGCTGCGCGCGCTGGTCCATGAGCTGCGCACCCCCACCAACGCGATTGCCGGCTTCGCCGAGATGATCGAGGGCGAGATGATCGGCCCGGTGCCCGCGCCCTATCGCGGTTATGCGGCGACGATCGTCGATCAGGCGCGCGCGCTGCTCGGCGCCATCGAGGATCTCGACACCGCCGCGCGGATCGACGCCCACGCGCTCGAACTGCGGCCGGGTGAGGTGGCGATCGCGCCGCTCATTACCCGGCTGCTCGCCGATCTCGCACCGCTAGCGGCACTGCGCGGCGCCGCCACAACCTTCAAGGCAGAGCCCGAACTGGCGGCGCGCGCCGATGATCGCGCGCTCGAGCGGCTGCTCGGGCGGCTGCTCGCGGTGTTGGTCGCGGCACTTGGCCGAGGGGAAACACTGTCCATCGCCGCGCGCCGGCATGAGGGCGAGCTGTTGATCGAGTTCGGCCACCCGGCCAAGCTCGCGCTCGACGAGGCCGCCCCTGCGGGTGATGCCGAGGCGGAGGTCGCCGCGGGGATGCCGCTGCTGGGCACCGGCTTCGCGCTTCGGCTGGCGCGCAACCTGGCGCGCGAGCTGGGCGGGGCGCTTTCGATCGAGCCGCTGCGCTTGACTTTGCAGCTGCCCGCCGCCTTTGCTGCCGATATGGGGCAGGCCTCGATCAACTGACGGCGTGGAGATCGCCGCGCCATATCGCCCGCCGCCGGCGGGGTCGCCGGTGCTATGGCCCGCCGTTCTTGGCCCACGCTTTGTCGTGTTCGTCGATACCGAGGAAGAGTTCGACTGGCGCGCCCCGTTCACGCGCGAACGTCATGGCACCCAGGCGACGCGCGCGCTGCCCGCGGCGCATCGCCGCTTCGCCGGCTGGGGCGTGCCGATCGCCTATATGGTCGATTACCCGGTGGTGCGCGATCCCCACGCGGTCGAGGCGCTGCACGCGGCGCTCGCCGATGGCGCCTCCACGATCGGCGCGCAGCTCCACGCCTGGGTGACGCCGCCGTTCGACGAGCCGCTTTCCCCGGCCGCGAGCTATGCGGGCAATCTGCCGCTGAATGTGGAAGCGGCGAAGCTCGACAGCTTGACCCAGGCGCTGCACGCCGCGTTCGGCCGCCGCCCACGCGCCTATCGGGCCGGACGCTACGGGATCGGCGCCAACACGCTCGGTTTGCTGGCCGAGCGCGGCTATCGGCTCGATAGCTCAGTGCGCGCGCATTATGACTATCGCGGGGATGGCGGCCCCGACTTCCGAGACATGGGAAATGCCGCGTATCGCTGCGGCCCGGGCGACGCGCTGATCGAATTGCCGCTGACGACCGTGTTCACCGGCGCCCTGCGGCGGATGGGGGCGCCGCTGTTCCACCGGCTCGGCCGCGTGCCCCACGCGCGGGGCGCCTTCGCGCGCGCGGGGCTGCTCGAACGCGTATCGCTCACGCCCGAGGGGATGCCGCTGCCGGCGGTGCTGGAGGCGGTGCGGGTGGCGCTGGGCGAGGGGTTGCCGGTGCTGAGCTTCGCTTTCCACTCGCCCTCGCTCGCGCCCGGCCATACGCCCTATGTGCGCGATGCCGCCGACCTCGCCGCCTTCTGGCGCTGGTGGGAGGGGGTGCTGACGCTGCTCGATGCGCGCGGGGTGAAGCCGATCGGACTCGAGGCGTTGATCGACGCGGTGGGCTAGGGGCTTGTTTCACCGCGCCGTGCCGCTTAACGGACAGCCCCCAAGGGCCTGTAGCTCAATGGTAGAGCCAGCCGCTCATAACGGCCAGGTTGCGGGTTCGAATCCTGCCGGGCCCACCGTTATCCTTCGATCCGCTCGAAGTGGCCGGTGGCGAAGTCCTCGGCCAGCAGCTGCAGGATGCGCGCGGCGACGACTTCCGGCCCCTTCAGCCGCGCTGGGTCTTCGCCCGGATAAGCGCGCGCGCGCATCTTGGTGCGGGTCGCGCCAGGGTCGATGATCGCGGTGCGCACCTTGCTGATGTTCTGCACCTCCAGCCCATAGCTCTGCACCAGCACTTCGAGCGCGGCCTTGGAGGCGCCATATTCCCCCCAATAAGCGCGCGGGGCACGCGCGACCGAGGAGGTGAGGGCGATCACGCGCCCCGCGCTGCTCCGCCGCAGCATCGGATCGAACGCGCCGAGCAGGGCAGCCTGCGCGCTGACGTTCAGCGTCATCACCTTGGCGAATTCCTTGGGATCGATCGCCGAGATCGCGCCGAGCGTGCCGAGCATCGCCGCGTTCATCACCAATAGGTCGAGCTTGTCCCACCGCTGGCCGAGCGCGGTGGCGAGACGCGCGGTCGCATCGGGCTCGGTGAAGTCGAGCGGGGCGATAGTGGCGGCGCCGCCCGCCTGGAAGATAGCCTCCTCCACTTCCTCCAGGGCGCCGGTCGTGCGCGCGGTGAGCACGACATGCGCGCCGGCGGCGGCGAGCGCCTTGGCGGTCTCGGCGCCGATCCCGCGGCTGGCGCCGGTGACAAGGGCGAGGCGGTCGGCGAGCGGCTTTGGGGCGTCGGTCATCGGGCGCGGTTAGGGGAAGGGCGGGGGTTGGGCAAGTTTTGGCGCGCTTTGGGTTCACGCGGAGACGCGGAGACGCGGAGACGCGGAGGGGAGCGCCTTGGGGCTGGCGGTATTGGGTTCGCGCAAAGGACGCGGAGGACATAGAGGACGCGGAAAGACTTGGGAGCGCTTCGAACGAACCAGCCCCGTCTTCCCCGGTGAAGGCCGGGGGCCAGTCGTGGGACGGTGCTGAACTGGGCGCCGCATCAATCGAGCGGCGGTGATGCTGGGCCCCGGCCTTCGCCGGGGAAGGGGATTGCCGTAGGGTAAAGGCGCCTGCGGCGCGAAAGGGGTAGGAGGGGGCACCCAGCGTTCTCTGCGCCTCTGCGCGAACCCACAACCGGCCGCCCCCAAGGCGCTCCCCTCCGCGCCGCCGCTTCTCCGCGTGAACCGAGAGCCTAAGCCACCCGCTCCGCTAGCAACGCGAACTGGTCGACCGTCTCGACATCGTCCTGGTCGGTGAGCGTCGTCGGATAATCGCCGGTGAAGCAGGCGTCGCAGTGGCTCGGGCGCGCGGACGAGCGCCCATCCTCGCCCAGCGCCTTGTACAGCCCGTCGATCGAGACGAACGCCAGGCTGTCGGCATGGATGAAGTCGGTCATCCCGCCGACATCCATCTTCGCCGCGAGCAGCTTCGCCCGCTCGGGCGTGTCGACGCCGTAGAAGCAACTGTGGCGCGTCGGCGGCGAGGCGATGCGCATATGCACCTCGGCGGCGCCCGCTTCGCGCATCATCTGCACGATCTTCAGGCTGGTGGTGCCGCGCACGATCGAATCGTCGATCAGCACGATCCGCTTGCCCCGGATCAGCGCGCGGTTGGCGTTGTGCTTCAGCTTCACGCCCAGATGCCGCACCTTGTCGCCCGGCTGGATGAAGGTGCGTCCGATATAGTGCGAGCGGATGATGCCAAGCTCGAACGGGATGCCCGATTGCTGCGCATAGCCGATCGCCGCCGGCACGCCCGAATCGGGCACCGGGATCACCAGATCGGCCTCGACCGGCGCTTCGATCGCCAGCTGCGCGCCGATCGCCTTGCGCACCGAATAGACCGAGCGATCCTCGACGATCGAGTCCGGCCTGGAGAAATACACATGCTCGAAAATGCACGGGCGCGGGCGCTGCTTGGGGAAGGGGGTGATCGAGCGGTGCTCGCGCCCCTGGATGATCACCATCTCGCCCGGCTCGATCGCGCGGACGAACTCGGCGCCGACGACATCGAGCGCGACCGTCTCCGATGCGAGGATGATCGCGTCGCCCAGCTTGCCCATCACCAACGGGCGGATGCCGAGCGGATCGCGGCAGCCGATCATCCCCTCGGGCGTCATCACGATCAGCGAATAGGCGCCCTCCACCTGCTTCAGCGCGTCGATGAACTTATCGAGCAGGGTGCGGTAATGGCTGGTCGCGACCAAATGGATGATCGTCTCGGTATCGCTCGTCGATTGGAAGATCGATCCGCGCCGTACCAGCTCGCGCCGCAGCCGCATCGCGTTGGAAATATTGCCGTTATGCGCGATCGCGAACCCGCCCGAGGCAAGATCGGCGTAGAGCGGCTGGACGTTGCGCAGCGCGGTTTCGCCCGTGGTCGAATAGCGGACATGGCCGCACGCGGCGGTGCCGGGTAGCGCGCGGATAACGTCGTCGCGGTCGAAATTGCCGGCGACATGGCCCATCGCCCGGTGGGTGTGAAACTGGTGGCCATCCCAGCTGGAGATGCCCGCCGCTTCCTGACCCCGGTGCTGGAGCGCATGGAGGCCGAGCGCGACCAAAGCCGAGGCTTCGCCATCGGTGCCCGAGACCCCGAAAATGCCGCACTCCTCGCGAAGCTTGTCGTCATCAAATGGATGAGTGGTGAGCATCGAATCCCGCCGCGCTGCCGCCTGCGCGCCATATAGGCCCCGTGTGTGCGCTTGTCGCCCATTTGTCATAAAATTTCCGAACCTTCTTGGCGCCATCCGCGTTCATCCAGCGAAGCGGGCGGCGATGGAAGGATTGAGCCATGTGTCAACGCTGGGTTAGAAACCCCCATGGACCCGCGCGAAACGAGCTTGACGCTCGATCCCAAATTCAATTCGGACGGCCTGATCACGGCGGTCGCGACCGACCGGGCGGGGCAGCTGCTGATGGTCGCGCATATGAACGCCGAGGCGCTAGCGCGAACGCTTGAGACGCGCGAGGCGGTGTTCTGGTCGCGCAGCCGGGGGCGGCTGTGGAAGAAGGGCGAAACCTCCGGCCATGTGCTGCGCGTGGTGGAGGCGCGGATCGATTGCGATCAGGACGCTTTGTGGCTGATCTGCGATCCGGCGGGGCCGACGTGCCACACGGGGGCCGCCAGCTGCTTTTATCGCCGGATCGAGGGCGAAGCGCTGGTCGCGCTGTGAGGGGCTGGCCGCTGCTGCTGTTGCTCGCCGCCTGTTCGGCGCAGGCGCCCCAGAAGGCGGAAGCTCCGCCCGATCTCGAATCCGCGGCGATCCGCGCCGGGCTGATTCCCGATCCCAAGCGCGGCGACATCGCCGGGCTCTACGCCCGCGACACCGATCGGCTGTGCATCGTGCGCGCCGGGCGCGGCTACCGGGCGGGCGCCTATGTCGATTATGGCGACGCGCTGACCTGCAGCGCGCGCGGTCCGGTGGCGCGCGCGGGTGAGACGTTGAGCTTCAACTTCGCCCCTGATTGCCAGTTCGACGCGCGGTTCGAGGGCGACCGGATCGTCTTTCCCGGCCGGGTGCCCGAGGGATGCGCCAGGAGCTGCACCCGCCGCGCCTCGCTCGCCGCGCTCGATGTCGAGCGGCTGAGCGACAGCCCGGCGGAAGCCACGACATTGCGCGATGCCAAGGGGCGTTTGCTGTGCGAGGCCGGTGGCTGACACTTGACCTTAACGTAAGCGTCAACTATCTGATCCCCCATGTCGTCGCTCCCCGCCATCGCCGCTTACGCGCCGATCGAGCCGCGCCCGGATCGCGACGCCTTTTCCATTTCCGATCTCTGCGCCGAATTCGGCATCACCGCTCGTGCGTTGCGCTTCTATGAGGACGAGGGGCTGATCGCTCCCGAGCGGCGCGGCACCCAGCGCATCTATTCGCACCGCGATCGCGCCCGGCTCGCCTGGATTCTGCGCGGCAAGCGGGTGGGGTTCAGCCTGGCGGAAATTCGCGAGTTGCTCGACCTGTACGATCTCGGCGACGGGCGCCGCACCCAGCGCGCCAAGACGATCGCTCGCTGTCGTGACCGCATCGCGCTGCTCGAAAGCCAAAAGCATGATATTGATGCCGCGATCCGCGAGCTAAGCGACTTCATCACTCATATCGACCCCGATACATCGCGAGAGGATTGACCATGCCGAAATATACGCCGCCCGTCCGCGACACCCGGTTCGTGCTCGATCATGTCGTCGGGCTTGATCGCTACACCAATCTTCCCGGCTTCCAGAACGCGACCCCCGACGTGGTGACCGCGGTGCTGGAAGAGGGCGGCAAGTTCGTCGCGGAGGTGCTGTTCCCGCTCAACCAGGTGGGCGATCAGGAAGGCTGCACCCGCCACCCCGATGGCAGCGTGACGACGCCGACCGGGTTCAAGGAAGCGTATAAGCAGTTCATCGAATCGGGCTGGTCGACGCTCGCCGCGCCCGAGGAGTTCGGCGGGCAGGCGATGCCGCACGTCGTCTCGACCGCGTTCGAGGAATATATGATCTCGGCCAACATGGCCTTCGCCATGTACCCGGGCCTCACCCACGGCGCGATCGCCGCGCTACTGGTGAAGGGCAGCCCCGAGCAGCAGGCCAAGTACCTCCCCAAGATGATCTCGGGCGAATGGGGCGGCACGATGAACCTGACCGAGCCGCAGTGCGGCACCGATCTGGGCCTCATCAAGACCAAGGCCGAGCCGCAGGCGGACGGCAGCTATGCCATCACCGGCACCAAGATCTTCATCTCGTCGGGCGAGCATGACCTGACCGACAACATCATCCATCTCGTGCTGGCGAAGACCCCGGGCGCGCCGGATTCGACCAAGGGCATCTCGCTGTTCGTGGTACCCAAGTTCCTGGTGAACGAGGATGGCTCGCTCGGCGCGCGCAATGCCGTTTCGTGCGGCTCGATCGAGCACAAGATGGGCATCCACGGCAATTCGACCTGCGTGATGAACTATGATGGCGCGACCGGCTGGCTGGTCGGCGAGGAGATGAAGGGCCTGGCCGCCATGTTCATCATGATGAACGCGGCGCGCCTGGGCGTGGGCCTACAGGGCCTTGGCGTTGCCGAGACGGCCTATCAAAATGCGGTGCAGTACGCGCATGATCGCCGCCAGGGCCGCGCGCTGACCGGCGCCGCCGAGCCGGGCGAGAAGGCCGATACGCTGTTCGTCCACCCCGATGTCCGCCGGATGCTGATGGAGGCGAAGTCGATCACCGAGGGCTTGCGGGCGCTCTGCCTGTGGGGCGCGCTGCAGGTGGACCTGACGCATTTCGGCCAGACCGAGGAAGAGCGCCAGACCGCCGACGATCTGATCGGCCTGCTCACCCCGGTCATCAAGGGCTACGGCACCGACAAGGGCTATGAGATCGCGACCAACGCCCAGCAGGTTTATGGCGGGCACGGCTACATCGCCGAATGGGGGATGGAGCAATATGTCCGCGATGCCCGGATCGCGATGATCTATGAAGGCACCAACGGCGTGCAGGCGATGGACCTGGTTGGCCGCAAGCTCGGCACCAACGGCGGGCGCGCTGTGCAGCTGCTGTTCAAGATCGTCGGCGAGGAAATCGCGGTGGCGAAGGCAGACGAAAAACTCGCCGATTTCGCCGGCCGGCTGGAGGCGGCGCTGGCCGATCTCCAGGGCTCGACGATCTTCTTCATGCAGAAGGGGTTCCAGAACCCCAACCATGTCGGCGCCGGCGCGCATCCGTACATGCATCTGATGGGCGTGGTCGCGCTTGGCCTGATGTGGCTGCGCATGGCGACCGCGGCGGAGCGCCTGCTCGCGGCGGGCGAGGGCGATGCCGATTATCTGAACGCCAAGCTGGTGACCGCGCGCTATTTCGCCGAGCGCATCCTGCCGGAGACGCAGACGCTGCGCCGCAAGGTGGAGGCGGGCGGCGATACGGTGATGGCGCTGGAGCCGCGGATGTTCGAAGCGGCCTGAGGGCGGTTTCGGTTGCGGAAATGTTGGGGCGGGAGCCGCAGCTCCCGCCCTTTTTTGGGCGCCCCGGCGGACCCTGCTACTGCTTATCCCCACTGCCCGCCGGCATCACCCGCGTTGAGAAACGCTCCTTGGCCTCGGGTGTCAGCTCGGGCGTGGGCACGAGCAGTTCGGGCTTGCCCATCAGCAGGCCGTTGGTCTCGGTAAGTATCTGCGCCCGCATACATTGCTGGGCATCGGGGCGGAGGTAACGCTTGCAGTTCCAAAGCTTCTTGTCGAACCCCGTGGCCCGGTCGCGCAGATAGCTGAACGCCATGCGGCCGATCTCGCTCGTGGTCAGCGGCAGACCTTCGGGCGCCTTGTCGCCCACCCAGATCATCACCTTGCAATAAGGCCGCGCGCCGCACGCCTTGTCGGCGAGCAGCGGCAGGTCTTCGCCCGGCGCGCCACGGGCGAGGCCGAGGATGAACTCGTTCGGGTGATCCGGCACCGCGGGGAAAGTGTCGGCGGTCGCCACGGGGATGTCAGCCGTCGCCTCTTCCGAAGCGAGGCCCAGCGCCATCCGGTGCGCAGCCGAATAAGCCGCGATCTGCTTGATCGCCGGCTCGTCACGGCTCACCTGGCGATTGAACGCGGGCGGCGTGCCCCACCAGCCGCTCCAGCGGAAGAACAGGTGGGTGCCGACCGCGCTCACCTTGTCGAGGCTCGCCTGCCAATAGGGGACGACCCAGTTGGTATGGTAATGCGTCGCGTGGCCGACCGGCTTGTACACCGCCCCGGTCAGCGCCGCCTTGGCGATCTCTCGCGCACGCGTCCAGGCGGCATCGCTGAACTGGTGGCGATACAGCGCGCCATCGCAGGCGAAAGTGAACTGGCAGCCGGTTACCCGTTCGGAACCCTCGAACACCACGCCGCACACCGTCTTCGGGAAAGCCGGGTGGCGGACGCGGTTGAGCACTACCTGCGCGACCGCGCGCTCGCCGGGTGCGTCGTCCCCGGCTTCGTACAAGGCGGCCGCGGCGAGGCAATCGATCGCGCGGGCGAGCGAGTCGCCGGTCTCGGGGGCGCGGAACGGGCGCGCGGCCGGATTGGGCGCGGTGGAAAAGGGGATGGCGGCGTTGAACGCCACCGCTTCGACCGGGCTGAGCGGGCGCACCTCGAGCGGTTCGACCGGGGGTAGCGCGGTGGGCGGGACGATGCCGGGCCGGGGCTGGGCGCGCGAGGCGACGGCGCGGGCGGGCGCCGTGGAGCGCGGGCGCGGCACGAAGGCGACGATCAGCACCGGCACCAGTACCGCCAGCACCGCGATCGCGCCGAGCAGCACCAGCAATCGCTGTGAAGCGCGCGCCGGGCGGTCGGGCTCGGTGGAAAAGCGGGCCATCAGCATGGGGTTATGTCCAGCAGCAAAGCCGCCGGCCCATAGCGCAAGCCGCGCCCGCTTTCACCCCCTGTTCGGCTCAGGCCTCGGGCAGGAAGTCGGGCACCGACAAATAACGCTCGCCGGTGTCGTAATTGAAGCCGAGCACCCGCGCACCGTCGCCCAGCTCGGGGAGCTTCTTGGCGATCGCGGCCAGCGTCGCGCCCGAGCTGATGCCGACGAGCATCCCTTCCTCGCGCGCGGCGCGCCGCGCCATCTCCTTGGCGGCATCGGCCGCGACCTGCACCACGCCGTCGATCGCGGCGGTGTGGAGATTGGCCGGGATGAAGCCCGCGCCGATCCCCTGGATCGGGTGCGGCCCCGGCGCGCCACCGGAAATGACCGGCGAAGCCTCGGGCTCCACCGCGAATACTTTCAACCCCGGCCATTCGGCCTTCAGCGTCTCCGCAACGCCGGTGATGTGGCCGCCGGTGCCGACGCCGGTGATGATCGCATCGAGCGGCGTCTCGCGGAAATCGGCGAGGATTTCCTGAGCGGTGGTGCGGACATGGACCGAAATGTTCGCGGGATTTTCGAACTGCTGCGGCATCCAAGCGCCGGGGGTTTGCTCGACGAGCTGCACCGCGCGCTCGATCGCGCCCTTCATGCCTTTCTCGCGCGGGGTGAGGTCGAACCGCGCGCCGTAAGCGAGCATCAACCGGCGCCGTTCGAGCGACATGCTCTCCGGCATCACCAGCACCAGCTTATAGCCCTTGACCGCCGCGACCATCGCGAGGCCGACGCCGGTATTGCCGCTGGTTGGCTCGATGATCGTGCCGCCGGGCTGCAAGGCGCCCGAAGCTTCCGCCGCCTCCACCATGGCCAGCGCGATCCGGTCCTTGATCGAACCGCCGGGATTGGCGCGTTCGGACTTGATCCACACCTCGGCCGCGCCGAACAGCCGCTGGACGCGGATATGCGGGGTGTTGCCGATCGTCTCGAGGATGCTGTGCGCCTTCATCACTGCTACTCCGCTGGGGTGGGGGTGAGTTCGGGTGGGTCGAAGCTTTTGGCAAGCCGCAATTCGGGAAACAGCCGCGCCCAGCCGAGCGTGATCGCGATCGCGCCCACGCCACCGAAGACAACGGCGCCGACCGGGCCAAAGGCCCAGGCCGCCAGCCCGCTTTCGAATTCACCGAGCTCGTTGGAGGCCGAGATGGTGAGCTGCGACACCGCGCTCACCCGCCCGCGCATCGCATCCGGCGTGTGCAGCTGGACGAGCGAGCTGCGCACATAGACCGAAACCATGTCTGCCGCCCCGGCCACCGCCAGCGCCGCGACGCTCAGCCAATAATAGCGCGACAGGCCGAAAATCAGGATCGCGAGGCCGAAGATCACCACCGCCGCCAGCATCTTCAGCCCGACCTCGTGCCGCATCGGCCGCACGGAGAACCAGATCGCCATTGTCGCCGCGCCCAGCCCCATGCTCGCGCTTAACAGGCCGAGCCCGGCAGGGCCGACCTGCAGGATGTCGCGCGCGAACACCGGCAGCAGCGCGGTCGCCCCGGCGAGCAGCACCGCGAACAGATCTAGCGTGATCGTCGCCAGCACCAGCCGGTTGCGGCCGACATAAGCGAAACCGTCGATGATCCGCTGGATCGGGCGATGATCGCTCTGCGCGGGTGGCTGCGGCACCGGGCCGATCTGGAACATCGCCCCGAGGGCGATCACCATCAGCACGGTCGCGGTGCCATAAGCGGTTTGCGGGCTGATCGCGAGCAGCGCCCCGCCCAGGCTGGGCCCGGCGATGGTGCCGACCTGCCAGGCGATCGAGGAGAGCGCGATCGCGGTCGGCAGGCTCTCGCGCGGCACCAGATTGGGTGCGAGTGCTGAATAGGCCGGGCCGGCGAAAGCGCGATTGATGCCGATCAGCACCGCGGCGGCGAACAGCGCGGTGAGCGTCATCTGCCCGGTCCAGCTTAGCCACCCGAGCGTGGCGACGACCGCGAGCAGCAGCGCGGCGCAGGCGCGCGCGATCCAGCGGCGATCGAAACTGTCCGCCGCGAGCCCGACCACCGGGGTTAGCAGGAACAAAGGCAGGAACTGCGCCGCGCCGACCATGCCGAGCAGGAAGGAGGCGTCATGCACGCTCATGCTCTGCCGCGCGAGCCCGTACACCTGCCACGCGAGGACCAGCGACATTGAAGTCTGCGCGATCGTGGTCGCGAAGCGCGATGCCCAATAGGCGCGGTAATTGGCGATGCGGAACGGATGCTGCTCCATGCCGCTTCGTGTAGAGCCCGATGGCGGCCGATCGCAACCGGCAAGCCAATCGCTTTTCTTGGGGCCGCTATCCCGCTAGCTATCGCTGCGAAAAGGTTTGGGAGAGGTTATGCGCCTGAAACTCGTGGCTGCTTTGCTGCTCGCGGCGACCGCCGGCACCGCCGCCGCGCAGCCGGCGAAACCGTGGAGCGCCTTTCGCGACGCGTTCATCGACCGGCTGTTCCAGCTCGATCCGGCCTATGCAGTGTACCAGGGCAAGCACGACTATGACGGCCGCTTGCCCGATTGGAGCGCGGCCGGGTTGAAGGCGCAGGCCGATTTCTACCGCCAGACGATCGCCGCCGCGAGGGCGATCGACTCCAAGGGCCTGAGCAAGGACGATGCCTTCGAGCGCGCTTATCTGATCAAGGTCGCCGAGGGGCGGCTGTTCTGGCTGACCGACGCCGACCAGCCGCACCGCAACCCGGCTTATTATGTGAACAACGGGCTTGATCCCAACGTTTATATTGCGCGACCCTATGCGACCAAGGCCGTGCGGCTGCGCGCCATGATCGCCTTCTTCAACCGTATCCCGACCGCCGCCGCGCAGATCCGGACGAACCTGAAGGCGCCGTTGCCGGCGAGCTTCGTCACTTATGGCGAGAAGGCGTTCGCGGGCTTCGCGGAGTTCTATGGCGGCGATGCGCTAAAGGCCTTCGCCGAGGTGAAGGACCCCGCGCTCCAGGCGCAGCTGCGCGCGAGCGGCGCCAACGCGGCGAAGGCGATGGCCGATCTCGCCAGATGGATCGCCGCGCAGCGCCCGCAGGCGACGCAGGATTTCGCGCTCGGCAAGGAGCGCTTCCAGCGGATGCTCGCCGCGACCGAAGCCGTCGAGCTGCCGGTCGAGCAATTGCTCGCGCTCGGTGAGGCGGACCTGAAGAAGAACCAGGCCGCGCTCGCCGAGGCGTGCGGCAAGTTCGCGCCCGGCGCGAGCATCGAGGCGTGCATCGCCAAGATGAACGCGAACAAGCCGGTCGGCGGCCCCGTCGCCGAGGCCCGCAAGCAGATCCCGGGGCTGCGCGCGTTCGTCGAGCAGAACCAGATCGTCACTATCCCCGGCACCGAACAGGCGCTGGTCGAGGAAAGCCCGCCCTATAACCGGCAGAATTCCGCCTATATCGATCCGCCGGGGCCGTTCGATAAAGGCATTCCATCAGTCTATTACATCTCGCCGCCCGATCCGACGTGGAGCAAGGAAGTGCAGGAGGGGTTCATCCCCGGCAAGTTCGACCTGCTCTTCACCTCGGTGCATGAGGTGATGCCGGGGCACTTCCTGCAATTCCTCCACGCCAACCGCGCCAAGTCGCCGATCGGGCGGCTGTTCGTGGGCTATGCCTTCGCCGAAGGCTGGGCGCATTATGCCGAGCAGATGATGTGGGACGCGGGGCTGAACAAGGGCGATCCGGAGACGCATATCGGCCAGCTCGCGAATGCGCTGCTGCGCGATTGCCGCTATATTTCGGCGATCAAGCTCCACGCTTTCGGCTTCACGCAGGCGGAATCGGAGGCGCTGTTCAAGCAGCAATGCTATCAGGACGAAGGCACCGCGCGGCAGCAGGCGGCGCGCGGCACCTATGATCCGGCGTATCTTAACTACACGCTCGGCAAGCTGATGATCCTGAAGCTGCGCGAGGACTGGACCGCGTCGCGCGGCGGTCGCCAGGCGTGGAAGGCGTTCCACGATGCGTTCCTGGGCTATGGCGGCCCGGCGATCCCGCTGGTGCGACAGGCCATGCTGGGCGAGGCAACGCCGACGGCGTTCGGGGGGTAGGGCACCGCTAAGGCAACCACGACAGCAATCGTCGTCGCCCCGGCCCCCGAGCTGGGGCCCCGCTTGTTCTTCGGTCGCAGGGTAGCGGGACCCCGGCGCGGGGGCCGGGGTGACGCGAGTGGTGAGGGCTGCCCCTTAGAGCGGTTTTCGATCCGATCAAATCGGATCGCCGCTCTAGGCTTTTGTTTATCCGCGATTTCCAAGCCGGCAGGTGATTCCACCTGCCTCGAAATCGCTCTAACGCGGCGCTCCCGATGCGCCTGGTCCGGCCACCTCCACCGCGCGGGGCTGGCGGATCGAGGGGCTGAGCCGCGCGACGCTGCACAAGGCCGCGACCAACGCGAAGCCGCCCGCGACGTATAGCGGGGTCACCCCCGCGCCCACGCCCATCGCCAGCAGCGCCGCGATCACCGTCGCCCCGCTGGTCTGCCCGACCAGCCGCGTGGTCGAAACCAGCCCGCCCGCCGCCGCCGCACGCTCGGTGGGCGCGCTGCCGATGATGAGGCGCGCATTGGGCGGCAGGAAAATACCGAACCCCGCCCCACACAGCGACATCCGCCAGGCAAGATCGAACCAGCTCGGATGCGGCGGCAACCAGGCAAGGCTCAACAGCGCCGCGATCGTCACGCTCATCCCGATCCCGCCGAGCAGCCCGGCCGGCACTCGGTCCGACAGCCAGCCGGCAAACGGCCCGACGATGATGTTGGTCAGCGGCCAGGGCGCAATCGCCGCGCCGACCGCCGCCGGCGTGAAGCCATAGCCATGCTGCAACCGGAAGGGCATGGCGAGCAGCACGGTCATCGAGGCGGTGAAGGCGGTGAACGAACTCACCGCCGACAGCGCGAGCACCGGCCGCGCTAGCAGATCTACCGGCAGGATCGGCTTCTCCGCGCGCCGCTCGCGCCGCACATAGACGATGCCGATCAACACCCCCGCGCCGGCGATTGCCGCGGCGATCACCGGGCTGTCGCCATGCACGCCCGCTTCGATGCCGCCGATCACCAGCCCGAACATCGCCGCGCAGAGGATGGCGCTCAACAGGTCGAACGGCTCGCGTCGAGGCGCGGGATCGGGTAGCGCACGGCCCAGCGCGAGCGAGGCGAGCGCGAAGGGCACCGCGCTCGCGAACACCCAGGGCCAAGGTGCGACCGCCAGGATCAGCCCGCCGATCGTCGGTGCGATCGCGGCGCTGGCGGCAACCGTCATCGAATTGACGCCGAGCCCCCGGCCGAGCTGCTTCGCCGGATAGGTCGCGCGGATCAGCGCCGCCGAAACACTGAGCAAAGCCGCTGCCCCGGTCGCTTGCACCGCGCGCACGATCAGCAGGAACGGCAGGCTGTTGGCGAAGAAGCACAGCAGGGTGGCGACCGTGAACAGCAGCTGTCCACCCTGATAGGCGCGTTTCAGCCCCAGCCGCTCGCCAAGGCCCGACAAGGGCAGCAGCAGCATCACCAGCGTCAGCTGATAGATGGTGACGACGGCGACCGAGGCACTGTTCGTCACCCCCAGGTCACGCGCGATCGTGGGCAGCGCGACATTGGCGATGCCGCCGTCGATCACCACCAGCGCGGTGCCGAAGCTCAAGGCGGCGATCGCCTGATAACGGCGCGGAGTGGGGAGGCCGTCGGTCATGCCCGCGCCAACGCTCACGCGCGCAAATCGGCGAACCGCACTGGCCCCCCAGCGGCCGCCACCCCCGCCACCACGCGCGGATCGAGCAGCGCGGCCAGCTCCGCCTCGTACGAATAGCCCGGATAATGGCCCGGATAGGCGTCGTCGGTCGCAGGGTGGGCGTAGATCTCGGTCACGCCATCGGGCAGCTGCGGCAGCAACCCCGCCAGACGATCCGCTGTCACCGCCCCGCTCCAGGCCAGGCCGAACACCTGATCGGGCACGGTGAGCCCCGCGCGCCGCAACCGGCGGCGCAGCAGCTTCGCCCACAGCCCGGCGATGCGCGCTTCGGCGCCGAGCTTGACCGGCTCGACCGCCGCGAGCGGGGCGAAGGGTTCGACCGGCGCGCGCACCGCCTTCATGCCAAAGCGTCGCCCGATCGCGATCACCAGCCCCGCGATCGTCGGGTGCAGGTGGAAATGCTTGTGCGCGTTGACATGATCGAGCGGCAGCCCGGTGCGCGCGAAGGCCGCGAATTGCGCGGTGATCTCCGCGGCGAGTTGCGCGCGGGCGGCGGGCTTGAAGAACATCGTCGCCCCCGCGCGCGCCATGTCGGTACGGAAGCGACCGCTCGTATCGACCAGATCGGGCAGCTGCTCGGGCGGGAGCGCGGGTACCCCTTCCACCAGTACCAGGTGCAGCCCGACGCCGAGCCGGGGCAGCCGCCGCGCGCGCACGATCGCATCTTCGGCCGCGGCCCCTGTCACCATCAGGCTCGCACAACTGAGCACGCCGTCGCGATGCGCGCGTTCGACCGCCTCGTTCACTTCGAGCGCGGCGCCGAAATCGTCGGAGGTGACAATGATCCGCTTCATTGCGCCTCGATCCGCCCCGCCTCGCGCATCGCGAGCCGCGCGCCCTGCCACTCGACGCGGCGGACAAAGAAACAGCTGACATGGACGCCGAACGTCAGCAGATCGCGCAGCGGCAGCAGCAGCCAGGGTGCGGTCTTGCGCCCGGTGAGCCCATCCACCACCGCCGCGACCGTCAGCCTTGTCCCGATCGCCAGCGCCACCAGCGCCCCCGTCGCCCAGCCCGGCGCCAGCGCCAGCGCGGCGAGCGCGAAGGGCAGGGGGTGGAGAAGTGTCATCCCCAGCATCCTCCCGGGGTTAAGATCGCGCACCGTCGCCGCCCAGCGCAGTTCGTGGCGCAGCAGCGCGGGCAAGCTCGGCTCGACACTGCCATGGGTGACGATCACCGGCGCGAGCGCGACCTGCAGTCCTTGCGCGCGCACCGCCGCGCCGATCGCGTGATCGTCGGCCAGAATGTCGGCGAAGGCCTCGAACCCGCCGATCCGAGTAAGCATCTCGCGGCGCAGCGCGATCGTCGATCCCATGCACGCGTCGCCGGTACCGAGCGCGTCGGCGAACAAAACGCTGGGGAGGAACTGATAGCTGAGCATCGCCGCCCCCAGCAGCGACCAGAAACCGCCATCGCCGCGCCCGGCATAAGCACAGGTGACGGCGCCCACCCCCGGCGTCGCGAGCGCCCCCGCGATGCAAGAGAGATAATCGCGCGGGGCGGCGATGTCGCTGTCCGAAAGCACGATCAGGTCGGCGTCGGCGGCGGGGGCCATGTTGATCAGGTTGCCCACCTTGGCGTTGGCGCCGTGGCGACGCGCATCGGCCACCAGCACCGCGCGGCGATCATCGCCGGTGGCGAGCGCGGCCACCGCCTCGGCGGCGGGGTCGCTTTCGCGCTGGATGCCGGCGACTAGCGTGATCGGCGCGGCCCAATCCTGATCGAGAAAGCTCTGCAGGTTGGCGCGCAATTGGGGCTCGGCGCCGTGCAGCGGCTTGAGCAGACTCACGGGTTCGGCGCGCCCGAGCGGCGCGGCGCCAAGGCGCGCGCCGAAGCGCCAGCTCGCCCAAGCCGCCGCCAGCACCAGGCCGCTCCCGATCGCGGCTATGCCCCCCAGAATGAACACCAGCATCGCCCCGGCGCTTGGCACCCCCGGCGTGCCGCTGTCAAAGCCTGCGCGGTGCCCCTGTGCGCGGCGTGAAGCGTTTTGGTTCTTGCTGCATCGCAGCAGGCGGGTAGAAATGGCGACGATGAGTCTGGAAGAACCTACCGGCCCGGTGCCGACGCTGCTGGCGGCGATCGTCCGGCGCAACTGCGTGACCGCGACCTATAATCGCGGAACGGTGACGCTCGCCCCGCACATCCTCTACACCCGGCATGACGAGCTGCATGTCGACGCGGTCGCGCTAGAGCGCGACGGGAAGGCGCCGCGCGAGCTGAAGCTTGGGACCTATCGCCTCACTGGCCTTGGCGACATCGCGCCGAGCGAGCGGCCTTTCTACCCGATCGAAGGCTTCGATCCCGCCGCCGAACGATACCAGGGCACGACCCTCCTCGCGGTCGACCGCGCCTGAGCGCGGAACCGGCGGCGGGCGCGAGCGATTGAAGCCGCGCCGGTTCCAGGAGGGTTAGCATGGCCAAGTCGAGCAAGCCGCAGGACGCGATCGCCCTGCTCAAGGCGGATCACCGCGCGGTGGAGGCGCTGTTCGAGAAGTTCGAACGCGCGCGCGGCGAGGCGACCAAGCAGGGCATCGCCGAGCATATCTGCCGTGCGCTGATCGTCCATGCCCAGATCGAGGAGGATATCTTCTACCCCGCCTGCGAAGGCAAGGTGGACGACGACATGCTGAAGGAAGCGCGGGTCGAGCATGACAGCGCCAAGCTGCTGATCCGCGACATCCTGGCGGGCGGCCCCGACGATGCCTTTTACGATGCCAAGGTGAGTGTGCTCGCCGAACAGATCGAACATCATGTCGGCGAGGAGGAAGCGCGGCTGGAGGGGATTTTCAGCCAGGCGCGGCGTGCAGGACTCGATCTCGTCGCGCTCGGCACCGAACTTCGGACCCGCAAGGAAGCGCTGATGCGCGAGTATGAGCGTGAACTGCCAATGCCAGAATTGAGCGCGGTGAAGCTGCGCGACGCGGTGCGCGCCTAAACGGGCTCGGCCATCGCCCCTTGTGTCTTCTCGCGCGCGCGCACCCGCTCGCGCCAGACGATGTAGAGGCCCGAGCCGATCACGAAGGGCGCGCCCATCCACGTCGCCCAGCCGGGAAGCACGCTGAACAGCAGCCAACCGAACAGCGTCGCCCAAATGAGCCCAGTATAGTCCATCGGCACCACGATCGACACCGGCGCGAGCTTCAGCGACGCGGTCATGAAAAGTTGCGCCACGCCGCCGCACAGCCCGACCACCACCAGCAGGCCCCAAGTGGCGAGCGGATGCGGCATCGCGGTGAGCGCGAAGGCGATGCCGGTCGGTGGCACCGACAGCGCCGAGAACCAGAAGACGGTGGTCGCCGCGCCCTCGGTCTTGCCGATTTGGCGCAGCAGGATCGAGACGCCGGCGGAAAGCAGCGCGCCCATCAGTCCGGTGAAGACGCCGAGCGGCACCATCCCGCCGCCCGGCCGGGTGATGATCAGCACGCCGATGAACCCCGCGATCACCGCGCCCCAGCGGTGCCAGCCGACCTGCTCGCGCAGCACCACCGCGCCCAGGATCGTCGCCCAGATGGGGAGGGTGAATTGCAGCGTGGTCGATTCGGCTAGCGGCAGCAGCAGGATCGTGCCGAACACGAAGCACATGCTTGTCAGCCCCATCGCGGTGCGCAGCAAATGCGCGCCGATGCGGCGGGTGGCGATCGTGCCGAGCCCGGGACCGGCGGCGATCCACAAGGTCACCGGAATCAGCGCCGCGCTCTGGCGGAAGAACATGATCTCGGCGAGATGCGCGCCGCCGGCCTCGGCGAGCTTCACCACCGCGTTCATCACCGCGAACACGAATACCGAGGCGAGGCGCAGAAAAATGGCGAGCAGAACGCGGTCGCCGGCAGGCTGAGGCATGGCGCCGGCTATCGGCCCTCGCGCGCCGCGTGGCAAGCCGATGCCGTGCTCCCTGGTGGGAAGCACGGCATCGGGCACAATTCGATCAGGCGAACAGCTGCGCCCAGCGGCGCTTCGGCCGGTCCTTCCACAGCGCGCGGTGATAGGCGTCCGACGCGAGCAGCGGCATCACGCTGCCGGCCTCGGCGAACACCATCTGCTCGATCGCGGTCGAAACCTTGCCCCAGCTCGCCGCCTCTTGCAGCGTCGAGGACGAGCAGGCGCCGTCGCGGACATCGGCCACGGTGATCTGCACCGCGTATTTATGCACCGCCACATCCTCATGCCCCAGGATTTCGGCGCAGACGACCGTGTCCTGGATGAAGTTTTTCGGCACGCCGCCGCCGACCATCAGCAGGCCTGATTCACCGGCCTTGATCTTGATGTCGGTCAGCTCGCGGAAGTCCGCCACCGCGTCGATCATCAGATAGGGCTTACCCTCCTTCATCCGATCGACCTGATGCTTGACGAGGCCGAAGCCCGCCGAGCTATCCACGAACGCCGGGCAGAAGATCGGCACGTCATGCTCATAAGCGAGCTTGACGAGGCTGTTCTCCTTCTTGCCATGCTGGCTGAGGTAACGGCCCATCTCGCGGATGAAGGCGCGGCTCGAATAGGCGCGTGGTTCCAGTTCGTTCGCGATCTTGTTGATCGTGAAGTCGCAGTCCTGCAGCTGCTCTTCGTCGATATAGGTGTCGTAGATGCGGTCGATATAGAGCGAGCGCAGCGTGTCATCATCGGGCACTTCCAGCGCCTGATAATGTTTGTGGCCAAGCCCTTCGAAGAAATCCATGTCGACGATCGTGGCGCCGGTCGCGACCACGCAATCGACCATGTTCGAGCGAACCAGCTCGGCATACAAATCCATGCAGCCGCCGGCCGAGGTCGAGCCCGCGATCACCAGGAAGATCGTGCAATCGGGATCGGCGAGCATCTGATTGTAGATGCCGGTCGCACGCGCCAGATCGCGGCTGGTGAAGCTCATCTTGCCCATCGAATCGATGATCGGGCGCGCATCGAACGATCGGATGTCGACATGCTCGACCTTGGTGGAGAGCAGCTCGGCCTTGCGGGTGTCGTTGATGGCGCGTTCGGGCGCGTGGGTATCGGTCATCTTCAAACTCCAAAGGCCCCTTGCCCCCGGAGGAGGGGCAAGGGGTGATCGTTGTTCAGTGTTGGCGGTGCTGCGTTACAACTTGACGACGTTGGTCGAAACCGCCGCCTCAGGCAGATCGGTATAGAGCGAGACCATCGGTTCATCGCCCACGACGATCGTCTCGGTCGCGCCGAAGCCATTGAAGCCGGTGCGGAGCGCCGCGCCATAAGCGCCAAGCATCCCGATCTCGATATAATCGCCGGCCCGCACGTCCGCCGGCAGCAGGAACGGACCGGCCATGTGATCGAGATCGTCGCAGGTGGGACCGTAGAAGCTGAACGGCATGTCGCGCACGGTCGACTCGGGCTCGCGCAGCAGCGCGACCGGGAAGCGCCAGCCGATATGCGCCGCATCGAACAACGCGCCATAAGCGCCGTCGTTGATGAACAGCTCGTCGCCGCGGCGCTTTTCCACGCGCACGATCAGCGAGCTATATTCGGCGCACAAGGCACGACCCGGTTCGGCCCACAGTTCCGCCGAATAGCTGACCGGCAGGCTTTCGAACGCGCGGTGGATCGTCTCGAAATAGCGCTCGAGCGCCGGCGGCTCCATCCCCGGATAGGCCGAAGGGAAACCGCCACCGACATCGACGACATCGACCGTCACCGCCGCCGCGACAATCGCCTGGCGTACCCGCTCCATCGCGTTCGCATAGGCGTCGGGCGTCATCGCCTGGCTGCCGACATGGAAGCAGATGCCGAGCGCATCCGCCGCCTGGCGAGCCTGAAACAACAGCTCTTTCGCTTCATCCGGCGCGACGCCGAACTTGGACGCGAGGCTCAGCTTCGAATGCTCCGAGGACACGCGCAGCCGCACGCAGAGCGTCAGGTCGGTCGCGCCCCGGGTCGCGCGCATGATCTTCGCCAGCTCTTCCAGGCTGTCGAGCGAGAACACCCGCACGCCATGCTCGAAATACGCTTCCGCGATCGCCTCCTCGGCCTTGACCGGGTGCATGAAGCACAGGGTCGCCTCCGGCAGCGTGGCCGCAACGAGACGCACTTCGCCCAGCGAAGCGACATCGTAATGGGTGATGCCATTCGCCCACAGAATCTGCAGCAGGTCCGGCGAGGGATTCGCTTTCACCGCATACATCGAGCGGCCCGGAAACTTCTCGACGAAGAACCGAGCGGCCCGCGCCGCGGCGTGGGGGCGAGTCAGCGTTACCGGCTGGACCGGGCGCATGGCGAGGGCGATTCCGCGAGCGGAATCGAAACGGGCAGTAGCTAGCCCCAGCGCGCTATGGTGCTTGTGCAACTCAAGGGACCTCCAATTGCCTTGCGGCAGACGTTGACCAAAAGCTGCCTTGCGGTTGGAAGTCCCATGGGGCAGCGGACGTGCGAGATAGGGAGCTAGCAGGCGTGTGTAAACAGCCAATTTGCAGGGGCGGGGAAATTTCATGACAGTTCGAAGACAGCCAACGCGCGCCGGGGTGCGCGATGCCGCGGCGAAGGTGGCGGCGGTCGTTCCGGCGACGCCCCTGTTCGCCCAGACGATCAATGGCGTGGAGGTGTTCTTCAAGGCCGAATGCCTGCAGCCGATGGGCGCTTTCAAGCTGCGCGGGGCGTGGCACCGCTTGACCGCGATCGACGCCGATCAGCGCGCGGCGGGGGTGGTCGCCTTCTCCTCGGGCAACCATGCGCAAGGGGTCGCCTGGGCGGCCAAGCGGCTGGGGATGCCGGCGGTGATCGTGATGCCCGCCGACGCGCCGGCGGTGAAGCGTGATTCGACCCTCGCGCTTGGTGCCGAGGTGGTGAACTATGACCGGATGAGCGAATCGCGGGAGGCGATCGCCGCTGCGCTCGCTCACGCGCGCGGCGCGGTACTGGTGCCAAGCTTCGACGATGCCTGGGTGATCGAAGGGCAGGGGAGCTGCGGGGTGGAGATCGCGCAGCAGCTGACGGCGCTGGGGCGTGACGCGCCGGCGCGCGTGGTGGTGCCCTGCGGTGGCGGCGGGCTCGCGGCCGGAATCGCGCTCGCTTTGCCCGAGGCGGCGATCACGATCGTCGAGCCCGAGGGGTGGGATGACATGCGCCGCTCGCTCACGGCCGGGGCGATCGAGCCGGTCGGCCCGCACGCGCCGCCCACCGCGTGCGACGCGCTGATGACGCCGCAAGTCTCGCCACTCACCTTCGACGTGCTAATGCGCCGCAAGGCCGAGGCGCTGGCGGTGAGCGAGGCGGAAACCGCGGCGGCGCAGCGCTGGGCCGCTTCCAAGCTGCGGCTGGTGGTGGAGCCGGGCGGCGCGGTTGGCCTTGCCGCATTGCTCAGCGGCAAACGGCCGGTCGAGCCCGGTACGGTGGTGGTGCTGTCGGGCGGCAATGTCGATCTCGACGGCTATGCCCGGACGCTCGCCGGATGAGCCCGCCGCTCACCCCGCTCGCACAGGCGTTGCTGTCGATCGTGATGCTGGGCTCGATCCTGTGCGCGGGCGGCGGTGCCTGGCTGCTCGCCAAGCGGCGCGAACAGCGCAGGGCGTGGCTGCTGCTGGTGATGGCGTTGGTGCTGCTAGGGAATGTGCTGGTGTGGACGGTGTGAGGGCTTGTATAGCCTTTGATGTCGAGCCGCGCTACCTCCGCAACCGATGCACTCCAGGGGCGCTCGATAGCCGACGGTAGGTAAGCGTTACCGAATAGCACTGCGCTTAACTCATCGCAGGGTTCAAAGCCAGAGTTGCAGTCAGGACAGCTTGATTCTCGTGCCAGTTAATGTGCGACCAGCCCCGCGTGTCCGCGTCTTTCTCAAGCCAGCGACGCACGCTCTCTGAGACATACTTCGCTTTATCCTCCGGGTTTTGCTGGTTGTAGAGGGCCAAGACCTTGGTTTTACTCAAAATAACGGTTGGCTCGTTGATAGAGCGGTCACGTGGATCGGGAAATTCTTGACGCCTTGCCATCACTGCCTCCTGCATTTGAACCAGTACGACACTAGACCGGTACAACATCGTACCGGTACGTAGGTGTACCGTCAATGGGTAAATAGCAGTGGGCTTGCCGAATCGCGAGATTCGGGGTTCGCTGGCATGATTGAACGCGGTTTCGCCGCTACCTTTTGTTAGCGCGCTTTGCTTCGCTCCCTACGGCTAGGTCCTCACTTGATCGGGCAGCTCGGGTCCAGCCGGAAGTCCAGATAGCGATCGACGCTCGTCATCAGTTCGCCCATTTCGTCCTGGAAGAAATGGTTCGCGCGCGGGATCACGTCGTGGTGGATCGTGATGTGCTTTTGGGTGCGCAGCTTGTCGACCAGTTTCTGCACCGCGCTTGGCGTCACCACTTCGTCGCCATCGCCCTGCACGATGATGCCGGAGGCGGGGCAGGGGGCGAGGAAGGTGAAATCATACATGTTCGCCGGCGGCGCGACCGAGATGAAACCGCGAATCTCCGGGCGGCGCATCAGCAGCTGCATCCCGATCCAGGCGCCGAAGCTGACGCCCGCGACCCAGGTGGTGCTCGCCTCCGGGTGGATCGACTGCACCCAATCGAGCGCCGAGGCCGCGTCCGACAATTCGCCGACGCCATTGTCGAACACGCCCTGGCTCTTGCCGACACCGCGGAAGTTGAAGCGGAGCGTCGCGAAACCGCGCCGCTGGAAGGTCTTGTAGAGTTCCTGCACGATGCGGTTGTTCATCGTGCCGCCGCTCGACGGGTGGGGGTGAAGGATCATGGCGACCGGCGCGCGCGGGCGCGGCGGCGGCGCGAAACGACCTTCGAGACGGCCATCGGGGCCGGGGAAAATGACTTCGGGCATCGCACCTGGATCGAATAGGGGGCGCGCCAGTGGCGCAGGATAGAGCAACAGCTATATAGACGTCAACCCCGAAGAGGCAACTTTTTGCGAACAATGCCCCGTATCTATCTGGATCATGCGGCAACCACGCCGATGCGACCCGAGGCGAAGGCGGCGATGGCGGCGGCGCTGGAGCGTTGGGCCAATCCGTCGTCACCCCATGCCGAGGGCCGTGCGGCGCGGGCGGCGCTCGAGGAGGCGCGCGCCCGGATCAAGGCCGCGCTCGGCTGGCGCGGCGAGCTGATCTTCACCAGCGGCGCGAGCGAAGCATTGTGGATCGCGCTCAACCGCGCGAAGCTCAAGCGCCGGATCGTGAGCGCGGTGGAGCATGATGCGGTGTTCCGCGTGGCGCCCGATGCCGAAGTGACGCCGGTGCGCGCGGGTGAGGTGGATCGCGTAGCACTCGGCGAGCTGCTCGCGGCTGGCAGCCCGGCGGTGGTAGTTTTGCAGCACGTCAATTCGGAGACAGGCACGGGCCAGCCGGTCGATGTGGTTGCTGCTCAAGTGCGCGCGAGCGGCGGCATATTGGTGAGCGACTGCGCACAGTCGGCGGGAAAGCTGCCGCTGCCCGATGCCGATTTGGTGGTGGTCTCCGCGCATAAGCTTGGCGGGCCACCAGGGATCGGCGCCCTCTTAATGCGCGATTTCGGGCTGCTGGAGCCGATTGGCGGCCACGAATTCGGCTATCGTCAGGGCACCGAGAATTTGCCAGCGATTTTGGGTTTTGCAGCTGCCGCCAGCACCATTCGATATGTCCCGCCGGATGTCGTTGACTGGCTCAGTCGAAGCGAAGGAATTGCCGACTGCATTCTCGACCTCGAATATCCCATTCAAAAGGCGGGGGGAGGCTTCATTGCGAGCAACGGCATCGGTTCACCGCATATCGTGGCAATCGAAATGCCCGGCAAGTCGGCTGCCGCGCAGCTGATCCGCTTCGATGCGATGGGCTTCGCCGTCTCGGCGGGGAGCGCCTGTTCGTCGGGCACGCTGAAGCGCAGTCGCGCGCTCGCGGCGTTCGGCGTGGATGAGGACACCGCCGCGCGCACAATCCGAGTGAGCTTCGGCTGGACCACCACCAAGCAGGAAATCGAAGCCTTCCGCGACGCCTGGCTGGAGGTAGCGGGGGCGTGATCTATCTCGATTACCAGGCAACCACGCCGCTCGCGCCCGAAGCATTCGACGCCATGCTCCCCTGGTTGCGCGAGGGGCATGCCAACCCGCATTCGCAGCACGCGCCCGGCCGCGCCGCCAAGGCGGCGGTGGAGGTGGCGCGGGGGCATGTTCTGAAATTGCTCCCTAAGGGCAAGCTCGCCTTCACCAGTGGCGCGACCGAGGCGCTCAACTGGGCGATCCAGGGGACGCGAGGCCCGATCGTGACGATCGCAACCGAGCATGCCGCCGTGCTCGATACCGTGGCGGCGGAGGCGGCGCGCGGGCGCGCGGTGACGGTGCTGCCGGTCGATCCCCAAGGGCTGGTCGATCTCGAAGCCGCCCGGGCGGCGATCGTGCCGGGCACGGGGCTGGTCGCGGCGATGCTGGTCAATAACGAGATCGGGGTGATCCAGCCAATCGCCGAACTCGCCGCGCTGACGCGGGCGGCGGGCGCGAAGCTGCTTGTTGATGCGGTGCAAGGCTTTGGCCGTGTGCCGGTGCCGCCCGCCGACTTCATCGCGGTCTCGGCGCACAAAATCCATGGGCCGAAGGGCATCGGCGCGCTTTGGTTCCGCGAGGTACCGCCCGCCGCGCTGCTTCACGGCGGCGGGCAGGAGCCGGAGCGATCGGGCACCCTATCGCCCGCGCTCTGCGCCGGATTCGGCGCGGCGGCGAAGCTTGCGGGCGCGCGGTTCGAGGCAGACGCGGCCCATGTCGAGCGGCTGTTCGGCATCGCCCGCCAGGCGCTGGGGCCCGGCTGGACGATCAACGGTAGCCCCGACCAGCGCTATCGCGGCAATCTCAACCTCCGCCGCTCTGGGCTCGACGTGGCGCGGCTCATCAGCGAGCTGCGCGACATCGCCTTTTCCGCCGGCGCCGCGTGCGCGAGTGGCTCGGGGCGCGCGAGCCATGTCTTGCGCGCGCTCGGCCTGTCGGACACACAGGCGCGGTCGAGCTTGCGGCTCGGCTTTGGCCGCTACACGCGCGAGGAGAAGTTGATGGAGGCGATCGAGCGGATCAACGCGGCGGCGGCGCGGCAATGATCCGCGTGCGTTTCATCGGCGCCGATGGGCACGAGCAAGCGGTCGAGGCCGAACCCGGCGCGCGGTTGCTCGACATAGCCCAGGCGCACGGCCAGCCGCTGGAAGGCACGTGCGAGGGACAGATGGCATGTTCTACCTGCCATGTGATCGTCGACGCCGCCGATTTCGCCCGTCTGCCGCCGCCGCGCGAAGAGGAGGAGGATATGCTCGACCTCGCGGTGGGAGCGACACGCACCAGCCGGCTCGCTTGCCAGATCTGGCTGGAGCCGGCGCTCGACGGGCTGACGGTGCGGATGCCGCGCGAAATCCGCGACATGCGGGGGCGCTAGCGGTTACGTCCAGCGCCTTAGGCGTCGTGGATCAGGCAGGGCGCGCCCTGGTCGATCTCGATCTGGAGCGTCGGGTGGTCGATCCCGAATTCGTGATGAAGCCGGTGGGCGGCCTCGCGCAGAAAGCCGTCGCCGGGGTGGCCGCCGGGCATTACCAGCCGCGCGGTGAGCGCGACTTCGGTGGTGCTCATCGCCCAGATGTGCAGATCGTGCAGCCGCGCGACGCCCGGCAGCGCGCGCAGAGCGTCCGCCACGCGCGCGGCATCGACGCTGCTCGGCACCGCCGCGAGCGCCATCACCACCGCCTCGCGCAGCAGCCCCCAGGTGCTCCACAGGATCATCGCGACCACCGCGAGCGAGGTGAGCGGGTCGATCCAGGCATAGCCGGTCAGCAGCACCAGCGCGCCCGCGATCACCACCGCCGCCGATACGCCCGCGTCCGCCATCATGTGGAGATAGGCCGCGCGCAGGTTCAGATCGCCGCGCCGCCCGCTCGCGAACAGCCAGGCGGTGAGCGCGTTCACGACGATACCCGCCGCCGCCACCGCCATGATCGTGGCGCCCCCCACCGGGCGCGGATCGCTGAAGCGCTGCACCGCCTCCAGCGCGATGCCGCCCGTCGCGACCATCAGGAATAGCGCGTTGGCGAGCGCGGCGAGGATCGTCGAGCCGCGCCAGCCATAAGTGAAGCGCGGCGTCGCCGGGCGTCGCGCCAACGCCGATCCACCCCACGCGACGAGCAGGCCAAGTACGTCCGAAGCATTATGGCCCGCGTCGGCGAGCAACGCGACCGATCCCGCCCACAGCCCCGCCACGACCTCTAGTGCTACGAACCCCAGGTTGAGCGCGATGCCGATTGCAAAGGCGCCGCCATAATCGGCGGCGTCCGGGTGGTGGTGATCATGGTTATGGCCCATTCCCCGGGGGATAGCCGAGGGAAAGCGCTGGCGGTAGCCCGCACGAGACAGGCGCATCCACTGCTTTTCGAGGAGCGTGCCTCGATCCGTGCACCACCGGCTGGCGGATGCCGCTAAGCTTCGTGACCCAGCACGAAGGGCAGCACCTCGGCCGGCGTCTCGAACGCGGTGACGGGATTGAGTGCGGTCAGGATGTCGCGATTGGCATAGCCCCACAGCACCGCCGCGCCATCGACGCCGACCTTGCGCGCTGCGGTCAGGTCGCGTGTCTCATCCCCGATCGAGAGGATCGCTGAATGCGGCAGCCGCGCGCGACGGATCACCCGGCGGAAGCGGGGCGCCTTGCCGAACAGCGAGGCGCCGCACTCCCATTGCTCGATATGCCGGGCATTCTCCTCGCCCAGGATCGTGCGTGCGTTATGCTCGGCGTTCGAGGTCACGAGCGCGATCCGGATGCCGGCCGCGCGCAGATCGGCGAGCAGCGTGCTTACCCCGTCGAACAGCGCGATCTTGTGGGTTTCGGCCGCGAGCCGCCGGTGCAGATGGCGGGCGATGATTGGCAGTTTCCAGCGCGGGATGCCGAGATGCTTGATCACCTCGCGCGTGGTGCGCCCACGCAAGCCCTCCACCTCATCGGGGGCGACCCGGCGGAAGCGGAAGCGATTCGCGAGATCGTCGGCGATCGACAGGAACCAGTCGCCCGAATCGGCGAGCGTGCCATCGAAATCGAGGATGACGAGCTGGTAGCGCAACCGCTTAACGCCGATCGCCGCGACCGCGTCGGCCGCCGCCCGGCCCCTCGCCAAAGCCGCCGCGGCCTAGGCCGCCGGTAAGCGTCAGCAGCTCGTTGCGGGTGATCGCGCCATCCTTATTGCGATCGAACCGGCTGAATTCGCGGGTGAAGGCGCCCCGCAGCTCGGCAAGGGTGATGCGATTGTCCTGATCGGCATCGACATCGAACGGGCTGGGCAGGGCGTTGCGATCCCCCAGCCAGCGCTCGGCCCAATCGGCGAAGGCGATATAGCCGATGCTGCCCGCCTTCGTCACGTCGATCGCGGCGAAGCTTCGCGCGACGGCGGCGCTGAGTTCGGCAGGCGTCACCTTTGCGTCGCCGTCAGCGTCGCTCGCGGCGATGAACAGCGCCATTGGCTCGGCCATGATCGTCGATTGCGGCGGGGTGCGCGGATCGCGCGGCGGTGGGACCCCCTCCGGCTGCTGCGCGAACGCGGGCGCCGTGGCGACCAGCAACAGGGGGGCAAGGCGACGCAGACTAGCTTTCACGGGCGGCCTTCATGGAATGAGCAGCGACGAATCGCCATAGGAATAAAAGCGATACTCATGCGCGATCGCGTGAGCATAGGCCGCCTGCATCCGCTCCAGCCCCATCAGCGCCGAAACGAGCATGAACAGTGTCGAGCACGGCAGGTGGAAATTGGTCATCAACGCATCCACCCCCCTGAAGCGATAGCCGGGGGTGATGAAGATCGCCGTGTCGCCCTCGAACGGGCGGATCACCCGGTCGTCGCCTGTCGCGCTTTCGAGCAGGCGCAGCACGGTCGTGCCAACCGCCACGATTCGCCCCCCGCGCGCGCGTACCGCGTTCAAGCGATCGGCGGTCGCCGCGTCCAGCCGGCCCCATTCGGCGTGCATCTGGTGATCGTCGGTATCGTCGGCCTTTACCGGCAGGAACGTGCCCGCACCGACGTGCAGGGTTAGCGTCGCGTGCTGGATGCCGGCTGCATCGAGCGCCGCCATCAGTTCGGGGGTGAAGTGGAGCGAGGCGGTGGGGGCGGCGACGGCGCCTTCCTGCCGCGCGAACATTGTCTGGTAATCGTCGCGGTCGCGCGCGTCGATCTCCCGCTTGCTGGCGATATACGGAGGCAGCGGCATGGTGCCGACGCGTTCGAGCAGCAGCTCGACGGGCTCGTCGCCTTCGAATTCGAGCGCGAAACTGCCATCGGCGGCGCGATCCCGGGCGATGGCGGTCGCATCGGGGCCGAAGTCGATCCGGTCGCCATCGTGCAGCCGCTTGGCGTTGCGGATGAAAGCGCGCCAGCGGCGCGGGCCTTCGCGCTTGTGCAGCGTCGCCCCGATGCTTGCCTCGCCCCGCCGGCCTTCGAGCTGGGCGGGAATGACGCGGGTATCGTTGAACACCAGAATATCGCGCGTGGTGAGCAGGCGCGGCAGGTCGCGCACGCCCGCGTCCTCGAACGCGTCGGGGCGCACGACGAGCATCCGCGCCGCGTCGCGCGGGCTCACCGGGCGCAGCGCGATCCGTTCCTGTGGCAGCTCGAAATCGAAAGCGTCGACCTTCACCTCACCCTCCCGCCGCGCGCCATGGCGCGAGCGGGCGGGGCAGGGCAAGGGTTTTCAGGCGAGGCTGTTGAACCGCGCGAACGGCGGGCGCGGCGACCGCGGGAAGATCGTCGCCGGATCGGCCACCCCCAGCGTTGCGATGAAGTTCGATCTGATGAGCGGCGTCTCGGCGAAGAAATCGGCGTCGAGTGCTGCGTTGTTGAAGCCCGACATCGGCCCGACATCGAACCCCAGCGCGCGCGCGGCGACGATCAGATAGGCGCCCTGCAGCGAGGCGTTGCGCATCGCCGAGGCCTGGCGCAGCGCCAGATTACCCTCGAACCAGCTTTTCGCATCGGCATGCGGGAACAGTTCGGGCAGATGCTCGTGGAAATTCTCGTCCATGGCGATGATCACGGCGGCGGGCGCCGCCTTGATCTTGGGCGCGTTGGTGCCGCTGGCGTGCGCCGCGAGCCGATCACGCGATGCCTGGCTCAGGCACCAGATGAAGCGCGCGGGCAGCTGGTTGGCGGAGGTCGGGCCGAACTTCACCAGCTCCCAGATCGCGTGCGCGTCGGCTTGGGTGAAGGGCGCGTCGGTAAAGCCGTTTGCCGTGCGCGCCTCGCGGAAAATCCGGTCGAGCGCGGCGTCGCCGAGCTTCTCGTGCATCACACGTCCTTTCATTGGGGCTAGACCGCGCGAACCTCGGTCACTTCGGGCACGTAATAACGCAGCAATTGCTCGATCCCGTTCTTGAGCGTCGCGGTCGAGCTTGGGCAACCGGCGCAGGCGCCGTGCATCGAGAGATAGACGCGGCCCTTTTCGAACCCGCGATAGGTGATGTCGCCACCGTCGCCCTGCACCGCGGGGCGGATGCGCGTCGCGATCAGATCCTGAATCTGCTCGACGATCTCGGCATCTGCGGGATCGCTGGCGAAGGTCTCGTCCCCGCTCGGCACGCTGAAATCGGCGCCGCCCTGCTTGAACAGCGGCATGTCGGCCGAGAAATGATCGAGCAACAGCCCCAGCACGTCCGGCTTCAAACGCGCCCAATCGGTCCCCGGCGCGGCGGTGACTGAGATGAAATCTCGGCCGAAGAAAACGCCGGTCACGTCGCCCAGATCGAACAGTGCTTCGGCGAGCGGGGAGGCGGCGGCGGCTTCCGCGGAGGCGAAGTCGCGCGTTCCCGAGGCCATCACGGCGCGGCCGGGCAGGAATTTGAGTGTCGAGGGGTTGGGCGTTGTTTCGGTTTCGATCAGCATGGGGCTCATGTGGCGCGCGCGGCGCGAGCGATCAAGCCCGATCGGCCAGCCGCGCCGCCCATTCCTCCAGCAACACTGCGTTGCTCTTTTGTGGCTCAAATTGGTTGGTCGCCGCCAGCCAATGTTCGACCAACCGCTCGATCGCGGCGATGTTGGCGGGGCTGGCATCGTCGAGTGCGTCGTTCACCCCCGCCAGTGGGCCGTCGATCCGGGCGTAGCGGCGATCCGCCGGCCCGATGTTGAGCAGCTGGTTCATCTGATAGGCGGTGGTGCTCGACGCGCCCTGCATCAGGATCGAGATCAGCGGGTGATCGCCGGCGTGAAGCAGCCAGCTGATCGCGCCCCAACCGTCGATCAAGCGATAGGCATAGGGCCGGTTCTGGCTGCCGGTGCCGAGCGACAGCATTTCGATACGATCCTCGCGCCAGCCGAGCTTCAGCGCCTCGACATAGGTCGCAAGGCTGGGATCATTGGCGAAAACGCCACCGTCGATCAGCGTGCGCTTGGTGTGTTCGGGGGCCAATTCCTCGATCCACGCCGGCGGGAAATAGGTCGGCGCGGCGGAAGTGGCGCGGGCGGCGTCACGCAGGCGATAGTCCGCCTCGCGCGGATCGTTGCGATAGCCCGGGCCGCCTGCGAGGAACCGGGCCTGGCGCGCGACGGTATCATAGGCGCAGAGGACGATATTGGTGAGCGCGGCGCTGAGCAGGCTCTCGCCCAACCGTTCGCGCAGCACGCGCTCGAGCGGTGCCGCGCTGTAGATCGGCCCGAGCAGACCTCGGAGCAGCTTGAACGGCACATTCGGAAAGATTTCGCGGCCATGATCGGCGTAGATCGACACCAGATCGGCGGGGGTGGAGGCTGCCATGCCCGCGATGCGACCCGGCGCCGCCAGGCCCGCGACGATGATCCCGCCGGTCGAGGTGCCGCCCATCAGATCGAAACATTGGTGGAGCTGCTTGGGCGGCTTGCCCCGGATGGCGCAAGCGTCGGCATGAAGCCGTTCCAACCGCTGCAGGATCAGCGCCGGGGCGAGCCCGCGAATGCCGCCGCCGTCCACCGTCAGGATGAAGCGTGTCCGCTGTTCCATACAATCTTCCCGCCAGGTCCGGCGGAGCGATTATCATGGGCTGCGGGGTGTAGGCTAACCAGCGCCTCCAGCTTTACCCGTCGAGCTGCTTCACCGCCGCGTTCCAGGCGTTGATATTGTCTCTCGCCTCCTGGACGAAAGCGGAGCGGCGGACGAAGCCCATGAAGAAGTCGGCGAACCACTTGCCCGGTTGGCGCAAGGGGCGCTCGAACTGGATCAGCAGGACGACGCGTGTCGATTCACTGTCGTTCCAAACCTCGTGACGATAGGTGTCGTCGAAAACGAGGGTCTCACCCTCCGCCCAGCGGACGATCCGGTCCTTCACCCGCATCCGCACATCGCCATCGGTGGGGACGATCAGCCCGAGATGGCAGGTGATCAGTCCCTTGGTCACCCCGCGATGATCGGGGATATGGGTGCCGGGCGCGAGGATCGAGAAGAAAGCGCTGTTCAGCCCCGGCACCTGCTCCACCACCGCCGCCGTGCGTGGGCAGCGCGCCAGATTGTCCTCGATCGCGTAGCCATAGCCATAGAGGAAAAAGGACCGCCACTTGTTCACCTCGGCGATCGAGCGGTGATCGGGCGAGATCGTGGCGAGCGAGGGTGCCGCTTGGCCAACAAGCGCGACCGCCATGGCCTCCTCGCGGATCGCCTGCCAATTGTCGCGCAGCTTTTGCGTCCAAGCGAAATCGCGCACGTCGAGCACAGGATCGTTCGGCACCAGCGAGGAAGTGCCGATCAAATGATCGAAAATGCCGCGTAAAGCCTTGCCGAGCTTGATGATGAAGGGACGGTTCCGCTCGGCCTTCATCTCGGCGCCAGGGGCGGGGGCGCCGGAGATGACGTTCAGGTCGGGCACCATGCCGGCGGGGGGTTCATGCGCGCCGCGAAATGCAACTTCCTGGCTTGTAAAATCGTGCCGCGACAGGTTGGAGTCGGTCATTCACGCAGTTCCTGTTCGCGCGCCGGCTTGGATCACGCGGCGCGCCGCTGCTGCTGGACGATGGCCTTTGCTGGTCTTGTTTGATTTGCCAGCTAATGCCCTCTTCCGGCGAAATAATGGCAAATCAAGGCGGCTTCTTGGAGCTTTTCGCCATCGAAATTATCGGCCGCGGCAACGGTCGGGCGTCGGACGCTGGCTTGTGGGCTCAGGCGCGGCTACACGAACCGCATGACTCATGCCTTCCGGCGGTTGCCCGCCGCTTTCCTCGCCGTTGCGACGCTTCTGCTCCCGATCGGTGTCGGCGTCGCCCAGCAGACCTCCCGCCCTACCGCGCAACAGGCGCCGGGCTGGCTGTACAAGGGCAGCGACATCACGCCCGATCCCGATTGGCGTTTTGGCGAGCTGCCTAATGGCCTGCGTTATGCGGTTCGGCGCAACGGGGTGCCGCCGGGCCAGGTGGCGGTGCGGGTGCGCATCGACGCCGGCTCGCTCCATGAGGATGAAAGCGAGCGCGGCTTCGCGCACCTGATCGAGCATCTGTCGTTCCGCGGCTCGGCCTATGTGCCCGACGGCGAGGCAAAACGCGTTTGGCAGCGGCTGGGAACGACCTTCGGCTCGGACACCAACGCGGTCACGTCGCCCGTGTCGACCACCTTCAAGCTCGACCTGCCCGGCGCGACCGAGGCGGGGCTCGACGAGAGCCTCAAAATACTATCGGGCATGGTCAGCCAGCCCAACATCACCGACCAGGCGCTGAATGCCGAGCGGCCGGTGGTGCTCGCCGAGCAGCGCGAGGCACCGGGGCCACAGGTGCGCTTTTCGGACGCGGTGCGCGAGACGTTGTTCGCCGGCCAGCCGCTCGCCGATCGCTCACCGATCGGCACGATCAAGACGCTGCAAGCCGCGACCGCCGAAAAGGTGCTCGCCTTCCACGATCGCTGGTACCGCCCGGAGCGCGCGGTCGTGATCCTGTCGGGCGATGTCGATCCGGCGCTGATGGAACGGCTCGTCACCAAGAACTTCTCGAGCTGGCGTGGCAAGGGCGACAATCCGCCCGATCCCGATTTCGGCAAGCCCGATCCTAGCACGCCGATCACCCGCGCGACCGCTGAAACCGCGATCCCGCCGCTGGTGCAGGTCGGCTTCATGCGTCCGTGGGTATTCAACGCCGATACCGTGCTGTTCAACCAGAAGCGCATGGTCGATGTGATCGCGCTGCGCCTGATCAGCCGCCGGCTCGAACAGCGCGCGCGCAGTGGCGGCAGCTTCATCGAAGCCAATGTCGCGATCGACGACATCCAGCGTTCGGCCAATGCGACCGTCATCTCGGTGGTGCCGACGACGGACTGGGTCGCGGCGTTGAAGGACGTGCGCGCGGTGATCGCCGATGCCGAGGCGACCCTGCCCGATCAGGCCGAGATCGATCGCGAGGTGGCCGAGTATGACACGCTGCTGCGCACCCAGGTCGAAACCGCGCGCGCGGAAGCCGGCGCGAAACAGGCCGATGATCTGGGCAGCGCGCTCGATATTCGCGAGACCGTCACCACCCCCGAAACCGCCTATCAGATTCTCCAGGGGGCGAAGCAGGCCAATTTCTTCACGCCCCAGGCGATGCAGGCCTCGACCCGGCGGGTGATGCAGGGGGCGTTGCGCGCGATCGTCAACACCCGCACCCCCGATCCCGCCGCCGCGACCAAGCTGACCCAGGCGCTGAAGGCCGATGTGTCGAAGCTCGGCACTAAGCGCGGGCCGTTGGTGAAGGCCGATTGGTCGCAGCTTCCCGCGCTTCCCGCGGCCGGCAAGGTCGTGGCGCGCCAGGCGCTGACCGACCTGGGGATGGAGCAGGTGACGTTTACCAACGGCGCGCGGCTGATGCTGTTCGCCAACAATGCCGAGGCCGGCCGCGTCTACGTCCGCGTTCGCTTCGGCGGCGGCTATAACGCGCTGCCCGCCGACAAGCCGGCGCCGCTCTGGGCCGCGCCGCTCGCTTTGGTGCAGGCGGGCATCGGCACGCTCGACCAGGAAGCGCTCGACCAGTTGACCAACGGTCGACGGATCGGACTGGACTTCGCGATCGACGACGACGCCTTCGTGCTGGGCGCCACGACCTCGCCGCAGGATCTGGCCGATCAGCTGCGGCTGATCGCGCTCAAGCTCTATGCCCCGCGCTGGGACTCGGCGCCGTTCGAGCGCGCCAAGGCGGCGACCCTGCTCGGCTATGACGGGTATAAGTCATCGCCTCAGGGTGTGCTGGGGCATGACCTGGAAGGTCTGCTCCGCGCCGGCGACCAGCGCTGGGCGACGCCCTCGCGCGCGGCGATCCAGGCGGCGACCCCCGCGCAGTTCCGCGCCTTTTGGGAGCCACTGCTGAAGACTGGCCCGGTCGAACTGCAAATCTTCGGCGATGTGAAGGCCGAGGAGGCGATCGCGGCGGCCGCGCAGACCATCGGTGCGCTGCCCTCGCGTGGTGATACGCTCCTGCCGCCGACCAGCCCGAAATTCGCGGCGCACGTCAGCCGCCCGGTGACGCGCACCCATACCGGCCCGGACAATCAGGCGGTGGCGGTGATCGCCTGGCCGACCGGCGGCGGCGTCGGCGGGATCAGCGAATCGCGTCGACTCGATCTGATCGCGCAGATCTTCACCGATCGGCTGTTCGAGCGACTCCGCCAGGACGCAGGCGCGAGCTATTCGCCCAATGTCCAAAGCAGCTGGCCCGTCGGCCTGGCGAGCGGTGGGCGCATCCTCGGTATCGGCCAGGTGCCGCCCGACAAGGTCAATTTCTTCTTCAAGCTGAGCCGTGAGATCGCCGCCGATCTCGCCGCCAACCCGATCGGGCAGGACGAGCTGCAACGCACGATCGGTCCCTATCGCCAGCTGATCTCGCGCATCGCGACCGGCAATACCTTCTGGTTCACCAATCTCGAATGGGCGACCTATGACCCGCGCCGGATCGAGGCCTTGCGTGGGTTCAGCCGCGATCTCGCGGGCGTGACGCCCGAGGCACTGCGCGATACGGCGAAGAAATATCTGAAGCCGGAGACCGAATGGACCTTCGCGGTGCTGCCACAGACCGCGCGCGCCGCGAACGACAATCGCCCCGCGCGCCCGGTCGGGCGGGCCAAGCGGCGGTAGGAATTACCCCGCCGCCTTGGCAAGACCCTTCGCCAGTTGCAGCGCGCCGTTCAGCCGTGCCTTGGGATCGCCCCAGGCGCGCGTCAGCACGAACTTGCTGTCGGGCCGCAGCTTCGCGATCGCCCCCAGCCGTTCGACATAAGCGAGCAGCCCTGGAACGTTCGGCGGGCGATCCTCATGGAAGCTTACGAGCGCGCCGCGCGGGCCGATTTCCATCTTGGCGATGCCGGCCTGCTTGGCGTGGAGTTTGATCTCGATAAGGCGCACGAGATTTTCGGTCGCATCGGGCAGGGCTCCGAAGCGGTCGATCAATTCGGCGGCGAAGGCTTCGATTCCCTGCGGCGCGTCGATCTCGTTCAGGCGGCGGTAGAGGCCCATGCGCAGATCGAGATCGGGGACATAATCCTCGGGGATCAGGATCGGCGCGTCGACGGTTATCTGCGGCGAGAAGTCTCGGCTTTGTTTCAGCTTGCCGCCGGCCTTGGCCTCCAGGATCGCCTCCTCCAGCATCGACTGGTAAAGCTCGTAGCCGACTTCCTTGATATGCCCCGATTGCTCGTCGCCGAGCAGATTGCCGGCGCCGCGAATGTCGAGATCATGGCTCGCGAGCTGGAACCCCGCGCCGAGCGAGTCGAGGTCGCTCAGCACCTTCAGGCGCTTCTCGGCGGTCTCGGTGATCACCCGGTCCGCCGGGGTGGTGAGATAGGCATAGGCGCGCGTCTTCGATCGTCCGACGCGCCCGCGCAGCTGATAGAGTTGCGCCAGGCCGAAGCGATCGGCGCGGTGGATGATCATCGTGTTGGCGCTGGGGATGTCGAGCCCCGATTCCACGATGGTGGTTGAAACCAGCACCTCGAATTTCTTGTCGTAAAAAGCCGACATGCGCTCCTCGACCTCGGTCGGCGCCATCTGGCCGTGGGCGACGACATAGCGCACCTCGGGCACCGACTCGCGCAGGAACTCCTCGATCTCGGGCAGATCGGCGATGCGCGGGGTGACGAAGAAGCTCTGCCCGCCGCGGTAATGCTCGCGCAGCAGCGCCTCGCGCAGCACGACGGGATCCCAAGGCATCACATAGGTGCGCACCGCGAGGCGATCGACGGGGGGCGTCTGGATCACCGAGAGTTCGCGCAGGCCCGACATCGCCATTTGCAGCGTGCGCGGGATCGGGGTGGCGGTGAGGGTAAGGACGTGAACGTCGTTCTTCAGCGCCTTCAGCCGCTCCTTGTGCGTCACGCCGAAGCGCTGCTCCTCGTCGACCACGACAAGGCCCAGCCGCTTGAACTCCACCTGCTTGGCGAGGATCGCATGGGTGCCGATAACGATATCCATCGTCCCGTCCTTCAACGCCTCGCGCGTCGCCTTGGCTTCGGCGGCGGTGACGAGGCGGGAGAGGCGGCCGATCCTCAGCGGGAACCCCTCGAAGCGCTGGACGAAATTCTGGTGATGCTGGCGCGCGAGCAGCGTGGTGGGGCAGATCACCGCCACTTGCAGCCCGGCCATCGCCGCGACGAACGCCGCGCGCAAGGCGACCTCGGTCTTGCCGAAGCCGACATCGCCCACCACCAGCCGGTCCATCGGCTTGCCCGCGCCCAGATCGCCGAGCACATCGCCGATCGCCCGGTCCTGATCGTCGGTTTCCTCGAACGGAAAGCGGTCGACGAAGGCGGCATAGCCGCTCTCGTCCGGCTCGGCGACCACGCCTTCGCGCAGCGCGCGTTCGGCGGCGATCGCGATCAGCTCACCCGCGATTTCGCGGATGCGCTCCTTCATCCGCGCCTTGCGCCGCTGCCAGGCTTCGCCGCCAAGCTTGTCGAGGCTTGCGCCCTCGTCGCTGCCATAGCGGGTGAGAACGTCGATATTCTCGACCGGCACATAGAGCTTGTCGCCGCCCGCATATTCGAGCGCGACGCAGTCATGCGGGCTTTGGCCGACCGGGATGGAGATCAGCCCGGTATAGCGCCCGATGCCATGATCGCTGTGGACGACCAGATCACCCGGCGTAAGCGTTGCCAGTTCGGCGAGGAAGGCATCGGTCGATTTGCGGCGTTTGGCGCGGCGCACCAGCCGGTCGCCCAGCATGTCCTGCTCGGTGAGCAGCGCCAGCTCCGGCCCGGTGAAGCCGTGGTCGAGCGGCAGCACCGTGAGCGCGACATTGCCCGAGGCGGCCAACCCCTGCGCCTCCTGCCAGCTTTCGGCTTTCATCAGCCGCTTGACGCCGTGATCGCTTAGCAGCCCCGCCAGCCGCTCGCGCGCGCCGGGGGAGTAGCTGGCGAGCACCAGCTTCTTCTTGGCCTTAGCGAGCTTGGCGGCGTGATCGGCGACCGCTTCATAGACGTTCGCGCCCGATTGGCGTTCGGGGGCGAAATCGCGTGGGCCGTCGATGCCGAACTCGATCACCCGGTCACTCTCGGGCTCGTGGAACGGGGTGAGCAGATGGACCTTGGCCGCCTCCAGCTGCGCGGCCCAATCCTCGCGGCCGAGGTAGAGCAGCTCGGGCGGCAGCGGGCGGTAGCTGCCGGGATCGGCCGATTGCGCCTTCACGCGGTTGGCGTGGTAATCGGCGATCGCTTCGAACCGCGCGTCCGCCGCGCCGGGGACGCCGGCATCGCGCAGGAACAGCGCATCGTCGCCCAGATGATCGAACAGGCTCGCCAGCCGCTCCTCGAACAGCGGCAGCCAATGCTCCATGCCCGCCAGCCGTCGGCCTTCGGAGACCGCCTGATAGAGCGGATCACCCGTCGCGCTCGCGCCGAACCGTTCGCGGTAGCGGCTGCGGAAGCGCTTCACGCTATCCTCGTCGAGCAAGGCCTCGGACGCGGGGAGCAGGGTGAAGCCCTCGATCCGCCCGGTGGTGCGTTGATCGGCGGGGTCGAAGGTGCGCACGCTCTCAATCTCGTCGCCGAAAAAATCGAGCCGCAGCGCCTGCTCGGCGCCGCTCGGGAACAGATCGACCAGCCCGCCGCGCACCGCATATTCGCCCGAATCGGTCACCGTTTCCACCCGGTGATAGCCGTTCGCCTGCAGCATCAGCGCCAGCCGGTCGCGCGCGATGCGCTCGCCGGGCGCCAGCGTCGCCACGAGCTGGCGGATGCGGAACGGGGTGAGGGTGCGCTGGGTCGCGGCGTTGGCGGTGGTGAGGATGAGTTGCGGCTGCGCGCTCTTGGCTTGCAGCGCGTGCAGCGTCGCGACGCGCTCGGCCATGGTGCGCAGCGTCGGCGAGGCGCGATCATAGGGCAGGCAATCCCAGGCCGGGAAGTTCAGCACCTGAAGATCGGGCGCGAAGTAAGGCGCGGTCGCGGCGACGGCGCGCATCGCGGCTTCATCAGGCGCGATCAGCACCACCCGTCCGGCGGCGCGCGCGAGATCGCCGAGCAGCCAGGGGACGAAGCCCGAGGGGACGCCGGCCAGGGTAAGCGGCGTGCGGGCGGTGAGGATTTTCTGGAGATCGGGCATGGGGTTCCGGGGGTTGTTCTGCTGCATCAGCCCCCCTCACCCAACCCTCTCCCCTGAAGGGGAGAGGGCTAGGGCAGGGCGTTCTTTAAAGCCCTCTCCCCTTTAGGGGAGAGGGTTGGGTGAGGGGGATGCGGAGGCGCACCACCCGCTCACTCCGCCACCGGCACATAATTGAGCGCCCTCAGCGCCTCCAGGATCGGCCCCCGGAACCGCGCCGGCGCCTCCGCCGTGCCGATCGCCCAGGCCATGATGTCGACATCCTGTTCCTCCAGCAGCGCCTCGAACAGCATGATGTCGTCATCGCCCCAGCGGGCATGGGCTGCGTCGAAAAAGCCGCCGATCAGCAGATCGGCCTCTTTGGTGCCGCGGTGCCAGGCGCGGTAGCGCAGGCGCTTCAATCTCGTCTCGCGGTCCATCGGCTTCCCCATAGGCAATTGGCCGGCAGCGCTTGGAGAACGCCGCCGGCTTGGATTAGGGCGAGATAGTCATGCGCCCGGAAATCCTCAATCCGCTGTTCGCCGAAGTCACGTCGCTGAAAGGCATCGGCCCGGCGCTCGCCAAGCCGCTCGAACGGCTGAAGATCGCGCGCGTGCTCGATCTGGCGCTGCATCTGCCGAGCGGCTGGATCGATCGCGTCGCGGTCGAGGAACTCGATATGGCGGACGCCGGACGGACGATCGCGATCACGCTCACGCCCGTCGATTACCGGCAGAGCGGCAGCGGGCGGGGGCCGGTGCGGGCCCACGCCACCGACGCCAAGGGCAATTATGTGAGCCTCGTCTATTTTGGCGGCAATCCCGGCTGGGTGAAGAAGCTGCTGCCGCTGGGCCAGCCGCGCCGTGTTTCGGGCCGGCTGGAGATGTATGGGCAGGAACTCCAGATCATCCACCCCGATTATGTGCTGCCGCTGGAGGAAGCCGGCAGCATCGGCGGGCGCGAGGCGATTTATCCGCTCTCGGAAGGGCTAACCTCGCGCCGGCTCGGGCAGCTCGCCGCGCAAGCGATCGAGCGCGCGCCGGTGCTCCCTGAATGGATCGAGCCGGGGCTGCTCGCGCGGCGCGCTTGGCCCGGCTGGCGCGAGGCGCTGGCGCGGCTTCATGCCGATCCGCAGGACGCGGCGGCGCGCGCGCGGCTCGCTTATGACGAGGTGTTCGCCAACCAGCTCGCGCTGATGCTGGTGCGGGCGTCCTCCCGCGCGCGCAAGGGGCGGGCACTGGCGGGCGATGGGCGGCTGCGGACGATGCTCAACCTGCCTTACGCCCCCACCGGCGCCCAGGCGCGGGCGATCGCCGAGATCGAGGGCGATCTCGCCCAGAGCGCGCCGATGCTGCGCCTGCTCCAGGGCGATGTCGGCTCGGGCAAGACGCTGGTCGCCGCCATGGCGCTGCTGATCGCGGTGGAGGCGGGCGCGCAAGGGGCGCTGCTCGCGCCGACCGAAATCCTCGCCCGTCAGCATTATGAGAACCTCCAGCGGCTGATGAGCGGGCTGCCCGTGAACCTTGCGGTCCTCACCGGGCGCGACAAGGGCCGCGCGCGCGAGGGCGTGCTGATGGGGCTGGCGGATGGCTCGATCGACATTCTGATCGGCACGCACGCGATTTTTCAGGAGGCGGTCGGCTATCGCGATCTTGGGCTGGTGGTGGTCGATGAGCAGCACCGCTTCGGGGTCGCCGAGCGGATGATGCTCGCGGGCAAGGGCCAGAACCCGCATCTGCTAGCGATGACGGCAACCCCCATCCCGCGCACGCTCACCCTCGCGCTCTATGGCGAGATGGACGTCAGCCGGCTCGACGAGATGCCCCCCGGCCGCCAACCGATCCAGACGCGGGTGCTGAGCGAGGACCGGCTTGACGAGGTGGTCGCCGCGCTTGGCCGGCATCTGGACGGCGGCGGCCAGGCCTATTGGGTGTGCCCCTTGGTCGAGGAAAGCGAGAAGACCGATCTCGCCGCCGCCGAGGCCCGCGCCGAGGCGCTGGTCGCGCGCTTCCCGGGCAAGGTCGGGCTGGTGCATGGTCGGATGAAGGGGCCGGACAAGGACCGGGTGATGGCCGACTTCGCCGGCGGACGCCTCGGCGTGCTGGTCGCGACGACGGTGATCGAGGTCGGCGTCGACGTGCCCAACGCGACGCTGATCGTGATCGAGGCGGCGGACCGCTTCGGCCTTGCCCAGCTCCATCAATTGCGCGGCCGGGTAGGGCGGGGGACGGGCGCCTCCAACTGCCTGCTGATCCGGGGTAGCGCGCTGAGCGAAACATCGCGGGCGCGGCTCGCGCTGATGCGCGATACCAATGACGGGTTCCGCATCGCCGAGGAGGATCTGCGACTGCGCGGCGGCGGCGAACTGCTCGGCACGCGCCAATCGGGCGAGGCCGTGTTCCGGCTGGCGACGCCTGAACTGCTCCAGGAACTGCTGCCCGTCGCGACCGATGACGCGCGCCTGCTGATCGACCGCGACGGGGGCTTGAACGGCCCGCGCGGGCAGGCGGCGCGCATCGCGCTCTATCTGTTCGAGCGCGACGCGGGGGTGGCGCTGCTGCGGTCGGGGTGAACGTGCCAATCCTCCCCGTTCACGAGGAGGATTTGCTCTCAGCCGAGGCTCACCTCGGCATGCTCCCCCGCCTCGCTGGGCTTGATCGTGCCGCCGAACAGCATTTTCACTTGGCCAGTGAGCGACACATCGCCCTCCCACAGTTCGGCGCTTTCCATATCATAGCGGAGCAGCAGCAGTTTGGGATCTTCCTTGCCGCCGGGGAACCATGCCTCGACCTGCTTCGACCACAAGCGGTCGATCATCGCCCGGTCCTCGTCCGCCGACAGAATGCCATGGAGGCACGCGAAGAAATCATGTCCCTTGCTCACGAACTGCGCCATCGCAGGGCCCCCGATCGCGAGCCGATTGTCGCGGCTGGCGAAGAACCACAGCGCATCCTGCCGATCCTCCAGCGTCTGCGCGGTCATCGGCTGGCTGTGATCGGGCGTATCGTCGAGCCCGATCATGATGAAGGGGCTGTGCTTCAGCGCGCGGAAGAAACGGTCGATGATGTCGTGTTCAGCCATGATCCAGCTCCTGGTCGCTATTTCCGGAGAATAACGCCCGGCTGGCGGCGGGTTTCCTTGCGCACCGGAACGAAGCATAAGGGCACCACGTTTTTTCCGGGGATGATGAAGGGACCGTTCATAAATGCATGATCTAGTGCGCGCCACCGTGCTCGGGCTGGCGCTGGCTGTCGCGACTCCCGCGATCGCCGCCCCTGCCACGGCCGAGGGGCGCTACACATCGAGCGGCGAGGGGCCGGTGAACAGCTGGTGGGTGGAGACCCCGCACGGCCAGTTGATCCTGTTCGATGCCCAGCGCGATACCTCGAACGCCAACCAGTTGATCGCGGCGTTGCAGGCGACGGGAAAGCCGGTCGCGGCGATCTTCGTCACTCACCCGCATCCCGATCACGTGACCGGCCTGGGCCTGGTCGCGGCCGCGTTTCCCCAAGCCGCGGTCTATGCCAGCGCGCCGACCGCGGCCGAGATCGGCGGCGATACCCAGGGCCTGCTGAAGCTGGCGGCGGATGCGTCGCCCGGCGCGCTGCCGCCGCCGCACTTCACCCGCGTGCTGCGCGATAACGAGGCGGTCGCGGTCGACGGGATTGAGGTGCGCGCGCTGGTACTGGGCGATGGCGAGAGTGTCGGCGTCGCCGCCTTCTGGCTGCCCAAGATGAAGCTGCTGGTGTCGGGCGACGTCGCGACCACCGGCTATGTCCCGTGGCTGGCCGAGGCGCGCACCCGCGAGTGGCTTGTGCAGCTCGACGATCTGAAGGGCCGGGTGCCGAGCGGCGCGCGGACATTGCCCGGGCACGGCGAGCCAGGCAGTTATGCCAAGCTTTCCAGCTGGATGCGTGGTTATCTGCAAGCCGTGCGGCGTGAAGTGGGCGCGGCGCAACGCCCGAAAAGCCCCGAGGGCGACAAGGTGACCGAAGCGGAACGCAATGCGATCGCCGCCAATCTGACCAAGCGCTTTCGCACCAGTGGTGGCGTCGCGGCGCTGCCGATCGAGCGACTGTGGAAGCTCAACATCGACGCGGTCGCGCGCGAGCTGACCGACGGGCTGAAGGGGTACCTGCCGGAGAAATAGGGGCGATCTTGACGGTCCGGACCGCGATTAGCCGTCCGCGTGCGAGCGCCTACCCGCTCGCACATGGCGATTTCGGCGCTCCCGGTACAACTTCCCCCGGCCATACAGGAGGGCGCCTTTGACTGATGGCTGAGCGGCAAGGGTCTTTCGCCGCCGCGTCGACGCCGACAAACTCGTCGTCGAGGCCGGGTAAACCAAAGCAAATCAGCTGGTTTATGTGCCTGATTGGCTTGCCAGATCGGCAAGACGGCGGCGGTTTCCGCCAAACTTATGCCATGCCGGGCGGAAGCGTCACCCCCGCCCGGCAGATAGCTTACAATACCTCGAAAATCCCGGCCGCGCCCTGGCCGCCGCCGACGCACATGGTGACGCAGACGTACTTCGCGCCGCGCCGCTTGCCCTCGATCAGCGCATGGCCGGTGCAGCGGGCGCCGGTCATGCCATAAGGGTGGCCGATCGAGATCGAGCCGCCATTCACGTTGAGCAGATCGTTCGGGATGCCGAGCTTCTCGCGGCAATAGAGCACCTGCACCGCGAACGCCTCGTTCAGCTCCCACAGGCCGATATCGTCCATCTTCAGGCCGGCGCGCTCCAGCGCCTTGGGGATCGCATAGACGGGGCCGATGCCCATTTCGTCGGGCTCGGTGCCTGCCGCCGCCATGCCGACATAGCGGCCGAGCGGGGTGAGGCCGAGTTTTTCGGCGAGCTTTTCCTCCATCACCACGCTCGCCGAGGCGCCGTCCGACAGCTGGCTGGCGTTGCCGGCGGTGATCGTGGTGCCCGGACCGAGCACCGGCTGCAGGCCGTTCAGCCCGGCGAGCGTCGTCTCCGGGCGGTTGCCCTCGTCCTTCGTCACGGTCACTTCGTGATGGGTGACTTCCTTGGTTTCCTTGTTCAGCATCGCCATCGTCGCCGTGACCGGGACGATTTCGGCGTCGAACAGCCCGGCGGCCTGCGCGGCGGCGGTGCGCTGCTGCGATTGGAAGCCGTACTCGTCCTGCACCTCGCGACTGATATTGTAGCGTTCGGCGACGACCTGGGCGGTCTGCAGCATCGACATATAGACGTGCGGGTGCATCGCGATCAGCTCCTTGTCGGGGCCGATGCGCATTTCGGGGGTCTGCACCATCGAAATCGATTCGCAGCCGCCGCCGATCACGATGTCCATGTTATCGACGATCACCTGTTTGGCGGCGGTGGCGATCGCCATCAGGCCGCTCGCGCACTGGCGGTCGAGCGACATGCCCGGCACGCCGATGCCGAGCCCTGAGCGCAGCGCGACGTTGCGGGCGAGGTTGCCACCCTGCACGCCCTGCTGGAGGGCGGCGCCCCAAACCACGTCATCGACCCGCGCGGGGTCGATCCCGGCGCGCTCGACCGCGGCCTTCACCGCATGGCTGGAAAGCGTGGGCGAGGGGGTGTTGTTGAACCCGCCGCGATAGGCGCGGCCGATCGGGGTGCGGGCGGTGGAAACGATCACGGCGGAACGCATAAGGTCTCTCCTTCAGGCGTCGGGAAAACGGGCGGCGTTGGGCTCCAGCGGCAAATCGAGCGCGCCGCAGATCAGCGACACGCCATGGTAGAAGCCCACCAGCTGGATGATTTCGAGCGCTTGCGCTTCGTCGTAATGCGCGCGCAGCGCTTCCCACTCGGCGCTGGTCAGCTTCTTGTGATCGAGCAGCGCGTCGACGGTGGCGATCAGCACCGCCTCGGCGGGATCGTCCCAGGCCTCGGGGCCGCCATGGACTGTCGCGCGGACCTGCGCCTCGGTGAGCCCGACAGGCGCCGCGAAGCCGGCGATATGGATGCCCCACTCATATTCGTTGCCGCACTTGGCCGTGGTGCGATCGATCACGATCTCGCGCTGGCGCATCGACAGCGGCGAGGCCTTGTCGAGCAGCGAGCCGCCGCCGAACTTGCCCCAGGCGCGTTCATGCTTGGCGAGGGTGGTGAACAGCACCAGCGGCTCGGCGCCGCGCATCAGCACTTTCATCGCCGCGTCGAACGCGGGCGGGTATGGTTTTGTGAGCGGTTCGATCCGGGCCATCGGCGGCTTCCTCCCATGCCCTCTCCCGCGGGCGGGAGAGGGCTAGATGTATGTCACACGAAAATCTGGCTGATCCATTCGGCGATCATCGCGGGCTTTTCCTCGCCCTCGATCTCGACGGTGAATTCGTTGATCTGCTGCCACTGGCCGGGCCGCTTTTCCGTAAGTTCGAGCAGCTTGAAGCGGCCCCGTACGCGCTTGCCCGAACGCACCGGCTGCATGAAGCGCACTTTGTTGCCGCCATAATTGACGCCCATCTTCACACCTTCGATCTGCGGCGCGTCGGGCACTTTGGAGGACAGCAGCGGCATCAGCGACAGGGTGAGGAAACCATGCGCGATCGTGCCGCCGAACGGCGTCATCGCCGCCATTTGCGGGTTTACATGGATGAACTGGTGATCGCCGGTCGCCTCGGCGAACTTGTCGATCATCTCCTGGCTCACCTCGACCCAGTCCGAGACGCGCTCGTGGCCCACCTGGCTCGCCGCCATTTCCTGGATCGTGATCGTCGCCATCCCATTCCCCTCCGGCTCAATTCCTTGCATAGGCGGCGCCAGCAATAGGCGCTTGGCCCCCGGCCTCGCAAGCGCCTTAGACCGAGGTTTGGAAGATGACGGCTGCCCTAGCGTCCACCCCGCGCGAAACCATGGCCCGGCTGTACCGTGCCGCCGAACCGCAGGTTCTAAAACCGCTGATCGAGCGCGCGCGCGCCACCCCCGAATCGCGCGAGCGCATCGTCGCGCACGCTGGCGGACTGCTCGCCGATCTGCGCGCGGCGCAGGGGAAGGGCTGGGTCAACCAGTTTCTGCAGGAATATCGGCTGAACACCAGCGAAGGCGTCGCGCTGCTAAGCCTCGCCGAGGCGTTCCTGCGCGTGCCCGATCCCGAGACCGCCGATCTTCTGATCGCCGACAAATTGGGCGAGGCCGATTGGCGCACCCATGCCGGCCGCTCCAACTCGGCGCTGGTCAATTCGGCGACCTGGGGCCTGGTGCTGGGCCGCGCGCTGGTGGGGGAGGGCGCGCGCCAATCGACGCTGCGCCGGCTGATCAGCCGCGCGGGCGAGCCGTTCGTGCGCCAGGCAGTGGGCGCCGCCATGAAGATGATGGGCGAAATCTTCGTGATGGGCCGCACCATTGACGAGGCGCTGCGGCGGATGAAGAAGCCCGAGCATCAGGGCTTCACCGCGAGCTTCGACATGCTGGGTGAAGCCGCGCGCACGCAGAGCGATGCCGAACGCTATTTTCAGGCCTATGTCGCCGCGATCGACGCGGTGGGCGCTGATCCGGCGGCGGGGCATTCGGTGTCGGTCAAGCTCTCGGCGCTCCACCCGCGCTATGAAGTCGCGCGCTGGGACGAGTGCGTGCCCGCGCTCACCGAAATGCTCGAAGCGCTCGCGGCGCAGGCGGCGGGGAAGGGCATCGCGCTCACCGTCGACGCGGAGGAGAGCGAGCGGCTGGAGATGAGCCTCGACATCATCGGCGCGGTCGCGCGCCTGCCGCAGCTTGAGGGCTGGGAAGGCTTCGGCATGGCGGTGCAGGCCTATGGCAAGCGCGCGCGGCCGGTGATCGCCTGGGCCGACGCGCTTGGCCGGGTGATGAACGTGCGGCTGGTGAAGGGCGCCTATTGGGATAGCGAGATCAAGCGCACTCAAGTGGAGGGGCTGAGCGACTATCCGCTGTTCACCCGCAAGGCTGCGACCGACGTTTCCTATCTGGCCTGCGCGCGCGATATGTTGGAGGCGCCCAACATCCGCCCCGCTTTCGCCAGCCATAACGCGCTGACCGTCGCGACGATCATGGACTGGGCCGGCAATGCCCGTGCCTTCGAATTCCAGCGGCTGCACGGCATGGGCGACGGCCTGTACGAGCGGCTGGTGCGCGAGCGCGGCTATCATTGCCGCATCTACGCGCCGGTCGGCGGGCACCGCGATCTGCTGGCCTATCTGGTGCGCCGGCTGCTGGAAAATGGCGCCAATTCCAGCTTCGTCCACCAGCTGGCCGATGAGCGGCTGAGCGAGGCGGAGATTCTCGCCGATCCGGTCGAGAAGATCGCGGCCTTGGGCGGCGCGCGGCATTCGGCGATCCCGCTGCCGACCGATCTGTTCGGCGGCGGACGGCGGAACTCGGCGGGGCTCGATCTGAGCGATCGGGGGGTGTTGGCGGGGGTGGCCGACGCGGTCTCAAAGCCCCTCCCCTTTAGGGGAGGGGTTGGGGGTGGGGGCGGTGTGGCAGGCGCTGCGCCCGGTTCGGACAGCCCCCACCCCAACCCAGCATCGGGTCGGTCAGGCTCCCAGCCTGGCCTGAACCGTGCGGGGCACGGTTCACCCGATGCTCCTGAAGGGGAGGGGCTTAACTTAGGACGAGCCATCACCCGCGCCGCCGCCGCTTTCCCCGCCTGGTCCACGCAGCCCGCGGAAGCCCGCGCCGCGTGCCTCGATCGCCTCGCCGATCTGCTCGAAGAACATCGCGACGCGCTGATGGCGCTCGCGGTGCAGGAGGCGTTCAAGACCATCCCCGACGCGCTCGGCGAAGTGCGTGAGGCGGTGGATTTCTGCCGCTATTACGCCGCCCAGGCGCGCGAGCAGCTCCAGCCGCGCGAGCTCCCCGGACCAACCGGCGAGCGCAACGTGCTGCGGATGGAGGGGCGCGGGGTGTGGGCGACGGTTTCGCCCTGGAATTTCCCGCTCGCGATTTTCCTGGGGCAGACGGCGGCGGCGCTCGTCACCGGCAACACCGTCGTCGCCAAGCCCGCGCCACAGACGCCACGCATCGCCGCTTATGCGGTGCGGCTCGCGCAAGAGGCGGGGGTGCCGGCGGATGCACTGATCCTCGCGCCCGGTGGCCCGGAGCTGGGCGCGGCGCTGGTGGCGGACGCGCGCATCGCCGGCGTCGCCTTCACCGGCTCGACCGCGACCGCCAAGAAGATAGCGCGCGCGCTGCTCGACGACGAAGCCCGCCCGATCGTGCCGCTGATCGCCGAAACCGGCGGCATCAACGCGATGATCGTCGACTCGACCGCGCTCCCCGAACAAGTGGTGGCGGATGTGGTGACGAGCGCGTTCCGTTCGGCGGGCCAGCGCTGCTCGGCGCTGCGGCTGCTGCTGCTGCAGGAGGAGATCGCCGAAGGGGTGATCGAGATGTTGAGCGGTGCGATGGACTTGCTCCGCCTGGGCAACCCTGCCGATCCCGCGACCGACATCGGTCCGGTGATCGACCAGGCCGCCTACGACAAGCTCATGGCCTATCGGGAGCGCATGGCGGGGCGGATCGTCAAGACGATTGCCGTGCCGCCAAGCGGGCTGTTCGTGCCGCCGACGCTGATCCGGCTGGACTCGCCCGAACAGCTCACTCAGGAATGGTTCGGTCCGATCCTCCACGTCGCCACCTGGCCCGCCGGGCAGCTCGCCGAGACGATCGCGCGGGTGAACGCCAAGAATTACGGGCTGACGATGGGCCTCCACAGCCGCATCGCGGGTTCGTGGGATGTGGCCGAGCAGCAGGCGCGGGTGGGCAATCTCTACATCAACCGCTCGATGATCGGCGCGGTGGTCGGCTCGCAGCCGTTCGGGGGTGAGGGACTTTCGGGCACCGGCCCCAAGGCGGGCGGGCCGCATTATCTCGCGCGTTTCTGCTTGGAGCGGCACGTCTCGATTGATACGACGAGCGCGGGGGGGAATACGACTTTGCTGAGTTTGGAAGAGGTTTGATCGGTTCATGCGGAGGGGCGGCGGAATCTGACTCCTTAAGCCCTTTCCCGCATGCGGGAGAGGGTTTGGGTGAGGGTGGTCCTTGGAGTCCACGCTCGGCTCCCGGTCCACCCCTCTCCCAACCCTCTCCCCTGAAGGGGAGAGGGCTAGATGACGTAACCCTTTCGAGAGCCCGAAATCGTCAAATCTTCATCTGGCGCTTCACGCTCGCCATGGTCGCCTTGCCATAAGGCGGCTTCAGCCCGGCGAGCTTCGCGACATCGAGCTTGGGCTGTTCGTAGATCGCCTTGGCATGGCTGAAGGTCTTGAACCCGTCATGCCCGTGATAGGCGCCCATGCCCGAGGGGCCGATGCCGCCGAACGGCAGTTCCTCCATCGAGACGTGGAAGATCACATCATTCACCGTCACCCCGCCGGAGATGGTGCGATCGAGCACGCGGCGCTGCTCGCCGGCATCGTCGCCGAAATAATAGAGCCCAAGCGGCCGGTCGCGGCGGTTGACCTCGTCGATCGCGGCGTCGATGCCGCCGGCATAGCGCTTCACCGGCAGGATCGGGCCGAAGATTTCCTCCTGCATGATCGTCATGTCGTCGGTCACGTCGGTGACGATATGGAGCGGCATCTTGCGGCTGTTGGCGCTCGCGAAATCCTCGTTCGCGGGGTTCACCGTCTCGACCTTCGCGCCCTTCGCCCGCGCATCATCGAGCCAGGCGTTCAGCCGCTCGAAATGGCGGTCGTTCACGATCGCGGTATAATCGGGGTTGGCGAGCAGGCTGGGGTACATCGCGCTCGTCGCGGTCTTCAGCCCCTCGACCACCGCGCCTTCGCGCTCCTCGGGCACGAGCATGTAATCGGGCGCGAGGCAGATTTGCCCGGCGTTGAGCATCTTGCCGGTCGCCACGCGCCCCGTCGCGCGCGCGACATCGGCCGACTTGCCTAGGATCACCGGCGACTTGCCGCCGAGTTCGAGCGTCACCGGCGTCAGATTATCGGCGGCGGCGTGGAGAATGTGCCGGCCGATCCCGGTCGCGCCGGTGAACAGCAGGTGATCGAAGGGCAGCGAGGCGAACGCCTTGCCCACCTCGGGGCCGCCCGAAAAAAAAGCGAGCTCGTCGGCCGCGAAATACTGGGGGCAGACTTCCTCGAACAGCGCGGCGGTTTCAGGCGTGAACTCGCTGGTTTTCACCATCGCGCGGTTGCCGGCGGCGAGGATGCCGGCGAGTGGCGCCATCACCAGCTGGATCGGGAAGTTCCAGGGCGCGATCACCCCGATCACTCCCTTGGGCTGATACTCGATCCGCGCCTTGCCGCCGAGCAGCCCGAGCGGAAATTGCACCGGGCGCTTTTCGGGGCGCGCCCAGCCGTCGAGCTGCTTCAGCGCGTGCGCGATCGGCGCGATCGAACCGCCGATATCGGTGAGCATCGATTGTTCGCGGCTGCGATGGCCGAAATCCTCGCTGAGCGCGGTGCAGAAACGCTCGGCATGGTCGCGGATCATGGCCGCCGCGCGCTTCAACCGATCGCGGCGGACGCTGAGCGATACCGGCAGTTCGGCGGTGAAGGCGGCGCGTTGCGCGGCCAGGGTTTCGGTCATTGACGCCATGGCACTTCCCCTAAATCGTCTAATCCCTAATTCGCGCAGCCGATGATGCCGACGACCGGCACGATCACCGTGTCGGCCCCCGTCTTCTCGATCCTTAGCGATCCGGCCGGGATCACCGCGCCCTGGCTCAGATCGCCGCGCTCGACGATTTCGATGTCGAGCGACAGCTGATAATCGCCGCCGGCATAATCGCTGTGCGTCGCGAAGCCATAATTGCCGCCGCCTTGTTGCGCGGTGCGCACCAGATCGGTGAGCGTGCCCGCGGGCGCGAAGCGGATGCGCGCCGGATCGGCGCTCGCCATCGCGATCAGCGCGCGGTTGGTGGTGTTGGTCCATAGAAACGCGGCGCAGCCCGTCGCGGGAAGCTCCTGGGGCGGGATGGCGCCGATCGGCAGGCCATCGACCGAACGCGGCAGCGGCCGGTGCGGCGCCTTTTCGGCGGCGAGCGCGGCCGCGGGGAGCAACAGCAACGCGGGGAACAACCTCATGGGCTCGCGCTTAGCATGGCGAGCTCCGCTGGGTAAGCCGCGATCGCGAGCAGGGTGCCGAGCGGCAACGCGTCATCGGCGCGGACCGCTCGCCCGGTCATCAGGCGAAAGCCGGCGACGCCGAGCCCGATCAGCGCGGCGAGCAACAGAACGACGGGCAGCAGTCGCCAGCCAAGCCACAGACCGATCGCGCCGAACAATTTGGGGTCGCCGCCGCCCAGTCCATCGCGGCCGCGCGTGGCCTTGTAACCGGCGCCGATCGCCCAGAGCAGTGCGAAGCCGCCGGCACCGCCGATCAGCCGATCCAAGAGTGGTGGGTCAAGGCCGAGGACGGCGCTCGCCAAGCCGGTGAGAGCGAGCGTGAGGTTGAGCTCATCGGGCAGCCAGAACTCGGCGAGATCAAGCGCGGCGAGCGCGAGCAGGAGCCAGCCGAACACCGCCGCGCCAACGCCCGCAAGACCCGGAGCGACCCAGCCGGCGCTGAGCCCGATCAGCAGCGCCGCCGCCTCGATCCGTCCATGGCGCGGGTCAATCGCGGCGCCGCAGTGCCGGCACCGCCCGCGCTGCCACAAGGCGGAGAGCAGCGGCACCAGCTCGTGCGCGCGCAGCGTCGCGCCGCAGGCGTCGCACGCCGATCGCCCGCCGAGCACCGATCGCTCCTGCGGCCAGCGGATCACCAAAGCGGCGATGAAACTCCCGAAAATCGCCCCGAGCAGCCCGAGCAGCACCGCCCAGCGCCAGGGCTCAGCCGGGAGGGCGCTTGCGAATGAGGTAGCGATAGACACCCAGCAGATTGATCCCGAACAGCACCGCGTTCTGGGTGGCGAGCGCTGCGTCCTTCGTCAACAGCGCGCCCGAGATCCAGCAGATCGACGATACGATGAACAGGACGAAGCCGTAGCCCGTGATCTTGCGCCCCAGATCGAGCGAAACCATCGCGGCGGCGATCATCCCCGAGCCGGAGGCCGCCCACTTCAGGGTCATGGTGAGCGGATCGGCCATTGCCGAGCGAGACGCGCAGGGCGGGCTTGGGGTTCCGTCATGCTTCCGGCTTCAAACCGCCGCTTATTCATCCTAGATGCGCGGGCACCTTATTCTGGGAGTCCGCTCGCATGGCCGCCGATCCGATCGTCATCGTCTCTTACGCCCGCACGCCGATGGGCAGCTTTCAGGGCGCGCTGGCCGGCGCGAGCGCGACCGAGCTTGGCGCGGCGGCGGTTGGCGCCGCCCTGGAGCGCGCGGGACTGTCCGGCGAAGCGGTCGAGCGCATCTATATGGGCTGCGTGCTGCCGGCCGGGCTCGGCCAGGCGCCGGCGCGTCAGGCGGCGCTCAAGGCCGGGCTGCCGCTTCACGTCGAGGCGACGACCGTGAACAAGATGTGCGGCTCGGGGATGCAGGCGGCGATCATGGCGCACGACACGCTCGCCGCCGGCTCGGCCGACATCGTCGTCGCGGGCGGGATGGAGAGCATGACCAATGCGCCCTATCTTTCCATGGCGCATCGCGGCGGCGCGCGGATCGGCCATGATCGGCTGATCGACCATATGTATCTCGATGGCCTCGAGGATGCCTATGCGCCCGGCAAGCTGATGGGCAATTTCGCCGAGGATAGCGCGGCCGCATATCAGTTCACCCGCGCCGAGCAGGACGATTACGCGATCGCCTCGCTCACCCGCGCCAAGGCCGCGCAGACGAGCGGCGCGTTCGATCGCGAGATCGTGCCGGTCGAGATCACGACCCGCAAGGGCGCGGTGACGGTCGACAAGGACGAGCAGCCGCAAAAGGGCGATCCCGCCAAAATCCCGACGCTCAAGCCCGCCTTCGCCAAGGACGGTACGGTCACGGCGGCCAATGCCTCGTCGATTTCGGACGGCGCGGCGGCATTGGTGATGATGCGCCAGTCAACCGCCGAGAAGCTCGGCCTCACCCCTGTGGCGCGGATCGTGGCGCACGCGGCGCACGCGCATGAGCCGGCCAAGTTCACCACGGCGCCGGTGCCGGCGATCAAGAAGGCGCTCGCCAAGGCGGGCTGGGCGGTCGACGAGGTCGATCTGTTCGAAGTGAACGAGGCGTTCGCGGTCGTCGCGATGATCGCGATGCGCGAATTGGGCATCCCGCATGACAAGCTCAATATCCACGGCGGCGCCTGCGCGCTCGGCCACCCGATCGGCGCAAGCGGCGCGCGGATCATGGCGACGTTGATCTCGGCACTGCAGAAAACCGGCGGCAAGCGCGGCCTTGCGTCGCTCTGCATCGGCGGCGGCGAGGCGACGGCGGTGGCGCTCGAGCTGGTGTAGCTTAGCTTGCTGCCCCCGGTGCGGCATAGGGCATCACCATCGTCCCATCCGGCGCGGCGGTGAACGTGGTCTGTGTCGGATAAGCGAACTCGATCCCTTCCGCCGCGAAGCGCTTCAGGATCGCGATCCCTACCTGATGCCGTGCCGCGTACCAGGGCGCGAAGTCGGCGCTCGGCGTGTCATACTCCAGCTCCACGTCGAGGCTGGAGGCATTGAAATTGGCGAACCCGGCCTGGGCGAACCGCTGGCCGCAGCGCTCGACCTCCTCGCGCAGGATATCGGGCAGGCGGTCGATCAGCTCGGGCGGGGTCTGGTAGGTAACGCCGAGCACGAAGCGGTTGCGGCGATGGTCGCGCTGGGTGATGTTCTGGATCGACTTGTCGAGCAACTGCTTGTTGGCGATGATGTGCAGCTCCCCGCTCGCGGGGCGAACCCGGGTCGACTTGAGCCCGATCTGCTCGACGGTTCCGGTGGTCTGGTCGAAGCTGATCACGTCGCCGCGGCGGAAGGGTTTGTCGAAGATGATCGCGAGCGCGGCGAACAGATCGCCGAAAATGCCTTGCGCGGCGAGACCGATCGCGATGCCGCCAATACCAAGCCCCGCCACCAGCCCGGTGACGTTGAGCCCCAGATTGTCGAGCACCACCACCAGCGCGATCGCGAACACCGCGAAACTCACCAGCACGCGCACGATATTGATCGCGCTGCCCAGCGTCTCCCCGGCATAGCCGTCGTCGCTGGCATTGGCCTCGACGATGCCGAGGATCAGCTCGCGCGCCCACAATGCCCCCTGGAACACGCCGGCGATGATGAACAGCGCGTGGACCGCGTCCGACAAGCCGCTTGGTGGCACCGCGATCCGCCGTGCCAGTTCGAGCGCCACCGCGAGCGCGAAGAAGCGCCCCGTGCGCGACAAGGTTCGCCCCGCGATCCGCCACCAGCCGAGCTTGCCCGGTTGATCGCGGTTGCACAGCGCGACACTTGCCCGGCGCGCGGCGCGAATGACGATATAGGTGACCACGCCGACTACCGCGGCGATCGCGATCTCGATCCAATGATGGCGCAGCCAGTACAGGCTCTCCGAATAGAGCGCGCCGAAATCCATGCTGAGCGAGGGCAAAGTGAGGCTGGTCTTGGCTTGTGGCATCAGGCTTTCCTGCGATCGGTCTCGGCGCTCAGCGCGCGGCTTTCCAACCGCCCGCGAGCGTCACCGGCTGGAAGGGCGCGAGCGCGCAGCGCGCGCCCGCCGGGACGGGGGCGGTGTTGACGACGGTGATCTGATCGCTCGCGCAGAGCTGGTTGCCGGTGCTGGCATAAGCGAAGCCGCGCTGATAGCCGAGATCGGGGCACCCCTGCGCCAGGGTGACGCGGTAGACCTTGCCGCCGAACAGCACGAAGTCGATGATCCGGTCGGAACGGACGATGCTGTTCTGGATGCGATGGCGAGGCAGGCAGAGTTCGGGCGCTCCCACGGGGCTCGCCGCCGGGATCGGGCGATCGGCGGCCGCCACCAAGGCGAGCGGGGCCAAGAGCAGCGCGACGCGCATTACACCTCCTTTACCCGCTTGGTGGGCGCGGGCGTCTTGGGCTTGAACGCGCAAAGATCGGCGAGGCTGCATCGCCAGCATTCGGGCGTACGCGCCTTGCAGGTGTAACGACCGTGCAGGATCAGCCAGTGATGCGCGTGGAGCCGGAAGGGCTGGGGCGTCGCCTTGTCGAGCTTCAGTTCGACCGCGAGCGGCGTCTTGCCCTTGGCGAGGCCGGTGCGGTTGCAGACGCGGAACAAGTGCGTATCGACCGCGAAAGTCTCCGCCCCGAACGCGACGTTCATCACGACATTGGCGGTCTTGCGCCCGACGCCGGGGAGCTTTTCGAGCGCGTCGCGGTTGGCGGGTACCGCGCCGCCATGCTCGGCGATCAGCGCTTCGCTGAGCGCGATCACGTTCTTGGCCTTGGAATTGAACAGGCCAATCGTCTTGATGTGCTCCTTCAGCCCCTCTTCGCCGAGGGCGACCATCTGTTCGGGGGTCGTCACCTGCTGAAACAGCCGCCGTGTCGCCTTGTTGACCCCCGCGTCGGTCGCTTGCGCCGACAGCACCACCGCGACCAGCAAGGTATAGGTGTTGACCGATAGCAGCTCGGTCTCCGGATGCGGATTGTCGGCGGCGAGCCGGCTATAGAACTCGATAACCTGCGCCTTGTTCACAGGCCGAGCACCTGCGCCATCGTGTAGCGCCCCGGCGCCCGCCCGGCGAGCCAGCGCGCGGCGGTGATCGCGCCGTGGGCGAAGATCTCGCGATTCTCGGCGCGGTGGCCGAGCTCGATGCGCTCGCCCGGCCCGGCGAAGACCACCTGGTGGTCCCCCGCGACCGAGCCGCCGCGAAGGGAGGCGATGCCGATCGTCCCCTCGGCCCGGTCCCCGGTCAGCCCGGCGCGGCCGATCACGGCGAGCTCGCCCAGGCTGCTGCCGCGCCCTTCCGCCGCCGCCGCGCCGAGCAGCTGGGCGGTGCCCGAGGGCGCGTCGACCTTGGCGCGGTGGTGCATCTCGACGATCTCGATGTCCCAGCCCGGCCCCAGCCGCGCCGCCGCCTCGCGCACCAGCCGCGCGAGCAGCGTGACGCCGAGCGAGGTATTGCCGGTCTGCAGCACCGCGATCTCATGCGCGGCGGCGTCGATCGCGGCGTGATCGTCGGGGGAAAGGCCGGTCGTGCCGATCAGGATCGGCCTGCGCGTTTCGACCGCGACCGCGAGATTGCCGGGGAGGGCGCGGGGATGGGTGAAATCGACCAGAACGTCGGCCGCCTCGGCGAGCGCACGAATGTCGCCCCCGGCGTCGACCCCGCCCGCGAGCCGGGCATCATGCTCTGCAATCGCGGCGGCGATCGCTCGCCCCATCCGGCCCGCGCTGCCCAAAATGCCAATCGCTACCATCGCCTGCTCCTTGCCGGTCGCATGGCAGATCGGGGGTAGGGGTGCCAAGGGGTTCGGCTCGCGTTCAGCTCGCGGCGTTATGAATCGGCGCAAAAGGGAGGATCCGCGATGCGAGTTGCTTTGCTGCTATGCTTGTCGTTGCTGCCGGCGCCGTTGGCGGCCCAGTTCGCGCCACGGAACGGACCGCCGATCGATCTGCCGCGCCGGCCGATCGACGTCCGTGTCCTCCCGCCGCAACCGGGGCCGTGGCAGGATCTGCGCGAGACGCGCGACGTGATCCGCCAGGAGCGCGACGCTGGACGACTCACGCGGGGCGAGGCGCGGGCTTATCGCCGCGAAGCATGGGCAATCGAGTCGCTCACCGAGCGCTACGGCGCGGACGGGCTATCGCTTGCCGAGGCGCGTGAGCTGGAAAACCGCGCCCGCGCGCTACGCGACATGGCACGCGCGCCACGGCGGCGCTAGGGTAACCGCCAAAAAGAGCGAAGCGCACATCCCATGAATATCGTCATCCTCACCGGCGCCGGCATCTCCGCCGAGTCGGGGATCGCCACCTTCCGTGGCCCCGGTGGGCTGTGGGAGGGCCACCGGGTCGAGGATGTCTGCACGCCCGAGGCACTCGCGCGCGATCCGGCGCTCGTCCACCGTTTCTACGATCTGCGCCGCGCCGCGCTGGAAACGGTGGCGCCCAATCCGGCGCATGAAGCGCTCGCCCGGCTCGACCTCGCCTGGCCGCACGATCTGCTGATCGTCACCCAGAATGTCGATGACCTGCACGAGCGCGCGGGGGCCAAGCGACTGTTGCACATGCACGGCGAGCTGCGTTCGGCGCTCTGCGCGGCATGTGGAACACGCTACCCTTGGCGCGGCGCGCTCCCGCTCGGCACGGTCTGTTCCCGGTGCGACGCGCCCGCGCTGCGCCCTGACATCGTGTTCTTCGGGGAAATGCCCTATGCGATGGCGCGGATCGAGGAAGCGCTGGCCCGGGTCGATTTGTTCGTATCGATCGGAACCTCTGGCGCGGTCTATCCCGCCGCGGGCTTCGTTCGCCTCGCCGCTGCCTATGGCGCCCGCACGATCGAGCTGAACCTCGAACCATCGGAGGGCAGCGCCTGGTTCGATGAAAGCCGAAACGGCCCCGCCAGTGCGCTGGTCCCCGCCTGGGTGGACGCGCTGCTCGCCGAAGCGCTGGCGTAACGACGCCGCCTGGCATGGCATTGACCGCGGCCGGAACAAGTCCGGTCAGCGGGGCGGCACGGCCAAGGCGTTGCGACGGCAATCCGCGAAACACCCTCGCTTTGGGGGGGGGCACCAATTGCTATTTTTGGCTGTCGCAGACGTTCGCTCAGATCGACGCCAGCGTCAGTTTCTGTCGCGCTAGACCACCCCATTTTGTTCGCGGCGATCGACCCGCAGCTCGAAAATGTCGGGCCGGCTGTAATGCCCATCGACATCGAGCGCCGCGAGGCCGCGGCCGATCGCCGTCAAATCGAGATCGGCGGTGATGATCTCCTCGCCATCCCCGGCAAGCGCCAGCACGTCGGCATTGGGCGCGACGATCGCGCTGCCGCCATGTTGCAGCAGTCCCTCGGGCATCGCCTTCAGCAGCGCTTCGGCATCGGCGTCCCCGCCCGCGCGGGCAAGGCCCTCGATCACCTGGTCGCGCGTTTGCACGGTGCCCGCGGCGAGCACGAAGCAGCGGCCCTCGAACGCATAATGCCGGCTGGCGAGGATGTGGACGTCGCGCACCGTTGGCCAGGCGGCGACATGCACCGCCTCGCCGGCATGATGCAGCGTCGCGCGGACGAGCGGCATCCAATGCTCCCAGCAAATCGCCTGGCCGATCGTCCCCCAGCCGGCATCGGTAGTGGTGAGAGTAGAGCCGTCACCCCGCGCCCAGATCAGCCGCTCGCCATGCGTGGGCACGAGCTTGCGGTGTTTTACCGGGGGCAGATGGGGGCGCAGCAGCATCTGGGTGTTCTTGAGGCTCGACCGCACCCGCTCATGCACGCCGACCGACACATAGGCACCGGCGGCATCGACCAGCGCCTGGATCGGTTCAAGCCGCTGATCGTCAGCGCGCAGCGCTTCGTCGAGCAGCAGGCCGTGAAGCGCCTGCGCGCCACGCTGGTCCCACAAGGCGGCCCCGGGCGCCTCGTCGAGCCAGATCGGATAGCCGCCCAGGAAGGTCTCCCCGAACGCGATCATCCGCGCGCCCGTGTCGAGCGCATCGCGCAGCTGCCGGGCCATCCGCTCCAGACCATAGGTTACCGCGACCGGAACCGGGGCGGCTTGCACCACCGCCGCCTTGATTTGTTTCATTCCACCCATTCGAGTCCGATATCCTTGTAGAAACTGCGATCCTCGTCCCAATCGGCCTTTACCTTTACATGCAGGTAAAGATGGACCGGATGACCAAGCAATTGCGCGAGTTCAGCGCGAGCGCGCGCGCCAATCTCCCTAATTCTTGCGCCGCCCTTGCCCAGCACGATCGCGCGCTGGGTGGGCCGGGCGACGAGGATCTGTTGATGAATCTCGACCGAGCCGTCCTCGCGCTCGCTATATTTCTCGGTCTCGATCGCGCTTGCATAAGGTAGCTCGGCATGGAGCTGGAGGTAGAGCTGTTCGCGGGTGACCTCGGCGGCGAGCATCCGCTCTGTCGCGTCCGACACCTGGTCCTCGGGGAAATGCCAAGTGCCGACAGGCATCGCGCCGGCAATATTCTTCTTGAGTTCCGCCAATCCATCGCCGGTCTGCGCCGAGACGAAGAAGGTCTCGTCGAAGGTGACGAGTTCGTTCAGCCGCTGGGCATGGCCAAGCAATCGCGCCTTGTCGGCGAGATCGACCTTGTTGAGGATCAGGAATTTGCGCTCGGATCGGCCCGCCAGCGCCTCGGCGATGGGCGCCACCTTGGGGCCGAGCCCGCCCTTGGCGTCGACCACCAGCGCGATCAGGTCGGCGCCCTGGGCCCCGCCCCAGGCGGCGGCGACCATCGCCCGATCGAGCCGGCGCTGCGGCTCGAAAATGCCCGGCGTGTCGACCAGCAGCAATTGCGCATCGCCCTCGATCGCGACGCCGAGCAAGCGGGTGCGCGTGGTCTGCGCCTTGGGGCTGACGATCGCGACCTTCTGGCCGACGAGCGCGTTGACCAGGGTCGATTTGCCGGCATTGGGCGCGCCGACCACGGCGACCACGCCGCAACGGGTTTCGGTCATCGTGCCTCCAATTGCGCCAGAAGCGTCGCTGCCGCCGCTGTCTCGGCTTCCTGTTTCGATCCGCCGGTCGCGGTCGCCTCGGCGAGCTTGCCGACGCTCACCCGCACGGTGAAGCGCGGGGCGTGGTGGGGGCCGGCGCGGTCGACCACCGCATATTCGGGCGGCCGACGGCCTTGCGCGGCCGCCCATTCCAGCAGCGCCGATTTGGGATGCTGCGGCGCGCGCAGATCGGCGCTCACCCGCGTTGCCCACAGCCGCCGGACCGCCGCGCGCGCGGGATCGAAGCCATGTTCCTGGTAGAAGGCGCCGATCAGCGCCTCCACCGCGTCGCCCAGCACATTGTCCGAGTCCGAAGCACCATCATCGCGCGCCTGCTTGCCGAGCTGAAGCTGCGCCGGCACGCCAAGCTCGCGACCGATCTCGGCACAGACGGAGCCGGTGACGAGCGCGTTCAGCCGCTTGGAGAGCTGCCCCTCGCTCTCGCCGGGAAAGCGCTCATAGAGCCATTCGGCCATCACCAGCGCGAGCACGCGGTCGCCGAGAAACTCCAGCCGCTCATAATTGTCGGCGCTGCGGCTGCCATGCGTCAGCGCGCGAACGTAGAGCGCCTCGTCGCGCGGGGGGAGGCCGAAGGCCGCCTCGATCCAGGTCGCAAGCGTGCTCAAAAGTCGCGTCCGATCCGGTCCCAGCGCGCCGCGCTCACCCAGGTCCAGGGCAGCAGCCACTGGGCGCTGCCGTCGGTCGAGAAGAAAGTGAACACCGCTTTGCCTTCCAGATTCTCCACCGGGACGAAGCCGATGCCGCCCCCCGCCACCGCCGGGAAGCGGCTGTCGGCGCTGTCGTCACGGTTGTCGCCCATCATGAAGACATGGCCCGGCGGCACATGGAACGCCGGCGTGTCGTCCCCGGGCGAGGCACCGCGATCGAGCACCGTATAGTGCCGCCCGCCCGGCAGCGTCTCGCGATAGGCACGATAATGGCAGAAGAACTTGCCGCGGATCACCTCGCGATACGGCTCGGCGCATTTGTCGAAGCCGTAATTGGGGGTGAGCGGGATGCGGAAATCCTTGAGCGGGGTAAGGGGTAAAGGCTGGCCGTTCAGGATCACCTGGCCGCGCACCAGCTGGATCGAATCGCCGGGCAGGCCGATCACGCGCTTGATGTAATCGTCCCGGTCGAGCGGCGGCGCCTTGAACACGACGATGTCGCCGCGCTCCGGCAGGCGGGCGAGCAGCTTGCCCGGGATCAGCGGCGCGCTGAACGGCAGGCTGTGCCGCGAAAAGCCGTAATTCCATTTCGAGACGAACAGATAGTCGCCGATCAGCAGGCGCGGCAGCATTGATTCCGATGGGATGACGAAGGGCGACAGCAGGAAACTGCGAAACAGCGCGACGCCCAGCACCAGCCAGAGCAGGAACCACAGATTGTCCCGCAACTCGCCCAGTGCCGAACGACGGGCGCGGCCGGGGGCGGCGTCGGCGGGCTGCGGCGCGGGATCTTCGTTCATCGTGGCGGGGTTCTGCGCCGGGGTGCAAGCAACGTCAAGCGGGGTGGCGGGGGCGGCGGGGCCGGGCTAAGGCGCGGACCCAATGCCCATAGGGAGTAGCCGCATGACCGCCTGGGACGCCATCACCGCGCTCGCCCCCGATCGCCTGGAGGCGCTGTTCGCCGCCGACCCCGATCGGCTGCGACGGCTGACGCTCGATGTCGCGGGCATCCATTTCGATTGGTCGAAGACGCATCTCACCGCCGATGCGCTCGCGGCCTTCGAGGCGCTGGCGAAGGAGCGTGACCTGGCCGCCAAGCGCGAGGCGCTGTTCGCCGGCGCCGCGGTCAACGCGACCGAGGGCCGCGCCGCCGAGCACAGCGCCGAGCGTGGCGAGGGCGCGCCCGAGGCAGTCGCCCGTGCGGCGCAGCTCCACGCCCGGATGCGCGCGCTGATCGACGCGATCGAAGCAGAAGCATTCGGCCCAATCCGCCACGTGCTCCACATCGGCATCGGTGGGTCGGCATTGGGGCCGCAGCTGCTGATCGACGCGCTGGGCCGAGAGGAAGCGCGCTACGAGGTGGCGGTCGTCTCGAACATCGACGGACTCGCGCTTGAGGAGGCGTTCCGCCGCTTCGATCCCAGCGCGACGCTGATCGTGGTCGCCAGCAAGACCTTCACCACCACCGAAACCCTGCTCAACGCCGAAAGTGCGCTCGCCTGGCTGAGCGAGGGCGGGGTGGCCGACCCTTATGGCCGGGTCGTGGCGCTCACCGCCGCACCCGAGCGCGCGGTCGCCTGGGGAGTCGACGACACCCGCGTGCTGCCCTTCGCCGAGTCGGTCGGCGGGCGCTATTCGCTCTGGTCGTCCATTGGTTTCCCGGCGGCGCTCGCGCTGGGGTGGGATGCGTTCGAGGCGATGCTCGACGGGGCGGGGGAGATGGACCGCCATTTCCGCCTGGCCGCGCTCCACGAGAATGCGCCTGCGCTCGCCGCCTTCGCCGATCTCTTCTACGCTCAGGTCGAGCTGGCGGAGACGCGCGCGGTGTTCGCCTATGACGAGCGGCTCCGCCTGCTGCCGCCCTATCTCCAGCAGCTCGAGATGGAATCGAACGGCAAGGGCGTCACGATCGAGGGCGCGCCGATCGGCCGCCCCACCGCGCCGATCACCTGGGGCGGGGTGGGGACCGACGCGCAGCACGCGGTGTTCCAGTTGCTCCACCAGGGTACGCATCTGGTGCCGGTGGAGTTCGTCGCGGTGATCGAACCGGGCGATACGCTCGCCGAGGCGCATCACCGCCAGCTGCTGCTCAACGCCTTCGCGCAAGGGGCCGCGCTGATGCAGGGTCGCGCCAACCCGGATGATCCCGCGCGCGCCTATCCCGGCGATCGCCCATCGAGCACAGTGCTGCTCGAAACGCTCGATCCGCGCACGCTCGGCGCGCTGATCGCGTTTTACGAAGCGCGCACATTCGTGAACGCGGTGCTGCTCGGCATCAATCCGTTCGACCAGTTCGGTGTGGAACTGGGTAAGGAAATGGCGAAGGCAGCGGGGCAGGGGGGAGACTTCGATCCTTCCACCACCGATCTGATCGCGCGCGCCTTTGGCTGAGACGGGAAGCGACATGAGCGATTTCGATTTTGATCTGTTCGTTATCGGTGGCGGATCGGGCGGGGTACGCGCCTCGCGCGTCGCGGCGGCGCATGGCGCGCGCGTGGCGGTGGCCGAGGAATATCGTGTCGGCGGTACCTGCGTGATCCGCGGCTGCGTGCCCAAGAAACTGCTCGTCTATGGCGCGCATTTCGCCGAGGATCTGGCCGACGCCCGCTGCTTTGGCTGGGACGTACCCGAATGCAATTTCGATTGGGTGCGGCTGCGCGATAACGTGCTCGCCGAAGTCACCCGGATCGAGGGCGCCTATACCGGCACGCTCGAAAACCATAAGGTTCAGTTGTTTCACCAGCGCGCGGTCGTCACCGGGCCGCATTCGGTGCGCCTGGCGGACGGGACCGAGTTCACCGCCGAACGCATCCTGATCGCGACCGGCGCGCGGCCGCAAATCCCCAGCTGCCCCGGGCACGAGCATGGCATCACTTCCAACGAGGTGTTCCATCTGCCCGCCATCCCCAAGCGCATCCTGATCGCGGGCGCGGGCTATATCGCCAATGAATTCGCGGGCATTTTCCACGAGTTCGGCGCGCATGTGACGCTGATCAATCGCTCGGACCAGATCCTGCGCGGCTATGACGAGCAGATCCGCGACCGGCTGCTCCAAATCTCGATGACCAAGGGCATCAACTTCCGCTTCAACGCCAGTTTCCGCGGGATCGAGAAGCTGGAGAACGGCCAGCTGCGCGTCTCGATGACCAATCATGACGATATCGACGTCGATTGCGTGCTGTTCGCCACCGGCCGCGTGCCCAACACCGAGGGGCTGGGGCTGGAAACCGCCGGGGTCGAGATCGACGATGCGGGCGCGGTGAAGGTGAATGACGATAACCAGTCGACCTGCGCGAGCATCTATGCGGTCGGCGACGTCACCAACCGCGTGCAGCTCACCCCGGTCGCGATCCGCGAGGGGCAGGCCTTTGCCGACACCATCTATGGCGGCAAGCCGACCAAGGTGGATTATAGCTGCATCCCGAGCGCGGTGTTCAGCCACCCGCCCCTCGCGGGCGTCGGCATGACCGAGGGGCAGGCGCGGACCAAACTGGGCTCGGTTCGGGTTTATACGTCGGACTTCCGACCGATGAAGAATGTGCTCGCCGGCCGCAACGAGCGCGCGCTGTACAAGATGATCTGCGACGGCGCGAACAACCGGATCGTCGGCATCCACATGATCGGGCCGGACGCGCCGGAGATTCTGCAAGTCGCCGCGGTCGCCATCAAGGCGGGGCTGACCAAGGATCAGTTCGACCAGACCGTCGCGATCCACCCGACGATGGCGGAGGAGCTGGTGCTGTTGCGCTAGGTATTATTCCACCCGCACTTTACCGCGCGCCGCCTTCACGTCGCTGCGCGCCTTCTTCTTTTCGATCCGCTTGGCCTTGGCCGCCTTGCTCGGCTTGGTCTTGATCCGCTTCTCGGGGCGGCGAAGGGCGGCCTGGAGCAGCTCGTTCAGCCGCTCGCGCGCGTCGAGCCGGTTGGCTTCCTGGGTACGGAAGCGGCGGGCGACGATCAGCAATTCGCCCGCCGTCGTCATTCGCGAACCGGCGAGCGTCCGCAGCCGGCGATAAACCTCGGGATGCAGCCCCAGCGCGAATATATCGACGCGGAGCTGGACCGCCGTCGCGACCTTGTTGACATTCTGCCCGCCCGGGCCGGTTCCCGCCAGGAAGCGTTCCTCGATCGCCTCGGCGGGAACCTCAATCATCCGCGAACCCCGCCGTGATGAAGCGATCGGGGGTCGGGGCGAGCGCGCTCGCCGGCGGCTTGGTGCCGCGCGGCACGCTGAGCGCGGCGGCATGGAGCAGCAGCGGCACGCCGTTCGCACGGCCATAAACGGGGTCGCCGCGCACCGGGCAGCCAAGCCCCTCGGCGGCGTGGACGCGGATTTGATGCGTGCGCCCGGTTTCGGGCACGAATTCGACCAGCGCACGACCGCCAACGGCGCGCAGCAGCCGCCAATGAGTGCGCGCCGGCTTGCCCTTGGCGCTCGGCACCATTCGCCAGCCACGCTCGGCGCTGCTCACCTTCGCAAGCGCGAGGTCGATCGTGCCGCTCTCACCCTCGGGCACCCCGTCGAGCACCGCGCGATAGCGCTTCTCCACGCTGCCCGCCTCGAACGCCTGGGCGAAACGCTTATGCGCCTTGGGATTGCGCGCCAGCAGCAGACAGCCCGAGGTGTCGCGATCGAGCCGGTGGACCGGCAGCGGCCAGCGCTGAAAGCCGAACGTCAGCGCCTGCAAATGGTTCTCGATGCTCAGGCTGCCGTCGCGCGGCGCGTCGACCGGCAGGCCGGCAGGCTTGTCGAGGATTATCGCCTCGGCGTCGATGAAAAGCACGCGATCGGTGAGCATGGTTATGCCTTGCCACCATCGCCGCCGCCATGCCAGAGCGGCGTTTGGTTGGGAGGGGTGATGCGAAACAAGCTATTGGCAGCGTTGGCTTTGTTCGCGGCGCCCGGCGCGCTTTCGGCGGCGCGACTCTGCCCGGGGCAGGAGGTGGCGGCGATGGCCGACGGGCGGATGCTCGGCCATCTGCCCTATGAGGAGGCGCGCGCCGAGGATCTGGTGCCCGCCCCCGCCGGCTTCGCGATCGGCGGCAAGTGCAAGCTGCGGCGCGAAGTCGTCGCCGATCTGGAGCGGATGCTGGCCGCAGCCAATGCCAATCCCGAGCTGCGCGGCGCGGTGCGCGCGGTTTCATGCCACCGCTCGATCGCGCGGCAGGGGCAGGTGTTTTGCGGCCAGATCGGCCCGCGCAAGCGATCACGCGACGCCGCCGATCGGGCGCGATGGGTAGGGCCACCGGGCTATAGCGAGCACGCGACCGGCTATGCGCTTGATTTCGGCACCCGTCCCAGTCGCGGTTGCCATGACGTCGATCCGTGCTTCGCGCGCACCGCCGTAGGGCGCTGGCTGCTGGTCCACGCGGCAGAATTTGGCTTCGAGCTGAGCTTCCCGGCGGGCAATGCGCAGGGCGTGTCCTATGAGCCTTGGCATTGGCGCTGGGTCGGCATGTCGTCCACGGCGCCCGGCGCGGCCGTGGCGCGGGCCATCTTCACCCGCGCCCGGGCCAGCTTCCCCGCCCAACCGGCGGTGATCGACAATCCAGCGAGGGCGTTGAGCCCGGGGCCGGGGTTCACCTTGCGATAGCGCGCGCGGATTTGGTGATGAAGCGGCGTCCCCCGAGTGCATCGAGGGACGCTCGCGTTTAGCCCAAGGCGACGGGGGAGGCGCGTCGCCCCGGCCGGTTCATGCTGTCAGTTTCGCCGCCACTTCGGCGATCCGGCGACCCTGGTAGCGGGCGCCGTCGAGCTCGGTCGCGCTCGGCTGGCGGCTGCCATTGCCATCGGCGATGGTGGTCGCGCCATAGGGCGATCCGCCCTTCACCTCATCGACCCCCATCTGTGCCTGGAAGCCGTAATCGAGCCCGACGATGATCAGCCCCAGATGGAACAGATTGTTGATCACCGAGAACAGCGTCGTTTCCTGGCCACCATGCTGGGTCGCGGTTGAGGTGAAGGCGCCGCCGACCTTGCCGTTGAGCGCGCCGCGCATCCACAGCCCGCCGGTGGTATCGAGGAACGCCGCCATCTGGCTCGCCATCCGGCCATAGCGGGTGGGCGTGCCGACGATGATCGCGTCATACTCGGCGAGCGCGTCGGGGCCGCTGATCACCTCATGTTTGAAATCGGTCTTGAAATGCGCCGCGGCCACGACCTCGGGCGGCGCGGTTTCGGCCACGCGGCGTACATCGACCTGCGCGCCGGCGCCGCGCGCGCCCTCGGCGACCGCCTCGGCCATTTGTTCGAGATGGCCGTAGGACGAATAATAAAGCACGAGCACTTTGGTCATTATGAATCTCCCAGGGCTGTAATGTCCATTGCCAATCGTAATGATTAGCTTCGGCTATTGCTTGCAAAAACCGGCGTCTATTCGCTGTCGACCAGCACCAGCTCGGCGTCCTCGAGGGCGATGATGTCGATTGTCTGGCCGCCGTGAATGGCTACGCCGTCACGGGCGTTGACCCGTTCGCCCTCGATCTCGATCGCGCCGCGCGCCGGCACCAGATAGGCATGGCGTCCGGGTGCCACGGCGTGGCTGATGCGATCGCCCGCCGTCACGGTCGCGGCGAGCAGGCGCGCGTCGGTGCGGATCGGCAGCGCGCCTTCATCCTCCGCGAAACCGCTCGCCAGTACGACGAACTGGCCCGAGCGATCGGCCTTGGGGAAGGGCTTGGCGCCCCATGACGGCGCGCCGCCCAGCCGCTTGGGTTCGATCCAGATCTGGAACAGGCGCGTGACGCCGCTTTCGAGGTTATACTCGGCATGGCGCACCCCGGTGCCGGCACTCATGACCTGCACGTCGCCTGTCTCGGTCCGCCCGCGATTGCCGAGCGAATCCTCATGCGTGATCGCCCCTTCCAGCACATAGGAGATGATCTCCATGTCGCGATGCGGATGGGGTGGAAAGCCGGTGTTGGGCGCGATCTCGTCATCGTTCCACACCCGGATCGCGCCCCAGCTCATCCGGGCCGGATCATAATAGTTTGCGAACGAGAAATGGTGGCGCGCCTTCAGCCAGCCATGGTCGGCCGCGCCGAGCCCTTCGAAGCGCCGAATTTCGATTTTGCCTTTGGTTGCCGTCGTCATGGCAATGCCTCCTTGGTTGCGGCCAAGATAGGCACCGCCATTCTCGCGTAAATAGAAACGATCGAAAACGACCGTTTCCATGAATCAGCTATTGAAGCGGACTTCGCATACCGAGGCGCGGCCCGTCTCGACCGTACGCCAGTTGCCGGTCCATTGCCCGCCTGCGCGGCCCGCGACATTCGGGCATTTGCCTTCGGCGTCGCGCTGGTTCCAGATCGGCCCCGCGTCGAGCTCGCGGGTCACGGTGCGGCCAGAGCGGCTGGCGCCGTCACGCCACGCCCAGTCGCGCCGCGGGGCATCGCGCCAATCGTCCCGGCGACCGTATCGCGGCCCGTCGTTGGCGATGCCCGTTACCCGGTAGAGCAAGCGGTAGGCGCCGCCATGTTCGGTGATCAGGATTACGCGCTGGCCGATGTGCAGGCGGATCTGGATGTCGCGCGAGGGATCGTTGAGGTCGATCCAGTCACGCCCCCGCGCCAGTTCCTGAAAGCGCGCCTTGATGCTGCTGCCGGGGCCATATTCGGTCCAGTTACCGCCGCCATCATCGACGAACCGGCCGCCATCATAACTGACCGTGGTGGCGCTCGGCGATCGGCTTTCATAGCCTTCGGGCCGGCCATAATCCTGTGCGGCGGCGCTGCTCGCCATCAGCAGCACGGCCAAGCCAAGTATCGTTCGCATCCCTGCCTCCCCATTGTTGCGCTGGCGGTTTAACCCGGCGGCCGGGCAAGGCCAAGGCTGGGTCGATTGCGCCCGCTTCCTCCAATGCTTACAGCTTGGGTATGCGGCTTCCCGATCTCGAGGCCTGGGCCTTGTTCGCCTGTGTGATCGAGCATCGCTCGTTCAGCGGCGCGGCGGAGGCCGTTGGCGTTTCCAAGGCGACGGTGTCCAAGGCCATCACCCGGCTGGAGGCACAACTGGGCACCGCGCTGTTCCACCGCACCTCGCGGCGACTGGCGCTTACCGAACAGGGCCGCGGCCTTGCCGACCATGCCCGGGCCATGCTCGCCGAGGCGCGCGCGGCGGAGGAAGCGGCGCAAGAGGGCGCGGCGGCGCTCGCCGGTCGGGTGCGGGTGAGCGCGCCGATGAGTTTTGGCCTGGCGCATGTCGCACCGGTGATCGCGCGGTTCCTGGCGGCCAATCCGCGGATCGAGATCGATCTCGATCTTTCCGATGGGCTGGTCGATATCGTCGCCCAGGGCTTTGACATCGCGCTGCGGATCGGGCGGTTGCCCGACAGTTCATTGCGCGCGCGGCGGTTGCGACCGATCGCCATGCACATCGTCGGCGCGCCCGATTACTTCGTCCGGCACGGTCGCCCGACGCATCCCGGCCAGCTCGCCGAGCACCAGTTGCTGGCCTATTCCAATGTCACCGGGCCGTGGCAATTCTCCGGCCCGGATGGTGCGCAGGTGACGCTGCGCGCGCGTGGCCCGCTCAGCGCGAACAGCGGCGAGGCACTGCTGCCCGCGCTCTGCGCCGGGGTTGGGCTGGCGGTGCTGCCGGACTTCATCGTCGGCGCCGAAATCGCCGCCGGGCGGCTGGAGCCCATTTTGACGGAGTGGCATCCGCCGGCGCTCGCGCTTCACCTGCTTACCCCGCCGGCCACGCTGCGGCCGGCCCGCGTGGAAGCCCTGATTGCTTTTCTGGGTGAAGCGCTGGGCGAAAACCGGATGAGTCGAACCGTGCAAGAAACGCCGCGACTCGTGGATTCCCCTAGTGTAGGACTAAATTAACCTTTTGCGTTCATGTCCCGTTTGGTTAATGCTGCGGGTCGAGCGACGCACCTGGGGGTCGCGGCCAGAACTGAGGGGGACTGGGCGAATGCGCGTGCTGCTGATCGAGGACGAGCCGACCACGGCCAAGGCCATCGAGCTGATGCTGTCGGCCGAAGGCTTTAATGTTTACACCACCGACCTGGGCGAGGAAGGCCTCGATCTGGGCAAACTCTATGATTACGACATCATCCTGCTCGACCTGAATCTGCCCGACATGCACGGGTATGACGTGCTGAAGAAGCTGCGCGTCGCCCGGGTACAGACCCCGGTGCTGATCCTGTCGGGCAATTCGGAAATGGATTCCAAGGTGCGCAGCTTCGGCTTCGGCGCCGACGACTATGTGACCAAGCCCTTCCACCGCGAGGAGCTGGTCGCACGCATCCATGCGGTCGTCCGCCGCTCGAAGGGCCATTCGCAAAGCGTGATCCGCACCGGCAAGCTCGCCGTGAACCTCGACGCGAAGACGGTGGAAGTCGATGGCGCGCGCGTGCACCTGACGGGCAAGGAATATGCCATGCTCGAGCTGCTCTCGCTGCGCAAGGGCACCACGCTCACCAAGGAAATGTTCCTCAACCACCTTTATGGCGGGATGGACGAGCCGGAACTGAAGATCATCGACGTGTTCATCTGCAAGCTGCGCAAGAAGCTGAGCCTGGCGTGCGATGGCGAGAATTATATCGAGACGGTGTGGGGCCGCGGCTATGTGCTGCGCGAGCCCGATGAGGTGGTGACCGCACGCGTCGCGTAACAAGTTGATGGCAAGGGGCGGGAAGACCCGCGGCGCCCTGGGGGAGGGCGCTGCGGGTTTTCTTTTTCAAATCAGAACCTTTGCTTCACGCCGATGGCGTGCCAAACAGCGCTGATCCACAAATAAGAGGATGTGCGATGCGCCTGCTGCTGCCGCTGCTGCTCTTGGGGAGCGCCGCCAGCGCGCAGACCCCGCCTGCGGAGATTGGTGAGCGCTATATTCCCGCCCCCTGGTGGCTGCGCGAGCCGGTGATCGCGTCGCTGGGGCTGGTCCGAACCGAATTGCCCGCCAATCGCGCGCGCTTCACGGCCGAGTTCAGCGCGGTCGAGCGCGAGGCGGCGGGGGCAACCGCCGCCGCCTCGCGCAAGGTCGCCGAGCTTGATGCGGCGCTGCGCGCGCTGGGCGCCGATCGGGTACGGCTGACCACCACTTTTTCGACGCGGCCGCTGTATGACCAATATCGCGACAAGGACGGCCGGCTGGTGGACAACCAACGCGCCGACAAGATCGATCGCTACGAAGTGACCGCCGCGCTCGATATCGAGGTGCGCGACATGGCACTGCTCGAACGCGCCTATAACGCCGTGCTGGCGGCCAAGCCGACCGGGGTGGGCCGGGTGTATTTCCGCCTCGAACCCGACAACAAGGTGAAGGCCGCGCTCGCCGACGCGGCGATGCGCGACGCGGCGGCGCGGGCGCGCGCGGCGGTGGAGGCGGCCGGCGCACGACTGGGGGCGGCGAAAGTGATCGACCCGACCGCGCGGGTGTGCCGCACCGAGGTGCTCGCCGGCTGGCCCAACTATGCGTCGCCCGGCACGCGGCCGACCGATGTCGTGGTCACTGGAGGTCGCGCCCGTTTAGCCGAGGCACCGCCACCCCCGCCACCCCCGCCACCGCCGCCGCCACCGGCGCCCGACGCTGCCACCGGCGTCACGCTGCAGCCGCCGCTGCAAACGCTGCAGGACGAGGCGTGCATCGTGTTCGCGGTGCAATAGCGCCCCGCCGCTTCCGGCCAAAAGAAAGCGCCCCCCGTTTCCAGGGGGCGCGAGGTGTTCCAGGGAAAGCTGGAATTACAGGCCGACCACGCCGCCGTCATTCTTGGTGATCACGACCACCGCCGAGCGCGGGCGGGTGCTCGCCGGGGCGCTGCCGGTGGCCTGGGTCGCGGGCCAGTTGCTGCCCGGCGCGGCGAAAGTGCCGTCCTCGCCCGGATGCTGGATGCCGACGAACAGGGTGCGGCCATCGGGCGTCGAGTCGATGCCGGTGATCTCGCACTGGCGCGGGCCCACGAGGAAGCGGCGCAACTGGGTGCCGGGGGCGGCGCCGATCCGGGTGGTCGCCGACCCGGTGAGGCCGCCGGCATTGTTGTTCACCACGCGGGTGCCGCCATCGCCCACGCGCCCGGGGAGCGCGGCGAGCATCTGGTTGTTGGTCTGGTCGGTGAAGGCGCCGTCGTCGGTCTGGATCCAGAGCAAAGGCGTCACCTGACCCGAGGCGTTGGTCGCGCGACCGAACCATAGTCCGTCAGGGCTCGAGAAATCGTTGTCGGCGGTCAGGCCAGAGAGGTTGATGTTGGTTGCATCAAGGTCCGAGCCCGATCCGAAGACATAGATGTCCCAGGTGAAAGTGGTCGCCTCGGTATTGTCGCCAGTCTCGCGCAGGCGGATTATGTGCCCGTTGCGGTTGCCGACCGCGGTGCTCGGCGGATCGACATAAGCGCGCGGGTTGGCGGCATCGACCGTGTTCGGCCGGCGCGAGGCGTTATTGGTGAGGGTGAGGTAAACCTCGCCGGTCATCGGGTTCACCGCGGTCCATTCGGGCCGGTCCATCCGGGTCGCGCCAGACACGTCCGCCGCAAGACGGGCGTTGGCGAGCACATCGGCCTGATTGGCGAAAGGATAGGTGGTGTTCGCCGCGGTGATCGGGCCAGTGCCGAACACCAGAGGCGCCCATTGACCGGTGCCATCGGCGTTGAAGATCGCGACGTAAAGCGTTCCCGTATCCAGATATTTGTCGCCGATCGCGAGGCGGTTCGCGGCTTGCGCGTCCGCCGCGACCCAGGGCGTCGCCGACACGAACTTATAGAGATATTCGTTCTGCGCGTCGTCGCCCATGTAGAAGGCGGGCCGGCGGCCGACGACGAAGTTGCCCGGCCAGCAGCCTTCGTGGTTCATCCGGCCGAGCGCGGTGCGCTTGCGCGGCGCCTGGCTCGGATCATAGGGGTCCGTCTCGACGACCCAGCCATAGTGATAGGGCTCGTTGCGGAAATCGGCGGTCGCTGATGCGCCGGAGACGCGCGCGTCCCATTTGCGGAACAGCGTGTTGGCGGGATCGGCGGGGGTGACGGTCGACCAGCCATAATTGCCGTTGTTGCTCGCAACGCCGTAGCGCACCAGCGAGGTGACCTGCGCCGGCGTGCGCAGCGCGTCGTCGGTCGCGCGCGGGCGGCGGAAATAGCCGGCCCAGTTTTCCTCGCACGTCAGGTTGGTGCCCCAGGGGGTATAGCCGTTGGCGCAATTGTTGATCGTGCCGCGTCCGCGCGTCCCATCGGGCGAGAAGGCGGTCTGCATGAAGCTCGCCCCGGCCACGGGGCCGTTGAACACGGTCGGCGTGTTCGGGGTGATGCGGCGGTTGAAGTTGCTCGCCTGCACATAGCTCCAGCCGCCGTTGAGCGCGCGCGTGACCTCGATCACGCTCAGCCCGTGCGCCTCGATCTCCTTGATCGCCTCGGCCTCGGGGCGGACGCCGCCGGTCGTGGTCGGGCCGTTGATATGGAGATAGGCCTGGGTGATGTTCTCGTGGTTCTGGACGATCAGGCCGCGGGTGTTGCTGCTGTCGTCGCGGGTGCCCGTCGCCGAGAGACCGTAGTAATAAAGCGCGTCGCCATGGTCGCCGATGCGCTGGGCGAAGTTGGTGTCGCTGCCGTCATTGGCGTAGGCGGCGACGCCCGCCGCGATCGGATCGCCGAGGCGCGACAGCACGGTGACGCTGTAGCCCGTCGGCACGGTGACGACATCGTTCAGATTTTTGGGGATCGCATTGAAGCCGAGCGCGGGCGGGTTCACGGTGACGCTCGCGTCGGCCACCGCGACCTGGCCGGCGGTATCGGTCGCGGTCAGGCGGAAATTGAGCGTGGTCGCCGCCGAGACGACCGGGGCGATGAAGGTGAAGCTGTTGGGGGTCGCCGCCGGGATCAGGTTCACCGCCGGGCCGCCGGTCTGCGTCACCACCACCGAGCTGACGGGATTGTTGTCGGTCGCGGTGCCGGTGAGCGTCACGACGCGGCCGCTGCTCGTGGTGCCGGAGGTGGTGAGGCCGGCGGTCGGCGCCGGGTCGGTGGGCCCCCGGCCGATGTTGCTATTGTCGCCGCACGCGCTCACCAGGCCGCCGCCGAACACCGCCATCGCCATCGCGCCGGCGCCGTTGCGCATCGCCTGGCGCCGCGAGAGCATCGCCTGGGCGAGCTCGTTGAGTGACGGGTTGGCGGTGCGGTTGGTATCGATGTCGCCGTCATCGTAACCGAGGGCGAGGTCGGTCGTGTCATGCGTCATGGCGGTCCCCCAAAGATTGGCGTTCAATCGAATCATTGGCTTTCTTCAGCCTTTGACGGGGAAGTTGGTCAGAGCCGTTCCGGTTTGGTGACGCGACGCTGACGATGATATTTCATCGATGTGAAACCGATTTGCCGCGGCGGTAACGCTCACATGATCGTGGGCGCCGGTTCCGCATCGCCGCTTGGGCGGCGTGCTATTGCACGGTGCCGATGTCGGCTTGAAACCCGGGCGGCAGGACGATGTGGGCATCGGCGAATTCGGGCCGCAACACCGGGGTGGGCGTGCTTGTGCGCGCCCGCGCGATGATGTGATCGGCGATCAGATCGAGTACCGCGCGCACGCGCGGGGTGTGGCGGAGGCGTTCGTGCGTGAGCAGCCACAGTCCGCGCCCGCCCGGCGGCGTCTGCGGCGTGCAGCGGATCAGGCCAGGCTCGTGATCGGCGACCAGCACCGGGAGCGCCGCGAGGCCGAGCCCCGCCTTAACCGAGGCGAGCAATCCCATTACCGAGCCCTGATGCAGCGTTACCGCCTGTTCCAGGCCATAGCGCGCCAGCCACGGCTGGTAATGCCGCCACAACCCCGGCCCGCCACCACCAATAATGGGATGGCTCGCCAATTCCTCCATTGATCCGGGCACGCCATGGGCGGCGGCATAGGATTCGCTGCAATAAAAGGCCCAGATCTCGTCGCTCAGCCGCCGCGCGACGAGGGCATTGCCTTCGGGACGGTGGCAGCTGCGCAGCGCGATATCGGCATCGCCCGCGCCCAGATCGCGGAGCGCATCGCTGGTGTCGATCTCGACCGTGATGCCGGGATACGTCTCGTGCAGGGCGCCGAGCACGGGCACGAGCAAGGTGACCGCGACAATCTCTTCGGTGGTGAGCTTCACCGTGCCGCGCGCGACGCGCCCTTGCGCGGCGGCGAGGGCCGCCACGGCTTGGGCGCGCTGTTCCACTTCGCGGGCTTGGTCGATCAGCCCCTCGCCCTCGGGCGTGAGGACATAGCCGGTCGGGCGACGCTCGAACAATGTCAGCCCCAGGTCGCCTTCCAGCACTTGCACGCGGCGGGCGACCGTGGTCTGGCTGACCTTGAGCGCGCGCCCGGCGGCGAGCGTGGTGCCGTGGCGCGCGACCGCCAGGAAATAGCGCAGATCGTTCCAGTCCATGGCGACCCTTCTGCACTTTTGCATAACGGCAGTGCAACATCGTTGTTGGCGCACCCGCTGATAGCTTTGCTATAGCATCGGGGACGGCAGAAATCGCCGCCTTTGAACAAGGGAAACTACGATGCGCACGCTTCTCGTCGCGGCCTTCGCCGCGGCCGCTCTCTTCGCGCCTGCAGCAAACGCAGAGCAGGTGCAGCAATCGGTCACCATCCGGGTCGCGGATCTCGACATGAGCCGCGCCGACGGTGTGCGCCTGTTCGATCGCCGGCCGTGGCAGGCTGCGCGCGAGGCTTGCGCCCTCGACGGTCCGCTGACGCTCGCCGCGCAGAGCCGTCGCCTCGCCTGTGAGCAGGACGTGATCGCCCAGGGCAATGCCGAGCGTGACCGCCGCGTCGCCGCCGCCCGCGCCGCCGCGCCCGCGGTCGTCGCCACTCGCTGAACCCGCAAGGGATCGGTGCCGCGCCCGCGGCGCCGATCCTTGTCGGCTCCACCGCCCCGCGCTATCGTTCCAACACGATTGGGGAGAGGCGAATGGCGGTGCGGCTGAACGTCAATGGGCGCACGGTGCAGGTCAATGCACCCGCGGACAAACCCCTGCTGTGGGTGCTCCGCGAGGATTTGGGCCTTATCGGCACCAAGTTCGGCTGCGGGCAGGGGCTCTGCGGCGCCTGCACCGTCCATCTCGATGGCCAGGCGGTGCGCGGTTGCCAGACTCCGCTCGGCAGTGTCGGCGCCGCCAAGGTGACGACGATCGAGGCGGTCGCGCAAAAGCCCGTCGGCCGGCGGGTATCGGCCGCCTGGATCGCCGCCGACGTGCCGCAATGCGGCTATTGCCAGGCCGGTCAGATCATGTCGGCGACCGCGCTTCTCGCGCAGACGCCCAAGCCCAGCGACGACGAAATAGACGCGGCGATGGCCGGCAATCTGTGCCGCTGCGCCACCTATAACCGCATCCGCGCCGCGATCCGCGCGGCCGCCAGCGCGTGAGGGCGGCGATGGACGCGATCCTTGACCGCCGCCTGTTCCTGAGCGCCAGCCTCGCGGCGGGCGGCGCGCTGATGTTCCGGCTCGCTCCCGCCGATGCCGCCGATACCGGCGTGCCGGTGCCGATCGGCACCTTCGTGCGGATCGCGCCCGACAATGCGGTGACGATCATCGCCAAGAACCCCGAGATTGGCCAGGGCGTGCGCACCATGCTGCCGATGCTGATCGCCGAGGAGCTTGACGTCGATTGGGCACAGGTGACGATCGAGCAGGCCCATGCCGATGCCAAGCTCTATGGCCTGCAGATCGCCGGCGGATCGACGGCGACGCCCGCGAACTGGCTGCCGATGCGCCGGGCGGGCGCGGCGGCGCGGGCGATGATCGTCCAGGCGGCCGCCGCCGAATGGGGCGTGCCCGCCGAACGGCTGAAAACCGCGAGCGGCGCGGTGCTCGATCCGGTGACCGGCAAGCGCGCGACCTATGGCGCGCTCGCGGCGGCGGCGGCGAAGCAGCCCGCGCCCGATCTCGCCAAAGTGCCGCTGAAGGCTGCCCAGGATTTCAAGATCATCGGCAAGCCAATCCGCAACGTCGATACGCCCAGGATCGTCGCCGGCGCGCCGCTCTACGCGCTCGACGTGCGGCTGCCGGGGATGCTCTATGCCGCGGTCGAGATGTGCGGCACGTTCGGCGCCAAGCTGAAGGCCGCCAATCTCGACGCCGCCCGGCGCCAGCCCGGCGTGCGGCACGTGCTGAAGCTCGACGGCGTCGGCGATGCCGAGGCGATGAACGATGCGGTCGCGATCGTGGGCGACAGCTGGTGGCAGGCCAATCGCGCCCGCGCGGCGCTCAACTGCCAGTGGGATCATGGCGCGGCAGGGGCGGTTTCGTCCGAAAGCTATGCGGCGCTCGCGGAGGCGGCGTTCAAGGCGGGTCCGCGAAAGCCGGTCGCGAAGATCGGCGATCCGGCCGCCGCTTTCGCGGGGGCGGCGAAGACCGTCGAGGCGCGCTACGCCTATCCCTTCCTGGCCCATGCGACGATGGAGCCGCAAAACTGCACCGCGCTCTACCGCACCGACGGCACGCTCGAAATCTGGTCCTCGACCCAGCGGCCCGAGGGTGGGCGCGATCTGATCGCCAAGCATCTGGGGGTGCCCAAGGACAAGGTGCGGATCAACCTGCTGCGCGCGGGCGGCGGCTTTGGCCGGCGGCTGATGAACGACTATATGGTGCAGGCAGCCGCGATCGCGAAGCAGCTGCCCGGCACCCCGGTCCAGCTGATCTATAGCCGCGAGGACGATCTTCGCCGCGACTTTTATCGCCCCGGCGGCTGGCATCAGCTGAAGGCGGCGATTGACGGCCAGGGCAGACTGGCCGCGCTCAGCAATCATTTCGTCAGCTTCGGCCAGGGCGATAGCTTCGGCAAGGGCGCCGATCTCGACGATACCGAATTTCCGGCCGGGCTGGGGCCGGCGATCGATTATGGCGCGACCGTGCTCGACACGCATGTGCCGACCGGCTGGCTGCGGGCGCCGGGATCGAACGCGCTCGCCTTCGCATATCAAAGCTTCCTCGACGAAGTGGCGCACGCCGCGGGCAAGACGCTGCCGGCGCTGACCCTCGAGTTGCTGGGCGCGCCGCGCGTGCTGCCGCAGCGGCCGCCCTTCGATACCGGGCGCGCGGCGGCGGTGGTGCGCCACGTCGTCGCAATGTCGAAGTTCGACAGCTACCGCCCGGGGCAAGGCAGGGGTCTGGGCTTCGCCTTCTACTTCAGCCATCTGGGCTATATCGCCGAAGTGGTCGAACTGCACGTCGGCGGCGACGAGGGCTTGCGCGTGCCGCGGGTGTGGGTGGCGGCCGATGTGGGGGCGCATATCATCAACCCTCTCGGTGCGCGGGCGCAGGCCGAAGGATCGGTGATCGAAGGGCTGGGTCACGCGCTTGACGGGCTCGCGGTGACGCTGGGCGAGGGGGCGGTGCAACAGGCGAATTTCGATGCCTATCCGCTGCCGCGCATCACCCGCACGCCCGAAATCGCGATCGATTTCGTGCCGAGCGACAATCCGCCCACTGGTCTCGGCGAGCCGGTGCTGCCGCCGGTGATTCCGGCGTGCATCAACGCGCTTTATGCTGCCACGGGAGCGCGCGTGCGGAGCTTGCCCGTGGATCGGACGGTGTTCGCAAGGGCCTGAGGCTGCGCGGGACGGTCCGGGGAGGGCTTGCCCGTGGATCGGACGGTGTTCGCAAGGGCTTGAGGCTGCGCGGGACGGTCCGGGCGGGGTCAATAATCCTTCGAGTAGCGTAGCGACGCGTTCGATCCCCCGAACGAGCCGGTCGAACTCAGCAAGCTAAGTGCCCGCGAGAGCGAGATTTCGAGCTGAGTGGCGGTGAAGCCGCGTGCGTCGGTGATAATCTCGACATAGATATTGCGCGAGATATACTGCCCGGCGGCAAGTGCCGTGCCCCGACCGATCGTCTTGTCCTCGCCCAGAATACGCAAACGGCTAAGCCCCGTCGCCGCGCGCAACTTGCCAAGTGGGTTCAGTCCCCCGCCCGAGCCACGGAGCGAATTGAGTGCCGCCGCGAGTTGAACCGCCTGGATCGGTGAAAGCGAAGTAACCGATCCGCCGAATAGTAAGCGACTTAGCACCTCATCCTGAGGCAGCGCTGGCGTCGAGCTGAACGTGATTTGCGGATTTTGCGCGGTACCGTCGATATTGACCGTCGCCGATACATCTTCAACCGTTGTAGATGCGGAGATCGAAAGTAATGGGTTAAGTGTCTCAGCGCCCGAGAAACGGATATATCCATCATTATCCAAATCGAACCGGCGGCCCGCGAAACTGTAGGTACCACGCACCACCCGCATCTCACCAACCACGCGCGGCGCCTTAGCCGTGCCGGTAACGCGCAAATCGCTCGAGAATTCGGCCTCCAGGCCCATGCCGCTCACGAAAAGCTCGTTCTCGGCGCGCACCGCGATGTCGAGCTGCCAGTTGAACGCGGGTGTTGCGGGCTCGCGCTGCGGCTGATCACCCGTGGCGAGGTCGCGCTTCCGGCGCACACCGGTGAGTTCGATGACCTCGGCCTGTCCCTGACGGATCACCTCGTAGCGCGCCTCGGGAAGGCGCAACTCACCGGTAATGCGCGCGCCGTCTGCCCGGTTATTGGTGATGGCAAGGTTTCCCGAAACGGTCGCGCCCAGCGCGTCGCTGCGCGCCAGTTGGGCGTTCGTGAAGCTTGTGCGCAGGTTGATCGGGAATCCGTCTCCCACCCCAATCGACCCTTGCCCGCTCACGGTACCGCGCCCTGCGCGCCCCGTCATCGACAGGATTTGCAGCTGCGATTGGGTAAAGCGGCCCTGCAGCGCGATATCGCTCACCACCGTCCCATATTGCTGATTTTCGTAGCGCAGTGCGTCCGCACGGACGAGGCCGTTCAGCTGGGGCGTACGGGGAGTTCCGGCGAAATCGGCGGCGACCGCGATGCCACCGCGCACATTCTGCCCAGTGATCCCGGTCAAGGTCCACAGCACATCGGCGGGTCCCGAGTATCGCACACCACCAGAAAGGGGCGCCCCCATCAGTCGATCGTTGAGTGTCTCGCCGCCGCCCAGCCCTGCGAGCCGGGCCTGGACGCGCCCCACCGTCGTTCCGCCACGCTTGACGAGTGCATTGAGTCCCCCGCCGCCGCTTCCCAACGTCGCGAGCAGCGCGACATCGACCGGCTCGGACACGACATAGGCAGCGGTGCGTGTGAAGCGCGCCACATCGAGCCGCGCGCGGACATCGGGCACGCTGCTCCCCCGTGTTTGCGCATAGTCGATCACTCCCGAGGCACGCCCACCAAGTCCCAGCCCCGGGACAAACGCCTGCGCGATCGCCATGTCGAAGTTCGCCAACCGCGCCTGGAGCGTCATGCGCGCGCCATAGCGCCCGCTCAGGGCGACGCGACCCTGAGGTACGACCAGCGCAACGGGTTGCAACACCCAATCCGGGCCTTGCTTGAGCACCAGCGCGGGATGGTCGAGCGAGACGGGGATGGTATTCACCCTGCCACGCAAATTGGCGAGCACCCGGTCGCGCGCCAGCTGTGCCTGCGCCGCGATGTCGAACGGCACCTCGGCATCACCATCGGCGATCAGCTGCACGCGCCCCGCCTGATCGCGATAATCAATCCGGCCGCGCGCGTTGTTCACCAGATAATCACCCTGGCGAATGTCCTTGAAGGCGAACTCGCCGGTTACCTGCGGAGCGCCCGTTACCAGGATCGCGGTCGCGCGTATTTGGCCCGAACCAATCGTTATCGGCGTGTCGCCTGGAATACGCCCGGCCTGCGCCGTCGCTTGAATATCGGCGCGCTGATATTTGCCCTGGGCGGAAAGCGCGGCGGTGCCGTCCAGCCCAGCACCCGTGAAGGCAAGCCTGCCGCTGAACGGCCCCGCGGCGGTCTGCGTTACCGCCCCTTGCGCGGTGATGCCCGCCACCGTCGCGCGGCGGATATCGATCGCGAGTCGCGCGCCGGGGCGCACCAGCACGTCGGCGGTAAAGGGGCCATATTGCGATCCGCCACGCGCGTTGAGCGCATAGCCAGCGGCCGATCCGTTCACCTCCGCCACCAGATCCTTGAGCCCGATCCCAAGCCCAGGGCGGGAGGCCGTGAGCAGCACCCGCGGCCGCTCCAGCGTGCCGTTCGCCGCAAGGGTGAAGGGGCCATAAGTCCGCGAGGCGCCCCCAGCGCGGAAAGCAAGGCGACCGGTGTCGATGGCGTAGCTGCCCTCGCCAGAGGTGATGCGGAAGTCCGGCGCATCGAGCCGCAACAGCGTCAGTCGCGCCGTGCCCGATTGATCGAACAGAAAGCGCGCGGTCGTCACCGCCGGCCCTCCCAACTGCTCGGCGATGGTGGCGTTGGTGATCTGGCGGGTTACGACGCGGAAGGTGCCGCGAATGCCGTAACCGCCACGATTGTCGGCAACGAGCTTGGCGTCGGTGGTCAGCGCGATCCGCCCGAGCCCGGCCACCTGATAGTCGTTCACCCGTCCCTTCAGCGCGCCGGTGTACGTGCCCTTGGCGGGGTCAGCGAGCACGATCGCGGTCGCGTCGATCCGCGACGAGCGCAGCTTCAGATTGTCCGACAGCAGCCGGCCATCGGTATAAGCCAGGTCGCCACTGATCCGCAGATTTTCGAGCAGCCCGCCCGCGGCCGCGTTGAGCCCCGTTACCCGCCGCGCGGTGGCGTTAACGGGGATCAGAATCCGATTTGCGTCCACCCGCGCGGTGCCGGAGGCATTAAGCGCCTCTATCCCGGTCGTGCCGAACGCCAACCGCCGCGCGGTGAGGCGGTAGTCCAGCAACGGACGCGCGATCGGTCCATCGAGTACCGCGTGGAGCAAAACATCGTCACCCGCGAGTTTTGGGGCGATTGCCTGGGGCTTGAGAAGGGTGAGGTCGATGATGAAACGTCGTAAACGGCTTTGGCCCAGATCGATCAGCCCGTTCGCGCCCACAGTCAACGCGTCGGCACGGCCGGTGAAGCGCAGATCGGCGCGGCGATCGGCGACCGCGGCGACGAGATCGATGGCGAGCTGAGGCAACATTTTAGCGGCGACCGGGGCGACGGTGCCGGGCATTGTGGTCCCCGTCGCGCGAAAGGTGCCGCTGCGTGCGCTTAACGCCAAGTCAGCGAGTGGTTCGCCACCCGCGCGACCGGTCGCCCTGCCGTTCCAGGCCCGCCAATCGCCATGCCCCTTGATGCTCATCGCGATCGGCTTGCCAAGCCTTACATAGCTATCGACCAACCCGCCCGCCGGGGCGGAGAGGTCGGCGTCGATTACCAGCCGGTTCGCGTCGGGAATAGCGTCGAGCCGTGCGCGCAGCGCATCGCCGCCCACCATTCCGGCGGCAATCAACGCGTTGGCGTCCGCCGTAACCCGCGCGTGGCCGTTGGCGATATCCGCCATGCCCGCGAGCCGCACGATATGGCGTTTGCCGGTCACCGCCGGGGCGATATCGAGCCGGCCGAGCGCGAAGCGACCGATCTCGATATGAAGATCAGGCAGGATCGGCGCGTTCGGGTCTCGGGGGGCGGATTTCAGTGCGGGCAGACGGCTCAGCGCAGCGCTCGGCACCACAAGCGAGCGGATGTCGAGTCGATTGGTTAGATAGGCGAGCGGGCGCCAGTCGATTTCAGCGCGCGGGGCGGTGAGGAACGTGCCGTTCGGATCGCGTGCCTCGAAACCGATCAGCGTCATTCGCCCATAGATCGATCCCTCGATCCGCGCGGCGCGGAAGCTCAGGCCCGATTGCGTGCTGTAAGCGGCGAGTCGACCGCGAATGAACTTATGCCCCGGCACGCTATCGATGCCGAGCAACGCAACGCCGAGCAGCGCCACGATCGCCACCAGCGCGATGCCGATCCATTTGAACACGCGCCCCATCAGAAGGCCTGCCCGATCGAGAGATACAGCGCGACCGCCGTCTCGCCCCGCCGCCGCCCGATCGGGGTCGCTACGTCGATCCGCAACGGGCCGAAATTGGTGTAATAACGGCCGCCAATCCCCGCGCCGAAGCGCAGGCCGGACAGCGTAGGCACAGAGCTTTCACTCACCTGCCCCGCGTCGATGAATGGCACGATCCCGAAATTGCCGAAGCGATAGCGGCCCTCGATCGCGAACTCGGTCACCGATCGCCCGCCGACCGGATCGCCCTGTGCATCCTTGGGTCCCAATTGCTGGAAGCCATAGCCGCGCACCGACCCGCCGCCGCCGGCATAATAGCGGCGCGATGGCGCGATCGCGTCGCGCGCCGCGCCAATGATCGAGCCGACCCGGGAGCGCCCGGCGATCGTGAAACTGCCGCTCACCGGGTAATAGCCCGAAATGTCGATCAGAAGCCGGCCATAGGTGTCGAATGGGCCGCCGCTCACCTGCTGCACTTCCGGGCTCAGCCGCGTGTTGATTCGAAAGCCCCGAGTCGGATCGAGCAGGCTGTTCGACCGGTCATATCCGAGCTGCAACGGTAGCGCGCCGATGAAATAGGTGCGGCGCGCGCGATTGGGGTCGATATCGGCATTGGGTCGTTCGCGGCTGGCGAGCAATTCGGTGCCGATGCTCCAGGTCCAGCGCTTCTGGAAGATGGGCGTTGACGCGCGACTTAACGAGGCGTTCAGCTGGATGGTGTCGGCCTGGAACGCTTGGAAGCGCTGGCGGGCAACGCTCGTGCCGATTGCCAGCACCCGGTCCCGCTGGCCCGCGTTCGAGCGACGAAACTGCGCGCCGAGCGATTGTTCAAGCGTCCCGGCGATCAGGTTCAGCGTGAGCGCGCCTTCGGGCGGGAACAGGTTGCGGTGGGTCCAGCTGCCCTGCACCTTGACGCCCTCGCCCGTCCCGTAACCGGCCTGCGCGGCCAGCTGGCGCCAGCGCCCCTTGCTCTGGCGGACCAGCAAGTCGACGCGCTCGGTGCCATCGGCCAGAGTTTCGCCGGTGCGAACGGGCTCCACGGCAACGGTTGAAAACAGGCTGGTCGCGATTAGTGCCCGGCGCAGATCGTCGGTTTTGCGGCTGTCATACGGATCGCCTTCCTTGAAACGGCGCAGTACGCGAATGTGGCGCGGGCTGAAGATTGGATCGCCAGCCACTTGTATATTGCCAAATCGCCCTTTGGGGCCGGCGACGATCGGCAGGGTATAGTCGCCGACATGAGTATCTTCATCGAGCACAATGTCGCGCTCGCCGACCGTCGCGAAGGGATAGCCTTGTTCCGGCAGGCGAATTGCGACGCGGCCTTCGCCTGCCTCGATGGCAGCCGCGACGATCGGCGCGCCAGTATCAAGCTTCAACGCTTGGCGCGCTATCGCGGTCGGTTCGGGCGCGGCCCCGGTGATCGCGATACTGCCCAGCGCGTAGCGCGGCCCAGGCGTCGCGACGAGCGTGACAGTGAGACGATTTTCTTGATTCGGTAGCGTGTTGATGGAAGCCGTTGCTATGCCGTCGTAGAAACCTTCCGACTGCAACAGCCGCTCAATCAGTTTCACGTCCTCGTCGGCGCGCGCACCGATCTGGGCTGCGTTGGCGCCGCGGCGACCACCCTGAAACAGCGCGGAGAGGCTGCGGAACTCGTCTTCTAGGTCGATCTCGGCGAGTCCCTTGATAACCACCCGATAGGGGATGGCGGGGGCTTTCTCGCTATCCTTCACTTGCACGTCGACCGGTGGAGTGGTGTCGGTCGCGGACAAGGGCGGCAATGGCGCGGCGAGTTCGGGCTCGGCGGCAATTGGGGCAGGGGACGCGACTGGCGCGAGGCTGGGTTCAGGTTCGGGCGGCGGTTGAATCTGGTCGAGCGGGGGTAGTGCCTTGTCGAACTGTGGATCGCCGGTGGGCGGCGGGGGAAGCGCTGGCGCTTGCGCGGCGGGCGTGCCCGCCTGAGGTGATGCCCACACAGGGGCGACCGCCCAGCCGAGCACTGCGCAAGCGGCCGGGAACGGGAGGCTTCGGCGGATGCGCAACGATCAGTCCCTTTAGGTCTTTTGGCCCCCAACGTACTGTGGCTTGCTTGGTTTCATGAACGGCGCTCGGCCCGCCCCTCCCGATGGCGGGGAGGGGCGGGTCGCTCAAACGTCGCCGTCGCCGTGGCCGATCGCGGTGCCGCCGGCGCTCGCCTTGCCTTCGGCCTGCCACCAATAGGGCGCCTTTTTCCGCGCGCCGGTATCAATTTCGTCCAGTGTTAGCGGATCGTAGAGATGCCCGCCGAGCATCACCCGGTACACCTTGTCTGAATTGCGGATGTCCTGAGTGGGATCGGCATCGAGCACCACCAGATCGGCGAGCTTGCCCACCTCGAGCGAGCCGATGTCCTTGGCATAGCCAAGCGACGTGGCGGGCATGATCGTCGCCGCGCGCAGGGCATCGATCGTGCTCCAACCGCCGCGCACGAATGACCACATCTCCCAATGCGGCCCCAACCCCGCTTGCTGGCCATGCGCGCCGATCGAGACCATCACCCCCTGGTCGGCAAGCTTCTTCGCCTCGCGGGCGCTATCGTCATCGACATAATCCTCATCGGGGGCGAGGCTACGGCGGGCATTGGCGGCGGCGAGTGCGCCGGGCGGCTCGTGCCGCGCCAGGATCGGGTGCTTCCATACGTCGGTATGCGCGCGCCAATAGGGATCGCCCGCCGGCCCGCCATAGGTGACGACCAGCGTCGGCGTATAGTTGGTCTTGGTCTGTCCCCAGAGCTGCACGACGTCCTGGTAGAAGACGCTGAGCGGCACATTGTGCTCAACGGTCGAATTGCCGTCCATCACCAGCGACATGTCCATGTTGAACAGCGATCCGCCCTCGGGGACGACGTGCAGCCCCTCGGCCTGAGCCGCCTTCACCACCATCTGACGCTGTTCGCGGCGCGGCTGGTTATAGTTCTTCACGCTATTCGCGCCTTCCGCCTTCAGTCGGCGAACATGCGCGAGGGCATCCTCATAGCTGTCGATCTGGGCATAGATGCCGGGTGCCTTGGCGCCGTAGATGATCTCGCCGGTCGAAAAGGTGCGCGGGCCCAGGATCACGCCGGCGCGCTGCATTTCGCCGGCGACGAAAATCTCCGCCGCGCGCGAGGAGGGATCGTGGATCGTCGTCGTGCCGAGCGCGAGATTGGCGAGTGCCGACCAATTCTGCTGCGGCACCAGCTCGTCTTCGCCCTGTGGGCCATGGGCGTGCGCGTCGACCAGCCCGGGAATGATCGTCTTGCCCTTGACGTCGATCACCTTGGCGCCACCTGGAACGCTCACCGAGGCGCGTGGGCCGATCGCGGCGATCCGGTCGCCCTGGATCACGACCACGCCATCGTCGATGATGCCACCGTCCTTCGCCGCCATCGTCACCAGTCGCGCGCCGGTCAGGACCACCGTGCCACTTGGTTTCTCTCCCGACACCTCCATCGCGAGCGAGACGCCGCTCGTCGGCGGCGTGAACTTGGCCGCGCCCTCGGCCGGCGGGGCCGAGGCGAAGAGTTGCGCGGGATCGGCCGAATAGAGCGTCGGCCCCAGGCTCCAATGCAGGCCCTTGGTCGACCAGTTGACGAAACTGGCGCCGTCGCCGCTCACCTTGGTCACCGGTAGCGGCCCGCCCTTCTGATCGGTCGCAACGTCCTGGGTGCCCGGTAGCAGCGGCATCACGAACGCTTGGTAATTCTGGGTGAAGGCAAAATAGCCGCCATCGGGCGACACCTGATAATCGCTCACCAGATCGCCGGTCGCGTGGACGCGCTTGGCCTCGCCGTTCAGGTCGGTCGAGACGAGCTGGAGCTTGCCCTTCTCCGACGCGGTGAAGAACAGCCGGTCGCTGCTCGTGCCCCATTGCGGCGTGCTGCCATCCTTGGTGACGCGCGTCATCGCGCCGCCCGTCGTCGCGATGCGATAGACGCCGGGGTTCTCGCTCCAATTGTCCGCGGTCAACGCGCGCCCTTCGCGGCGTTCGAAGGCGATCGTCTTGCCATCGGGCGAGAAGCGGGGGAGTGCATAATGGCCGGGCTGCGGCGTCACCACCCGCGCCGCGCCGCCCACCGCCGGCACCACCGCGATCCGGCCAAGCTCGGCGTCGCTCCAGGTGACGAAGGTGATCTGTTTGCCGTCGCGCGACCAACTCGGCCACAGCTCGAACCCGTCCTTGGCGCTAGTCAGCCGCCGCGCCGCGCCGCCCGCCATCGGCTTCACCCACAATTTGCCGAGGGTTTCGAACACCACCTGGCTGCCATTGGGCGAGACCGATGCCCAGCGCGGCATCTTGGTGGTGAACTTGGCGGGCGCGACCTCGACCGCTGGGTGCGTCGCGTCGATCACGACGCGGGAGTCGTTCACGCGGAAGGGAATTTCGGTCGCGCCCGCCGCGTCGGCGCCCACCCGACGCAGCTTGCCCCCCGCCCAGAAGACGATCGTCTTGCTGTCCGGCGTCCAAGCCATGTTCGGGTAGACCCCGGTGACCGCCCAAGTTTCCTGCACATCCTGGTCGAGCGCGTCATAGATTTTGCGCTCCTCGCCCGAGACGAGATCCTTCACATAAAGCTTGGAGCGCGCCCGCTCGCGGCGGACAAAGGCGATGCGCTTGCCATCAGGGGAAGGGGTGGGTCGTACCGAACCGCCGACGCCTTGCGCCACCGTCGATACCTCCCCTGTCTCGAGGTCATAACGTTCGATGTGGAAGAGATCGGTGTTCGAGTTCTGGGCATATTCGAAGATCGGCCCCGGCGTGACGTTGCGCGTGTAGTAGATGCCCTTGCCATCGGGCGCGAAGATTGGCTCGCCCAACTCCTTCTGCAGCACCTCGCTCGCGCGCTTTACCAGCTGAACCCCGGCGCCCCCCGAGACGTGATAGAGCCACACCTCGCCGGTGCCGAGCGAGCGCTGCGTCGTGAAATGCTTCTTGGCGACGATGAAGCGACCATCCGGGCTCCAGCTCGGCTGGTTGAGCAGACGGAAGTCCTCCTTGGTCAGCTGGCGCTTGTCGCCGCCGTCCAGGTTCATCAGCCAGATATTGTCGCCGCCGCCACGATCGGAAACGAAGGCGATCCGCTTGCCATCGGGCGAGAAGCGCGGCTGCTGATCATAGGCAAGGCCGCTCGCGATCCGGGTCGGGGTGCCGCCGGTGATCGGCATGGTATAAATGTCGCCGAGCAGATCGAAGGCGATCGTCTTGCCATCGGGCGAGACATCGACGTTCATCCAGCTGCCCTCGGCGGTGTCGATCTTCACCTCGCGCGTGGTCATGCCCGGCGGGGCGTTGACATCCCATTTCTGCTTGGCGGGCGGGGTTTGCGCAAGCGCGGCGGTGGAGGCAAGCAGGCTCACCAGGAACAAGCGGCCGATCATCAAGGCATTCCCCCTTCTTGGCTTTATGCCTGACTATGGGCGCAGACGGGGTAGCGAGGCAAGTTGGCGATCTCCCAATCCACGCGCTTGCGGGGGTGCGCCGCGCCGTCTAGCCTTGGCGGCATGAACGACCCCCTGATCGCCGGCGTGGAGCTGGGTGGCACCAAGATCGTCTGCCTGCTTGCCTACGGGCCGGAGGCGATACTCGATGAGGTGCGGCTGCCGACCACGACGCCTGCGGAGACGCTCGGCGCGATCGAGGCGGTGCTCGATCGCTGGCGGGGGTTCGCCGCGATCGGTGTGGCGAGCTTCGGTCCGCTCGATATCGACCGGGCAAGCCCGGGCTGGGGCTCGATCACCGTCACCACCAAGCCCGGCTGGTCGCAGACCGACATCGCCCGGCGGCTGATCGCCCGCTACACGGTGCCGCTCGGCTTCCACACCGATGTCGTCGGCGCGGCGCTCGCAGAGGCCGAGTGGGGCGCGGCGCGGGGGTTGGCCGACCTTGCCTATGTCACGGTTGGCACTGGCGTTGGCGCAGGGCTGGTCGCGGGCGGCAGGCCGCTCGACGGCCTGAGCCATGCCGAACTGGGGCATCTGCGACCCCCGCGCTTGGCCGGAGACGATTTTCCTGGCGCGTGCCGCTTTCACGGCGCCTGTGTGGAGGGCTTGGCGAGCGGCCCCGCGATCGCGGCGCGTGCCGGGCGCCCCGCGACCGAGCTTGCCCCCGATGATCCAAGCTGGGCGATGGCCGCCGACGCGCTCGCTCAACTCGCCCAGGCGCTCACGCTGACGGGGGTGCCGCGCCGGATCGTTTGGGGCGGCGGGGTGATGGATCAGCCCGCCCTGTTGCCGTTGGTTCGCAAGCGCCTGGCGGAGAGCCTAAGCGGCTATCTTTCGCTCGGCGCGCTGGACGATCTACACCGCTACCTCGTCCCCGCCGCACTCGGTGGCCGTGCCGGCCCGCTCGGTGCGGTGCTGCTGGGGCGGCAGGCGCTGGAGGCAGCAGCGCGCGCCTGAATGCGTCCGGGCAGCCGCCGGCGATGTGCCGCCGCTGCCCAACCTTCAGTTCAGCGGCAGGTCCAGCGCTTCGGCGACTGCCGCATGGCGGATCTTGCCGCTCGAAACGTTGAGCCCGTTCGCCAGATGCGCGTCCTGGGCCATCGCCGCCTCAGCGCCCAGATTGGCGAGCTTCAGCACGAAGGGGAGAGTCGCGTTGTTGAGCGCGAAGGCGGAGGTGCGCGCGACCGCGCCCGGCATGTTCGCCACGCAATAATGGATCACGCCTTCCTCGATGAACACCGGATCGTCGTGCGTCGTCGCGCGCGAGGTTTCGAAGCAGCCGCCCTGATCGATCGCGATGTCGACCAGCACCGAGCCGCGTTTCATCGTCTTGAGCATCTCCCGCGTTACTAGCTTGGGCGCGGCGGCACCGGGCACCAGGACCGCGCCGATCACCAGATGCGCGCTTGCCACCGCCGCCGCGATCGCCGCCGAGCTGGCATACTGGGTCTTGATCTGGCTGGAGAAAAACATGTCGAGCTCGGCCAGACGCGCATTGTTGATGTCATAGATCGTTACATCGGCGCGCATCCCTACCGCCATCTGCGCGGCATTCACGCCCGAGACGCCACCACCCAGGATGGCGACCTTGGCCGGCGCCACCCCGGGCACACCGCCCAGCAGCACGCCGCGACCGCCTTGCTCTTTCTCCAGATAATGCGCGCCGACCTGCACCGACATGCGCCCGGCGACTTCGGACATCGGCTTCAAGAGCGGCAGGGAACGGTCATTCGCCGTCACGGTTTCATAGGCGATGCACGTCGTCCCCGCCTTCATCAGCCCTTCCGCCTGCGGCTTGTCGGCCGCCAGATGCAGATAAGTGAACAGCGTGTGGCGCGCCTCAAGCAACGCAATCTCGCTCGGTTGCGGCTCCTTCACTTTCACGATCATGTCGCTCTCGGCGAATACCTGGGCTGCGGTGCCTACGATGCGCGCGCCGGCGGCAACATAGTCTTGATCCTCGAAATCGATGCCCGCGCCGGCCTTGGTTTCGATCACGACATCGTGCCCGGCCTTCACCAGTTCGGCGACGGAAGAGGGCGTCAGGCCGACGCGATACTCGTGGTTCTTGATCTCTTTGGGCACGCCGACGCGCATTGTTCCTGCTCCGTTTTTTCTCGCCGAGACTCGGCTGACGGCGCGCCTATAGACGCAGATTGGTTGATTGTCCCGTTGCGGTCGCGTGCCGTTGGTGATAGGCGCGGCCCCGGTCAACAACCGGTGAACCACCACCCTGTGAAGCGCTCTGGCCATCCCTCCACCGGATTAAGCCGGTGAACGCCCCTCTCGACACCATCGCCGCGCCGCCCGTCGAAGACGCGATCGGTCCGACTCTGGAACCCGTGCCTCCGCCCTCGCCCGGGATGCGCTTGGCGGTGAGCGCGATGGGGGTGGTGTTCGGCGATATCGGCACCAGTCCGCTCTATGCTTTGCGCGAAACCTTCGCCGGCCATCACCAGCTGGCGCCCGATGCTTTTCACATCATGGGCGTGATCAGCTTGATCTTCTGGTCGATGATGATCGTCGTCACCTTCAAATATGTTGGCGTGATCATGCGCGCCGACAATCGCGGCGCGGGTGGCAGCTTGGCACTGCTCGCGCTGGTGAGCGGGCGCGGCAAGGTGGGGCGCTGGACCGGCGGCATCGTGCTGCTGGGGGTCGCCGCCACCGCGCTGTTTTATGGAGACGCGGTAATCACGCCGGCGGTCTCGGTGCTTAGCGCGGTGGAGGGGATCACCGTCGCTGCGCCGGGCTTCGCCAATTGGGTGCTGCCGGTATCGGTGGGCATTCTGGTTGGGCTGTTCTCGATTCAGCGCTCGGGCACCGCGCGGGTGGGGGCGCTTTTCGGCCCGATCATGCTCGTCTATTTCGTCGCCATCTCGGCGCTCGGCCTTGCCAGTATCTGGCGAACCCCGGCGATCATCGAGGCGTTGCTGCCGCATCACGCGCTCGGCTTCTTCATCAGCGATCCGGTGCGCGCTTTCCTCGCGCTGGGCTCGGTGGTTCTGGCGGTGACGGGGGCGGAGGCGCTCTACGCGGATATGGGCCATTTTGGGCGCAATCCGATCCGGGTGAGCTGGCTGTTCTTCGTGCTTCCCGCGCTGCTGTTCAATTATATGGGGCAGGGGGCGCTGCTAATGCGTGACGGGATGGGCGCGCTGCACAACCCCTTCTATCTGCTCGCCCCCGACGGGTTGCGCCTGCCGCTGGTCGTGCTGGCGACGCTCGCCGCGACGATCGCCAGCCAGGCGGTGATCTCGGGCACTTTCTCGGTGACGCAGCAGGCGATCCAGCTGGGCTTCATGCCGCGGCTGCGGATCGAGCATACCAGCGCGTCGGCCGCCGGGCAGATCTATGTGCCGCTGATCAACTGGCTGATGCTCGCGATCGTGATCATGCTGGTGCTGAGCTTCCGCAGCGTCTCGCACCTTACCTCTGCCTATGGCATTGCGGTGACAGGAGCAATGTTGATCGACAGCTGCCTGCTGACGGTCGTTATCGCCCGGCTGTGGCACTGGCCCCGCTACAAGGCGGTGCCGCTACTTACCTTGTTCTTCCTAGTCGATGGCGCCTATTTCGCCGCTAATCTTACCAAGATTACCGCCGGTGGCTGGTTCCCGCTAATGATCGGGATCGCGGTGTTCACCATCCTCACCACTTGGTCGAAAGGGCGGCAGCTGATGCTCGCTCGGATGCGCGAGACCGCGATGCCGATGAGCGTGTTCATCCGTTCGGCCGCCAGCTCTGCGACGCGTGTGCCGGGGACAGCGGTCTACATGACTTCCTCGGCGATCGGGGTGCCGCACGCGCTGCTCCACAACCTCAAGCACAACAATGCGCTGCACGACCGGATCGTGTTATTGACGGTGAAAATCGCCGACGAGCCCTATGTCCCCGCCGACGAGCGCTGCTCGATCGAGGCGCTGGGGGACGGTTTCCACCGGATGATCCTGCGCTACGGTTTCGTCGAGGAGCCCGACGTGCCGGCGGCGCTTGCCAATGTCGAGCGCTGCGGCGCAAGCTTCCGGATGATGGACACGAGCTTCTTCCTCGCGCGGCAGACCTTGCTCCCCTCGGCCAAGCCGGGAATGAGCTTGTGGCGGGAAAAGCTGTTCGCTTGGATGCTGCGCAACGCCGAGAGCGCGATGGAATTCTTCCGCTTGCCGACCAACCGGGTGGTTGAGCTGGGGAGTCAGGTGGAGATTTGAAGGCGGACGCTCCCGCTCCCATCATCGTCACCGCGTTGATAGGCGGGCCTGATTTCGCCTGGCTGGATAGTCTCCGCCAACGGCACTTTCCGCCCGAGCGCAATTTCCTTCGCGCGCACTTAACTCTGTTCCACCACCTGCCGCCCTCGATCGCGCCTGAACTCAAGGCGCGCCTCGCCGACGAAGCATGCGCACCAGCGCCGCCCGCAAAGCTGAGCGCCGTCATGAGCTTGGGCAAGGGCGTCGCCTACCGCGTCGACTCACCCGCACTCGCCGCGATCCGCGCGCGGCTGGCCAACGTCTTCGCGCCACTCCTTACCCCGCAGGATCTAGCCGGATGGCGGGCGCATGTGACGGTGCAGAACAAGGTCGAGCCCGCGGTTGCGCGCGCGCTGCTCGCCAAACTCCAAGCGGGCTTCGTCCCTCGACCGCTCGCGATCGCCGGGCTCGCCGCCTGGTGGTATCGCGGCGGGCCGTGGGAGCCGCTGTCGCGCCATCCCTTCAGAGGCGCTTGACTTCGCCCGCCCGCCGCCCTTATGGCGCCCGCCTGCCTTGGGGCGGGCCTTTTGGGGCGGAGTAGCTCAGTTGGTTAGAGCACGGGAATCATAATCCTGGGGTCGGGGGTTCAAGTCCCTCCTCCGCTACCAATCCCTTATCCGGAAGCTTCCGACAGCTTCCGCATTTTTCCAAAAATCGAAAGAAAAGCAGAGGGTTGCGGGTGATTCGCGTCCGCATGCGCCCATGGCCTTCCACATGCAGCCAGATTTGGTGTGGGGGTATTTTGGGGGTAGTTTTGCGGAGTATCGGAAAGGAGCGATACCCCCATGCCTCTGACGGAGACTCAAGCCAAGAATGCAAAGCCACGCGAGCGAGCGTACAAGCTTGCCGACAGCGAGGGCTTGTTCCTGCTCGTCCAGCCGAACGGCACGAAGCTTTGGCGGATGAAATACCGATTTGCAGGCAAGGAGAAGTTGCTGTCGTTTGGCGCTTATCCGGCGTTGGGGATCGCCGCTGCCCGGGACAAACGCAAAGCGGCTAAGGCACTCCTTGCCGAGAGCAAGGACCCCATGAAGGCCAAAGGGGAGGTGATATCGGAGAACGGTGACACCTTCTACATGGTGGCGAAACGCTGGCACGAGAACCGCCAGTCGGCATTGAATCCAGCGCATGCCGAACGCGTCTGGTCACGAATGGAGCGGGACGTTTTCCCTTCCCTAGGACAGAAGCTGATCCACGAGATCACTGCCCCAGAGGTCCTGGACATGATCCGCAGGATTGAGACACGAGGCGCGCTCGATATCAGTCGGCGTGCCAAGCAAGGGGTAGGGCAGGTCTTTCAGTTCGCGATTGCTTGCGGGCTGGCATCCAGCGATCCCACAGCTCACCTCAGTGGCGCCCTCAAGCCTCGGCCGAGGGTGAAGCACATGAGCCGCCTTCCTTTGATGGAAATACCTGCATTCCTCGAAAAGCTGCGAGCCTACCAAGAGGAAGGTGACCGGCGCTCGGCGATCACCCGCGATGCAGTGCTATTCGCCTTGCTGACCTGGGTCAGGACAAAAGAGCTTCGACTGGCCGTCAAATCCGAATTTGAAAATCTCGATGGTATGGAACCCGTTTGGCGGATTCCGGCTGCGCGAATGAAGATGGGGCGCGAACACCTCGTTCCACTTTCTGCCCAGGCCGCACTCATTGCTAGAAAAATGGTATCGGCGGCGACCGGTGATTACCTGTTTCCCGGGACCCACCCAGACAAGCCGTTGTCTGAAAACACGATGATCTATGCGCTTTACCGCCTTGGATATCATAGTCGCCAGACCATCCACGGCTTTCGAGGCCTCGCCAGCACCTGGGCGAACGAGCAATTGGTTGAATTTGGCAAGCCAGCGATGTGGATCCGGAAGTACCATGAGGATTGGGTCGAGTTGCAGCTCGCTCATTCAGAGAAGGATGATGTCCGGGGAGCTTACAACGCGGCGGAGTATCTCGCGCCCCGCCGGCGAATGATGCAGGATTGGGCTGACTTCCTCGATGGGCGGAAGGTCGTCGACATCAGGAAAGGGCGAAAGCGCGCCGCGTGACGCCCGTCAGGAGAAGCGTTCAATCTGATCAAATGGCATTCGACGCAGTTCGTATCAAAACTGCCAGTGCCGCAGGACTTCGCGGACATATCCGGGCGTTTCGCCATTCCGGGGAATGCCGCCTGCACGTTCGACTGCCCCTGGTCCCGCATTGTAGGCCGCCACGGCCAGGTGGACCACGCCAAACCTGTCGAGCATCTGCCGCAGATACCGCGCAGCGCCGAAGATGTTAGCCATGGGGTCAAATCGGTTGAAGACCCCGAGTTCCTTTGCCGTTGCGGGCATCAACTGCCCAAGGCCCGCGGCACCCGCCGGACTGACGGCCAAAGGGTTGTAGCGAGATTCCGTCCAAACGAGCGCATCGAGCAGGCCAGCGGGTAGTGAATACTTCGCCTCCGCCGCATAGATGTGGGGAAGGTAGCTTGCTCGCCTGAAGCCGGATGGGCCAGGTTGGGGATTCCGCTCGTATCTGTAGGGCAGGTTGGCCCGACCAGTTCGCGGCACAGTCACAACAGGCGCCGGGCCATCTTGGACGGATCGCCAGATCCCATGCTCGACCAGCTGGAAGCCGTTCGATGTTTCAGCAATCCGAATGCCGTCGGAGTGGCTGGCGGGGGCTTCGATTATAGCTGGCGTTGGCAACTCTTGGGCACTGGCCGGTATAGCAGAGGTGATCGCGATGCCTGCGATCAAGAGAGTCTTGATTGTCATTTCTCGATCCCGTGTATAGCCGAATCGAGTCGGAACATATAAAGAACAAACGACGTAGGAAATTGGTTTGGCGCGAGTGCAGAGCGGAGGCTGCGCGGGGAGGGCACCTCAACCGGAGTAGGTCGATGCCCCCGTTAGACAAAGCTCATCAACTCGAACGTCGCGCCCGCACCATCGTTGAAAGCCTCCAGGGTACATGGAGTCTGGGCAAAGGCATGTGCTGCTGCCCCGCGCACGACGATCGAACACCGTCGCTTAGTGTTACATTGGGGCGCAAAGCCATCCTGTTTCACTGCTTTGCGGGATGCCTGAATGAGGACGTCATTGCGGCGTTGGATCGACAGGGCGTTCGCAGCCGCGACCTCTTCAACGTTTCAGACGCCGAGACCATCGAAAAGCAGAGATATGGCGACTTCAGTCCCAATGCGCGGCGCTTGTGGCAATCGGCGACGGCGATCTCCGACAGCCCTGCCGTACAATACCTTGCGCAGCGCGGCCTACTGCGCGGATCCGATCAACTCCGCTACCTGGCGCGCACGCCGCTCGGGCCGCGCGGCGCTGTCCAATTTCTCCCCGCGATGCTTGCCGCAGTCACAACCGACATTGGCATAATCGCGGTACACCGGACGTTTCTCGACTTGGCGAGCGGCACGCTTGCCGCTTTCGAGCGGCCCAAGCGTGCGCTTGGCACCCTTGGTTGCGGTGCCGTCAGACTGGTGCCGCCGGTGAAAGGGCGTCTTGGACTTGCCGAAGGTATCGAGAGCGCCATCTCAGCAATGCAGCTGTTCGACATCCCTTGCTGGGCAACGCTCGGGAACGAACGCTTCGGCCTTGTTGCGATCCCGGAGAGCGTGGGTGAACTCCATCTGTTCATCGACAATGATGCCGGAGGCGCTCTCGCGGAACAGCGAGCGTTGAAGGCTTACGCTGCGCCACATCGTGTCATCCACTCACGAGCTCCGGCATCCCCCGGTTTTGACTGGAACGATGAGCTGAAGTCCCGGCTTGCCGGTAAACCTGATCCGTTGGGCAGAGGGGAGGGGGCCTTTGGCTGATTGAGGCCTGCCCGCCGCAGGACCTCGTCAGGAGGTTCCGATGTCCAATTCTTCTCTCGCCTTTGCGTTCGATGAACCATCACCGCCCGCTGTTGCGACGGCGGCCCAGATCATGGCCTCAGAGCTCGCAGCGGGCCGCGCGCTGACACGCAGCGACGTTACGCGTATCATGAGCGAGCACTTCGGGGGCAGCGATGCTCTCGGGCGTTGGTCGGTGCGTGACGCCCAAGCAGCTCTCGAGTTGGCGCAGGTTCAATACCTGCAAGCGTTCGATCAGATCCAGCTCTCAGCCTCGATCCATGAGGCGGAACAGTTCTTCTGCAGCCTCGATGACCGAATTCCGACCCAGACCAATCGCAGCGACGAGCAGATCGAATGGCAGCAGTTTGCAACGCCGCCGCGCCTTGCCTGGTTTGCCGCAAGAGCCTGTGGACTGATGCCCGACGAGCTCGTCCTGGAACCCTCGGCCGGAACAGGGATGCTCGCGGTATGGGCCGCCAAGGCTGCCTTGCGCCTTGCCCTCAACGAAATCTCGCCGCTGCGCCGCGACTGCCTGACTGCTGCGTTTCCGGCTGCCCGCGTGACCGGACACGATGCCGAGCTGATCGACGAATTGCTCGATCCGGCCATCAGCCCCAGCGTCGTGCTGATGAACCCGCCGTATTCTCACGGGATCGAGCGGGGCCACGATGGCCGCACCGGGGCGAGGCATCTGCGATCGGCCTGGAACCGGCTTGCGCCCGGCGGGCGGCTTGTCGCGATCATGCCCGAATGGTTCGATTGCGCGCGGTTTCTGGCCGGGGTGAAAGGGCCAGTTTCGATGCGGCTCAATGCCGCAGTCGAGCGCGCCTTCATCAAGAATGGCACCGGGATCACCACGCGACTGCTGGTTCTCGACAAGGTGGAAGGCGCGAAGGAGCCCGTCGCTATTCGCACGAACGCGTTCCGCCAGCTGGCCGATCTCGTTGATGCCTTGCCGGCTCGCGCCAGCCTGGGGCTTGCTCCCCAAAAGTCGAGCCTTCCAGCTCGTGCTCCGTTCCTTCTGGTTGCCGCGCCGCGCAGGCCGCTGCCGACACCAGAAAGGATCACGCCTGCAGCCTCCGCCATCAAGCCGCTCACCTACGTGTCGCTCGAAACCCCAGCGCCGCTTGCCCCTCAGGTCGGCCATTATCTTCCCTATCGTCCGAGCAGGATCGTCATTGATGGCGCGTCAGGGCATCCGACGCCGCTCGTCGAGTCCGTCGCCATGGGGTCGATTTCGGCACCCAAGCCCGACGCTGTGCCGCAGCTGCCTGACGGGCTTATCGCCAAGGGACTGCTGTCGGCTGCCCAGGCAGAGACCCTGATCTACGCCGCCAGCGTTTACGCCCGAGATCTTCCCGGCCGGTTCGAACCCGAGGACAAGGGCTGTTCGCTCAAGCCATCGGCAGAGGGTCAGGTCTACCGGCAGGGCTATTTCCTCGGAGATGGAACAGGTGCCGGGAAGGGGCGTCAGGTCGCGAGCGTCATTCTCGATCGGTGGGTGCGCGGGGAACGCCGCCATATCTGGATTTCGAAGAACGAGGCGCTGCTCGAAGATGCCCGGCGCGACTGGGCCGCCCTTGGCGGCCTCCCGATCGACATCCAGCCGCTGGCGTCCTGGAAGCTGGGCACCCCGATCACAATGCCCGACGGGATTCTCTTCGTCACCTATCCAACCCTGCGTTCAGGCCGGAGCGACGCAACGCGGCTGGATCAGATCCTCGCCTGGGCCGGTGAAGATTTCGACGGTGTGATCGTGTTCGATGAAGCGCACGCCATGGCCAACGCCGCTGGCGGCGAAGGATCGCGGGGCAAGGTCAAAGGATCGGAGCAGGGCATTGCCGGGGTGCGCCTGCAGAACCTCCTGCCCCGGGCAAGGGTGCTCTACGCCTCGGCCACCGGCGCATCCGACGTCAACAACCTGGCCTATGCGACGCGCCTCGGGCTCTGGGGGCCGGAGACAGCTTTCGCTAATCGCGAGGCTTTCGTTGCCGACATTCGCGACGGCGGCATCGCCGCGATGGAACTGGTTGCGCGGGACCTCAAGTCGCTCGGACTCTACACAGCCCGGGCCCTTTCATTCGCCGGTGTCGAATATGAGATCCTCGAGCATTGCCTGACCGAGGATCAGATCGCGGTCTACGACGCCTATGCCGAAGCTTGGGCGATCATCCACGCTAACCTGCGCGACGCGCTGGAAGCCACGCGGATCGTCGACAGCGAGACCGGCGGGACGCTCAACTCCGGGGCCAAGTCCGCAGCGCTGTCGATCTTTGAAGGGACCAAGCAGCGCTTCTTTGCGCAGCTGCTTCTGTCGATGAAGCTCCCGAGCCTGCTTCCAGCAATCGAAGCGGCGATTGCTGACAGACACGCGGCAGTCGTCCAGTTGGTCTCGACAGCAGAAGCCATGCTCGACCGCCGGCTTGCCGACCTTTCGGACGAGGAGCGCGAAGCGCTGGAGATCGATCTGTCCCCGCGGGAATATGTGATCGACTACCTCGCCAAGAGCTTTCCTGTCCGCCTGATGGCCGTGTTCACCGATGAAAACGGCAATCCTCGCTCCGAGCCTATGAGCGACGAACTCGGCGCCCCGGTACTGTGCCGATCGGCACTCGCCGCGCGCGACCGGATGATCGAGCAGCTTTGTGCCTTACCGCCCATCGCCACAGCACTCGATGCCATCATCGAACGCTTTGGCGTCGACCAGGTGGCGGAAGTCACCGGTCGCACGCGCCGGCTTATCGTCGGCCGCGATGGTCGTCAGAAACTCCAATCCCGGTCGCCGCGCGCCAACGTCGGGGAGACCCAGGCGTTCATGGACGGCGCCAAGCGCATCCTGGTCTTTTCTGACGCCGGGGGAACCGGGCGCAGCTACCATGCCGATCTTGCCGTCAGGAACCAGGCCCGCCGCGTCCACTTCCTGCTCGAGCCGGGCTGGCGCGCTGATGCCGCAATCCAGGGGCTCGGCCGGACCAATCGCACCAACCAGGCATCGGCCCCGCTGTTCAGGCCCGTGACCACCGATGTGCGCGGCGAGCGCCGCTTCATCTCGACGATCGCGCGACGTCTGGACAGCCTGGGCGCTCTGACACGCGGGCAGCGACAGACTGGCGGGCAGAACCTTTTTGATCCAGCTGATAATCTCGAAAGCATCTACGCGAAGGAGGCACTCCATCGCTGGTTCGGCCTGTTGTTCAGCGGCAAGCTCGAAGCGGTCAGCCTCGGGCGCTTTCAGGAGCTGACGGGCCTGAGGATCGAAGGATCCGACGGGTCTATGGTCGACGACCTGCCATCGATCCAGCGCTGGCTCAATCGCATCCTTGCGCTTCCCATAGCCCTGCAGAACGCGATCTTCGATGAGTTCATGGGGCTGGTCGAAGCGCGTATCGATGCCGCCCGGCAGGCCGGCACACTTGATCTTGGCCTGGAGACCATCGCGGTCGAGGACTTCGCGGTCCTGTCTGACACGTTGCTGCGCACAGATCCGGCCTCAGGCGCAACCACCCATCTGCTGGAACTGGAAATTGCCAGAGCCTTGAAGCCGCTCGCGCTGAAGCGGCTCGAGGAGCTCCACGGCCTTACCGGGCAGCGGCAGCGACCGGTTCGGAACGCCCGCTCTGGTCGGGTCGCCTTGCTGGTGCCCGCCCGAAGCATCCTTGCCGATGACGGTACGCGCATGACCCGCTTCGAATTGCTTCGCCCCCTCAAGCGCAGTCACATCACCGCGGATCAGTTGGCTGAGAGCAGCTGGGAGGACATTGAAATTGACGCATTCCGCGAGGCTTGGGCCGCCGAGGTGGAAGAGGCGAGGACCAGCCACAAGCGCGAGCGCTTGTATCTTGCGACCGGCCTCCTGCTTCCGGTCTGGGACAAGCTCCCTTCGGATTTCGTCAGAGTCAGCCGCATCTCGGCGGCGGATGGTCGTTCGCTCCTTGGCCGGGAGGTTCCCGTCCATTGTGTTCCACACCTTTGCCAGGCGCTGGGTCTCGAGCGCGAACAGACGCTTTCCGCCGATGACATTGTCCAGACCGTCCTGGCAACGGGCCGGGCCATGGAATTCGCGGGCCGCGAGAAGCTCATGGTCAGACGCAGCCTGGTCAATGGCTCACAGCGAATTGAGCTTACGGGATGGAGTGCTGCACGCCTCGACTGGTACAAGGCTCAAGGCTGCTTCACCGAGATCATCCGCTACCAGACCCGGCTCTTCGTGCCGATCGAGGGCGCGGCGGGCGTGATTGCGAGATTTTCGTCATCGGCATAGCTACTTGCCAAATGGCATTGATAGTCGTATATGATGCCATATGGAGAAATGCCATGCTGGCTCTGCAACCCGTTGATACTGCCGTTACCGCCTTCCGTCCCGATCCGATTACGCAGGACGAGGCAGCTGCCATGTTCCGGGCAGTCCTCAATCTGTTCGGCAAATGGGAACTGACCGACGAGCAGGCGGCAACCCTGCTCGACATGCCGGTGCGCTCCTATCGTCGCTGGAAGGCGGAAGGCCCCGGGCGCGTCTCACGCGATGGCCGCGCTCGTCTCTCCAACCTTATGGGCATCCATAAGGCGCTCCGGATCATCTTCTCGGAGGCGACCCGTGGTTATGGCTGGATCAGAGCAGCGAACGAAGCTTTCAGCGGATCCAGTGCGCTCGACGTGATGCTTGGAGGCGAGCTCACCGACATCATGCGGGTGCGTCGCTACCTCGACGCCGAACGTGGTGGCTGGTGAGCGAAGCGGCGGATATCCTCGTTTCTCGAGTTGAGTGGAAGGGCGCTGTAAGGATCATCCGCAGCGCCTTTCCGCCTATCGACCTATTCGAGGATATCGCTGATCCGGCCGACTGGCCGCTGCTGACCTCGGCAGAGCAGAAGACCAATCCCCGCATCATGGCGACTATTGGTAACCTCGACCTCGTTCCGGCTGACCGGCGCGTCGGCGGCGGCGGTGCTTCCTACCTTATGGCTCCATTCACCCACGTCAGCACCGACCGGCCAAGCCGCTTTACCGACGGCAGTTACGGCGTGCTCTATGTCGGGGATAGGTTCGAGACTGCGCTGTTCGAGACAATCCACCACCATGCTCGCTTCATGACACGGACAAAGGAAACGCCTGGCTGGACCTCGCAGTTCAGGGAGATCGTCATGTCGGTCGATGCACACTTGCATGATCTCAGAACACTGGCGGGGGATCCGGCGCTCGATCCTGATGGCTACACCGCCTCCCAAGCGCTCGCGCGGCACCTCAGGGGATCGGGATCGGACGGGATTGCCTACCCGAGCATTCGGCATGCCAGTGGGGAATGCGTTGCGCTCTTCTATCCGGATTGCGCGTCGAATCCGCTCCAGGGGCGGCACCTCGACTACCACTGGGATGGCGCGCGCGTTGACCTCGTGCGTGACGCTGGATCAGGGGCCGTTTTCCGTATCGTCGATCTGCCGCCCGATCCCGTTTGACCGCATGGGCTGGGTTTCCGGCCGAGTGGTGTACGATCTCCGCGAGCAATTGAAGGGCAGCCTACTCATGCTTGAGCACCAGCCTTCACGAGTTCATGAAGGGCTTTGTCTGGCGAAACCGGGCCCTTGTAGAGTGGGCTACACGGTGTCTCTGCTAGCTTGGCTGAAATTGCCAAGAGGTCGTCATCATCACCCTTTTCATAGGCATAAGCGGCCAGCCAGAATTCGGCCTGCTTAACGAACTCATTGAGCACACCCAGGACGCTCCGGTTCGAAGTTTTTGCGTACTCCACCTTGTCCATCCGCCAGACTTCCTGGGCGATGAATTCAGATGAGACGCCGTGCTCCTTCAGAACAAGCGCCAATTGTGCGGGGAATCTTCGAGCAAGCGTGGCCGCTGGGGCCAACGGCATAAGCACGGGAATCAGCGTGCGCTCAGAAACCAGCACAGCTACCTGCGGCTTCCAGAACAGGACTGTGGCATACCAGTTGCCTAGCGCGGTGTCGCTTTGCCCAGGGGCAACGATTTCCGGTTTGATCCTGTTAAGCAGCTTTTTGGTACAATGGAGGTGGAACATGTCGGCCTAGGATAGTGTTCGCTGCTCCGCGTGTCCACTAACGCTCCCGGCCCAGTCGACGGAATGACTATCCCCGAATGTCAGCCGGCAAAGCGAGTCAAGCGATGCTTAACTTCACTCGCAGGAAGGCGGCAGCGCGGATGGGCATAAAGTTGGGTTAGGCCACTGTGCAACCGATCGAAATTTACGTGGGCACCATCGGCCATCTGGTCGAAGAGCCATAGGACTCCGTGCATGGCGATCTGTTCGGCAGCGGCCAGTTCTCGCAGGATTCCATCACCGGTCAGCAGCGTCCATGTCCGCGACTCCGCAAGGGCGAAAGCAAAGGTGTCGAGCACTGAGAGCTTCTGATGCTGGCGATTAACTCCGGTCGCGCGCCGCAGTTCAGATGCCGTGAGCTCCTCCACCCGCAGTCCGAGCGCCCTCAGCCTGTCGCCGAGTTCCCCCTGCAGTTCACGAACGTAAAGTAGATCAGGCACCGCGAACTCGAATGGCAGCAGGAACATCTCATCGAGAAGGTTCGCCCGTTCGAGGTCGATGAGGACCGAAGTATCGGATACCAGGACCGCCACCGATCAGGCTGCCACCTGATCCAGTCGCCGGTCGAGTTCACGCACGGAAATGCCGAGCAACTCCGCGGCTCGCGATTCTCCGATCACGCCTTCGGCCAGAGCACGATAGCATAGCCGCTCGAAGCGCCGCGGCTCTTCCAGTTCCGGCTGCATGCTCTCCGGTTCTTCAAAAGGCGCCGTACGCCATCCTCGCTCGGCGAAAACTTTGAAGAGGCGGGCGCATGCCGCTTGGTTGATGATACCCAGATCTTTGCAGCGATAGGCTAGCGCCTGAATGCTGACCCCAAACAGTTTCTTGAGTGCGACCAGCTCGCCGATGCTGATCGAGGAACGATGGGCGCCGACTTCGGCGCGTAGCACGTCTGCTGGCATCAGGAATGCACCGGCGAAACGATGCGCGGCCCTTTCCTCATCCACGCCACCAGCAGGAGCAATGACCATATGGCCAAGCTCATGCGCCAGGTTAAAACGCTTGCGCTCCGACCAAGAGCTTCGTTTGATGACTATGACGCGCGCCGCATCGTTGCCCTTGCGCCGTACCTTGGCGGCAAGTCCGTCCACGTCGTCGAGATCGAGCGACAGCACCTTGATGCCGCGTTCCTCCAACAATTCGGCAAGATGCGGGATGGGGTCGTTGCCAAGTCCCCAGTCGTCTCGCACGGAACGGGCTGCATCCTCAGCATCGCGAACATCGGCCACCGGGTGCGGAGCACTTCGTGGCTGCTCCCATTCGACACTACGCATCTGGAGCATGTCCTCGACCGCGAGATAGCGTTCGAGCATGTGGATGGCTCGCGCCTCGAGCATGGCTTCCTCGCGAGAGGACGTGCCGACCTTCTTGCGAAAGTCCACGCCCTCCAGCGACAGTTCGTCCTCGCTTAAAAGATATTCCTCGGAAACCGCCAATGCCCGGGCAAGCGCGATCAGTACGCGAGAACTCGGCATATCCTCGTTTCGCTCATACTTGCCAATAGCCTGGGCAGACACGACGCCATCCATCGTTTCGGCCAACGCACGCAGCGACAGGCCGGACGCCGACCTCGCAACCTTGAGCTTGTTCCCGATCATGATGGTCTCCTTCATTGACCTCCGCAGGTCAGTTTCCATAAATGGTATATGGAGCCTACTTTGTAAACCAAAACCTCTTGAAATGCGGTAAACAGATCCTACGTTTCGTTCACAATCGCGATTTTATTGGATTTTGTAAACCGATGACGCGGGGGAAGCCGGTCTCTGCCCGGTTTGCGATGACGAGCCGGAAAGAGGTGGGCTATGGGACTGAGTAACACGCAACTGCGATACTATGACAGCAACGTCCTGCGCTTGCCGGGGGACAAGCGGAAGGAATATCATGCGCAGGTCGACCGGCTGATCACCGAGCTGTGCAAGAGCGTCCGCGACAAGACCGAAATCAAGATCACCAAGGTGGTGAAGGCGGGCTCCTTCGCCAAGTTCACTATCTTGCGCCGGACGGCGTTGGACCCGGTGGACGTCGATGTGGTATTCTACATCTCAGGCCGCGATGCGACCAAGGAAACCCTCGATAGCCTCAGCGCAACGATCTACGATCTGCTGGTCAAAACCTATCCGAACAAATCGGTCGAGGACTTCGAGATCCAGCGCAAGGCGGCCACGGTGAAGTTCGTGGGATCGGGCCTCAGCGTCGATATCGTGCCCGTGGTTGAGGATGCCGGCAGGCCAGGATTTGGTTGGCAGTATGACATTCACGATGGTTCGAAGATCCAGACCTGCGCGCCCTGCCAGATCCAGTTCGTGCGTGATCGCAAGAACCAGGACGGCGATTTCCGCACGCTCGTGCGCATGGCGAAGAAGTGGCGCAACTATGCCGAAATCAAGCCGCTCAAGTCGTTCGCCATCGAACTGATCATGGCGCACGTCCTCGCGACGCAGGGCAAGGCAGGCGGCATCGAACAGCGCTTTCGCGACTTCCTCCTCTATATCGCCCAATCGGGTCTGAAGGAGGAAATCCGCTTCCCAGAAAACACTGCACCTTTTGGATCTTTTTCCGATCCCGTCGTGATCCTCGATCCGGTTTACAGCCTCAACAATGTCGCCAGCCGGATTTCAGAAGCGGAACGCAAGGAAATCGTCGCTGCGGCACAGGAAGCCTGGGAGGCAGCAAACTTCGCGTCTGTGGAAGACGACAATGGGGTCTGGAAGGAACTCTTCGGCCCTGGCTTCAAGGTGGAGGACTGACCATGAGTCAGACGCGAACGGCTTCTGCCACCTATACGACGACCGACGTCGAGAATGTCGTGCGCCGGGTGAAGGCCGATCTTACCATGATCGCCGACAGCACTGGTGCGTGGACGGCCCAGCAAGCCGCCGATTATGCCCATGACATTGAGGTGCTGGCCAAGGCGGGCTATCTGGCCTGGGTCGACCTCACCCTGCTGCAATATGGGGTCGAGAAGAAGGCCACCCGGTTCAATGTCGATACCGATGCCAGCGGCCTGACCACAAGCCGCCCGGGCGGCGTGCTCTGGCCCCGTCTGCCAGGTGCGACGCTGCGGATCATCATCAGCTATACCGCCGCTTATACCGAGGAAGCGCGCCAGAAGACGAGCGGTAAGCTCAAGATCGGATGGACGACGTCCTATGATGACACCAGCCATTCGAGCCTCAGTTCTTCGGGCGGTCGCAACTATGTCAGCAATGCCTATGGCATGCAGCGCAAGGATTGGGCCGCATGAGCCAGCCAAGCATCTTCGATAGCGAAATCGCGCTGCCCAGCGATGTTCTGGCCGGTCGGGAGAAGCGGCTGCTGGGGTTCGAGGCCCGCTATACCCGCGTCCACGACCAGCTTCGCCTGCTGCTTAACGTTGGCGCCCTGGGTGACTGGAACCACCAGAAACATGGCGGCAAGCTCGCCTTGTGCGATCTTGTCGCCGAACAGTATCCGCTGGTGATCTTTCATGGCGACGTCGGAACCGGCAAGACGGCGACAGCGGAGTGTATCGCAAACCGGCTTGTCGCGGAGGCCAGGAGTTCCGACTCCATGCTGTTCAAGCTCTCGAACCGAGTGCGTGGCAGCGGCATGGTCGGCGAGATGGGGAGCCTCATCACCGAAGCCTTCCACAAGGTCGTCCAGGCAGCCGGCAAGAGTCGTCGCGCCATCCTCATCATCGATGAAGGAGATAGCCTGGGCGCATCGCGTTCGCAGGACCACAGCCACCATGAAGACAAGGTCGCGGTCAACACGCTGATCCAGGGTGTCGATGATCTTCGCCGGTATGGTGGGCGTATCGTCGTCATCCTATGCACCAACCGTCTGTCGGTTCTCGACGCGGCGCTCCGACGCCGTGCGGCTATTGTCGAAGAGTTCCGCCGGCCGTCGGACGCGGAACGTGGTGAATTGTTCCGGATGGATCTGTTGGGCCTCGATGCTAGCGCGACGCAGATCGGCCAGCTGGTTGAGGCCACGGCGGCGCGCGAGGGGTACCCGGCATGGACCTATTCCGACATCCGCACACGACTCTACCCGACGGCGCTTGCCCAGGCCTATCCGGATCGCGCCCTCCGGTTCGAGGATCTGCTGTCGGTTGCGGTCACGCTTCATGCTTCGCCGGTCATGGAGGACAAGTAATGGCACGATCGCCGCTGTTCGGACGCCGTATCCACATCTCCGGAAGCATCGCCAAGGATGTCGCCGCCGCGTCGACTGCCGAGGTGGAAGCCGCCCGAACATTCATTACCGGTCTGGTCGGGGAGCTAGTCAGGCGCGGGGCCAATTTCGTCATTCCGGTCGATGCCGAACCAGTCCGGGAAGCCGACGGCATGCCGATCTGTTTCGACTGGCTGATCTGGAAGGCCGTGAAGGACAATCTGGCGCAAAGACCGCCCAGCGTGCCGGGACCCTTTGTGGTCGCCGTTCAGCACCACAAGACCGAAGAGCAGATTCCCGACGATCACGCCGGGCTATGGGACGAACTGCGATCTTCCCAGCTCGTGAAAATCGAGAGCGCCGCGCAATGGAATATGAACAGCAAGCGGATGGAAGCGCAGGCGCGCTTTGGCGATGTGCTCGTCGTTCTGGGCGGTGATGAGGGGGTCCTTTATCTGGCAAACCTCTATCATGATGCGGGCAAGCCGATCGTGCCGCTTAATCTACCGCTCTGCGCCGAGACCAAAGGCGCAAGACGGCTCTATAATTTTGGTTTGGCGAGTAGCCAGACCCGCCGCCTGTTCCAGATTGCGGATGATGGCGATGCTCATGACTGGATCAATCGGATCGGCTTCCCGAGCCGCCAAGCTATTCCGAGCCGGATCTCCGTGCTGATCGATCTCCTCGAGGCGCTGGAGCGGCCGAAGGCTTTCGCGGTTCGCCTGCTCAATCCCGATCTTGAGGACTATGAAGACGTCCAGACATTTTTCGATACGGTCGTCAAGCCGGTGATCGAGGACGAGCTCGGCTATCGCCTGGTCGTAATCGATGGGCGGCAAACCTATGAGCATGCGCGCATCGATCAGGAGATATTCGCCAAGCTGCATCGCAGCAGCATTGTTCTGGCCGATATCACCGGCGCCCGGCCCAACTGTTTTCTAGAACTGGGCTATGCCCTTGGACGTTGCCTGCCGACCATGGTCATGGTGCGCGAAGGGGCCAGCCTACCATTCGACATTACGACATTTTCCGGCCTACACTGGAAAGCGAGCGGCAGCGCCGAGGATCGCAAGCGCGCTTTCCGCGAACATTGGAACGCGATCCGCAATCGCCCCTCTCTTGTACCAACGGAGCCACTGATCTCATGAGCGAAAAGCGCGAGATATTCGTTTCCGTTGATGTCGAGACGTCAGGGCCTATCCCGGGCGAGTACAGCCTTCTGTCTATTGGCGCCTGCTCGGCTTTTGCCCCGGAAGAAGCCTTTTCCTGCGAGCTTAAGCCAATCAGTGACAAATTCGACCCCAAGGCTCTCGAAGTCACCGGGCTATCCCTGGCGACGCTGGCGCAAACCGGCGAGGAACCTCGTCTCGCCATGGAGAAATTTGCGCGATGGCTGGGTGATCTGTGCGGCGATGATGCGACCATCATATTCGTTGGGTTCAACGCTCCTTTCGACTGGTCATTCATCAATTACTATTTCCATCGCTTCCTCGGGGAAAACCCGTTCGGCTTCACCGCGCTCGACATCAAGGCGCTGTATATGGGGGCAACCGATTGCTCCTGGGCGGACACCCGCTCGAGCCGGATCGCGCAAAATGTGGCGCCGACCCTTACTGGCACCCATGATGCCTTGGCTGATGCTCGCTATCAGGCCGAGATTTTCAGGCTGATTAAGACAAAGCTCTTGCCTCAAGGGAAAGGCTTGAGCCCTGCGCCTTAGTTTCGAGGCCGCGCGAGAAAATTACATGCTTCATCACCAAGCTGTCCGGTCATGCTCTGAAATTGGATTGCCGAAGTAAACGCTGCGAACGCATGAGAGGGGAGTGGGCTTTGCCCTGATTGAGCCAGTTGGGCGTCGAAGGTCGATGCACCGGGCTCACAATCAGGAGTGTGTCCCATGATCAAATCGATCCCGCTGAACAAGCTCGTCCAGTCTCCCCGCAATGTTCGCCGTCACAGTGACCCGGCATCAGACGTCGAGCTCAAGGCAAACATCGCAGCCTGTGGCCTGCTACAAAACCTCATCGTCAGGCCCACCGCCAAGGGCAAGTTCGAGGTCGAAGCCGGTGAGCGGCGTCGGCGCGCAATGCTCGCGCTTGCAGACGAAAAGATCCTCGCCCGCAATCACGAAGTCACCTGCCTCGTGCTCGAAGGCAGCGCTGAGGTCGCGGTCGAGACCAGCCTCGCTGAGAACTTCCACCGCCTAGCCATGAACCCGGCCGACGAAGCCCAGGCCTTTGCCGCGCTCGTGGCAGGCGGTGCGACCGTCGAGGACGTTGCCCGCCGCTTCGGTCTGACCGTTCGCTTCGTTGATGGCCGGCTGCGTCTCGCGAACCTTGCGCCTGTGGTGTTCGAGGCACTGGCCTCCGGGGAAATCACTCTCGACATCGCCAAGGCTTTCGGTGCGACCTCGGACCAGGAGATCCAGGCCCGTGTGTTCGAGCAGGTGTCCTCAGCCTACTATGCCCCCAATGCAGACAGCATCCGACGCATGGTTCTGTCCGGCACAGTCCGGGGCAGCGATCCGCGAGCGCGCCTTGTCGGCCGCGATGCCTACATTGCCGCCGGCGGCCGGATCGAGCGCGAGCTGTTCGACAACGACGACAGCGAATCCTGGGTCGATGTTGCGCTGCTCGAAAGCCTCGCGGCGGCAAAGATGGAAGAGCAGGCTAAAGCCGTCGCCGCTGAGCAGGGGCTAGCTTGGGTCAAACCAACGCTTGATCCCTACGCCAGTCACGATCTGGTCGAACGGCTGGTCCGGCTTCCTGCCGACCCGGCGCCGCTGACCGAAGCCGAATTGGCAAGGCTCGACGAACTCGATGCCTCTTATGACGAGCATGCGGCAATCCTTGAAGACGAGGACAGCGCCGAAGAGGCCGTGGCTGCGGCCGAAGCGGCGATCGAGGCCATCGAACGCGAGTGTCAGGACATTCGTGCCCGCCCGCCCGTCATCGCGCCCGAGCTCAAAGCCGAGGCAGGCATGGTGCTGGTGCTCTCCCGCGATGGCACGCCAGTCCTCCAGCCGGTGTTCTACGGTGAGCGCCAAGCGGATCCGGCCGATGGCGACGAGTCCATCGAAGTGGTTCCCACGGACGGAAGTTCGACCCCACGCCGTACGGCGTTGTCGAAGCGCCTGGTCGACGAACTGGCCATGCAACGTCGCGACGTTCTGGCGCTGCACATCGCTTCCGACCCCGGTCTTGCGCTCGACCTCATGGTCTTCACGCTCGCCGATGCCGATACCCACGACTGGCGAGCGCGCCCGGCGACTACGCTGCGTGCGCCTGTTCCGGCCGGCCCGATTATCGGCTTCGAAGCCATGGATGCGCCGGCGAGCAGCGCGCTCGCCGAGCTCAGGTCCAGTCTCGACGAAAGCTGGCGTGCGGGCACCGATGCGACTGCCCGCTTTGACCTGTTTCGCGCGCTGCCTGATGACAGCCGCGCTGCCTGGCTGGGCTATGTCGTAGCCCGGTCGCTCGAGGCAAGCCTCAACACGACGGGCGAGCGTCAGCTGCCGTTCCAGGATCACCTTGGCAGCCTGATCGGCATCGACATGGCGCAGTGGTGGCGCCCGACAGCGGCTAACTACTTCGACCGGGTATCGAAGCAGGTGATCCTCGACGCGCTGACCGATGTTGGCGGTCTCGAACTCTCTTCGCGCTTCGCCTCGGTCAAGAAGGGTGACCTCGCGATGAGCGCCGAGCGCGTCTTTGCCGGCACCTACATCACCGAGGTCGAGGTCCGCGAAAAGGCTTTGGCCTGGGTGCCTGAGGTCATGCGGTTCGCCTCGACTACCCTGGAGACCGGCGAAGCCGAGCTCGACGCAACTGACGCTGAGTCTGGTGTCGACGGCGAAATTCATACCCCCCGCGAGCTGGCCGCCTGACCTCCTCCTGACAGGCAAGGCCACTCGTACCTCGAGAAGCGGTCCTTCGGCTTAGGCCGGAGGGCCGCTTCCTTTTTGGAAGGAGAGCAGAGGGGGCTCGGGACCCTGTGGCACTGACCGGCAAACCCATCGCCGACTGTCCAGATGCCTCAATCAGGAGAACCATCATGGCCTATCGCAAGGGGCAGAGCGGCGGCTTGCCGCCCGCCACCCGCATCACCCAGGAAATCATCGCCCGTTTGGAAGCAGGCACGAAGCCATGGATCAAGCCGTGGCGCGGTGTCCCGGTCTCCCGGCCCTTGCGGGCCTGCGGGATTCCGTACCGGGGCATGAACGTGTTTTGGCTTTGGATGGTCGCCGACATGTGCGGCTACGCTTCGCCGTTCTGGATGACCTACAACCAGGCAAAATCGCTCGGAGCCCAGGTCCGCAAGGGCGAGAAGTCGACCATCGCGATCTTCTACAAGAGCTACACCAAGGAGGTGGAAGCCCCCGATACCGGCGAAAAGACCGACGAAGCCCGCCGGGTGCTCAAGGCTTATCCGGTCTTCAATGCCGATCAGGTCGAAGGTCTGCCCGAGCGCTTCCATCCTGCCGCGACGTTGGAACTGGTCGAGCCTGAAGGGCGCGAAGCCGAGCTCGACGCCTTCTTCGCTGCCATCCCCGTCAACCTGCGCCACCAAGGCTGCGAGGCTTATTACGAACCGACTGCGGATCGCGTCACGATGCCGCCGGTCAGCCTGTTTGGCGGGTTCGATCACTATTACGCGACGCTCGCCCACGAGCTGTCGCACTGGACCGGCCATGCCAGCCGCTTGGGGCGTGACCTCAAGAACCGTTTCGGCACAGCGGCCTACGCCGCCGAAGAACTGGTCGCCGAACTCGCCAGTGCCATGCTGGGGGCTGAGCTGGGGCTGCCGGTCACGCATCTCGACAGCCATGCGAGCTATATCGAGCATTGGCTCAGGCTTCTGAAGGACGACGATCGCGCCATTCTGACTGCTGCCGCCAAGGCCGAAGAGGCTTCGAGCCTGCTGCTCAAACTCGGCGGGAGGGTCATGCCTGAGCAGTTTGACGACGCGTCAGACGACGCTGCGCTTGCGGCCTGAGGGAGGATGTCATGGGCAGATCGGTCAGCTATCCCCGCGGCGCTATCGTCGCCTTCACTGTGCTCGATGTCGAAAGCGACGACGAGTGGGAATTCGAGTACGAATGGCTGCGCGAGGATCTGCGCGAGCGGGCGGTCAAAGCCTTCCCGTCCCTGATCCCGCATGATGCCTGGCGCGGCCGGGAAGACCGGATCCTCATGCGCAATGCCTATGCGGATTTCGGCGTATCGGTCTATTGCGGGCTGGTGGCCGTCTGGATCGTCGAGCGCGATGACGGGGCTTACTGGGACGCGGATTGGCGAACGGCTCGATCGCCGCGGGCACGGCGCTGGCTGTCCCAAATAGCATCCCGTTTCGATGCCATGTTCGGCGACTATGATTGCCTTGGGCACATGTCGAACGGCGAAGGAGTCTACACCAAGCGCGCAGCTTGAGCTCCGCGAGCTGGTTGGGTTTAGTGCTTTGGGTTGCCATCCCTGACTGAGCATTGCCCGCCGATCATGGTCTGTCGCCATGCGAGAGAGGCCCTGGGCCAGCCGCCAGTCTTGCGCAACCCGGCTTGGGCGGGCCCGTGTTGGCCTTCGCCCTTCGGGCTCAAGGCCTGCCCGCGCCAGCCCGCCAAGCCGGGTTTCCCCTGACGGGTGCGCAATCCTGCCTGAATGCTGGCCCTGACGGGCTCTCGCTGGCGCAGCCATGAACGGGTGCGTCGGCCTCACATCAGTCAGGAGGACAATCCCATGCACACGTCATTTGCCGACCAACTCGCCGGACTCGATCTTGCCGGTTTCTCGATCGGCCCAGCTCCCGTATCGACAAGCGATTTCCCGGTCCGGGAGGCGGTCGTCCAAACTCTCGAAGCGGTCTGGTCCGATCTTTTCGCCATGGTTTCCGGGACCGCTCTTGAGACCGATGCCGAGGATCTCGGCTGGGCCTTCGTCAACATCTTTCACCGCTCGGCGGAACGCAAATCAACTGCCGTCGACCGGGCGACCGACGAGGTACGCGCGCTGATTGCAACGGCCGATGGATCTGAGGTCCACACCCATGAACTCGAGACGCACGTCGAGCGGGCGCAGTGTGCCGAAAGCGCGATGCTGGCGCTCGAAGAGATGCGCGAGGTCGCAGCAGCCCTTTACCTCAACGAGTTCGGCTCCTCCTGGAAGCCGGTCTCCAGTTCGCGCTTCAATCATAGCGTCATGCTGACTTCCGCACTCGTCGAAGGGCGCGACTTTCTGCGCGCCCGTGCCGAGGCCAAACGCCGTGCAGCGGTGCCCGAAGGGACCCCGGTCGTCTTTGCTGGTGGGCGCACCCGTCATGCGACCGAAGATGATGCGCTGACCTTCGGCAACAATGTCTGGGCGACCCTGGACAAGGTCCGCGACCGCGTCCCTGACATGGTGCTCATCCATGGCGGCGACACCAAGGGCGTCGACCGCCTGGCATCGAGCTGGGCCGAACGTCGCTGTCGCGCGACAATCAGGGTGAGAAAGCG
>LWDJ01000023.1:66502-73069 GCA_002083435.1 Proteobacteria bacterium SG_bin6 | reverse complement strand
TGTCACTACGGACAGCCCGAACTCACTAACCAATGGTTGGTTTCGGCGCAAGCGCGCAAATGGGGAGAACTGTGGCACGAAAGTCACAGGAGAATGAATCCGTCAAGTCGCGATTATACCTAGTGCGGCGAGCGCGGCGATCACCGCGGCGAGCGCCGCGCGCCCTTCGGCGTCTACCGTCCCGCCACCGCTCGGCGCGGTGATGGTGGGGCTTGGCGCCCCCAGCGCAGCCCCGGCCCCGGTTCGCCAAACCCCGCCGCGATAGCGCGCAGGTAGGCCGGGTTCGCTCAGCCACAGCGTCAGTCCCTCGCGCGGCGCGATGAAGCGCCAGCCGCCGCCGGTCCAGCCGGCGAGGTTGCGCTCCTGCCCCGCCCAGGCGCCGCTCGCGCCATCACCGACGATCCAGGCATCGCCGGGCTGCGGGGTGGCGGGCGGCGTGGTGGCGATCGCGCGCGCCGTGCCGGGCACGATCAGATCGAGCAGGGCGAGCGCTTCGTTGTGATAGAGTTCTTTCTGCGCCTGGCCCGGCTGGAGCAAGGGCAGCGCGAGGCATGGCGTGGTCTGATCGAGCATCATCGTCTCCTTCAATCGCGCCGCAACCGCGCCGGCGGGGAGAGCCCCGCGGCGCCTTGCTGGCGCACCTCGATCCAGCCGCGCCCCGCATCGCCCGGCAGCGGGAGCGACGGGGCGGCGGTGGCTACGATGGCGCCGCTTGGCAGCGTGACCTGATAGCCCTCGCTCTCCTCGCCGAGCGGGGCGTCGGTGCCATCGAGCCAGCGCCAGCCGAGCCGACTGCGCCGCGCCCAGCGCAGCACGCCATCGTGATCCAAGCGCAGCTGCACCGGCGCCGGCGGCAGCAGGCTCGCGCCGGTGAGGGCGACGGGCAAGGGCACCGGCGCGCTATCCCCCTGGCCCGCGGCGAGCAGCACGGCTTGGCCACCGAGGCTCGCGAGCGGCACCGTCAGGCTGGCGAGGCTGTCGTTCGCGAGCAGGACGAAGCGGTCGCCAATGGCTTGCGCCCCCGCCGCCGCCTCGGTCCCGCGCCGGCCGCGCAGCAGCTGTGTCAGGCGCCAGCGATTGTCGCCCAGTGGCTCGGCGCGGCCGAACTGCACCAGCTCGTCGCCCGCGAGCGCCAGGTTCGCGCCGGCATCGAGCGCGGCCGCGTCGGCGTCGCCGAGCTGCATCGCGTCATGCGCCAGCCGCACCTCGATCACGCCGGCGGTGTCGAGCAACGCGCCGCCGGCCGGGCGGGGCGGGGTGAGCACCGTGCCGATCACCGCCGGCGGCGCGGTGACACCGGCGGGATCGAAGCGCGCGCCATCGGTGCTGAGCAACAGGCTTGCCCGCCGCCAGCCGGGCGCGGTGCCGGCGGCGGCGATGATCAGGCGCGGCGCGCTCGGCGGCGTATCGTCGAGCGGGGGGAGTTCGGCGGCGACGAGCAGCGTCGTGCCGATAACCGCGTCGGGGCTTGCTAGCACGCGGCCCGAACTCGCCGCCGGCGCCGGGCCGGGGACGGCGAGGCGGACGAGGTCGAGGCTCAGCACCATCGCCTCGAGCGACCAGCCGCTCACCCGCCACAGCCCGGGCGCACCCGCGATCGTCACCACCTCGCCGGGGCTGATGTCCAACTCGGCGAGGCTCAGCGCCACTTGCCGCCGCTCGCGCCCGGCTTCGGCGCGGGCGAGCGCCGCCTCGGCCACCGCGCGGGCGGCGCCGGCATCCAGCGCGGCGGCGAGCGTCAGCGTCTCCTCACGCCCGCCCGCGCCCGGGCGCAGCGCGCTTTGGCGCCCGGCCTGATAGTCGCGCGCCGGATCATAATGCGCGACCGACAAGCTTTTGGGGATGCGCTCGATCGCGGTGATCGCGTGCGCGCGCCGGCGGCCTTGGCCGCGCGCGGCGAAGCCGGCGTCGGCGAGCGCACGGGTCGCGACCGGCGTGTCGCGCAACGCGAGCCGACCATCGGCGGGCGCGACCCAGGCGCCGCTCGCCTCGGCCAGCACCTCGACCACCCCGCGCAGACTGTCGCCATAGGCCGAGAAGCCGGCGAGGCGGAGCGTGGTGTCGCCGGTGATCGCGCCATCGCTCAGCGCCGTTGCGATCGCGCCGGCACTCAACGCGCCCTCGTCGGCGATTACTTCGAAAGTGAGCGAGGGGATGCGATTGCCGTAATCGGCGAGCTGGAACTGCTCGAACACCGCATAAGCCAGGCCGCGATAGGCGGGGGTCGTGCCTTCGGCCGAGACGATCAGCGGATCGGGCGGCTGGTCCTCGCCCCCCAGGTGCAGGCGGAACCCGGTCGGCGTCTTGAAGTCGCCCGCCGCGCCGCGCAGCAGCTTGCCATCGGCCCAGATCCGCCCGACTCCCCGGATCGGCCGCGACGACAGCGCCACCGCGAACGATACCGTGTAGCTATAGGTCGTCACGTCGGGTTGGCCCTTGGCGCCCCGGGTGCTGCGGCTTTCGATCAGATCGGTCGACCAGATCACCGTGCCCGCCACGCGCAGCGTGCCGAACAGCTTGGGCATCGGCGTGCCATAGGACGAGGTCTGCACCGCCAGCTCGGTGAGGCGTGGCCCCTGGCGGCCCTTGGGCTTGAACAGCAGATTCTGGTCGATCGCCTGCCCGGCGAGCGCGCCGATCGAAGCGCCGATCGGTCCGCCGATCACCCCGCCGACGACGGTGAGCACCAAGGTAGCCATGAAACGCCTCGCTCGAACAGGTTTGGCTAAGGCTCGCAGCGCAGCCGCCACGCGCCGAGCAGCGGCCAGGGCGCGGGGCCGGGGCGCTCGACCACGCGGCGCAGATGCGCGTCGGCGTGGATGATGCCGGCCTCGCTGGCGATCGCGAGGTGCAGTTGCGCGGGGCCGGGCCGGAACAGCAGCAGGTCGCCCGGCGCCGGGTCGGGCGCGCGCGCCAGCACCGCGTCGAGCCGGGCGATCACCGCCTCGGCGTCGGCGGTGCGCAGCGCATAGCCCGTGGGGATCGGCGCCGTGACACCCCCCGCCCGCGCCGCCAGCCCGGCGAGGCCGACGCAATCGAGCCCGCTCTCCGGCGCGCGTCCGTGGAGCCGGAACCGCGCCCCGATCGCCGCGCGCGCGACCGCGAGCGGGCTCATGCGCCGGGATAGCGGGTGAGCAGGTCGATCCCGGGCAGATGCGGCTCGCCCCGGAAGTTGAGCGCGTTGGCGAAGCGATCGCGGCAGGTCTCGAAACGCTTGTCGCAGCCCTCGATCAGCTCGATCAGCGTGCCCGGCGCGGGTGCGTGGCGCGGCGGCAGGCGCAGCGTCACGCTCGCGCCGTCCGACGCGGCGACCGCGCTGTCGAGGCCGGCATTTTCCCCGCTGAACCAGCGCAGCAAGCCCGCGCCATAGGCGTTGGCGGAAGGCTCTTCGCGGTCGAGCGTCAGCAGCCGGTCCTCGGCCGCCGTCACCCGCGCGAAGCGGCGGCGCGCCGCCATCGCCACCCGGCAGCGCGCGTCGCCCAACTCGGCGCGACAGGCGGGGCTCGTCGCCTCCACCACCGCGCGGTCGAGCAGCGCCGCCGGCCCGCGCAGTTCGGCGGTGAAGCCGCCATCCTGCGTCTCGATCGCGCCGAGCAACCCTTCGCCGAGCGGCAGCGGCGCGCCGCCCCCCGCCCAATCATAAGCGAAGATCGCCACCCGCGCCCCGTCCCACCGCCCGTCGAGCAGATCGGTCTCGCCGAGCGCCGCGCTGGTGAGCGCGCCGGTCACGTCCATCGTATCGGCGTCGAACCCGTCGCCGCGCTTGATCGCCGATGGGGTGATCCCTGGCGCGGCGCGGTGGATCAGACCGTCCACCGCCAGATCGCGGTCATGATCGGTCAGGGCGATCGTCACGCCATCCCGCCGCGCGATCCGCCAGCACAGCGCATAGCTGGTGAGGCTGTCCGCCATCGCCTTAATCCTCGCGCAGTTCGACGAGCGGCACCGAGGGCGCGGCACCCGCCAGAAACGTGGCGCGGGTGACGCTCAGCCGATCCTCGGCGAAGCGCACCGGCACGTCGAAGCGGAAACCCGCCGTCACCGCGACGCCCGCCGGGGGCGCTGTATCGAGCACCACCCAGCCACCCGGTTCCAGCGTGAAGCCGCTCGTCTCGGCCCCGCCGACGGCGACGCGCACGCTGCCGGCGACCGGCCGGGTGATCCGCCGCGCCTGCTCGCCATAATATTTGACGAGCGCGAAGCGGACGCTCTGCCCGTCGCCGATGCCGAGCCGCGCATCGAGCGGGGTCGGCGGCTCGGCGCTCGCCTGATCGAACGGATCGCGCAGGCGAAACCCGCGCGCGGGGCCAAGTCGAGCACGGAAAAAGGCGAGCAGCGTTGCGATATCGGCCTCGCCGCGCACCCCCGGCCCCACATCATAGCGGGTGCGCGCGCCCGCCCAGCTGGCGTTGCGCGCCTCATGCCCGCCCGCGCTGGTGACGATCGCGGTGGAGAAAGCCGGGCTCACTTCCGCCTCGCGCCCCAGCGCCAGCGGGAACAGCACATCGTCGAAAGCCTGCATGTCATCCTCGCCCGCGAAATGGAGATAGCCGTCGCGCAGCACCTGTGGTGCCGCCCAGATGAAGGTCGCCGCCACCCCGCGCGCTTGCGCCGCGCTGGCGGCGGCGTCGATCAGCCGCCACTGCGCGGCCTGCTCGGGGCGGAGCACGAAACCGCTGAGATAATGCTGTTCGCCCGGCGGGTAGCCGAGCCGCGCCGTCGCCGCCGTCGCCCCGCGCGTGCTCTGTGCGGTGTCGCCGGCGGTGACCCAGTCATAATCCTCGAGCTGGAGTATGTCGAAGGCCGGCCGCGCCCAGCCGGTCGGCAGATTGAGCCGGTAAGCCTCGGGCCGCGCGCGATCGAGCAGGGTGGGCAGGTAGATCAGCAGATGCGTCACGCACTCCGGCGCCGCCGCGCGCGCGGCCGCCGCCAGATCGGCGGTCGATCGGGCGAGCAGCGCGCCCGCTGCTTCCAGCACCGCGATCGTCGCGGCGCTTTGCGGCCCGTTCAGGTCGATCGGCGGTGGATCGCCGAGCGCGGCGCGGGCGGCGGCATCATAAAGGCAGGGCTTGCCGTCCGCCGGCAGCCACCACCAAGGCTCCCCCACCTGGAATTTGGGCGCGAGCCCCGCCGCGAGCCCGATTTCCATGAACGCGCGCGCCACCGCCTGAAGATACGCCATCGCCTCCGCATTGGCGGGCGAGAGCAAGGTCGAGGGCGGCACCCAGCCCGTGAGGGCGGGGCCGCCATCCGCCGCGCGCTGCTTCCAGCCTTCGGGGCAATGCGCGTCGAACAGTTCGTAGCTCAGCGACCAGATGACGCCGAAGCCGAGCGCCTTCGCTTCCGCCGCGAAGGCGCGGTGCCAGGCGGCGCACGGGGTGCAGAGCGCGCCGCCGTCGAGCGTCACCAGCGCCCCGTCGAGCCGGAAATAATGGCTCATCCCGACATAATGGTTGATGTCGCCGCGATAGCCGAGGTGCAGCATATTGCGCAGCAAACGTTGCGGCGTAAGGTTATAGCTGTCGTCATAACCGCTCGCGATCGAAAGGCCGTGCTCGGGGACGATCGCGTCGCCCAGCGCGATCACCGCGCCGGGTCCATCGACGGTGATCTCGCTCAGCTCGACCCGGCTTTCCCCCGGCGCGGCCAGCGGCACGGCGCCGCCGCTATAGCCGGCGGGGACGAGCGATACGAACAGCCGGTCGATATCGCCCGCCCATACCGGATCGGCCTCCCCCGGCAGCAGGAAGCCGCCTTGCAGCGCCGCGAAATCGAGCGTGATCCGCGCGTCCTCGGGCGTGCCCTGGGCATAGTTCCACAGCCGCACATACCAAGCGCGGGGGTTGCCGCTGGCATCGCGTCCCTCGATGGTGAGGACCGGGCGGTTGACCGCGTCGAGCGCCCGGACCCCGCTCGATCGCCAGCGGAACGACAGGCGCACCTCGCGGAAATCGCGCCGGGTTTCGTAAGCGAGCAGCGGGTGATCGAAGCGGTCCTCGGCTTCCCAGATCAGCCCGGCGAGATCATCCTGCCGGTAGAACACCGCATCGACGCGCAGCGCATCGGGGGCGGTGGCGATGACCGAGGCCATCATCGGGCGCGGGAAGTTCACCGTCCAGAAGCGCGGATCGAAGCGGGTGAGGAAGCCCGCGCGCGGGTGATCGCGCGGGACGATGCTGTGGGGCATTTGGGGGCTCCGTCGCTACGGGCGGGCTGGGAATAGAGTAATCCTAGCCCTCTCCCGCTTGCGGGAGAGGGTTGGGTGAGGGCCTTCAGGAGCGTGACCGTGCAAAAGAACACCCTCACCCAAACCCTCTCCCGTAAACGGGAGAGGGCTTAAGGCCGGACCCTGCGCCCGATCCTATTCCGCCAAGGCCGCGCGCACCGCGCGCGCGACCTGGCGGCTCGACTGCGCAAGCGCCTGCGGCTCGGCGCCGGGGGCGTTCACCGTGATCGCCACGCGCACCTCGCGCGCGCCGCCCGCGCCCGCCACCATCGGCGCGACCGAGCCCGCGGAGGTCGGCACGAACAGTTCCGGCCCGCGCTCGCCGACCAGATAGCCGCGCC
>LWDJ01000023.1:0-66398 GCA_002083435.1 Proteobacteria bacterium SG_bin6 | reverse complement strand
CCGGCCCGCGCTCGCCGACCAGATAGCCGCGCCCGGGCGCGACAGGGCCGCCGGTCGCGCGGCCGGGCAGACCGAACAGCGCGCCAATCCCGGCGAGCAGGCCGCCCGCGCCGCCGCCCCCGCCGCCGAACAGCGCGTCGAGGCCGCTCTTCACCGCGCTCGCGGCGATTTCGGCGAGTACCGAGAGCGCGACGCGCTGCAGATCCTCGAAGCCGAGCTGCCCGGTACGCGCGGCGCGGAGCAGCGCGCGTTCGATCCCGCGCCCCGCCACCTCGGCCCCGCGCGCGAGCGGCCCTTCCAGCTCGCCGCGCATCGCCGCCACGTCGCGCGCGAAGCCGCTGGTATCGGCGCGCACGCTCACCACCAGCCGGTCGATTTCCTCATCCATCGGGGAATTGCTCCATCAGACGGGCGATTTGCGCGGGATCGGGCGGGGTGCCGGGATCGTCCCCGCGCGCGGCGGCGACGAGCGCGGCTAGTTCGGCCGGGGTCGCGCGCCAGAACTCGTCGGGGCGCCAGCCAAAGGCGAGCCCGGCGAGCCCCGCCAGCTGCGCCGCGCGCGCCGCGAACCGCTCAGCGTCCACCCAGAATCTGCCCGAGCAGCAGCTTGAGCGGCGGGGTGAGCGTCGCAAGGCCCTGCCCCGCCAGTGCCTCGCCGAACGCCTCGCGGGTCAGCCCCTCGGGCCGCTCGGCGAGGCAGTGCCAGAACAAAGCCACCAGCTCGCCCAGGCGCAATTCCCGCGCGGCGGCGCGCTCGACCAGCGCGAACAGCGGCCCCAGCTCCTCCTCGGCGGCGACTAGGGCGGCGAAGCTCGGCCGCAGCACCAGCGCGGCGCCCGCGACCCGCAACCCCGCCTCGCCCCGCGCGGGATTGGCGCTCACGCCACCGCCCCCGAGCTTTCGAGCGACAGCGTATAGGTGCGCTCGCCGTTGAAATCGCCGGCATATTCCAGCCGGGTGACGAGGAACCTGCCGGTCATCGTCTCGCCGCTTTCGAAGCTCAGCCGGTAATCGTCGATCCGGCCCGAGAGCGCGTTGGCCTTCAGCCGCGCCTCGGCGGCCGAGCCGGTGAAAAGCCCCGCGCCCGACACGCTGACCGATCGCACCCCCGCGCCCGACAGCAATTCGCGCCAGCCGCCCGAATCCTTGCTGGTGATGGCGACCGCTTCGCCGTTGATCTGCAGCTGCGTGGTGCGCAGCCCGGCGACGGTGGTGAAGGCGGGCGGCGTCGCGCCGTCGCCGATCTTGAGCAGGAAGGCGGAGCCTTTTTCAGCGGGCATGGGAAGTCCTTTCGAGCGAGAGGGTGAGCATTATCCGGCGAGCAACCGGGCGCGGTGTTCGAGCAGCACCAGCCAACCGGGACGCTCGCGCACCAGGCGGCGGCGAATGAGGACGAGGCTCACCAGCCGCCAGTCGCCGAGCGCGGGGCCGAGGCTCGAAAGCGCGGCTTCGGCGGCGTCGCCCAGCGCCTGCGCGCGATCGGGCACGTCGCTGCCGTCGCGGATCAGCACCAGGCTGCGCAGTTCGCGCCCCGCCGCGTCCTTGGTGCTCCAGTCGCCCGCGAGCAGTTCGCCCAGCTCGACATAAGGCGCGGCGGCGGTCGCGCTCGGCCCCTGGACGATGGCGTTGACCTGCGCGCCGAGCCCCGCGCGCAAGCCGGCGAGCAGCGCGGCGTGGAAGCTGCGTTCGGCGCTCATCGCAGCAGCCCCGCGATCCAGCGCAGCCGGGCATCGGTGCGCGCGCGGGCGGCGAGGCGGCGCCCGGTGAGCAGCACGCCGCCGGCGACGATCTCGGCACGCACCCCAGGCACCGCGCTGAGCGCCGCCGCCAGCCGCCCGACCACCCGCCGCCGCCTAGCCTCGGCAAGCCTAGCCCCGTGTTGCTCAAGCGCGCGCATCGGCGGCCTCCAGTCGCAGCCCGCGATAAGGGCGCCACAGGGCCGTCACCGCGCCCGGCGGCGGCTGGCTCGCGTCACGCGCGGCGTAGAGATAGCCCGCGAGCAGCGCCGCGCCCTGGCGGATCGGCGCGGGCAGCCCGGCCCAGGCGTCGGCGATGCCGGCGCGGGCGTTCACCGTCACCAAAGCCGTGGGCGCCGCGTGCAGCCGCACCCAGCCGCCGCCGCGCGCGTCGAGCTCGATCTCATAGCCATCGATCGCGAGCGGCGCCCCGCCCGCGCTCACCCCGGTGATCGCGCGCACCGGGGAGACGGGGAGCCGCTGCCACCCCGTCACCGCCGGCAGGCTTAGCGCGAAATCGCGCACGATCAGCGCCGCGCCGACGAACTGCTCGGCGAGGCCCAGCGCGGTTTCGGCGAACGCCGCGATCAGCGCATCGTCGTCGGCGAGCGTGATGCTCTGTGTCGCTTTCACCGCCGCCACCGCCGCGGCACGATCGGCGGCGGACAGCGTCAGCACGCCCAGGCCTTCGCCTTGCATGGTCGTTTTCCTTGTTGTGGGTGGGATGGCTCAAGCTCCTCCCCCGGGAAGGGGAGGAGCTAAAGAGGCTCAGCTCGCCGAAAAGCGCATCAGCTTGATCGCCTCGCTGTTCGTCACGCAGCCGCCGATGCGCTTGCTGGCATAGAAGGCGACGAACGGCTTGTTGCTGTACGGATCGCGCAGGATCGTCGTCTCGCGCCGCTCGGCGATCAAATAGCCGAGCGCGAAATTGCCGAAGGCGATCGACAGGCTGTTGGCGGCGATGTCGGGCATGTCTTCTGCCTCGACCACCGGATAGCCGAGCAGCGTCGCCGGCTGGCCGGCGGTGAGCGCGGGCGACCAGAGGAACTGGCCGTCGCTCGTCTTCAGCTTGCGGATGCGCGCGAGCGTCGCCGAGTTCATCACCCAGCGCGCGCCCTGGCGGTAGGGGGCGCGCAGCGTCTGGACGAGGTCGATCAGCCGGTCCGCCGGGTTGGCGCCGAAATCGCCCGCCGCGCCGCTCGCCAGATATTGCAGCGTGCCGAACGCGCGGGTCGCGTCCGGGGTCGCGGCGACCGGTTGCTGGAGGAACCCGCGCGGGCGGTTGCTGCCGCTGCCGTTCACGAACGCCGCCCCTTCGGCGCGGGCGAATTCGGTCGCGATCTCGCTCGCGAGCCATTCCTCGACATCGAACTGGGCATCGTCGAGCATCGCCTGGGTGGCGCTGGGATTGGCCCACAGTTCGCCCATCGGCGGGGCGATCTCGACGAAGCTCGGCGTCGCGGTATCGGGGCGGGTGCCGTCCTCGGCCGCCCAGCCCGAGACGATGCCGCCGGTCGTCACCAGCTTGCGATAGCCCGCCGAGCCGACTTGGACCACATTGGCGATCGCGCGGATCGGCGAGATCGTCTTGAGCGTGGCGTCGATCCGCGCGTCGATCTCCTCGGGGATGGCGACGCCGCCGCTCGCGTCGCTGGTGCCGGCGAACGCCTTCACCTCGATCGCGGTGCCGGCGCGCAGGAAGCGGGCGAAGCCGGGATCGGCGGCGCTGTCCGCCCCGGACAGCGCCGGGCGAGTGACGGCGGCGGGCAAGGCGAGCCCGCTCAGTTGCGTGTTCAGCGGATCGGGTGCGGTCATGGCTCAGTTCTCCTCGATGAAATAGACGCGCGCGAGCGGCTGCATCGGCGCCGACACCAGGCTCACCTCGATCAGGTCGAGGCTTAAGAGTTCACGATATGTTCCTTGGCGCGCCGCGCGCTTGACGCGGTAGCCGAAGGACAGGCCCGGGGGCGCCGCGCGCAGCCGGTCGGCGCGGGGGCCGTCGGGCAGCGCGCCGATCACGCGCAGCCCGCGCGCATCCTCGGCGAGCGTCTCGATCGTGCCGATCGGCGGCCCGGCATGGTCCCACAGCAGCGGCACGCGCGGCGGCAGCGGCTGGAAGGCGCCCGCGCGGATCATGTCGCCCCCGCGATCGGGGCGATCGAACAGCGCCGCGTATCCCGCGAAGCGCAGACTCATTTGGGCAGATCCACGAAGCCCACCTTGATCGCGACGCCCGCCAGCAGCCCCGCGGCGGCGACGCGCCCGGCCCAGCTGAGAAAGGCGCGCCACAAGGTGCGGCGGGCATCGCGCCACGCGGCGAGCAGCTCGCGCAGCTCGCCCATGTCGTGCCCGGCCTGCGGATCATCGAGCCCGAGCCGCGCCAGCGCGCGCTGCGCGGCAAGCTCGCCCGCCTGCTCCACCAGCCCGCGCAAGGTGGCGAGATCGGCGCCCTGGTTCTGCGCCTGCGCGATCAGTTGCGCGAGGACGAGAGGTTCGCTCATGCTATCACTCCTGATTGGGGCGACGGGGGGACGGGATTACAGCCCCACCGCCGCGCGCTTTTCCTCGGGCGTCAGGAAATCGGCCGCGCTCACCTGCGCCCACAGCCGCTCGCGATCCTCGGCGAGCGCCGGCACGCGGTCGAGATCGATCCGCAGTTCGGCGTCGGGGAACCAGTCGCGCGCGGCCTGCACCAACGCGGCGAACAACGTGTCGGCGATCGGCAGGATCGTCTGGCGCCACAGCGCGCGGCTCGCCTCGCGGTAATTGGCATAGGTCGCGTCGCCGGGCAGGCCGAGCAGCATCGGCGGCACCCCAAAGGCGGTGGCGATCTCGCGCGCCGCCGCCGCTTTCAGCCCGACGAAATCCATGTCGGCGGGGGACAGGCTCAGCGCCTGCCATTTGAGCCCGCCTTCGAGCAGCAGCGGCCGCCCGGCATTGGCCGCCCCGGCGAAACTCGCGTCGAGTTCGGCACGCAGCCGATCGAATTGATCGGGGGCGAGCGGCGACCCGTCGCCGGGCTCATAGACCAACGCCCCCGAAGGCCGCGCGCCATTCGCCAGCAGCGCGCGGTTCCACGCGCTCGCGGCGTTGTGCAGCGCGATCGCCGGCGCGGCGGCGCCGAGGCAGCCGAGCCCCTTGTGATCGTCGAGCGGGTTGAACAGCTTCACATGCGCGATCTGCGGCCGGGGGGCGGCGGGCGAGAGCCGCGTCGCGCGCCCCTCGCAGCGGTAGAGATAGGCCGCCGGCCAGCCCTGCGCGTCGGGCTCGATGCCGACACGCTCGGGGCGGAGCGCGAACAGCTCGGCGAGGTTCCCGTCGGCGTCGGTCAGCAGCTGGACATAGGCGTTGCCGCTCAGCAGCAGTTGCGCGGTCGCGGTTTCGACCAGCGCCTGCGCGCCGCTGCGGGTGCGGATCAGCGTGGCGAAGGGCGCGGGGGCGGCGATCAGCGGCGCGCCGGAGACCGCCTCCGCCACCAGCCGCACCGCGCGCTGCGCGATCGGGTTGCGGCAATAGCCCTCGCGCACCTGCGCTTCATAGCTCTGCTCGCCCGTGGGCCAACCGGCGGCGCCGGCGCCAAAGCGCGTGAGTTCAGGCCGCGCCGCACGCGACGCGGCCTTGCGGCCGAACAGGTTCATGTCTTGTTCCCATATTGTTTAGGTGCGGCGTTCCAAAAGCTGGTCGGCATAGTTGTTAGGGGGAAGGTGGCCGTCAAATTACCGCCGATTTGGCCCGCAGAAGGCCCTCAGAACGCGATTAACCATTTTTGAGAGGTCGAGCGGCAAAACGTCACGAACTGGCCTCCTGGGCCTCGCAGCGAATAATTTGACTTGCACTTCGCTTCGCTATGCTGCAAATGCAAAAAACCCCGGGGTGGTCAGACCCCGGGGTTGTAGCGCACCGCGATGAGCCGCTGGTACGATCGCTTACGATGCTTGCGTTCTAGAAACGCGAGAGCGGTTGTCAACCCCCTGCTCATCGCCTGTTAAAGGCTTTGAGAACGCATGGACAGAAGACCCTCTCGCCAAGTAACTCCCGAATTGGCAGCACATATTCGCTACCTCGTCGAGGAACGCGGCCTTTTTCAACATCAAGCCGCAGCCCTTTGCGGGGTAAATCAGGGACGTGTTTCCGAGGTGATGCGTGGTTATCGCTACCCCGGGGTGCCGCCCGCGCAAGGTGACTTCCCCTTTTAAGTTTGGCTGCTTGCCACCGAAAGGGGGTGATATCCTATGGCAACGCACGAGAGAGGCCGGGACGCTGGCACTGGCCAGTTCATCCCGGTTAAGGAAGCCGAACGCCGTCCTCGCACGACGGTGGTCGAAACCTATAAGACGGGCAAGAACGGCCCGAAAAACTAGCTAACGCAGTAACTGGCGCCGCCGCAGTTTTAATGTGGCGGCGCCCTTTTAATGCCCACGCATTTGGGCAGATTTTAGGCAGGGTAACTGGCTGACAATGCTGCGGCATCAAACCCGCCGCACCCCTGCCTCCCCACCCCGCCGCAGCAGCAGCGCGGTGAGCGCCCAGACGAGGGCGTCGGCGCGGTCGGGGGAGCCGCGCCCGGCATAGCCTTCGGCGGTGAAGGCGCACATTTGGTCCTCGAGCGCTTCGAAGCGGCCGACATGCGCCACTTTCCCCTCGCCGTAGAGCATCGACACCGGCTCGGCGCGGACGTGCTTGCCGTGGCTCGCGTGCACCAGCTGCAGCGGCAGGCGGTGACTGGCGGCGCGCAGCACCGCGCCCACCATCTCGCCGCCATGATTCTTCTCGGCCACCACCCGGTCGGCGCGGAAGCGCGCGGTGGCGGTGGCGACCGCGCGCGCCCAGCCTTCGGGGGCGAGGCCGGCGACGCTCGCATCGGCGAGCACATAGCCGCGCCCGTCCTCCCCCAGCGCCGCGACGACGATGCCGCATGCATCGCCCCCCGCCGAGCCGGGCGGATCGACCCCGATCACCACCCGCTTCACCCCCGGCGCCGCCGCGACCCGGCACGCCTCGATCCCGGCGCGGGTCCACAGCGCGCCCGCCAGATCCTCGACCAGTTCGCCCGCCAGCTCCTGCCGGCCGAGCGCGGTGCCGGCGTAGAGCCGCTCGGCCGCCTCGACGAAGCTGCGCGGCAGATGCGGATTGTCGCGCGTCGCGCCGTGCGTCTCGACCAGGCCGGGCATCGCGAGCAGCCGGCGCATCAGCGCGGTCGGGCGCGGGGTGGTGGTCACCAGCGCGCGGGGGCGCTCGCCCAGCCGCAGCCCGAGCAGCAGATTGTCCCACGCCGCCTCGCCGCGCCATTTGCCCAGCTCGTCCGCCCAGGCGAAATGATGCTCGGGGCCGCGCAGGCTTTCCGGCGCCTCGGCCGAATAAAGCTGCGCGATCGCGCCCGAGGCGAAGTGCACCTCGTTATGGCTCGCCCGCCACGCCGGCGCCTCGCCCTGCCGCGCGACGCGGACCAGCCCGCTTTCGCCGAGCACCATCACCCGCCGCGCTTCGTCGAGCGTCGCGCCGACCAGCGCGATCCGGGCGTCGGGGTGGGCGCGCGCCAGCGCGCTCACCCATTCGGCGCCCGCGCGGGTCTTGCCGAAGCCGCGCCCGGCGCGGATCAGCCACACATGCCAGTCACCCGGCGGCGCCAGCTGCCCACGATGCGCCCAGAACCACCAGCGCTCGACGAATTCGCGCTGTTCGGCCGGGCGTAGCGCGCGAACCAATTCGGCACGTTCGGCCGGCGTGAGCGCGAGCAGCCGGGCGAGCAGCGCGTCAGTCTTGGGAGTCACGGGCCTTGCGCCTTTCGATGGCGGCGAGCTTCTTCAGGATCGCGGCGTCGACCTGTTCGGCGGTCGGCGGGGTCATGGTCTTGGGCGGCCGGCGTGCGGGCTTGGCGGCGCCGTGCCGGAACTGGAGCAGCTGCAGCGCGAGCTGGGTCGCGGGCGGCGTTCCCGCCCCCGGTGTCTCCCCGGTGTCGAGCGCATGGCCCATCAGCCGGGTTTCGAGCAGCTGATAACCGGCGGCGAGCGCTTCCTGCCATTGCTCGCGAAACCGCGCGTCGCGGCGGTAGAGTGCATAAATCTGGATCGGTTCGACCCCGATCGCCGCCGCTGCCTGCGCCACGTCGCAACTGGCGGCGAGCTGATCGAGAAAGGCGGTTTTCATCGTCCGGGTCCAGCGCAGCCAGTTCGGCAGGCGCCGCGACTTGCGCGGCGCACGGGCGGAGGATTGGTTCATCGGATTTCCTGGCGGAGGCGGGGCGCGGGGGCCGCGCGGCCCAATTCGTCAGTGTTCCTGTTATGTACCGAAACAGCGTCGCGCTGTCAAGGGGAAAATCACCGATTTGGTTCGTGGGTAACCGCCTTGCCCGAACTGTATCGCGCGCCTACCGTCCCAGCGCGTCGACCAGCGCGCTCCATGCCGCGATCTCGTCGGTATAATGGCGCTCGACCACCAAATCCCGCGCGCGCCCGGTCGCGAAATCGACCTCGGCCGATCCCGCCCATTCGTAGGTGGCGTTGCCCGACAGCGTGACCATCGCATCCTCGCCGACGACCGCGCGCACCAGCCCGCCGGCGTTGAACACCTTGAGCGGCACCCCATACCGCAGCCGCCCGGTGAGACACGCGGCGAAGCTCGCCGCCGCCATCGCCGAGCCGCAGCTGTTGGTCAGGCCGACGCCGCGTTCGAAGGTGCGCACGAACAGATCGCCCCCGCGCTGTTCGACGAACGAGACATTGGCGCGCCCCGGCAGCCAGGCGGGCGCCGCCTCGCAAATCGTGCCGAGCGCGACCAGCTCGGCCTCTTCGATCCGCTCGACGAAAGTGATCAGGTGCGGGTTGGGCATCGCGACCGCGGTGAACGCGCGTGCGCTGCCGAGCGGCGCGATCGGCGCTTCGACGATGCGTTCGGCGCCCGCCACCCAGCGCGCGTCCAGGTCGGCCGGGCCGACCGTCTCGCGCACCGTCACCACGCCGTCGCCGAGCGGCGGATCGAGCGCGACTTCGGCGTGCGACGCCTTCAGCCGCACCGGCGCTTCGTCCAGCCCCAACGCCTCGAACCCCGCGCGCGCGACGCAGCGCAGCCCGTTGAGGCAGGTCTCGGCCTCCGAACCATCGGGGTTCCACATCCGCATCTGGAGCGTCCCCGGCGCGGGGGTGAACAGGGCGAGCAGCCCGTCGCCGCCCACCGGCCCGGCGCGATCGGCGAGCGCGCGCGCGGCGGCGGACCACTCGCCATCGCTCAGCGCGAGGCCGCGCGCGTCGATTAGCGGGAAATCATTGCCGGAGCCGTGGCATTTGATGAAGGAGAGGCGCATGGCCGCCTAGATAGGCGATCATGCGCGCGCGCCCAAGCGCTCGACTAACGAGAAGCAAGGCACCTTCCCCGGCGAAGGCCGGGGTCCAGCCTCGTGCCGCCGGCGATTGGGCGCCGCGATCCGCCGTGCCGATGCTGGGCCCCGGCCTTCGCCGGGGAGGGTGAGCAGGGATGATTTGTACCGAGCAGCGATCCGGCTCACCCCACCGGCAGCCCGTAATGCGCGGCGAGCCGATCGAGCGCCATGCCGAGCACCAGCCGCCCCGCGCGCGCCGGCCAGCCGAGCGCTTTCTCCGCCCCCGGCACGCTTTCCCCCGCGCACACCACGCGCCACACTATGTCGCCAAGGCCTGGCCCGACTTGAGCGAGCGCGGCGTCGAAGCGGCGCTTGGCGGCGATCGCGCCGAGCCCGGGTTCGGGCACGCCGCCGCCGCGCACCCCGGCGGGGGTCGCGTCCCAGCGCATCGTCACCCGCGCGCCGAGCTGGGCGGCTTCATAATCGGCGCGGAGCCGTTCGCCCGCCTCGAGCTGCGCGACGCTCAGCAGCCCGCGCGCGGCGAGCCAGGCGAGCGGCGATTCGGCGAGGTTCACCGTCACACCGCGCTGGCCGCGCCGCGGCGGCGCCCGGCCGACCACGCCGTCCGCATCGATCGACCGCTGCACCAGTTCGCGCATCGCCAACTCCTCCATCCGCTCCATGCCCCCTTGCCAGAGGGCGGCCGATGTAGGACAGCGAAATAACCAATCCGGTACAAGGGGGCGCCATGATCACCGCTCTTCGCGACCTGCGCCTGGCGCGCGGGATGACGCTTGATCAGGTCGCGCGCGCCTGTGTGCCGCCGACCACGCCGCAAACGATCGGCCGGCTGGAGATGGGCACGCGCACCGTGTCGCTCGCCTGGCTCGCGCGGATCGCGCCGGCGCTGGCGGTGACGCCGGCCGAGCTGCTTCAGCTGCCCACCACCGCCGCGCTGCCGGTGGTCGCGCTGGTCGGGCCGGAAGGGGCTGTGGCTCCCCGCAAAACCCAGCAACTCGCACCGCCCCAGGCACCGGCGGGCGCGCTCGCGCTGCGGGTGGTGGCGACGACTGGGGAGTATCGCGCGGGCGATGTGCTGTGGTGCGATCGGCTCGCCCCCGAACGCCTGCCCCAGGCGCTCAACCGCGACATCCTGGTGCCGCGCGCGGCGGGGCGCTTCGCATTCGGGCGGCTGACGGGGGTGGAGGCGGCGCGGCTGCAGCTGCAACCCTTGCTGCCGGGGGCGCGCCAGATGTGGCTCGCGACACCAGCCTGGTTCGCGCGCGTCGCGACGCTGGTGCGCGATTACGGCCGCGATGCCTCCAGCGTCGCGGGCGGCGGCGCCGCATAGGGCAGCGTCCGCACCCCCGGAAACACCGCTTCCAGCGGGCTCGCCTCGGGGATGACATAGACATAGCCGCCCTTGCGCGTGAACAGCGGCCGCACCCGCCGGGCATAGAAGCGGCCCGGCACGTTGATGCAGCCAAAGGTGATGCGGTTGTCGTCGGCGCTCGGCGAGGCCATGCGCGCCGCGCGGCGCTCGCGCTTGGCGGCGTCGCTCGGGATTGGGTGAAGCGCGACCGAGTCGGTGTAATCGACCCACAGCACGCGCTGCCGACCCGCCGCCAGGCCGTACCGCGCCAGGAAGCGGCCGGCGGGGGTCGTCTTTTCGGCGGGGCCGATCTCGGCGAGCTTCTTCGCGCCCACCCCGGGTGTCGCTTCGTCACCCGGCGCGATGCCGAGCAGCACCGGCACCCGCGCCAGCGGGCGGTGGCGCGCGTCGAACAGCCACGCGGTCGCGCTCGGCTTGTCGACGATCAGGTAGGGGAGGGCGTGATTGTCACCCGCGAGCGCCACCCAGTCGCGGATGCGCAGCGCATCGGGCGAGGGATCGGGGATGGCCGGATCGGGCGCCAGGATCGGGGGCGACACCAACCCGCGCGGCTTCGTGGCCCGCGGCGCCTTGTTCGCGCGGGTCGCCGCCGGTGCGGGCGGCGCCCCCAACAGGATCACCGCCACCGCGACCGCCCGATGCCACCACCATTTGCTCTTCATCGCGTGGTCGGCGCGATCAATGCCGGGGGCGCTTGCGGCGGGTCTGCTGCATCCGCTGTTCGATACCATCGACCCGCGCGTTGAGCTGATCGAGCCGCTGGGCGTTGTTCTGCGCCTGGCCGCCCGCCGCCTGGGCCTGCGCCTGCGCCGCCTGCGCCGTCGTCAGCCCCGAGCGCGCCGCGCCGTCGGTATCGCGCAACCGCGCCTCCAGCGCATCGACGCGCTGGTTCACGACGCCGACCTGCTCGCGCACGAAACCGCGCGTCGCGCAGCCACCGACGCCCAGCGCCGACGCCAGGATCACGGTGGCGCTCGCCGCCTTGATAAGGGGTAGGGTCATGGGGTTCTCCGTCTTGCCAACGAAACGCGCAACGGCAGGCGGGATGGTTGGTTCCGCTGGCGGCGGCGGCGGGACGGCGACGTGCGACAGATTGATGACGGCCCGCCGGGCTAGGGCTTTTCCGGCGCGAGATCGGGGTAGCGATCGAGCAACGCGCTCGCGACGCCGTTGGTCCAGCCGAAGCCGTCCTGCAGCGGATATTCGCCGCCGCCGCCCGGGCGGCGTTCCTCGACATCATATTTTTCGAGCAGCTTGCCCGTCTCGGCGAAGGCGGCGTTCACGGTCGTCAGCCAGCGGCGGGCGATGTCGCGGGCGAGCGCCGGCTGGCCGGTGCGGGCAAGACCGTCGATCGCGATCCATTGCAGCGGCGCCCAGCCATTGGGCCGGTCCCATTGCTGGCCGGTCGCGACTTCGGTGGTGCGCAGCCCGCCCGGCGCCAGCAGTCGCGCCTGGACGGTCTTAGCGACGGCGCTCGCCTCCGCCGGTCCGGCGACGCCGGTGAACAGCGGATAGAGCGTCGCCGCCGACAGGCGATCGCTGGGCTTGCCGGTCGCGCGGTCGAAATCGGCGTACCAGCCACGCGCGGCGGACCAGAGGTAGCGCGCCATCGCCGCCTTGCGCGCCTCCGCGCGGCTGGCGAACTCGGCGGCGCAGGCGCGGTCACCCGCCGCCCGGCAGCGCGCGGCGATCCGCGCTTCCACCGCGAAGAGCAGGCTGTTGAGATCGACCGGCACGATGTCGGTCGTGTGGATCGTCGCGAGCGTCTTGCCGTCCGCCAGCCATCGCGAGCTGAAGTCCCAGCCGCTTTCCGCCGCCGAGCGCAGATCGCGCCACAGCCTTGGCCGGTCGGCGGCGCCGGCGGCGGTCGCGCTGTCCTCGGCGAAGCTTTCGTCGCGCGGGGTGGCTTTCGCGTCCCAATAGCGGTTGAGCAGCGATCCGTCGGGCATCCGCACGACATGCTCGCAGGCGCCCGCGTCGCCGAGACAGGCGGCGCCGCGCATCCAGAAGGCATATTCGCGCCGCAGCGCCCGCAACCGCCGCGCGGCAACCGCGGGGTCGCGATTGGCCGACAGATCGAGCATCAGCGCGAAAAAGGGCGGCTGCGAGCGGCTGAGATAATAGCTGCGCGTGCCGTTGGGGATGTGGCCGTAACGCTCGATCAGCGACGTGAAGTTATCGAGCATCGCCTCGATCAACGCGTCCTCGCCATCGGCCTTGAGCCCGAGCAGGGTGAAATAGCTGTCCCAGTAGTAAATCTCGCGGAACCGCCCGCCGGGTACGACATAGGGCCGGGGCAAGGCGAGCGCCGAGCCGCCGGGCGCGGGGGTGAGCGGGGGCCGGGTGAGGATCGGCCACAGCGCGCGGATATGCGCGCGAAGCGGGTCCGCCGCCACGTCGTTGACGCCGGGCACGGTGAAATTGGCGAGGACGAAGGCGCGCAGCGCGGCGGCATCGCTCGGCTGCTCGCGCGCATAATCGGCGAGGATCGCGGCGACCGGGCGCTTCGGCACCGCGTCGACGAAGGTCTTGTTGTCGGGGAAGACGCGGCCGAGCTGCACCGCGCGGAACAGCGCGCCATAATGTTCGGCGGGCGTGGGCGGGGCGGCGGCGGGCGTTTGGGCCACGGCGGGCGCGGCGAGCAGCAGCAGGGCGGCAAACAGGGCGCGCATCGATCCCTCCGGGCAAAAAGGTGCGGCCGGCACGGTACCCCGCACCGGCCGCCAAGGGGAGGCTCTAGAAACGCACCGTGCCCGCGAACCGCACCGATCGCCCGACGATCGGGCGCGCGAAGATCGCGCCGCCGCCCTGCGCGCCGATCACGCGCGGGTTGCCCTCGGTCAGCCCGATCGTGTCGGTGAGATTGTCGCCCAGCACCGCGAACTGCACCGGCCCGACATCGATCGTGATCCCGGCATCGACCTTGTAATAGCTCGGCAGCACCTGCTGGTTCTGCACGTCGGAGAAGCGGCGGCCGATATAGCCCACGGTCAGGAAAGCGCCCGCCTTGGTGCGGTTGCCGAAGTCATAATCATAGGCAGGCGTCACCCGCCACTGCCAGCGCGGCTGGCGCTGCACCGTGTTGCCCGACAGGTTGGTGCGCCCGCCATCGGTGAAGAAGTTGCTGTAGGTCGCGTCGAGATAGGTCGCCGACCCCGTCACCGACAGCCCGCGCACCGGCCGCACCGCGCCTTCGAACTCGACGCCGGTCGCGCTCGCCCCGCCGATCGAGGCGATCGGCGCGCCATTGGTGATGACGGTGGTGGCGAGGCCGTTGAAGTCGTTGTGGAAGGCGGTGACATAGGCGCTCACCTTGCCCGCCGACACTTTCACCCCGCCTTCATAGCTATCGACGCGCGGCGCCACGGTGATGCCGTCGCGCAGATTGTCGAAGAAGGGAAAGCTGTTGCCCCGGCTATAGCGGAAGAACGCGCCGACCTGGCGGGTGAAGTCGTAATTGACGCCCGCCGTCCACGACCAGGCATCGCCGCGATAGCGGATCGTGCGGAAAGTGCCGTTCAGCACCGCATCGTTATTGTCGTAGAGCGTCAGCGGGTTGCCATCGAGCCCGGCCGCGCCGGTGCTGCCGTTATTCTCCAGCCGGCCATCGACGCTGTGATTCTGGTAGCGCACGCCGGCGTCGATCCGCAGCTTGTCGGTGATCTGCCATTCGTCGACCAGATAGCCGGCGATGTCCTCGCCCGAATAATCGGCGTTGACGTTGAAGAACGAGCCGCCGGTATAGCCGTCGCGCGTCACGATCCGGCCGTCGTTCAGCACCAGGTTGAGGCGGCGGGCATTGGGTTCGGCGGTGAGCAACAGGCTGTTGCCCAGGTTCCAGCGATCGCGCGAGCTGTAGCTGGTGTAGAAGATGCCGCCGGTCAGCTTGTTGCGGCCATATTTCCATTCGAGCGCGGCGTCGTTGACGTAGGATTCGATGCGCTTGGTGACGCTCCACTGCCCGGCCTGGACGATCTGGGTGTTGGGGTCCGCCGCCGCGCCGCCGGCGACGAAATTGAGCGAGCGGATCGTGCCGCCAAGCCCGGCGGCGAAGGTGGCGGCGCTCTGCGGCGCGGTGCCGCCGGGCACCAGCCCGAACGTATCCGCGCGCCCGACCAGATAGCTGAAGCGGTCGCGGAACTGGAGCCCGTCGGTCAGGCGATATTCGGCGTTGAAGCCCACATTGCCGATCTGCGCGCCGCGCCCGTTGCCGAGATCGATTCGCGAACCATCGTTGCGCGTGCCGAAGCGGTTATCGGGGCCGAGCAACGTGCCGGTGCCGGCGGAAAAGCCGGGATAGGCGCTGATCCGGTCGCCATTCTGGATCACCGGGATCGGCAGCAGCCACTGGCCGCGATCGTCGAGATAACGCCCGAACACCAGCACGCTGCCCCGGCTGAAATCATGGCGGATATTGCCGCTGATCTGCCCGCCGCGCTCGGCGTCGAAGCGCGGGTCGCGGATGCCGCTCGCGACATTGTAGAAACCGCCGACGAGGAAGGTGGTGTTGCTGTCGATCGGGCCGGAGGCGACCGCGTCGGCGCGGAACTCGCCGAAATCGGTGCCCTGCAGCTTCACCAGCCCTTCGCGCTTCTGGCCGCCCTCGCGCTGGACGAAGTTGACGGTGAGGCCCGGCTGCCCGTTCGAGAACAAGGCGCCGGTGCCGCCGCGCACCGCCTCGACCCGGCCGAGCGTTTCGTCGGTGCGGATCAGCTGGGTATTTTCGAGGAACGACAGCGTCGGCGGCGGAAAGAAGGGGACGCCTTCATATTGCAGCGTCACATATTCGGCGTCGCCGCCCGAGGGGTAGCCGCGCACGAAAATGTTCGCGCCGTTCTTGCCGCCCGAGCTTTCGGTGCTGACGCCGGGGACGACGCGCAGCACCTCGGCGGTGCTCTGCGCGCCGAGCCGCTGCGCGGTGGTGCTGTCGATGCTCGTCACCGCGAAGGCGGCGTTCTGGCGCCGGGTGCCGCCGCCCGCGGTGCCGACGACGACGATATCCTCCTGCACCGGCGGCTCGGCGGCGGCATCGGCGGCGGGGGTCTCGGTGGGGTTGGGGGCCGGGGTCTGCGCGCCCGCCGGCGCCGGGGCGGGATCGGCGGGGGACTGGGTCGCGCGCGCCGGCTCGATCAGCAGCGTGCCGCCGTTCGCCTCGCGATAGTGCAGCCCCGATCCGCGCAGCAGCGCGGCGAGCGCGCGCGTCGGCTCCATCCGCCCGCGCAAGGGGCGCGCGGTCTTGCCGCGCACCAGTTCGGGCGCGAACAATACCTGGCGCCCGCTCTGGCGCGAAAAGGCGATCAGCGCGGTGCCGAGTTCCTGGCGGTCGATCCGCCACTCGATGGTGCTTTGCGCGGCGGCGCGTACCGGCAGCGCGGAAGCGAGCGCCGCGAGCGCGGCCCCATGCAGCAAAAGCCAGCGCTTGGTCATCGATCCATCTCCCTGCGTCAGGGCGCCCTCAATCGGGGCGCTCACCGGGTAAAACGCAGCGAGCGGGGAAACCCGAACCAGGAATGGTTATTTTTTTGGCGCCGCCGGAACCAGCACGATCGCGCCATCGGCGCCGCGTTCGGCGCGCACCGGGAAGCCGAGCGCGAGCGCCTCGGCGAAACTCTCGGTCGCGCCCGCGCGGAAGGCGCCGCTCACCCGGATTCGCGCGGCGGCGCCCTCCACCCGGATCGGGCGGCGGGCATAGCGGCTCATCTCGGCGGCGACGGTCGCAAGCGGTTCGTCCTGCGCGATCACCAGCCCCTCGTTCCAGCTGGTGAGCGCCTCCACCGCGCGCGGATCGCGCTGCACCTTCATCCCGCGCGCGCCCGCCACGAGCAGATCGCCCGGGCGCATCGCGACGGGGGCGCCCGCCCGGCCCGCGACCGTCACCCGCCCCTCGATCAGCGCGACGCGGGTCTGCGCCGGATCGAGCCGCACGTCGAATTCGGTGCCGTGCGCCGTCACCTGCTGCTCGCCCGCCTCGACGATGAAGGGGCGCGGCTGATGCTTGGCGACCTCGAACCGCGCCTGCCCCGCGAGCAGCACCAGCCGCCGCTCGCGCGCCGTGTAGGCGAGGCGCACCCGGCTGTCGGTATCGAGCGTCACCCGCGAGCCATCCTCGAGCGTCACGTCAAGCTTCTGGCCGCGATCGGTGCGATATTCGGTCGCCGCCGCCATCGGCGCGCGGACCACGAGGCCGAGCGGCAGCGCGACGACGAGCAGCGCCGCCGCTGCCGCCGCGAGCCGGGGCGCGAACGCCGCGCGCCGCACCCCGCGCCGGGCGACGCGGCTAAGGGTCGCCCGCCGCAGCGCCTGGAGTTCGGCGCTGTCGGCAAGATCGCGTGTCAACGCCAGGGTCGCCGCCGCCGCGTCATAAGCGTCGGCGTTGAGCGGATCGGCGTGCCACCGCGCGAAGCGGCGCTCCGCCTCGGCGCCGGCATCGGGCTCGGCGCGCCGCGCCGCCCAGCTTGCCGCCTCGATCCCCCGCCGCTCGCTCATCGCCAACCCCGCAACCGCTCGGCGAGATGAGCGAGCGCACGCGCCTGGTGCTTTTCCGCCGCCCGGGTCGAAATGCCGAGCGCGGCGGCGACATCGGCCATCTTCCAACCCTCCAACAGGCGCAGCACGATCACATCGCGGCTGCGCTCGGGCAGTTCGAGCAGCGCCGCGTGCAGTTGCGCCGCGATCTTCCTGCTCGCCAAGACGCGGTCGGGCGGAATCTCCGAACCGGGAAGTGTCTCGGCATGGGGCTCGATCGGTTCGTGCTGCCCCGCGCCGCGCACCCGGCCGCGCCGGGCATGGTCCTTCAGCACATTGGCGGCGGTGACGAACACGAAGCTTTCGGCGCGCTGGATCGCGCCCGGATCGTCGAGCCGGCTCAGCCGCTCGAACACGTCCTGCACCAGATCGGCGACATCGGCCTCGTTGCCCAGCCGGCGCGCGAAGAAGCGTCGCAGCGGCCCGGCGAAGCGGCGGGCGAAATCGCCCAGGCCCGCGCGCTCGTCGGCGGCCGGGGATTGGCTGTCGGGCAAGGACATGGCCGCAAGCTAACGCACCCGCCCGCCGCTGGCGAGCCCCGCCTTGCCCGCCGCCGTCCCGGTCGCTAAGGGGCGGGGCTTCCCGCAGCGGGGGCGAGCATGGCGTTGGTCGGCATCATCATGGGCAGCACCTCTGATTGGGAGACGATGCGCCACGCCGCCGATCTGCTCGATACGCTGGGGGTGGCGCATGAGCGCCGCGTCGTCTCGGCGCACCGCACCCCGGATCGGCTCTATGACTATGCCAAAAGCGCGGCGGGGCGCGGGCTGAAGGTGATCATCGCCGGCGCGGGCGGGGCGGCGCATCTGCCCGGCATGGCGGCGGCGATGACGGCGCTGCCGGTGCTGGGCGTGCCGGTGCAATCGAAAAGCCTGAACGGGCTCGATAGCCTGCTCTCGATCGTGCAGATGCCCGCCGGGATTCCGGTCGGCACGCTGGCGATCGGGGTGGCGGGGGCGAAGAACGCGGCTTTGCTCGCCGCCGCGATCCTGGCGCTGAACGACGCCGCGCTCGGCGAACGGCTCGCGGCATGGCGCGCGGCGCAGACCGAGAGCGTGGCCGAGGCGCCCGATGCCTGACCGCGCGCTGCTGGAGCCCGGCGCCACCATCGGCATCCTGGGCGGCGGCCAGCTCGGGCGGATGCTGGCGGCCGCCGCCGCGCAGCTCGGCTACCGAACCTTGGTGCTGGCGCCCGATGAGGAGAGCGTCGCGGCGCAGACCGCCTCCAGCTTCATCCGCGCCGATTACCATAACCATATCGTGCTCGATGATTTCGCCGCCTCGTGCGACGTGGTGACCTACGAGTTCGAGAATATCGCCCTCGCGCCCGTCAGTTACCTCGCGACCAAGGTGCCGGTGCATCCCAATCCCGGCGCGCTCGGTGTCGCGCAGGACCGGGCGAACGAGAAGCGCTTCGTCGCCGGGCTCGGCGGGCGCACCGCGCCGTGGCGGCGGGTTGAGAGCCTTGCCGAGCTGGAAGCCGCGCTCGCCGCGATCGGGACGCCGGCGATCCTCAAGACGCTGACGCTTGGCTATGACGGCAAGGGCCAGGTGCGTATCGCCGATCCGGGCGCGGCGGCGGATGCCTGGGCCGCGGTCGGCGGGCGCGCGGCGATCGTCGAGGGGCTCGTCGATTTCGCGCACGAATTCTCGATCCTGCTCGCGCGCGGCGCCGATGGCGCGATGGTGAGCTACGCCCCGCCGCATAACGAGCATGAGCAGGGCATCCTGAAGCGCTCGACCTTGCCCGCCCCTCCGCAAGTCGCGGCTTTGTGGACCGAGGCGGCGGCGCTGACCGGGCGGATCGCCGACCGGCTCGATTATGTCGGCGTGCTCGCGTGCGAATATTTCGCCGGGGCGGACGGGCCGGTGTTCAACGAAATGGCGCCGCGCGTCCATAATTCGGGGCATTGGACGATCGAGGGCGCGCGCACCTCGCAGTTCGAAAACCATATCCGCGCGATCTGCGGCCTGCCGCTCGGCGATACCGGGCTCACCGCCAGCCGGGTGGTGATGGAGAATCTGATCGGCGATCTGGGCGATTGGCGCGGCGCGCTCGGCGCGCACGACACCCATCTCCACCTCTACGGCAAGAGCCGCCGCGCCGGGCGCAAGATGGGCCATGTGACGCGGCTGGAGCGGTAGGGGCTGCTCCCCGAACGGACCCACCCCCGGCCCCTCCCTTTCAGGGAGGGGAGACGCGCCATAAGGCTCGGTTAGCCCCTCCCTTTCAGGGAGGGGGGACGCGACATAAGGCTTGGCTAGCCCCTCCCTGGCAGGGAGGGGTTGGGGTGGGTGGAAGCGGGGAGCCCCGCTCAGCGATTATCGCACCCCAGCACCCAGGCGGGTGGCAGGTTCGCCCATACCCGCCGCGCCTCGATCCGCGCGAAATGGCGGCTGATGAGCCCGATCCGCGCGCGTGAATATTGGAACAGCACGAAGCGCCCCTCGGCACCCAGCAGCCGCGCGGTCTCCGCCAGGATCGTCTCGCCGAGCGCGGCGGGCAGCGAGGTGAAGGGCAGGCCCGAGACGATCGCCTCCGGCGCGCCCAGCCCGCGCGCGGCGAGGATCGCGGCCACGTCCGCCGCCGATCCCAGCACCGGCTCCGCCAGCGGATCACCCGCGAAGCGCGCGGCGAGCGCGGCGTGGAAGGCGGGGTTATACTCGATCGCGATCAGCCGCGCCTGGGGATGCGCGCGGCGCAGCGCGGCGGTGAACACGCCGGTGCCCGGGCCATATTCCACGATCAGCCGCGCCGCCCTCGGCACCGCCGCCGCCATCGCGCGGGCAAGCGCGGGGGAGGACGGCCACACCGCCCCGGTCGATCGCGGGTGACGCAGGAACTGGCCGAGGAACTTCAGGCTCATGCCGAAAGGAACCGGGCGGCGAGTTCGGCCGGCACCCGCATCGGCCGGCCGCTCGCGCGTTCGATCATCGCCCAGGTGGTGACGGCGCGCACCAGTTCCTTGCCGCCCGCGTCCACGAAGCGGACATGGCGATCGAAGCGCGCGCCCTTGGGCGGATCGGCGACCCAGGTTTCGCCGGTCGCGGTCTCGCCGGCGCGCATATTGCCGCGATAGTCGATCTCGTGCCGGGTGATCACCCAGAAGAACGCCGCCTGCTCCTCGGGCGTCGCGAGATGCGCCCAGTGCGCGACCGCGATCGCCTGAATCCAGCGCACCCAGACCGCGTTGTTGACATGGCCAAGCTCGTCGATGTCGGCGGGGGTGGCGGTGAAGGGGTGGGTGAACATCAACCCCTCTCCCCTGAAGGGGAGAGGGCTTTGCCGCGCCTCACGCTGCCACCCCCAGCTGCCACAGCACGAAGGCGTGCTCCTCGGCGAGTTCGCGCAAACTCTCGAACCGGCCCGATTTGCCGCCATGCCCGGCGCCCATATTGGTCTTCAGCAGCAGCAGATTGGCGTCGGTCTTGGTCGCGCGCAGCTTGGCCGCCCATTTGGCGGGTTCCCAATAGGTCACGCGGGGGTCGTTCAGGCCGCCCGAGATGAACAAGGGCGGATAGGCCTTGGCCGCCACATTGTCATAGGGGCTGTACGATCGGATCAGCTCGAACGCGGCCTTGTCCTCGATCGGGTTGCCCCATTCGGGCCATTCGCCGGGGGTCAGCGGCAGTTCGGCGTCGAGCATGGTGTTCAGCACATCGACGAACGGCACATCGGCGATCACCGCGCCCCACAGCTCGGGATCGCTGTTGACCACCGCCCCCATCAGCTCGCCCCCCGCCGAGCGTCCGGCGATCGCGATGCGGCCGGCGCTGGTCCAGCCGCCCTCGATCAGCGCCTTCGCCACATCGACGAAATCGTTGAAGCTGTTGGTGCGCTTCTCCAGCTTGCCGTCGAGATACCATTGCTGGCCGAGATCGTCGCCACCGCGGATATGCGCGATCGCGAAGGCGAAGCCGCGATCGAGCAGCGACAGCCGCCCGGTCGAAAAGCCCGGCGGCACCGCATAGCCATAGGCGCCGTACGCATAGAGATAGAGCGGGCGCGAGCCATCGCGCGGGAAGCCCTGCGGATAGACGATCGACACCGGCACCATCGTCCCGTCGCGCGCGCGGATCTTCAGCCGCTCGGTCGCGTATTTCGCGGCATCATAGCCCGAGGGGATTTCCTGGACCTTCAGCACCTGAAGCCGGTCGTCGGCGACGTGGTAATCATAGACGGTGCCGGGCGTGACCATCGATTCATAGCCGATGCGCAGCACGTCCGTCGCATATTCGGGATTGTCGCCCAGCCCGGCGACATAGCTCGCCTCGGGGAAAGCGATCCGCTTGGCGGCGCCCCCTTCGTAGCGGTGGAGCTCGATCTGATCGAGCCCGTCCTCGCGGCCCTCCACCACGAAGAAATCGCGGAAGATCGTCACCCCGGTCATGTAGAATTGGTCGGAAGGCGCGATCCGCTCCTCCCAAATGTCCGGCGCGGCGATGCTCGCGGTGCAGAGGCGGAAATTGGGGTGGGTGTCGTTGGTGTGGATGAACAGCGTGCCTTCGCGCGCATCGACATCATATTCGCGCCCCGGCTGCCGCGCCGAGACGAGCTTCAGCGGCGCGAGCGGATCGCCCGCCGGGAGGAGATAGACCTCGCTGGTCACATGATCGCCGGTCGAGACGACCAGCCATCGCCGGTCGCTCGTCTCGCCGACGCCGACGCGGAACCCCTCATCGGCTTCCTTGAACAGCTCGACATCGTTCGCCGGATCGTCGCCCAGCCGGTGGAAGCGGGCATTGTCGGTGCGCCACTGCGCGTTGGCGAGGCCGTAGAGGAAGCCGGCATCGTCGGCGGTCCAGATGATTTCGGAGAGGATGCCGGGGATCACGTCGGGCAGATGCTCGCCCGTCGCCAGATCCTTCACCCGCAGCTCGAAGCGTTCGGAGCCATTGTCGTCGATCGCGAAAGCGAGCCAGCGGCCATTGTTGCTCACCGCCAAAGCACCCAGGCGGAAATATTCCTTGCCTTCCGCCAGCGCGGGTTCGTCGAGGATCAGCTGGTCGGCGCCGCCCGCCACCGGCTTGCGCCACCATTTGCGATATTGGCCGCCGGTTTCGAACGCGGTCCAATAAAGCCAGTCGCCATCCTTTTGCGGCACCGAGGCGTCGTCTTCCTTGATGCGCCCCTTCAGCTCTTCATAAAGCCGGTCGATCAGCGGCCGGTGGGGCGCCATCGCGGCTTCGAAATAGGCGTTCTCGGCCTCCAGATAGCCCAGGATTTCGGCGTCCTTCACCTCGGGATAGCCGGGGTCCTTCAGCCAGGCATAGGGGTCTTCGAGAGTGATGCCGTGATGGGTTGCGGTCTGCGGGCGGCGCGGGGCGACGGGGGGCTGCATGGCGGTGCTCTAGCCGCGCGCGGGGCCAGCCGTCGAGAGGGGGGTCAGGCGGCGGGCTTGCTCAGCCGTTCGAGCCGCGCCTGATAATGCTGGAGAATCCGCGTCGCCTCGCGCTGGCGGTCGAGCGCCTGGAGCCAGCCGCGCTGTTCGCGGCGCAGCGCGGCCGGATTGGGCACAGCGGCGAGCGCGTGGCGATAAGCGAGCGCCAGATTATAGTCGACCGTCGCCAGCTCCCAATGGTTGCACACCAGCTGGCGGGCGGGGCTTGCCGTGGCGCTATCGCAGGAAAAATTCTGCACCTTCCGCGCGGCGCGCGGGTCGGCCGGGCCGAGCAATCCCGCCGGCACCACGATCGCGTCGATCCCGCCGCTCGCGACCGGCGCCGCGCCGCTGCTCGGGGCATCGACCGCGCCATGGCCGGTGTCGAGCGCGGCGAAGCCATTGCCCGGGCTCGGCGCGAACGGGCTCGTCGATTCGCTCGGCCGTTGGGCTTGGACGATCAGCGCCGCCACGCCGACGACGCTTGCCGCGAGCAGCAGCGCGGGAACCAACAGCCCCAGCACGCGCGCGCCACCGCGTTCCTGTTTTGCGGGGCAATGCGGGACCATGCAGCGGGCGACCCCCGCGCGGCTGAGCGTATCTCCGCATAGATCGCAGGACCGTGCCATGGCCCATGCACTTAACCGGCGATGGTTAAGAAGCGATCTACCGCGTTTTCATTGGGGCTTGGTGGTGACGAAGCTCGCGATCCCGTCCACCACTTCGCGCGCGATCGGGCGATCGGGGATGGCATAGCTGGCGAGATTGTCGCCTGGGGTGCCATCGACATGCTTCAGCACATGGTTGACGCCCGGCACCAGCAGCAGTTCGGCGAAGGGCGCGCCGCCCTTCAGCGCGGCGGCATCGGCCTGGGTTACCTGGAGATCGGCCTGGCCCTGGACGATCATCACCCGACCTTTCAGCGCGGCGGCCAGCTCGCGCGGGTTCTGGCGGAAAGCGTCGATCAGGAAGGGCTGGACCGCGGGGTTGAACAGTTGCTGGAGCGCGGGGTGGAAGCCCCTGACGTCGATCGTCTTGCCGGCCTGGAGCGCGTCGAGCGCCCGGTCGGCATCGGCGAGGATCGCGGCGTTGGCCGGGTTGGCGTGAATCTGCGCCCTGATCACCTCGCCATAGGGCCGGCCGAGCGAGCTCACCAGCACCTGGCCGCAGATCGTCGGCGCGTTGCCGGCGGCGAGCGCGACCAGCCCACCCTCGCTATGCCCGACCAGCCAGGCGCAGGGCAGGCCCGCTTCCTTCGCCGCGAACGCCGCCCAGGCGCGCGCGTCGGCGGCGTAATCGGCGATCGTCACCGCATTGGCGTTGGCGATCGCGGCGGCGCTGGAGAACAGCCCGCGCTTGTCGATGCGGATGCTGGCGACGCCCTGTTGCGCCAGCCCCTCCGCGAGCAGTTTCAGATTCTGCGCGCGCACCCCCAGCGGATTGTTGCCGTCACGATCGGTAGGGCCGGAGCCGGGGATGATCACCACCACCGCCTTCGCCTGCTTCGGCGCGAGCAACGCGCCGTGGAGCGCACCCTGTGGACCGGGGATGCTCACCTCGCGGTCCTGCGCCAGCGCGGGCGTGGCGAGGGTCAGCAGCGCGGCAAATAGCGGCAGGCGCATGGAAATTCCTTTCGTGGCGGCCAGCCGAAGCTGGCGCAAAGCGCGGTCCGGATCAAGCGGACGCGGCGGTTGACGCCGCCGTGCGATTCGTGAGGAAATTCAGAATGCTATATGGGCCAGCGCGGGCAACTAGCGTAAGGCATGGCCGATGAAAGCTGAATTGGTCTGGTCGGTTGGCGCGCGCCTGGGCGAGGGGCCGCTATGGGTGCCCGAGCGCGGCTGGCTGTGGTTCGTCGACATCAAGCAGGGGTTGCTCCACCGCTTCACGCCCGAGGGCGGCGCGCGCGACAGTTTCCCCTTGGGCGGCCAGCCGAGCTTCGTCGTCGCGGCCGATGATGGCGGTCTGGTGATCGGCAGCGACTTGCAGCTGTTCGGCTTCCGCCCGGAAACGGGCCTGACCCCGCTCGCCGCCGTGCCGGCGACGCCCGGGGATCGCACCAATGATGGCTGCGTCGATCGCGCCGGCAGGCTGTGGTTCGGCACGATGCACGATGGCGAGCGCGACGCGACCGGGCGCATCTGGTGCTACCGCCACGGCGCCGCCGCGCCCGAGCCGCTCGCCGGGGGCTGCGTGATCACCAACGGCCCGGCGGTGAGCCCCGATGGCGCGTGGCTCTACCATGTCGATACGCTCGCCGGGATCATCTGGCGCCACGCCTTGCACGACGATGGCGGGCTGGGGCCGGGCGCGCGCTTCGCCGAGATCGCGCGGGGCGAGGGGCATCCCGATGGCATCGTCTGCGATGCCGAAGGGGGGCTGTGGGTCGCGCTGTGGGGCGGGGCGGCGGCGGTGCGCTATTCGCCCGCGGGCCAGCGGACCGATCGCGTCGCCCTGCCCTGCGCGCAGCCGACCAAGCTCGCGCTCGGCGGGCGCGATTTCCGCACCGCTTATGTGACGAGCGCCGCGATCGGGCTCGATCCCGCCGCGCACCCGGCGGCGGGCGGGCTGTTCGCGTTCGAGGTGGCGGTGCCGGGCTTCGCCGCGCCGAAGGTGGCGCGGTGATCCTGGGCGACTGGGGCACCAGCCGGCTACGGCTGTTCCGCGCCGACGGGCAGGGCGGCTGGGAACGGCGCGAGGGGCCGGGAATCGGCGCGCTCAAGGCGCCCGCCGCCGATGCGCTGCGGGAGGCGCTGGGCGACTGGGCGGGCACCGCGCCGGTGCGGCTCGCCGGGATGGTCGGCGCGCGCGGGGCGCTGCACGAGGTGCCCTATGTCGATTGCCCCGCCGATCGCGCCGCCTGGGCGGCGGGCGCGGCGCGACTGATGCTCGCCGGTCAGCCGCTGACGATCGCCGCCGGGCTGGCGATGCCGCCGGGCGCCGCGCCCGACGTGATGCGCGGCGAGGAGACGCAGATTTTCGGCGCGCTGGCGCTCGATCCCGCGCTCGCGCATGGGCGCCAGCTGATCGTCCACCCCGGCACCCACAGCAAATGGGCGTGGCTGGAGGACGGCGTGGTCCGCGCGTTCCGCACCTTCTTCACCGGCGAGCTCTACGCGCTGCTCCTGCAATCGACGCTCACCCGCCTGCCGGGCGCGGCGAGCGGCGAGGCGGAGGGCTTCGCCGCCGGGCTCGACCGCGCGCGAGACCGCGATCTGCTCGGCGCGCTGTTCGCGGCGCGCGCCGCGCAACTGCGCGAGGGGCGGACTCCGGGCTGGGCCAAGGGTTATCTCTCGGGGCTGCTGATCGGCCACGAACTCGCCGCCGCCGGTGATGGCGCGGCGGTGACGCTGATCGGCGCGCCCGGCTTGACCGACGCCTATGCCCGCGCCTGCGACCACCAGGGCCGCGCCCACCGCACGCTCGACGGCGACGCCTGCGTGATCGCCGGGCTCGAATTGCTGGAGGACATGCCATGACGCTCGCCGATCTGCTCGCCCAGGGCGCGCCGCCGATCGTCGCGATCCTGCGCGGTCTCACCCCCGCCGAGGCGCCCGCGATCGGCCGCGTGCTGATCGAGGCCGGCATCCGCGCGATCGAGGTGCCGTTCAACTCGCCCGAGCCGACGACGAGCATCGCCCGGCTTCAGGCCGAGTTCGGCCGTACCGCGCTGATCGGCGGCGGCACGGTGCTGACGGTCGAAGCGGCCGAGGCGCTCGCCGGCACCGGCGCGCGGCTGATGGTGACGCCCAACACCGACGCGGCGGTGATCGCGCGCGGGGTGGCGCTGGGGCTCGATCTGCTCCCCGGCTGCCTCACCCCGAGCGAGGCGTTCATCGCATTGGGCGCCGGGGCGAAGGCGCTGAAACTGTTTCCGGCGGGTACGCTCGGCGCCGCGCATCTGAAGGCGGTGCGCGAGGTGCTGCCCGCCGGCACGCCGTTCTGGGCGGTGGGCGGCACCAATGCCGAGACGCTCGCCGAATGGCTGGGCGCCGGAGCGGCGGGGATCGGCGTCGGCGGCGCGCTCTACCGCGCGGGGGATGGCGCCGAGCTGGTCGCGGGCCGGGCGCGCGCGCTGGTCGAGGCGTGGCGCGCCTGCACGGCGGCGGCCGATCGGTAACGCGCGGGGCGCTCGCCGGGGCAGACAGGCGCCGCGCCGGCACCCGAGAAGGGGGCCGCGAAAATGGGGGCCGATCTCGCGATCGACCCCCTGTCGCCGGACTTCGTTGGCGTCTCCCGCGCCGCGCATCCCGAAGGATATTCGGCCCGGGCGCCGCCATCTGGTTTCGGCGGCATGGCGACCCAGCGCGGCCTCGCGGCCGATGGGCGCCGTCACCGCTCTCGTCCGTCGGTCGAGACCCGAAGGCCCCGGCTGGCAGCCGCGAACGATCCGCAAAGCTTGGACTCCCGCCACTCTCGTCAAAAAATGGCGCTTGCCGGCTTTGCCGAATGCCGTTTCGCCATCCGCCTTGGGCTTGCACCCGCCGCGCCAGCTTCCCGGCATTCCCCCGGATTTCGCCGCGCCGACCATGGCTCTCGCCGCGCCCAGCACCTGCAATTTCCAGGTATAAGCCCTTGATCTTGCTTCAGTTTCCGTCCGCCCGACCGCTTGGCCTATGCCCAGAGCTTGTCACGCGAACCGAGTCGCCCCAAGCATAAAAGGCGGGGGTCGGCCTGTGGATAACGTGGATAACGGGGAGCGAATCGCAGGGATCGATCGCCCCGCTGTCCGTGGACCTTCCCGCTACCCCTTGGAGGCGTTTGGATCGGCCATGCGCGCGGCACCGCTCACCCGCTCCAAGCTTCGCCAACAAGCAAGCTCGTAAGCTTCGCTATCCTCCCCCTTGAAGGGAGAGGGGGGATGGCTGCTTACGCCTCTAATTTCTACCATTAAGGCAGAGGATCGAACGACCCGAAACCTGCCGTTTTACTGAAAAACCGCTCCAAGCTTTACCACTCGCGCCACTCGTCTATCTCCTCCACGAGGACCTTCTGCCGCGCCACATGGGCCATCTCTTCGAGCACCGCGCATATGTCCTCGCGTTCCTCGGTTTCGATGACGTTACCGGCCTTCTCGTCCGCTTCGTTGAACCAGGTGACGGTCTTCTTCAGAACAGCCCGGACATCCGCCCTGCGAGGCTTGGGGCCAAGCTCTTTGAGGGCATCGCAAGCACTGCGGACCACTGCGCGAGCGGCATTGGTGAACTCTTCCGGTGGGAACGGTGGCGATGGGGACCATCTCTCGAAAGGAGTCTCCGATTGAAGCTGCTCCCATGTGAGATTGCTCAACCGGGTGCGATACCGCTCCTCCTTGGCCGCTCGCTCGGCTTCATTCTTGGCGTTCTTTTTCTCGACCTCGATGACGACATCTTCCCGGTCATTCGACCAGCGCCACTCACCTTCCGCGGCGTGATTGGCAGCGAACAATGTGGAAGTACGCGATCCGGGAGCGTGGCCTACAATCGCATCATAAAACGATCGTTCCGTGCGTGATACAGGCTGCGTTCCCACGAATTTGAACTCGTCTAAATCGCTCATTGGTTTCCACCACTCGCGGATTACCCCGAAAACGGCGGGCCCACCCGTGTGGGCGAAACGATGCTCGTTGATTATAGATGTGGTTCCGATTTCCTTAAAAGTCGGCGGGTTAGACCAAATGCCATCCAGAACGGCAACGGCGACATAATTATTATTGATACCGAGGATTTTGATCGCAGCAAATCGACCCGTCACGGGAGGTGAGAACTCCGTGTAGGGCCGAGTTCGAAAGGAGTAGACCTGTCCCGCTTCCATTGACGTAGGCAGTGAGCCTGCGCCTGGGCTCGGATCAGCCAGCTCGCGCCCGAACGCCCACTTCAAATGACCTTTCATCGATCATCCCTCATCCGCTGCGCATATAAAATAGAGGCAGCTTCCCGCGATTGAAAACCCTAAAAGAGGGCTGGCGGCTATCCACCCCATCCCGGCCCGTCAGCCACAGCGCGGAAAGCCGTCCCCCTCAGGGCGTCGGCCCCGCCACGCCCCGGCTGCTACGCTTCGGAACATCCTTGAACGCCTCGGCAAGCTGAGGGTAGCGGGTATCGTCGATCGCATAGTCGCGCGCCGAACGTCCGGCGAGATTGTCGGGCTGGTCGGGATTGGCGCCCGCCTTCAGCAGCACGCCCACCAGCTGCACGTCGCGGCGCTGCACCGCGCGAATCAGCGGGGTTTCGCCCGATTGGTTGGCCAGGTTCACATTGGCCTTGCCCGCGATCAGGATCGGCACCAGATCGCTCGCGCCCACGGTGATCGCCACCATCATCGGGGTGTTGCCGCGCCCGTCGCGGGTGTTGGGATCGGCGCCCTTTTGCAGCAGGAAGCGCGTCCACAGCGCATCGCCGCGCTTGGCGACGATGTGCAGCGCGGTTTCGCCGCTGTTGTAATCCTTGTGGTTGATCACGGTCGTGCCGGGCTTGGTCAGCAGCTCGGTCGCCTCGGCGCCCTTGGCTTCCTTCACCGCCTCCAGGAACTTATAGCCGTCCGACTGGCCCAGCTGCGCCACCGCCGGCGCGCTTGCGAGCAGCAGCATCAGCCCCAACATCTTCCGCATCGTCTCTCTCGTCCCTAAAGCGCCGTTGAATGGCAGCGATATAGGATCAAGCCCACCCCATGAACCAGTGCTTTCGTACCCTGGCGCTCGCCGCCGCCGCTCTGCTCGCTGGCTGTTCGGCGCAACCGGGGGCGCCGGAAAAGCCGAGCCCGCCGCTCGCCGGCGCGCGACTCGGCGGGCCGCTCGATCTGGTCGATCAGGATGGCCGGCGCGTGTCGGAGCGTGATTTCGCCGGCCAGTACCGGGTGATCTATTTCGGCTATACCTATTGCCCCGATGTCTGCCCCACCGATCTGCAGAAGGTGGCGGGCGCGCTGAAGCTGCTCGAGCGCGACGCCCCCGCGCTCGCCAGGCGGGTGACGCCGATCTTCGTGACGGTCGATCCGGAACGCGATCGCCCGGCGCAGGTGAAGCAGTTCGTCCGCGCCTTCCACCCCCGGATCGTCGGCCTCACCGGCACGCCGGCCGAAATCGCCAAGGTGGAGAAGGATTTCGCGATCTTCGCCCAGAAGCAGCCGGGCACCAGCCCCGGCAGCTATTTGATGGAGCATTCGACCGCGGTCTATCTGTTCGATCCCGCCGGCAAGCCGCTCGCGGTGCTGCCCAACGACAAGGGGCCAGAGGAAATCGCCGCCGACATCAAACGCTGGGCGGCATGAGCCGCTTCTGGGAAACCACCCCGCTCGACAAGCTCGACCGCGCGCAGTGGGAATCGCTGTGCGACGGCTGCGGCAAATGCTGCGTCCATAAGCTGGAGGACGAGGTGACGGGCGAGCTGTTCCCCACCAACGTCGCCTGCCGGCTGCTCGATCGCCGCAACGCGCGCTGCACCAATTACCGCCAACGCCACGCCTTCGTCCCCGATTGCGTGCGGCTGACCCCCGCCAAGCTCGCGACGATCGACTGGCTGCCGTCGAGCTGCGCCTATCGGCTGGTGGCGGACGGCAAGCTGCTCCCCGAATGGCACCATCTGGTGTGCGGCGATCCCGAGGCGATCCACCGCGCCGGCCAATCGGTGCGCGGCTGGACGATCTCTGAGGATGACGCGGGCGATCTCGAGCATCATCTGATCGACCGGGACTTGTGACCCGGGGCGACATCGACATCATCCGCCGCGCCGGCGCCCGGCGGCTGCGGCTCGCGGTCGATCCGGTGAGCGGGGCGGTGCGGCTGACGCTCCCAAAGCGCGCCGCGCTCGGCCCCGCGCTCGAATGGGCGGAAAGCCAGGCGCCGTGGATCGCGGCGCAACGCGCGCGCCTGCCCCAGCCACGGCCGTTCGCGCCGGGGGCGTCGTTCCCGTTCGGCGATTCGCGTCTGACGATCGACTGGGCCGCCGATCGCCCACGCCGGGTCGCGCGGGAGGGGGATCGGCTGATCGTCGGTGGGCCGGCGGTGGGGCTCGCGGCGCGGGTCACCGCCTGGCTGAAGCGCGAGGCGCTGGCGGTGCTCACCGCCGAAACGCATGAGTTCGCCGCGCGGCTGGGCGTCTCGGTCGCCAAGGTCGCGGTCGGCGATCCGCGCAGCCGCTGGGGGAGCTGCGCCGCCTCGGGCGCGATCCGCTATAGCTGGCGGCTGATCCTGGCGCCCGCGCGGGTCCGCCGCGCGACCGTGGCGCATGAAGTGGCGCACCGGGTGCACATGCACCACGGCCCGGCCTTCCACGCGCTGGTCGCCGAACTGGTCGGGCGCGATGCGGAGACTGCGCGCGCCTGGCTACGCCGCGAAGGGGCGGGGCTTCACTGGTTGGGGCGCGACTCGGTCGGCTGACGCGGGGCGGGGCGGGGTTGGTCGCCGCGCGGCGGCCGGTCGCGCCCGCCGAGCACACGGTCGATCCAGGCCTGATCGAGCTGTTGGGGATCGCCCTCACGCGGCGACTGGCCAGGAGCGGGCGCGCGGCTGTCCGGCAGGGGCGCGGGCGAGGATGGGAGCGGCCCGGCGTCGTCCTCGGGCTGCCCGGGCGTGCCCCCCGTTGCCGGAGGGAGGCCATCGGGGCCGACGAACAGGCCGTTATCGGGGCCGCCGAAATACTCTTCCTCGCCCAGGCCCGCCGCCGCGTCCGGCAGCGTCACCCCGGTTTCGAACTGCTCGACCGGCCGCTTGGCGACCGCGACCTTCATATAATCCGCGAACGCCCGCGCCGGCGCGGTGCCACCATGCAGCCCCGCGACCGGCCGCGCATCGTCGCGTCCCATCCACACGCCGGTCGTCAAGCCACTGGAAAAGCCCAGGAACCAGCCGTCCTTGGTCGAGGTGGTGGTGCCGGTCTTGCCCGCGACCGGGCGTCCGATCTGCGCCGCCTTGCCGGTGCCGGTGTTGACCGCCGTCTGCAGCAGATCGGTCATCGCTTCCGCCACGAAGGGGGCGACCAGCACATGGCTGCGATCGACCTCATGCGCGTAGATCGTAACCCCATTCGCGGTAACTTTCGTGATACCATAGGGGGTTACCGCGACTCCCTTGTTCCCGATCGAGGCGAAGGCGCGGGTCAGCTCGATCAGCCGCACCTCGCTGGTGCCCAGCACCATCGCCGGGTGGGTGTTGATCGGCGTGGTGATGCCGAAGCGCTTGGCCATGTCCGCGATCGTCGCGAAGCCCACTTCCTGGCCGATCTTCGCCGCGACCGTGTTGATCGAATAAGCGAACGCGGTGCGCAGCGTGGTCTGCCCGATATTGCGCCGCGAATCGTTGCGCGGGCTCCACCCGTCGATCGTCACCGGCTCATCGACCACCTGATCGTCGGGCTTATGTCCTGCCTCCAGCGCCGCCAGATAGACGAACAGCTTGAACGCCGAGCCTGGCTGGCGTGTCGCCTGGGTCGCGCGGTTATAGATCGACGAGACATAATCCTTGCCGCCCACCAGCGCCCGCACCGCGCCGTCGCGATCGAGCGAGACCAGCGCGCCCTGCACGCCCGCCGGAGCGTTGCCCCGGATCGCCGTGTCGGCGGCGCGCTGGGCGTTGAGATCGAGCGTCGTCCACACCTCCAGCGGGCGCTGGTGCTCGTCGATCAGCACGTCGAGCTGGGGCAGCGCCCAGTCAGTAAAATAGCGCACGCTGTTCTGTTTGGGCTCGGGCACGAAGCTGATCGCGCCGATATTGGCAGCCGCCGCCGCATCGGGCGTCACCACGCCGGTTTCGCGCATTAGCCCCAGCACCACCCGGCCGCGATCGCGCGCGGCATCGATATCGGCGGTCGGCGAATAGTTGGAGGGTGCCTTGACCAAGCCGGCGATGATCGCCGCTTCGGACAGCGACAGATGATCCGCCCCATGACCGAAGAACTTGCGCGACGCGGCATCGATCCCGTACGCACCGCCGCCGAAATAAACCTTGTTCAGATAGAGTTCGAGGATCTGATCCTTGCTGAATTTGCGTTCGAGCGCGAGCGCGATCACACCCTCGCGCAGCTTGCGGGTTAGGGTGTAGCGGTTCGACAGAAAAATCGTACGCGCGACCTGCTGGGTGATGGTCGACGCGCCCTGCAGCCGCCGCCCGGTCCCGCGATTGTCGATCGCGAACTTGGTGATGCGCGCCAGCGCCACCGGATCGACGCCTGGATGTTGGCGGAAGCGGCGATCCTCCACGGCGATGATCGCGGCGCGCATCACCGATGGGATCCGGTCGTAAGGCAGCCACTCGCCATAGCTTGGCCCGAGCGAGACGATCACCGTGCCATCGGCGGCGTGGACGCGGATCATCTGCCCGTTGGGCGAGGATTTCAGCTCGTCATAGCTCGGCAGCTGGCCGACCGCGACATAGACCGTCACCGCCAAAGCGATCGCCGCCGCGACGCCCAGGCCGATCAAGAGTTGCAGCGCCGGCACCAGCCGCCGCCGCCAAAGCGGTTTGGAGGAAGTTCGAGCCATCGTCGTCTCGCGGCATAGGGCTTCGCGCGGCGGTGAACAAGCGCGCGCTGGGTTGGGGCGCGGCGGGTCGAGGGTGCTTCACAAAAGGCCCCGGCCACCATGCCGGACCTACTCCGGCACGGCAGCGGGGTGATCCGCGCGTGGTCGGCTCAGCGCGGCTTGAAGCCTAGCGACACCGAATTGATGCAATAGCGCAAACCCGTGGGCGGCGGACCATCGGGGAAGACGTGGCCGAGATGGCTGTCGCACCGCGCGCAGCGATTCTCCACGCGGCGCATGCCGTGGCTATCGTCGCCATGGTCGCTCACGTGATCGGGCGCGATCGGCTGAGTGAAGCTGGGCCAGCCCGAGCCCGAATCATATTTGTCGGCGCTGTCGAACAGGTCGAGCCCGCAGGCGGCGCAGGTGAAGATGCCATCACCCTTGAAGCTGTTGTAATCGCCGGTGAAAGCCCGTTCGGTGCCAGCTTCGCGCAGCACATGGTATTGTACCGGAGTCAGCCGTTCGCGCCATTCGGCCTCGCTCAGGTTCAGCTTGTCCATCGTCACTCCAGTCATGCGGTTGTCTCGCCCGATGTGGGATGGCGGCCCGTCCCTGCCAATCTCGCTTTAGCCGACCGTGCGCAGATCGCCGCGATACCGCCCGGGCGTCGTGCCGGTCGCGCGGCGGAAGGTGGAGGTGAAATGGCTCTGATCGGCGAAACCGCACTGCACTGCCACTTCGGCGAGCGGCGAGTCACCCGCCGCCAGCAGCTCGCGCGCGGCATCGATTCGCCGCCGCAGCAGCCATTGGTGCGGCGGCACGCCCACCGATTGGCGGAAGGCCCGCGCGAAATGGCGCGGCGAGATCCCGATCTGGCGCGCGACATCGTCGAGCGTGAGCGCGGTCGCAAGGTGAGCATCCATATAATCCTGCGCCCGGCGCAACAGATGTGGCGGCAGTCCGCCCCGCGCGACGGTGGGGGCGGGACTGTCCTGATCGCCATGCGCGACGAGCAGCCGCAGCGCGAGCGCCAGCCCGACCGAGGCAGTGAACATCGCGACGCCGCGCGGCCATTTCATTGTGGCGAGGAGCAGATGCATTCCCTGTGTCAGGAAGGGATCGTCGGGGAGTAGCCCGCAACGGAGATGGATGCGATCGGCGTCCAACCCATGCTGCGCCGCGGTGCGGCGTAGCCAGTCCTGCGGCAGATAAAGCTGCAAACAATCGACCGGATCGGGGAAGCTCCAGCTGCCGCCAAAGTCCGCCGGCATATAGCCGATTGCGCCCTGCGGAACTTCACAGCGATGACGACCGTGGCCATCCTCCAACACCACGGCGAAGCTGTTCAGCGCCAGCGTCAGCGCACCGGCGCTTAGCGATCTTTCGGGCATGGCGCGCGGGGAGAAGGTCCAGCGCACAAGCTGGGGGCGCCCCTGCAGACCGGGAGCCATCACTTCGGGTGTGACATTCAGTGCTTCAGCCAGTGCTTCGATCGATGCGGCGCTCATGATCGGCCTCCCTCGTGGACCCGCAACACAACACGGTCCGTCGGCGCTTGGCGGGTCGAGCGGTCCAATACTCCTTGTTTGCCAACACGAGTGATAATGCCCGTGTCGTTCGTCGGGTCAATGGGTTTGTCGTTACTTGTACAGCCCATCTGACACAAAAGTATGTCTAGCAGAAGGATCGGTTGGCGAAAATGCGCTTTTGAGGGGCGTCGATATACAGCGACAAGATTACGCAAAACCAATGGGATGTAAAAGTGGTCGTCGCGATTTTCGCGCCCGCAGGTGGGTTCACCAGTTGGCTTAGAAAGCGTGTTAGATCAATTATTTAATGTGGCAATCCGGTACCACCCCGTTGAAAGCCGCTCGGGCCGTTTGGGCATTGAGCGCATAGCGGACAATTTTCTTCGATATTTTTGCTAAGTAAAGGCATTGGATAGCTTTATTGTAAGCTTACAAGGGCTGGCACCTTGTTGCCGCTGCCGTAGGTGGTTAGTGGAGAGACGCGCCGTCGCGAACGTGGCGACCTTCATAATCAAGGATCGCCTCGATCAGATCCTGCAGTCCTTCGGTCTCCGGGGTGCCAAGCGGGGCGCATTGCAACCGATCCATTTCGCGCAGGGCGGAACGATACTCCTCCAAGGTGCGGATCACGCGCGGCGGATCGACCATGAACTGCTCCCAGAGCGCCGACGCGTTCGCCTCGGCCACGGTGCCAACGTGGACCGATAACGGTCGAATTTCTGGTTAGGTTTCCGCCTTTTTGCGGAAAAAGCGCACGAAGAGTGCGCATTATCACCATCAAGGGCCTACAACCGGCTGCAACGAAAGCACAGCATCGGCCATGGGGACGTTTTTGGGTTGTTAAGCATGAACTTATGGCGGCGAATGCCTTCTTGCGCGGTTTGGAAAAGCCAATGTCTTTTCACGCTATTCTTCACGCCGTCGATGGCCGAGATTATAGGTGTCGTCGGTGGCTCTCCCCGCCCTCCTCCACCGGCGGCCATGTCCGGAGGTTGCCATCCCCGGACCACAGGCGGGCGCGCCCGGCGATTCTCCCCCAAATCGTCCCGCGCGTCCGCCAACTTTCCGTCGGCTCCCAATCATCCTTCACCTTGGCGTTTCATGCCTGAGTTTAAGCGTGCACGTCATTCAGCGAGGCGGGGCGGGCAATTGTTCTGGCGGTGTTACATTGGCGGCTGGCCCATGGCTCGTCTCGCCGTCATCCGATGTCGTGTCGCCCCCCGGATCGCCCGGATCGGTTAGCGGATCGTCGAGCGGCGAGCGCTGCTTGCGGCCGCGTAGCTCTTCCACTTCTACTTTGCGATCCTGCAGATAAAGCGAGCGTATCGTCGCATAAGGATCGGCGGCGGTGCGGGTGATCATCTTGAACTGGGCATCGGTCTCGATTCGTTGCTGTAGTCCCAACACCAGCGCGCGGCCGATCATGTAATCCCACCGATCGAACGGCTCGCCGATCGCCAGCGGATAAATCAGCCCTTGCGCCTGATCGCCAAGGGTATCGCGCAACGTCGAAGGGCCAATCAGCGGCAGGAACAAATACGGCCCCGGTCCAACGCCATAGCGCGCCAGCGTGTTGCCGAACCCGTTATTGCGATGCGGCAGTCCCTCGCCCTTGGCGACATCGATCGTGCCGCCCAAGCCAAGCGTGGTGTTGATCGTAAACCGCCCCAGCGTGCGGGCCGCGCGACCCGGCTTCAGCTGAAGCAGATCGTTCAGGAACACCAATGGCTCGCCAACATTTGTGAGAATGTTGCGAAGCGCCAGCCGGATCGGCTTGGGAATGATTGCCTTATAGACGACCGATAGCGGCCGAAAAAACAGCCGATCTAGCGTAAGGTTGAGCTTGTACATCGACCGGTTGAACTTCTCATACCGGTCGCCGGCGGCGTGGCCGCTGGGGGCCGCGAGAGGTTCGGCCGGTGCGGCGTCAAGCGGCTTGGAGTCCAGCTGCTCGCCCGGCTGGGCCACCGCGTAAGCGATGGGCGGGGGCGGGGCCGCAGTGATGACCAGCGAGTTGCCCGCCGTCGGCGTCGCGGTACCCGGGGCCGGGTCGGCGGCTGTCTGAACCGCCACGCTCGCAGCAAGCACCGCCCCAAGCGGCAACGCCTGGGCATGTGCTTCGGCGCCCGCAGCCAGCAACAGTCCGGCGGAAGCGAGGCGGCACGCCGTCACACCAACGCCGCGCGCCATCGTCAGCGCGCCGCCTTGTCGGCCAGGGCGTTGACGTGGGTGACAAGCGCCCGCACCCCACCGGTGCGAACGATGCCTTCGAAATCCGATCGCCGCGTCGTCAGCTGGCTGATCGAGTTCTTGTAGTAAACGTCGATGATGCGCCACTGGCCGGCATTTTCGCGCAGACGATAAGCGATCGCGACCGGCGCATCGCGGGGCACGACCAGCATAGTCTTCACCAGCCGGTCGCCGCCGCGCGCATCGACATTGGGATCGATCCGAAAGGTTTCGCCACCCCAGCTATCGAAGTTATGCGCGTATTCGTTGATCGTCAGCCGGCGGAACGCGGCGACCAGCGCGGCGCGATCGGCGGGGGCGGCCTCCGCCCAGGCACCACCGACCGCGAGCCGCGCCATCAGCGGCAGATCGAAACTGCGGTCGACTATCCCGGCGATCTGGCTGGCACGGCCGCTCTGGCCAAGCTTGCCGCCGCCCTTCATGATCGCGATCAGCCCGTCGGAAAGCGCCTCCACCGGTGCCTTGGGATCGCTCTGTGCGAAGGCTGGGCCGGCGATGGCGAGGCTGGCGGCGACGGCGGGAAACAAGATCCGCATGAAAAATTGCTCCTTGCGTAATTATCTCGATAGGTTTGGCAACGCGCGACGTCTAGGCAATTCGCCGAACGCACCGATTGGGGGGCGCCCTAGGCCGGCCAAGCTGAACGCAAGCCATATGGCGTTCGATTATGCTTTCGCCACGCTCCGCGCACGCCTCTTTTCTTTGGCCGGGGGCTGCCTAAAACAGGGAGCGTGGTTTGGGAGGATGCGGGGCGGCGCGGCCGGGGCAGGCCACGTTCTTGCCCGAATCTTCGGGAACAGGGCGTGGTGGCAGCATCCGGGGGTGAGGAAAGGGCTGGTCGTTGGAAGTGATTTTGGCGAAGCCGCGCGGTTTTTGTGCCGGAGTCGTGCGGGCGATCGACATCGTCGAGCGCGCGCTTGAGCGGTACGGCGCGCCCGTCTATGTCCGGCATGAGATCGTCCATAACCGCCATGTCGTCGAAAAGTTGCGCCGCAAGGGCGCGATTTTCGTCGACGAACTGAGCGAAGTGCCGGACGGTGCCCGCACCATCTTTTCCGCCCACGGTGTATCGCGCGCGGTGGAGCGCGAGGCCTCGTCCCGCGCGCTGCCGGTGATCGACGCGACCTGCCCGCTCGTTACCAAGGTGCATATCCAGGGCAGGCGCTATGCGGGGCAAGGACGCGCGATCGTGCTGATCGGCCATGAAGGCCATGCCGAGGTGGAAGGCACGATCGGCCAGGTCGGCGTGCCGGTGCATCTGGTATCGAGCGAGGCCGAGGTCGCCGCGCTGCCGATCGATGCCCACGCCCCGGTCGCCTATATCACCCAGACGACGCTGTCGGTCGACGACACTCGCGGCATCATCGCCGCGCTGGAGGCGCGCTTCACCGATCTTGCCGGCCCGGCCACCACCGAAATCTGCTACGCGACGCAGAACCGGCAAAGCGCGGTGCGCGATCTGTGCCGGGTGGTCGATCTGCTGCTCGTGGTCGGCGCCGAGAACAGCTCGAACAGCAACCGCCTGCGCGAGATCGGCCTCGATGAAGGGTTGCCGAGCTATCTGGTCGCCGATGGCGATGCGATCGACCCGGCCTGGTTCGCCGGCGTCGAGGCGGTCGGCCTTACCGCCGGCGCCTCCGCGCCCGATGAATTGGTCGAAAGCGTGATCGCGGCATTGCGCCGTCTCGGTCCGGTGACGGTCTCCGAACTCGACGGAATCGAGGAAAAGGTGGAATTCAGCCTGCCGGTTGAGCTAAGGCACGCCCCCACAGCCGAAACGCCGCGCGTGCGTGCGCGTGCCTCGGTGGCATAGGATCAGGATTTTATGGGTCTTCCGCTAAGCCAAGTCGCGCGCATCGGGCGCTATACGGTCGTCAAGCATCTGTCGGGCAAGAAATATCCGCTGGTGCTGATGCTCGAACCGCTCCTGCGCTGCAACCTTGCCTGCGCCGGATGCGGCAAGATTGATTATCCCGATCCCATCCTCAACCAGCGCTTGAGCTTCCAGCAGTGCATGGACGCGATCGACGAATGCGGCGCCCCCGCCGTTTCGATCGCGGGCGGCGAGCCGCTGCTCCACCGCGAAATGCCGGAAATCGTGAAGGGCTATATCGCGAAGAAGAAGTTCGTGATCCTGTGCACCAACGCGCTGCTGCTGAAGAAGAAGATCGATCAGTACAACCCGTCGCCCTTCTTCACCTGGTCGATCCACTTGGATGGCGACAAGGGGATGCATGATCATTCGGTTTGCCAGGAAGGCGTGTACGAAACCGCAGTCGAGGCGATCGATCTGGCGCGCTCCAAGGGCTTCCGGTTGCAGATCAACTGCACGGTGTTCGACGGGGCAGACCCCGAGCGACTGGCGCGCTTCTTCGATCTGATGGAGGAAAAGGGCGTCGAGATCACCATCTCGCCCGGCTATGCCTATGAACGCGCGCCCGATCAGGAGCATTTCCTGAGCCGCGAGCGGACCAAGAATTTCTTCCGCGACGTGTTCAAGCGCGGCAATGGCGGCAAGGCCTGGACCTTCACCAACTCGCCCTTGTTCCTCGATTTCCTCGCCGGCAACCAGACCTATGAATGCACCCCTTGGTCGATGCCGCTGCGCACCGTATTCGGCTGGCAAAAACCCTGCTACCTCCTGGGCGAAGGCTATGTCGACAGCTTCGCTGAGCTGATGGAAGGCACCGATTGGGAGCAATACGGCGTCGGCAAATATGAGAAATGCTCGAACTGCATGGTGCATTGCGGGTTCGAGGGGACGGCGGCGACCGATTCGATCAAGCGCCCTTGGAAGCTCGCGCAGCTCGCGCTGAACGGCATCCGTACCGAGGGGCCGTTCGCGCCGGACATCGACATCTCGCGCGCACGGCCGGCGCAGGACGTGTTCTCGACGCACGTCGAGCGCGAGCTGGAGAAGATCAAGGCGGCGGACCCGGACGGGTTTAAGCGGGTGGCTTATGTGAAGTGAGGGGTGGGCTGGGGCGCGCGCCGTGGCCCGCACCGACTGACGTCGCCTAATTGGGCAGCGGCAGGCCGTTCATCCTCGCGAAAGTGCGGACCAGTTCGTCACAGTCTTCCTTCGACGCTTCGCACAGCACGTCCATGCGAGCTTCCGACACCACCTCATTCGCGATGACCCATCGTTTTACGACGGCAGGATAGGCCGGGTAGTCGGCTGGGGCGAATGACTAAATCGACATCGCAGCCGCATCGACCGCGACTAGCCAGCCGTTCTCCGTTCTGAAGACGACGCCCGGCTTGGCACGCAGCGCGGCGAGCGCCTTGGTGACGGTCGGATACTCGATGCTTTGTTTGGCCTCTGGGAGTGGCGCTCGCTGGGCCTGAAGCATTCCGACCGAAACCAGCATGGCTGCAGCGATCACGACATAAATGAATAAATGAGCGCTGATGCGCGACGCGGGGTCAGACCGGGCACTACGGTAGGATAACGGGCGGCTCGGGACCGGGCAATCGCTCGGAGTTTGAAGCGACCCGCGATCGGGACTGACCGAGTCCCTTTAGGCCGGCAACGTCGCCACCGCCGCCGCGACCTGCTCCAGCGCCTTGAACGCCGCCCCCGCGCTCTTCGCCGTGCGCAGCAGCGCCGGGAGCTGCCCCGGCCGGGCGGCGATCGAGGCGAGGACGCGGCCCAGGGCCACTTTGCCGTCCGGGCGCATCCCGACCAAAGCGGCGGGGGGCAGGCTTTCGTCGGCGCGGTCGGAGATGGTGCGGGCGAAGGCGAAGGGCAGGCCGGCCTCCCGCGCGATGCGGGCGGCGATGTGCGATTCCATGTCGACGATCGTCGCGCGGGTCGCGGCATGGAGCGCGGCCTTGGCCCCCGCTTCGGCGACGATCGCGGGCGCGCCGGTGACGGTGCCGAGCCGGGCCTCGGGCAGCGCCTCGCGCAAATATTGGGCGATCGGGCTTTCGGGTGGGCCGAGCACGATCGCGCCCGCGTCCAGCGCCGGATCGAGCGCGCCGGCGACGCCCGCCGACAGGATCAGCGAGGCGCGGCCCGCCCGGGCGCGGAGGTCGTTTTCCAGCCGCGCCGGATCACCCCCACCGGCGATGGCGGTGAGGCCGAGGCGCTCGAAAATCGCGGCTTCGGCGCGCAGGCCGCAGGCGATGAGGATCATGGGGCCACTCGCGCTTTAGCGGCTTAACCTGTCGTCACCCCGGCCTTGAGCCGGTGTCCCGCTGCCTTGCGCCGGTGGAAGAAAAGCGGGACACTGGGTCAAGCCCGGGGTGACGGGGGTGTTTGGCGGTGCGTAACGCTCCTCCCCCTGCAGGGGAGGAGCTTGCCGCGTTACATCCCCCATGCGACCTGGGGATCGTTCGCCCGCTTCAGATTGCGGTAGCGCGCCACCGCCCACAGCGGGAAATATTTCGGATAGCCGTGGTAGCGCAGATAAAACACGCGCGGGAAGCCGCCACCGGTATAGTGCTCCTGCCCCCACAGCCCGTCTTCATCCTGATTGGCGATCAGCCACGCGACCCCGCGCTCGACGGCGGCAGACTCGACCCGCCCCGCCGCCATCAGCGCCAGCAAGGCCCAGCCGGTCTGCGACGCGGTTGAGGGCGCGGGCTCATAGCCCGCATAATCGAGCTTGTAGCTATCGCAATCCTCGCCCCAGCCGCCATCGGGGTTCTGGATTTGCTCCAGCCAGTCCGCCGCGCGGGCGATGCTCGGATGGTCGCCACCCAACCCCGCCGCGTTCAGCGCACACAGCACCGACCAGGTGCCGTAGATGTAATTCACCCCCCAGCGGCCGAACCAGCTGCCGTCCGCCATCTGCTCCTTGGCGAGATATTGGATCGCCGCCTGCATCCGGGGGCTCTCCAGCGGCTCACCGCGCTGGGCGAGCATCGAGACACAGCGCGCCGTCACATCGGCGGTCGGCGGATCGAGCAACGCGCCGTGATCGGCGAAGGGGATGTTGTTCAGATAATCATAGGTGTTGTCGGCGTCGAACGCGCCCCAGCCGCCATTTTTCGATTGCAGCCCCACGGTCCATTCGATGCCGCGATCGATCGCCTCATCGTAACCGCCCGCCAGCGCGAGCTTGTCCTTGGCGCGGTCCATCGCCATCACGACCACGGCGGTGTCGTCGAGATCGGGATAATGATCGTTGCGATATTGGAAGGCCCAGCCGCCCGGGCGCACCCCCGGCTTTTCCTCGGCCCAATCGCCCGCCACATCGAGCACCTGCAGCGGTTTGAGCCATTCGAGGCCGGCGCGCGCGCGCGCCTCATTCGCCTTGCCGCCCGCCTCCAGCATCGCGTGCGCGGCGAGCGCGGTATCCCACACCGGCGAGACGCAGGGCTGGCAATAGGCATCATCGTCCTTAACCACGAGCAGCTTTTCGACCGACTTGCGCGCGATCGCGCGGTGCGGGTGATCCTCCGGATAGCCCAGGCAATCGAACATCATCACGCTGTTCGCCATCGCCGGATAGATCGCGCCCAGGCCGTCCTCGCCGTTCAGCCGCTCGACGACGAAATCGACGCATTTCCTGATCGCGCGCTCGCGGCTGCCCTTGGGCCATACCGGCTCGGCGGCCTTCAGCACCGTGTCGATCGCGCCGAAGAAGAGCTGCCAATGGCGCTTGGCGCCGGCGACATTGCTTTTGAGCGGCGCGTCCTTGACTGTGTACAGTTCGTCCACCCGCACCCCGCGCGGGTTCTTGGCGATCGGCTTCTTCACGCCCAGCACCAGCAGCGGTACGATCACGGTGCGCGCCCAATAGCTCATCTTGGAGAGATGCACCGGGAACCAGCGCGGCAGCAGGATCAGCTCGGCGGGCATGGTCGGCACGACGTTCCAAGAACCGGCCCCGTAAAGCGCGAGCTGGATGCGGGTGAAAACGTTCACCGCCGCTGCCCCGCCCGCGCGGTGGATCGCGGCGCGCGCGCGCGCCATGTGCGGCGCGTCCGGGTCATCGCCGATCATCTTCAGCGCGAAATAGGCCTTTACGGTCGCCGAAATGTCGAACGCGCCGGCGTGGAACAGACCCCAGCCGTCATGCTCGGCGGACTGGATGCGGCGCAGATAACGGCCGATCTTGGCCTCAAGCTCCAGATCGTCGGGCTCGCCGAGAAAATGGCGCAGCAGGACATATTCGGCTGGGATGGTGCAATCGGCTTCGAGTTCGAACACCCAATGTCCGTCCTCGCGCTGCAGATCGCGCAGGGCGGCGGCGGCGCGATGGGTGGCGCGGTCAGCTTGGGAAACAAGGTCGTGAGTCAAAAGATCGGCGGACATGGCCGCGCTCCTTAGCCGATTGCGGCGTTCTGTGCCAATCGCGCGGCGGTAACGCCGGAACGAAGCGCGCCTTCGATCGTTGCGGGCAGCTTCGTCTGGGTCCAATCGCCCGCCAGAAACAAATTGCGCCATTTTGTGGCTGCAGCGGGGCGGCGGGCATTTTGTTCGGGCGTCGCGGCAAAGGTCGCGCGCTTCTCCTTGACGATCTGCCAGCGCGGCATCGCGGCGGTGATGCCCAGCGCGGCGCGAATATCGCCCCAGATGCGCTGCGCCAGTGCTTCGCGATCCTGATCGATCACGTCATCGGCGCCGCTGATGGTGATCGAGATGCGGTCGTCGTGGCAGACGATCCACTGCGCGGTCGCGCCGATCAGCGCGGTGATCGGCGGGGCGCCCGGGGGCGGGGCCATCAGATAATGGGCGTTCAGGATCGAGCAGAACTCAGTCGGCACCGTCAGTCCCGGCACCAGATCGGCGGCGACCCAGGGCGGCACCGCGAGCACCACCGCGGCATCGCCCACCGGCTCTACCCGCTCGCCGAAGTCGAGGCCGGCCACGCGGTCCCCCTCGAAGCTTAACCCGCGCAGCCGGGCGCTGAATCGTGGTTCGGTGCCGTGGGCGCCCAGGAAAGCGAGCGCGGGTTCGACGAACACCGCGTCGAGCGTCGGCACCGCGACCATCGTCCGGCACGCCCGCCCGCCGCGCGCGAAGGATTCGATCAGGAATCGTCCGGCGAGCCAGGCCGAGCCCTTGGCCGGTGGGCAGTTGAGCACCGCGAGCATCATTGGGTCGACCACCCGGTCCCAGAACGGACCGCTCGGCGCGATCATGTCGCCAATCGTCGTCGTTCCCGGCCGAGTCGCGGCAAGGCGGAGCAGGGAGAGGTGGTCGCTAAGCTTCGTGCCCGGCGCGCGGCGGTTCTTGTCGAACATCCAGAAGGGCACGCGCCCGTCATTCACCTTGAGCGTCCAGCGCGTGCCGCAGCGCATGTCGATCATCGCGAAGTCGGCGTGATCGGGCCCTTCGAGCCGATCGCTCGAGCCAATCAGCCCCAGGAAATGGTTGACCGCCTGATTGCCCGAAAAAACAAAGTGATTGCCATTGTCGATCACGCGATCGAGCGCCTTGTCGTGATAGCTGCGGCAGCGTCCACCCGCGCGTGGCGCACTGTCGCTGAGCGCCACCGTCCAGCCGCGGCGCGCGAACTCGGTCGCGGCGGAAAGCCCCGCCATTCCCGCCCCAACGACAAAGGCTTTGCGGCCGCTGCTCAACGCACCGCCATCAGGCGCAGCACCGTGAAGATCAGCGCCGCCTTGTTGACCTTGATCCGCTTGCGCGGTGGCTGCCAGCCCTGTGCCTCCATCCGGCTGAGGATTTTTTCGTACACCGCGCCCATCAGCCGGGGGGCGATCAGGTGCCCCTTGGGGCGAGCTTGAAGGATCGCATGGGTGGCGGCGAAATGCTCATGCGCCTTCACCGCCAAAGCGCGCGCGGCGTGATCGACCCGCGGGTCACGCGCGAGCTCGGCTGGGGTGGTGGGATCAACCCCCGCCGCCGCGAGATGCTCGCGCGCGAGATAGACGCGGCCGATCGCAGCATCCTCGTCGATGTCGCGCAGGATGTTGGTGAATTGCAGCGCGCGGCCCAGATGATGGGCGAGATCGAGCCCTTGCTGTGGCTCCATGCCGAAGATTTTCACCGATAGCCGCCCGACCGCGCTCGCCACGCAGTCGCAATAATAATCGAGCGTCTGAAAATCGGGCCAGCGAATGTCGCGCTCGACATCCATCAACATGCCGTTGATCACGGCGTGAAAATCGGTGCGGTTGAGCTGGAAGTGCCGGACGGCTTCGGCAACCAGCGCCGCCCGCCCCGGATCGCCGCCGGCGTAAAGCGAATCGATATCGGCGCGCCAAGCCTCCAGCTCGGCGCGGCGGCCTTCGGCGTCGCCCTGCTGGTCGTCGGCTATATCGTCCACCGCGCGGCAAAAGGCATAGACGGCGTACATCGCCTCGCGCTCGGCCTTGGGCAGCACGCGCATCCCGGCATAGAAGCTGCTGCCCGAAACCTGCGCCTGGAGCGCGCCTGGAGTGGTCTTGGGGTTCATCGCAGCGCCCGGGCAAGCGCGGCGCGGCCGGCGATCCACGCCATCTGCGCCTTGGAATGATGCACCGTCTCGCTCAGCGGATCGGCGGTGCGCAGCCGCGCCGTCAGCCGCTCGGCAAGTGCCTGGATTGCGGCGACTTCCATCGCCAATCTTGTGTCACGAATGTCACGGGCGAAGCGCGCCGATTGCTGGAGCAGCCCCTGGGTCAGCCGCGCGCATTCGGCGATCGCCACCTTCAGTCCAGGGGTAGCCCGTTCGCCGCCCAGATCCTCCACGCGGGCGCCGGCGCGGGCGAGGAGGTCGAGGGGGATGTAGACACGGTCGAGCTTCCTGTAATCCTTGCCGCAATCCTGGAGGTGGTTGATCACCTGGAGGGCCGCGCACAAGGCATCGTTCGCGGCCCAGGTCGCACGACTTTCACCATGAACATCAAGCACATAGCGCCCAACGGGCATCGCCGATACGCGGCAATAATCGATCAGATCGGCCCAGGTCGCGCAGCGGTTGACGGTGCAATCGCGCTCGAACGCGGTGAGCAGATCGAGGCCGTGCTGCGGTGAAAGCCGGTATTCGGCGAGCACTTCGCGCAACGCCAGCCCCTCCGGGGCAGCGTCAGACCCGCCTGAGAGCGTCGCGCGCATCGCCCCGAGCAACGCCAGCCGCTCCGGGGCAGTCGCGTGCTCGTTATCGGCGACATCGTCGGCGGCGCGGGCGAAGCGGTAGAAGGCCATGATCGGCGCGCGGTGCCGTGGCTTCAGCAGCCACGAGGCGACCGGGAAATTTTCGTCCTTGTGCCCCTTGCCCGAGGCGAGCGTGGCGGCGCTCAGCGTCTGGCTGGTCATGCGCGCGCCCCGAGCGCGGCCTGCGCGCGCCCTTTCCACATCCCGCCGCGCCCGCGCCAGAAAGCGAGCGCCGAGGCGAAGGTCGCGCCGGCATAGAAGGCCGCGATCGCCGGCAGCGCCAGCCCCCAGAGCGGCGAGCGGCGATAGAAATGCAGCATCGGTTGAAAGGCGATCGCCATCAGCCCCCAGGCCCCCAGTCCAAGTCCGCGCGCATAGCCTTCCCCGAACAGCACGAGCAAGGGCGGGGCGAGATAGAGGAGCGCCAGCCCCAACAGCGTCCCCGCCAGCAGCAGCGCCGAATAGCCGAGCTGCGCATAGGCCGAACGCGCGATCATCGCGCCGACCGAGCCCCAGCTGTCATAGCGGCGGATCGACACCGAGCGGTTGGTGAGGCCCAGCCAGACCCGGCCCTGCTTCGCCATCAGCGACCCGAACGCGCAATCGTCGATCAGCGCGGTGCGGACCGCGGCGATGCCGCCCGCCGCCTCCAGCGCCTCGCGCCGCGCGAGCATACAGCCGCCCGCCGCGGCGCCCACCCGGCCCCGATTCACCGCGCCGAACGGATAGAGCATCGCGAAGAACCACACGAACGCCGGGATCAGCGCGCGCTCGGCGAGGCTCTCGCAGCGCAGCCGCGCCATCAGCGACACCAGCACCCGGTCGTCGCGCACCGCCCGCGTCACCAGCGAGCGGAGCGTGTCGGGGGCATGGGCGATGTCGGCGTCGGTCAGCCACAGAAAGTCGGGCGTGCCCGCCGCCGCGATTCCCTGATTCACCGCCCACAGCTTGCCGGTCCAGCCGGCGGCGAGCGGAGCGCCGTTCAGCACCGTCAGCCGGTCCGATCCGGCGGCGGTCGCGCGGGCGATCTCGCCGGTGCCGTCGCTGCTATTGTCGTCGACCAGAATGATGCGGAAGTCGCCGGGATATTTCTGCGCGATGAGGCTGCCGATCGACTCGCCGATCACCTCCGCCTCGTCGCGCGCGGGGACGACCGCGGTGACGCTCGGCCAGCGGATCGGTTCATTGGGAATATCGAAATGGTCGCGCTCGCGCGTCCACCAGAAGCGGTCGCGCAGGAACACGATCACGATCCAGGCGGTCAGCGCCGCCGCGCCGATGCCGAACGCGATCATGCGATCTTCCCCGCCGCGCGGAACCACGCGATCGCGTCCCCCAGCGCCTCGATCGAGGGGCGCGCGCGATAGCCCAGCTCGCGCGCCGCCTTGGCGGACGAGAAGAACATGTTGTGCGCCGCCATTTTGAGCGAATCGACCGTCAGGAACGGATCGGCCTTGCCGCTCAACCGGCACCAGGCTTCGTTGGCGTAGGCCAGCGGGAAGAGAGGCGCGCGCGGGATTCGCACAGTCGGCGGCTTGCGCCCCACCAAGCCGGCGATGGCGCCCAGCATGTCGCCCAGCCGCACATCCTCGCCCCCCAGGATATAACGCTCGCCGATCCGCCCCTTTTCCAGCGCCAGCAGGTGCCCGGCGGCGACATCGTCGACATGGGCGAGGTTGAGCCCGCTGTCGACATAGGCCGGCATCTTGCCGTTCGCCGCCTCGATCACGATGCGCCCGGTGGGGGTGGGCTTCACGTCGCGCGGGCCGATCGGGGTGGAGGGGTTGACGATCACCACCGGCAGACCGTCCGCCGCCATCGCTTCCACCAGCCGCTCGGCGACCACTTTGGAACGCTTATACGCGCCGACCGCCTGTTCGGGGGTGGCGGCGCGCGCTTCGTCGGCGACGCCGCCATCGAGCGGCTTCAGCGTCGCGACACTGGAGGTATAGACGATCCGCTCCACCCCCGCGACGCGCGCGGCGCGCATCACATGCTCGGTCGAGGCGCGGTTGTTGCGGACGATCTCCTCCGGGTCGGGTGCCCAGATCCGGTAATCGGCGGCGACGTGGAACAGGTAGCGCACCCCGCGCATCGCCCGCGCGACCGAGTCCGCATCGCGCAGATCGCCCTCGGCGAGTTCGGCGTCGAGCCCCGCCAGATTGGTCCGATCGCTGCTCGGCCGCACCAGCAGCCGCAGCCTGGCGCCGCGCGCCGCGAGCGCGCGCGCGACCGCCGCGCCCACGAACCCGCTCGCCCCGGTCACCAAAATCGGTTCATGGCCCAGCTCCATGGCGCCGCTCTAGCCGCGCCACCGGGGCAGGGGAAGATGCGGGAAGGCCCGAACAGGTTGCAGCGCGTCGCGCCGGCATCGCCATTTTGCCCTATGGTTGCCACAGTCGGCGTGACAGGAAATCTTGCGGATTGGCGCCGGGCAAAAGCTGCGCTAACGCTCCGCGCTGATTTTCGGTTCAAGGATGTTGTCGCTGATGATGCGCTCGCTTTTCCTCCAGGCGCCCTCGTTCGATGGCTATGATGGCGGCGCCGGCTCGCGCTATCAGGCCAAGCGCGAGATCCGCTCCTTCTGGTATCCCACCTGGCTCGCCCAGCCGGCGGCGCTGATTCCCGACAGCAAGCTGATCGACGCGCCGCCGCACGATCTGACCTTCGACGACATCAAGCATCACGCGGTCGAGCGCGATCTGATCGTGCTCCACACCTCAACCCCCGGCTTCCGTTCGGACGTGAAGGTGGCGGAGATGCTGAAGGCGCCGAACCCCAAGCTGAAGATCGGCTTCATCGGCGCGACCGTGGCGGTGGACGCGGCGTGGGCGATGGAAAACGCCCCCAGCGTCGATTTCGTCGCGCGCAACGAGTTCGATTTCACCATCCTCGACGTGGCGAAGGACATGCCCTTCGCCGACATCAAGGGCATCAGCTATCGCAACAGCGAAGGCGTCGTGATCCATAACGAGGATCGCGACACGCTGATGGACATGGATCAGCTGCCCTTCGTCACGCCCGTCTACAAGCGCGACCTGGAGATGGAGAAATACTTCATCGGCTATCTGAAGCATCCTTATGTGAGCTTCTACACCGGCCGGGGCTGCAAGAGCCGCTGCACCTTCTGCCTGTGGCCGCAGACGGTGGGCGGGCACAACTACCGCGTCCGCTCGGTCGGCCATGTGATCGACGAGGTGAAATACGTCTTGAAGGCGTTCCCGCAGATGAAGGAACTGTTCTTCGACGACGACACCCTGACCGACAATATCCCGCGCGTCGAAGCGCTCGCCCGCGAACTCGGCAAGCTGGGCGTTACCTGGTCGTGCAACGCCAAGGCGAACGTCCCGCGCGAAACGCTGAAGGTGATGCGCGACAATGGCTGCCGCCTGCTGCTGGTGGGCTATGAGAGCGGCAACCAGCAGATCCTGCACAACATCAAGAAGGGCCTGCGGATCGAGGTCGCCAAGAAGTTCAGCAAGGATTGCCGCGAGCTGGGCATCACCATCCACGGCACCTTCATCCTGGGCCTGCCGGGCGAAACGCACGAGACGATCCAGGAGACGATCGCCTACGCCAAGGAAGTGAACCCGCACACCATCCAGGTGTCGCTGGCGGCGCCCTATCCGGGCACTTTCCTCTACAAGCAGGCGATCGAGAATGGCTGGTTCGACGGCACCGACCATCTGGTGACCGAGGGCGGTACCCAGATCGCCCAGCTCAGCTATCCGCACCTGCCGGCGGAGCAGATTTTCGAGTCGGTCGCGGATTTCTACAAGAAGTTCTACTTCCGCCCCTCGAAGATCGGCTCGATCGTCGGCGAGATGGTGACGAGCCCGACGATGATGAAGCGCCGCCTGCGCGAAGGCGTCGAGTTCTTCGACTTCCTGCGCAACCGCCATCAGGACAAGGCGGCGTAAGGACGGCTCCTAAAATCCTCCCCAGCTCCGCTGGGGAGGGGGACCGCGCGGAGCGCGGTGGAGGGGCATCCGCCCTCGAATTGCCGGGGACACCCCTCCGTCGGTCGCTGTCGCGACTGCCACCTCCCCCGCCGGGGGAGGAGCTTGAGGCAACTCAGCCGCCAAAGCGCCCGGCCCAAGAGAATGTCTTGACCCCATGCTCCGCTATCTCGCCCTGATCCTCACCATCGCCGGCCTCGCGCTCGCGCTGTGGCTGATCGGCGCCAATGGCTGGGCGGAGGTGCTGCACGCGGTGGGCGTCGCCGGGGTCGGCGGGCTGGCGGCGCTGGTCGCCTGGCAATTCCTGGTGTTCGGCTTGCTCGGCTTTTGCTGGTGGCTGGTGACGCCGGGCGTGCCGCGCCGGGCGATCGCTTCGCTGATCTGGGCGCGCACGGTGCGCGATGCGTCGAGCGAGGTGCTGCCTTTCTCGCAAGTGGGCGGCATCGTGATCGGCGCGCGCGCGGCGGTGACGGCGGGGGTGCCGCCCGCGCCGCTCTATGCCGGGATGATCGCCGACCAGACGACCGAGCTCGCCGGGCAGTTGCTGTTCACGCTGTTCGGGGTCGTGGTGCTGCTGACGCGGCTGGAGGGGCATGGCGCGGTGCTGCCGCCGGTGCTCGCCGGCGCGGCAGCGATGGCGGGGCTGATGGCCGCATTCACCTTCGCTCAACGGCCGATGCTGCGCATCGCCAAGGGGCTTGCCGGGCATGTGCTGCCGGCCTCGCTCGCGACGTTCGACCAGGTGCAGGATCAGCTCGTCGCGGTCTATCGCCGGCGCGGACGCGTGGTGAGCGCGTTCCTGCTCCACTTCATCGGCTGGATCGGATCGGGGATGGCGGGCTGGATCGCGCTCCACGCGATGGGCCGCCCGCTGCCGCTGATCGACGTGCTGACGATCGAGGCGCTGATCTTCGCGCTGCGCACCGTCGCTTTCCTGGTGCCGGGCGGGATCGGGGTGCAGGAGGCGGCCTATGCGCTGCTCGGCCCGATCTTCGGGCTCGCGGCGGGGCCGGCGCTGGCGCTGTCGATCGTCAAGCGCGCGCGCGACGTGAGCTTCGGCGTGCCGGTGGTGGTGCTGTGGCAGCTGCTCGAGGCGCGCGCGCTGCGCCGCCGCGCCGTGCCGGGCGGCGGCGCCTGATCACGCGCGCGGATGCGCGTGGCGGTAGATGTCGAGCAGCTGCGCGGCGTCGACCTGGGTGTAGATTTGCGTCGAGCTGAGGCTCGCATGGCCGAGCAGCTCCTGCAGCGCGCGCAGATCGGCGCCGCGCCCGAGCAAATGCGTCGCGAAGCTGTGGCGCAGCGCGTGCGGCGTGGTGCGCTCGCCCAGCCCGAGCGCGCGCCGCGCCTGCCGCACCGCGCGCCGTACCACGCCGGGATTGAGCGCGCCGCCCTTCGCTCCCCGGAACAGTGGCGCGTCGGGCTTGAGCGGATAGGGCAGGCGCCGGGCATAATCCTCGATCGCCGCGCGCACCTGGGGCAGCAGCGGCACGATCCGCGTCTTGGCGCGCTTGCCGGTGACGGCGAGCGTCTCTCCCAAAGGCAGCGCGGCGCCGGGAAGCGCCAGCGCCTCGCCGATGCGCAGGCCCGCGCCATAGAGCAGCAGCAGCAGCGCGAGGTCGCGCGCGGCGATCCAGGGTTCGGCGGCATCCTCGGCGACCGTGTCGGCGAGCGCCACCGCCTCGTGCGGCGCGATCGGGCGCGGCACGCCCTTCTTGACGGCTGGCCCCTTGAGCGGCGGGCAGGGCGCGCCGGCGAACTTCAGGAACGCGCGGATCGCCGCCAGCTCGCGCGCGGCGGAAGCATTGCCGAGCCCCTCCGCGCGCCGGGCGGCCAGGAAAGCACGCAGATCGGCGGCGGAGAGCCGGCCGAGCGCCCCCGCGTCGATCGCGCCGCCCCAATGGTTCTGGAGGAAAGCGACCAGCCGCTCGGCGCTCGCCAGATAGGCGCGCACCGTATGCGGCGAGCGGCGCTTGTCGCGCGCGAGATGCGCGGCGAAGGCGGGGGGGAGGTTCACGCTTTCGCTATAGATTAGCATCCAGATATTGGCGAGCGATGGCCGATCGGTGCTCTGCCCGCGATACCGCTCAGGCGGCGACTGCTTTTTACGCCCAAGGCGTCGCAAGTTAATCGAGTGCCATGAGCACGCTGCATCTGGTCCCGGAAGATTTGCGGAGCCACTACCATGTCAAGGAGTGGCGCAACGCCGCTGGTGTGCTGACCACCGCCTGTCCCGACGAATGGCGGGAGATTGTCGAGATACTCCGGGACTTCCGGCTGCTCAAATCGGAAGTGATCGCGGCCGGTGGTCGCAAATCGCCGATCGCCGATCGGATCGACCATCAATTCTACGAGCTTGGCTGGCGCGCGAAGAAGTTCGACACCCGGATCATCGTTGACGATCAAGAATTTACCAGCCCCACGCACAGCGTCGATTGCTTCAAGGGTCGGGTCGGTGTCGAGGTCGAATGGAATAACAAGGACCCCTTTTACGATCGCGATCTGAACAATTTTCGGCTCTTGTTCGATCTCCGGGTGATCGATGTGGGCGTGATCATTACGCGCGCCATCGAGCTTCAGGCGATTTTCAAGCAGCTGGGTAAGGGCGAAAGCTATGGCGCTTCGACCACCCATCACACCAAGCTCTGGCCGAGGCTCGAGGGCGGCGGCGGGGGCGGATGCCCGGTACTGACCTTCGCCATTACTCCCGCGCTTTATGTGGAGGATTGCTGATTATTCCGCCGCCACCGCGGAATTATACCCATAGGTATCCCAGCTCGGCTTATAATCGGCGTCGGCCTGATTGCCCCACACGGTCCAGCCGCGTCTCGTTCCCCGGCTGAACATTTCCAGCCTTGGACCCCAGCTACAGTCCTCGATGATCTGATATTGCTCGTCGGGCTTGCGGCTGTGCTCGCGCTTGCGCGACGCGATAAGATTGACCTGGCTACGACCAGGGGGCAGCGTCCGCGCGTTCTTGCCGCGCACCCCGAACAGCAGCAGTTCGATCACGTTACGAAAGTAAAAGCCGACGCCGCGCCCATCGGACCCGCCATCCTTGCGGATTTTATGCCAGACGATGTTCGAAATATAGCGATAGCCCCAGGCCTCCATCACGCGCAGACCTTCGGGAAGCAGCGCATTGGGCACCCAAAGATAGAGGTGCGCCGGATCGGCGCTGATGCTCGCCACTGGAAGCGCGCAAATCTCCTCCAGCGTCATCGTACCATAACGGTTGAGGCGCTTATGCTCGGGCGCGACTTTGCCGGTGCGGTTCTGGAACTGCCAGGGCGGATCGGCCAGAATCGTGCCGAAACGTCTCCCGCGCGCCGTGGCGATCAGATCAAGTGCTGCATCGCTCGGCTGTGGCTCGGGCTGGAACATATCAGGATCCTTATATGGATCGCGCGCCGGGTCAATCCCGTTCCTTACCCGATGCTCTGCCCCGTCTTCGCCCAGTCCGCGAGGAACCCCTCGATCCCCTTGTCCGTCAGCGGGTGCTTCACCAGCTGGCGGATCACCGCCGGCGGCGCGGTCATCACGTCGGCGCCGATCCGGGCGCTTTCGAGAATGTGGACCGGGTGGCGCACGCTCGCGACCAGGATTTCGGTGTCGAAGGCGTAATTGTCGTAAATCAGGCGGATGTCGCGGATCAGCTCCATCCCGTCGAAGCCCACATCGTCGTGCCGGCCGACGAAGGGCGAGATGAAGGTCGCCCCCGCCTTGGCCGCGAGCAGCGCCTGATTGGCGGAGAAGCACAGCGTCACGTTCACCATCGTGCCGTCATCGGTCAGCGCCTTGCAGGTCTTCAGCCCCTCGATGGTGAGCGGCACCTTGATCGCCACATTGTCGGCGATTTTCCGCAGGATTTCGGCCTCGCGCATCATTTCGGCATGATCGAGCGCGACCACTTCGGCCGAGACCGGCCCATCGGTGATGCCGCAAATTTCCTCGACCACTTCCAGGAATTGCCGGCCCGATTTGGCGATGAGCGAGGGGTTGGTCGTCACCCCGTCGACAAGGCCCGAGGCGGCGAGATCGCGAATTTCGGACGTATCGGCGGTATCGACGAAGAATTTCATGGAAGGCCCCTCGCAAAGCGGTGTCGCGCGCCGCCTAACCCAAAGCGCGGCGCGGCGAAAGCTTGCCTTTGCGGCGGCGCGCGTCGATCTAGCGCGCATGGGCCGGGCGCGTGTGATCCTGATGAACAATGCGCTGGGGCCGCTCGATTACCGGGTGCCGCAGGGGATGGCGGTCGCGCCCGGCAGCATCGTCACCGCGCCGCTGGGGCCGCGCCAGCTGCTCGGCGTGGTGTGGGACGAGGATCGCCTGCCCGCCGCGCCGGTGGGCGACAACCGGCTGCGCAATCTGCTCGCCGTCGCCGACGCGCCGCCGATCGGGGCACCCTTGCGGCGGCTGATCGAATGGACGGCCGATTATTATCTCGCCCCGCTCGCGGCGGTGCTGCGGATGGCGATGCCCTCTTCCTCGGCGCTCGATGGTGGGCGCACCGTGCTCGAATATCGCGCGACGGGGGAAGTGCCCGATCGCCTCACCCCGCAGCGCGCGCAGGCACTGGAGCGGATCGCCAACCGGCAGGGGCTGGTGCGCGAGCTGGCGCTGGCGGCGGGGGTGAGCGATGCCGTGATCCGGGGCTTGGTGAAGGCGGGCGCGATCGAGGGCGTGGAAGTCGCGCTCGACGCGCCGTTCGACGCGCCCGACCCCGATCACGCCGCGCCCACCCTATCTCCTGCGCAAGCCGGGGCGGCGGACCAGCTCTCCGGCGCGGTGCAGGCCGCCGCCTTCGCGCCGATCCTGCTCGATGGCGTCACCGGATCGGGCAAGACCGAGGTCTATTTCGAGGCCATTGCGGCGGCGATCCGCGCGGGCAAGCAAAGCCTGGTCCTGCTCCCCGAAATCGCGCTGACCGAGCCGTTTTTAAAGCGCTTTGCCCAGCGCTTCGGCGTGGCCCCGGTCGCCTGGCATTCGGACCTGCGCCAGTCGCAGCGCCGCCGCGCCTGGCGCGCGATCGCGAGCGGCGAGGCGCTGGTGACGGTGGGCGCGCGTTCCGCGCTGTTCCTGCCCTATGCCCGGCTCGGGCTGATCGTGGTCGATGAAGCGCATGAGACGAGCTTCAAGCAGGAAGAGGGCGTCCATTACCACGCGCGCGACGTGGCGGTGATGCGCGGCAAGTTTGAAGGCTGCCCGGTGGTGCTCGCCTCGGCGACGCCGGCGATCGAGACGCGGCATCAGGTGGCGCTCGGCCGCTATGCCGAGGTGACGCTCCCCGGTCGCTACGGCCCCGCGCAACTGCCGAGCATCGCGGCGATCGACCTGATCGCCGAGCCGCCCGATCGCGGGCGCTGGCTCTCCCCCCGGCTGGTCAAGGCGATCGACGAGACGCTGGCGCGGCGCGAGCAGGCGCTGCTGTTCCTCAACCGGCGCGGCTATGCGCCACTCACCTTGTGCCGCACCTGCGGCCACCGCTTCCAATGCCCCAATTGCACCGCCTGGATGGTCGAGCACCGGCTGGTCGCGCGGCTCGCCTGCCACCACTGCGGCCATATCGAGCGCGTGCCGGAGGTCTGCCCCGAATGCGCCAACCCCGATACGCTCGTCGCCTGCGGCCCGGGCGTCGAGCGGATCGCCGATGAAGCGGCGCTGCTCTGGCCCGAGGCCAAGCGCGCGATCGTCACCTCGGACACGATCTGGTCTCCCGCCAAGGCCGCCGAATTCGTCCACCGGATGGAGGCGCGCGATATCGATCTGGTGATCGGCACCCAGCTCGTCACCAAGGGCTATCATTTCCCCGAACTGACGCTGGTCGGCGTGGTCGATGCCGATCTGACGCTGAAAGGGGGCGATTTGCGCGCGGCGGAGCGCACCTTCCAGCAGATCGCGCAGGTGGCGGGGCGCGCCGGGCGGGGGGCGAAGCCGGGGCGCGTCTTCCTGCAGAGCTATGATCCGAAGGCGCCGGTGCTGCAGGCGCTGGTGGCGGGCGACCGCGAGGCGTTCTACGCCGCCGAGACCGAGGCCCGGCGCGAGGCGGGGGCGCCGCCCTTCGGGCGCTTCGCCGCGATCATCGTATCAAGCGAGGACAAGGTGGCGGCCGAGCTCAGCGCCAAGCTGATCCGCGAGCGCGCACCCGCGCCCGAGGGGATGGAAGTGTTCGGCCCCGCCCCCGCGCCGCTCGCGATGCTGCGCGGTCGGCACCGCTTCCGCCTGCTGGTCCATGCCCGCCGCGCGCTCGACGTGCAGGCGGTGATCCGCGACTGGCTGGGCGCGCTCGCCTGGCCCGCGAAGGTGCGCGTGACGGTGGATGTGGACCCGTATAATTTCTTGTGAGTCCATGGCAAACCAAGTGCCGATCGCGTATGATGTGAAACGATCATGTCGTTCACGCCCTGAATAAGGGAGGCGTTTCAATGACGATGCGAAGCCGAGCGCCGGCTATGCATGGCTGCTTTAGTGCATTGTTCATGCTATCAGCTTGCGCGTCTTTCGATGCACGGCCCGAGCCCGCTATTTCTGAAAAACCCGTGCTCAAGCAGGCCAAGGACTATGACTATCTGAAGGCCCAGGGCGATGTTTCCGCCGCGATTAGAAGCGGTATCCCCACGGCAACGCAGCTGGCCCAGGCCAAGCTCGCGCGCGATAAATTCATCGGGTTGCAGATTCAGGCGATTGATTACCGCTACCAGCAATTCTTGCGGCATCTGTCGCGACAATTTCGGGGTAGCGGGCTCGCGCTCGATATTCTCGGCTTCGGACTGAGCGGTGCCGCCTCGGTCGCCGGCGCGGGGGCGGCGCGTGGCCTGGCCGCGAGCGCGACCGCCGTTACCGGCAGCCGCGCCGCGATCAGCCGCGACGTATTTTATGAGCGCACGCTGTCCGCCCTGATCGACGAGATGAACGCCGCGCGCGATCAGGCCAAGATCGCGCTGCTCACGGGGATGAAGCAGCCCATCAGCGACTATCCGCTGGAAATCGCGCTGATCGACCTGCGCGCTTATGAAGGTGCCCCCAGCCTCGACACCGCGCTCCAGAAGCTCAGCCGGTCGGCCTCGGACGATGCGCGCCAGGCCGCGTTCAAGGTCGCTTCCACGCGCGCCTGTGTCCCCGCGCCCGACAGCTTCGTGCTGCGCGGGCAGCTGGCCAGTCATTTGCGCGGGCTTACCGGCGCCGCCAACCTGCCCAAGTTGCAGGCGATCGCGGCGCAGGCGGGGGTGCCGGTGAAGGATGCGGCGGGTGTGGCGCTCAGCGAGGACGAGGTGCGCGACGCCTTGCTGGAGCAGATCACCAAATCCTTGTGCAGCAAGGCGGATCTTCAAGCGGCGATAACCGCCTGGGGCATCCCCGCGCCCGCCGCACCCGCCCCGCCGCCCGCCGCGCCCGTGCCCTGAACAGACGGAAGGAACAGCCATGAGCATCAAGGCGATCTCAGCGGACAAATCCTCATCGTTGGACGACTTGTCGCTGATCATCTGGGGAAATGAGATCGTCTGGGGCCAGTGCAGCAGGATCGGCAATGATGGCGAGGCGACCGTGATCCTGCTCGATCGCGAGCATGTCCCGATCGCGACCGATGATGTGTTGCACGCCCGCGTCGTTACAGGCGTCGTATCGCCGCCGGGCGCGCTCGCCTTGCTATGTTCGGGCAAGGCGTTCGTTGGCGGAGTCGTCACCGAGGTGAGCGTCTATCGCGTCTGATCCGATGGCGGGGCGGCGGCGGGCGCGCTAAGAGGACGCGATGATCGCGCGCCTGCTCCTCGCCCTGCTGCTCCTGCTCGGCCTCGCCGCTCCGGCGCGGGCGGATGATATTTCGACCGCGGGTCGAGGCGTCGTGCGCGTCGTCACCATCGCCTCCACCGATGGCGAGATTGTCGGCTTCGGCCATGGCAGCGGCTTCGCGATCGCGCCGAACCGCATCGTCACCAACGCGCATGTCGTGGAGCTCGCCGCGCGCTATCCCGACAATGTGGTGATCGGGGTGGTGCCGAGCGAGGGCGACAAGAGCTTTCGCGGGCGGCTGATCGCCTATGATCCCAAGCGCGACCTGGCGTTGATCGAATTCAGCGGCGCGGCGCTGCCGCCGCTCACGCTTTATCCCGGGCCGGTGAACGATGGTGAGACGGTGGTCGCGCTCGGCTATCCGGGCAATGTCGATCTCGCGACCGCGCAGAGCGCCGCCGATTTCATCAAGCCGCTGAGCCCGGTGCGCAGCCAGGGCGGCTATGCCGGGCGCCGGCGGCTGACGAGCGTCGAGGTGCTGCTCCACACCGCCGGCATCGCGCGCGGCAATTCGGGCGGGCCGCTGCTCGATCAATGCGGGCGGGTGATCGGGGTCAATTCGGCGATCACCCGCGCCGAGGAGGGCGATTCGACTTTCGGCTTCGCGATCGCCGACACCGAATTCGCCGCCTTCCTGCGCGAGGCGGGGCAGGCCTACGCCTCCACAGGCGCCGACTGTGTTAGCGTCGACGATCGGCTGAAGCAGGATGAGGCCGCCGCCGCCGCCCGCGCCGAACAGCTCGCCGACGCGGACGCGAAGGCGGCGAGCGCGGCCGCCGCGAAGCGCGACGCCGCGATCGAAACGATGCGCGAGCGCCAGCTGTGGCTGCGCGAGAACTTCATCGGCGCGGCGACGCTGCTGCTGGTGCTCGGCGCGAGCCTCGCTGGATGGGGCGCGCTGCGGGGGTCACAGGGGCGGCCGGCGCGGGGCTGGGTGGTCGGCGGCGGCGTGCTGGTGATCGCGGCGCTGCTCACCTTCTTTCTGCGGCCTACGGGCACGGTCACCTTGCCAAGCATCGCCGCGGCGACCCCCGCGGAGCAGCGGCTGATGGCGGGCAAGCTCCTCTGCCGCCCGGTGCCGGCGCGCAGCCGCATCAACCTGACCGTGCCGCGCGACATGCCGCTCGAGTGGCGCGGCGACGGCTGCGTCAACGGCCGCACCCAATATGTCGAGAATGGCCGCAAATGGGAGCGGCTGTTGGTACCGCAGGGCGAGCAGACCGTGTCGCTGCTCGATTATCGGCCCGAACTCGGCATCTATACCGAGAATCGCTACTATCTCGGCGCCCGCGAAATGGCGCGCGCGCGCAAGCTGCGCGAGGCGATGACGCTGAAGGCCTGCACCCGCGACCCCGCGCAATTGAACGAGCTCGCCCAGGCGCAGGACGCGATCCGGGCGATCCTGCCGGCGCGGCCCGACGAATGGGTGAGCTATGATTGCACCCCGGCGGGGTGAGGGGCTTCCCGGCTGGCAGGCGTCCGGCCATACCCACCCCAACCCCTCCCTAGGAGGGAGGGGCTTTAGGCTGGTTTTGGCGGTAGCATCGCCCCTCCCTACAAGGGAGGGGTTGGGGTGGGTGGAACCCGGGCGCGGCGGCCGCCGGGGCCGGCCATGCCGCGCGCCCGATTGCCCCCATGTCGCGCGCGTGGCACAGCCGCCCGCGATGGAGGCCGTTCCCGATATCGAACTGCAGGGGCTGTGGCGGCATTTGCCGGCGCGGGCGCGCCCCTTCGCCGCGCTCGCCCGGTTCGATCGGCCGATCGGCTGGTGGCTGCTGTTCTGGCCCGGCGCGTGGAGCGTCGCGCTCGCCGGTGCCGCCATCGCGCGCTGGGATCTGATCCTGTGGCTGCTGCTCGGCGCGGTGGCGATGCGCGGGGCGGGGTGCGTCTATAACGACATCGTCGACCGCGACCTCGACGCGCAGGTCGCGCGCACCGCCAAGCGGCCGCTCGCCTCGGGCGCGGTGTCGCTCAAGGCCGCTTGGGGCTGGCTGGTGCTGCTATGCCTGGTGGGGCTGGTGGTGCTGCTGCAGCTCCACCTCGCCGCGCAATTGGTGTCGCTCGCGAGCCTGGCGCTGGTCGCCGCCTATCCGTTCATGAAGCGCATCACCTGGTGGCCGCAGGCCTGGCTCGGCATGGTCTTCTCCTGGGCGGCCTTGGTCGGCTGGGTCGAGGCGAGCGGCGGGTTCGCCTGGCCGGGCCTCGCGCTCTATGCCGGCAGCGTGGCCTGGGTGGTCGGCTATGACACCATCTATGCCCTGCAAGACCGCGACGATGATGCCCTGATCGGCGTGCGCTCCTCGGCGCGGGCGCTGGGGGCGCGCGTGCGGCCGGGGGTAGCGGGCTTTTATCTGCTCGCGATCGCTTTGTGGGCGCTGGCGGTGTGGGGCGCGCGACCCGATCCGCTGGCGCTGCTCGCGCTGCTGCCTTTCGCGGGGCATCTCGCCTGGCAGGTGGCGACGCTCGATCCCGATGACGGCGCCGGCGCGCTCGCCCGCTTCCGGGCTAATCGCGGGGCGGGGGCGCTGATGTTCCTCGCCTGTCTGGTGGTGGGCAGCGCCTGAGGGTTCACAAGCCCGGAATCGCCCCCTAAGTCGGGCGGGATGCTAACCGTCGATCAAGCCCGCGACCGGGCCGCCGCGATTGTCGAGGCCGCGCGCCGGGCCGGGGCCGATGCCGCCGATGCCCTGGTCGCCGCCGATCAATCGCTCGATGTCTCGGTGCGGCTCGGCGCGCTCGAGGATGTCGGGCGCAGCGAAAGCGCCGAGCTGTCGCTGCGCGTGTTCTGCGGCAAGCGCGGCGCGAGCGTTTCGACCGCCGATTTCGCGCCGCAAACGCTGCAAGACCTGGTCGAACGCGCGATCGCGATGGCCCGCGCCGCGCCCGAGGATGACTGGGCGGGGCTCGCGCCCGCCGAGCGGCTGCTCCACGGGCTGCCGCCGCAGCTCGATCTCGACGACCCCATCGAGCCCGAGCCCGCCGAGCTCAAGGCCCGCGCGCTCGCCGCCGAAGATGCCGCGCGCGCCGTCGCCGGGGTCACCAACAGCGAAGGCGCCGGGGCGAGCGCGCATCGCGGCATCGTCGCGCTCGCCACCAGCCACGGCTTCGCCGGTGGCTATGCGAGCACCACCCATAGCCTTTCCGCCTCGGTGCTGGCGGGCGATCAGGGCGCGATGGAGCGCGATTACGCTTATTCCACCGCCCGCCACGCCCGCCTGGTCGAGGCGCCCGAAGCCGTGGGTCGCCAGGCGGGCGAGCGCGCGGTGGCGCGGGTCGGCGCGGGCCGGGTCGAGAGCGGCGCCCTGCCGATCGTCTTCGATCCGCGCGTCGGCGGCTCGCTGCTCGGCCATCTGCTCGGCGCGATCTCGGGCCAGGCGATCGCGCGCAAGACGAGTTTCCTGCTCGACGCGCTCGGCACGCAGATTTTCGCGACCGGGGTGACGATCCATGACGATCCGCACCGCCCCCACGGCCTGCGCTCGCGCCCGTTCGATGGCGAGGGGCTGGCGGTGGGTCCGGGCGACATCGTGCGCGACGGCGTGCTCACCACCTGGCTGCTCGACAGCGCTTCGGCCCGGCAGCTGGGGCTGGAGCCGACCGGCCATGCCGCGCGCGGCGGCGCGGGGGTGGGGATCGCGCCGAGCAATCTCTATATGGCCGCGGGCCACCTGCCGCGCGAAACGCTGATCGGCGAGATCGAGCGCGGGGTGTATGTCACCGAATTGATCGGCATGGGGGTGAACGGCGTGACCGGCGATTATTCGCGCGGCGCCGCCGGCTTCCTGATCGAGCGCGGCGAGATCACCCGGCCGGTGAGCGAGTTCACCATCGCCGGCAATCTGAAGGACATGTTCCGCGCGCTCACCCCCGCGAGCGACCTGGAGTTCCGCTTTGGCATCAACGTGCCGACGCTGCGGATCGACGGGCTGACGGTGGCGAGTGGCTGAGCTGGTCGACGCGGTAAGGGCGATCGCGGCGGAGGCGGGCGCGCTGGCGCTGCGCCGCGCGCGCGAAGGTTTCAAGCGGTGGGACAAGACGCCGGGGAACCCGGTGAGCGAGGTCGATCTGGAGCTCGACGCGCTGCTGCGCGCGCGGCTCTCGGCGCTGCTCCCCGACGCCGGCTGGCTCTCCGAGGAGACCGCCGACAATGCGGATCGCCTGGCGTGCGAGCGCGTCTGGGTGGTCGATCCGATCGACGGCACGCGCGATTTCGTGCGCGGGCGCAACGGCTGGGCGGTGTCGATCGGGCTTGCTGAGCGCGGCCGGGTGGTGCTGGGCGTGCTCGATGCGCCGGCGATCGGGCATCGCTGGTGGGCGGCGGCGGGCGCGGGCGCGTGGCGCGGCGATACCCGGCTGCGCTGCGTCACCCGTACTGAGTTCAGCGGCGCGCGCGTGCCGACCGACAGCCTGCCGCGCGAGGACAGCGATCTGGTCGCGGTGGCCAAGCCCAATTCGATCGCGCTGCGCATCGCGATGGTCGCGGGCGGCGAGGCCGATCTGGTCGCGACATTGCGCTGGGGCTATGAATGGGATGTCGCGGCCGCCGCGCTGATCGCCGCCGAGGCAGGCGCGGCGGTGAGCGACGCGTTCGGCGCGCCGCTCGCCTTCAACACCGCGCGCGCGCAGGCGTTCGGCGTGCTCGCCTCGGCGCCGGGCATCCACGCGGCGGCGGTCGAGCGGCTCGCCGATCGCGCCCGGCTGCTGGGGGTAACCCCTTGACGCGCCCCGGCCGGACCGGCGACGATGGCGCCATGGCACTCGATCTTTCCTGGGAGGATGTGCTCGAGGTCGGGCAGGGCGGGCCTGGCTGCGGGTTGCTTCACATCAACGGCCGCCAGCCCAAGGGCGCGTTCCGCTATCTGCCGCCGGCGATCGAGCATGACGGGCACGTCTATGCCTCCACCTTCGTTCCCGGCGGGTTCGAGCTGTGTGTGATCGATCCGGTCACGCTGGTTCGCCGCACGCTCTCGCCGCGGCTGCCTTATGCCCGGCTGGTGCGGGTGGAGGAGGGCGGGCCGGTCTATGTCGATGCCTTTGTCCACGGCCAGGAATGCCGGTGGGAGTTGGCGCCGCCCAAGCGCGGCGGGCTGCTCGGGCGGTTGCTCAAGCGTTAGCCGGGCGGCGAGGTCAATTCGCTGCCGGGTCCGGCCAGCAGCACGATCACCGACTCCAGCGTCGCAAGCAATTCCGCGCCGGTCGCCCCGGCGCGCGCGTGGAGCGCGGCTGCATAAATCGCGTCGCGCATGATCGCCCCCATCAGCGCGGGTGACAGGGGGGCGGCGAAGCCTTCGGCCACCGCGCGGGCGAAGCGCGCCTCGAACAGCGCCCCGCTCGCCAGCATGTCGTTGCGAAGTTCGGTCTGCACGGCGTGCTCGGTCGTCGCTTCGACGACCGCGGTGCCGACGAGCAGGCAGCCACGCCCGCGGAATTCGCCCGCCAGGAAGTTCGACACCGCGCCTGCCGCGGCCTGGCGCAGCGCGGTCGCGAGATCGGGATGTGCCAGCCGCTCCGCCATCGCGGCGCGACCTTCGGCCTCATACTGGCGCAGCACCGCCAGATAGAGTTCCAGCTTGTTGCCAAAGCCTGCATAAAGGGTGGGTTTGCTGATCGCCATGACATGGCAAAGCTCGTCGATCGACGAGGCCGAGAAGCCTTTCTCCCAGAAAAGCCTCCGCGCGGCGAGCAGCGCCGTTTCCCGATCATATTGGCGCGGCCGACCCCGCTGCCGTTTTTGTAGCGACAATTACACGACCCCTTGTGCCACGCGGATTTTATTCGTATCGGTACAAAATAGCAAGTCGGGACGGAGTCGGCGCGCTTCTAGCGCACGGAGGATAAAATATGTGCCGCAGCGACCTAGCGCCACGCGAAGCCGGTGTTGAGCTGGCCAGCCGGCTGGACTCGGTGATCCGCTTCTACGTTGACCCGCAAGAGTGCGAACGGGCGACCCATGAGCTGATTGGACCGCTCACCAATTTCATCTCCCCCACCGGTCAGCTCGAAACCTGCGAAGACGTGCAGTTGCGGATCGAATTTCTATACTGCGTCTTTGGCGAAATGCGCGACATGGGCTGTTTTCTGCCCTGAGCACGAAGTCGCCGCGCTGATCCCGGAAAATGAAGGCGGCTTGTCTCCGGAGCGGGCGCGCGAGGTAACCGCGTCGCAGCTCGACCGGCTCGATCGCCAGGCCGAAGCGCTCGACCGGATGCGCCGCTATCTGCGCGCGAAGCTCGCCTGGCTCGACGCGGGCGCCACGGGATCGCCGCCGACGCTCGACGATACCGCCACCCCGCTCACCGAATTCGGCCCGGCGCTCACCAGCACGACCTCCACCATGTCGCCGATCGGGTGATCGCCCTCGACGATCACCGATTGCAGCCAGGGTGACTTGCCGAGCTTCTGCCCGGGCTTCTTGCCATCGCGCTCGATCAGCACGGCGCAGCGCTTCCCCACGCTCGCCGCGTTGAACGCCGCCTGATCGCGGTTGAGCGCGGCCTGCAGGCGCTGGAGGCGATCGTCCATGATTTCGGGCGCGATCTGCTCGGCCATCTCGGCGGCGGGGGTGCCGGGGCGCGGTGAATATTTGAAACTGAACGCCTGCGCGTAGCCCACCGCGTCGACCAGCGCCAAGGTCTCGGCGAACTCGGCCTCGGTCTCGCCGGGGAAGCCAACGATGAAATCGCCCGACAGCGCGATATCGGGGCGCGCGGCGCGGATGCGCTCCAGCAGGCGCAGATAGCCGCCGGCCGTGTGGCTCCGGTTCATCGCCTTCAGCACCCGGTCGCTCCCCGCCTGCACCGGCAAATGGAGGAACGGCATCAGCTTTTCGACATCACGGTGCGCGGCGATCAGGCCCTCGCTCATGTCGTTGGGGTGGCTGGTCGTGTAGCGGATGCGCGCGAGGCCGGGCAGCTTGTCGAGCGCGGCGATCAGGTCGTGCAGCCCGCGCCCGTCATCTTCCCAAGCGTTCACATTCTGGCCGAGCAAGGTGATCTCGCGCGCGCCCGCGTCGATCAGCGCCTTGGCCTCGTCGATGATCGCGGCGAAGGGCCGGCTCACCTCGGCGCCGCGGGTATAGGGCACGACGCAATAGGTGCAGAATTTGTCGCAGCCTTCCTGCACCGTCAGGAACGCCGAGGGCGGCACGCGGCGGCGCTTGGGAAGCGCGCCGAATTTGCTCTCCGCCGGCATGTCGGTGTCGACCGCCGCGTTCCCTTGCGCCGCCCGCGCGACGAGTTCGGGCAGGCGGTGATAGGCCTGCGGGCCGACTACCACGTCCACCTTCGCCCGCGCCACGATCTCCGCGCCCTCGGCCTGCGCGACGCAGCCGGCGACCGCGATCAGCGGGTCTTGCCCATGTTTGCGCAGCCGGCCGATGTCCGAATAGACCTTCTCGGTCGCCTTTTCGCGGATGTGGCAGGTGTTCAGGATCACCAGATCGGCAGCATAAGCGTCGTCGGTGGCGCTGAGGCCCTGTTCGGCCATCAGTTCGGCCATGCGGTCGCCATCATAGACGTTCATCTGGCAGCCGAAGCTTTTCACATGGAAAGTGCGGGGGGTCATCCGCGCGCCTATACGCGCAATGCCGCGGCAGGAAAATGGCCGCGCCCGAGCCCGTTGCCGCGAAAAAATTTTGTCGGCTTTGTCGTTTCGGGCACGGCTGGCCCGTCTATCATGTGGAACGCCGCACGGCGCGCGCGATCCAGACGGGAGATCGACGATGAAATACATGCTCGCCATTTTCGAGGACGAAGCCAATTATCCGGGCGGAGAGGACGGCGAGGCGTGGCGCGCGGTGCTCGGCAAGCACATGGCGTTCGGCGGCGCGCTCGCCCAGGCGGGCGTCGAGTTCAGTGGCGCGGGGCTCCACCTCAGCCATAGCGCGACCACCGTGCGCACCGCGGCCGATGGCTCCCAGGCGGTGCATGACGGGCCCTATGCCGAAACCAAGGAGCTGCTGGGCGGCTTCTATGTGATCGAGGTCGCGAGCCTGGACGAGGCCATCGCCTGGGCCAAGCAGGTGCCGCACGGCGCGCATGGCGCGGTCGAGGTGCGTCCGGTGCTCGGGATGCCGGGCTGAGCCCGCTCGAACAGGCGTTCCGGCAGGCCGGCGGGCGCGTGCTATCCGCGCTCGCCGCCCGGCTGCGCGACCTGAGCCTGGCCGAGGAATACTTCGGTCACGCCTGTGTCGCCGCCGCCGCCAGCTGGGGCGCCGATCCCCCGCGCGACCCGGCCGCCTGGCTCTATGCGGTCGCGCTGCGCCGCGCCTGGGACATGGCCCGCCATGCCAAGGTGCGCGACGCGGCGCCGGCCGACGCCCCCGCGCCGGTCGCCACGCCCGAGGAGATCGCGATGGCCGCCGCCGAGCCGATACCCGATGAACGGCTGCGGCTGATCTTCACCTGCTGCCACCCGGCGATCGAGCCCCCCGCGCGGGTGGCGCTGACCTTGCGCACCGTCTGCGGCCTGCCGCCCGAAGCGATCGCGCGCGCCTATCTGCTGCCCGAGGCCACGCTCGCCCAGCGGCTGACGCGCGCGCGGCGCAAGATCAGGGATGCGGGCATCGGCTATGAGGTGCCGGGGCCAGCATATTGGCCGGATCGGCTGGCGAGCGTGCTCGCGACGCTCGAAATCACCTATGCCGAGGCGCACGGCGACGCGGCGCTCGACGGGCCGAGCGCGACGATCGGGCTGGAGATGGTCGCGCTGTCGGGCGTGCTCGCCGAGATGATTCCGGGGGAAGCCGAAGTGCTCGCGCTCGCGGCGATGCTGCGGCTGGCGGAGGCACGGCGCGGGGCGCGGGTGGACGCGGCCGGTCTCATGGTGCCGCTCGATCGGCAAGATCCCGCGCGGTGGGACCAGGCGATGATCGCGGCGGGCGAGGCATTGCTCCACCGCGCCGCACGGCTACCGGGCGCGACGGGGCCGTATCAGCTGCTCGCCGCGATCCACGCCGCGCACGCGGGGCGCCGCCCGGGCCAGCCGCCGCCCTGGGCCGCCATCGTCGCGCTGTACGACGCGCTGCTGCGGGTG
>LWDJ01000022.1 GCA_002083435.1 Proteobacteria bacterium SG_bin6 | reverse complement strand
TCTGAATGGTAACAATCGGGGGAGCACGTCACGACAAGTGCCTGCATGAAGTCCTCACTTCTCGGCGCGGCCGGTCGCATCGCGGTAAGCGTCCCAGAGCCGTCGACCGTGTAGATGATGGTTCGCGCCAATTTCAGCCTCTTCCTCCAGATTAGATCCCCGATAAGAATGCCGATGGGGTCCGCCCATAGATAAGACCGGCAGTGCACCATCGAACATCTAAATGCCGCAGATCGTGCTTCTTACGCCAGGCCCCTCTTTGACTGGCACCGCGGGGGCCAATGGGGCACGGCCAGCTCACAGGTCGAGCGCTTGTCGGGTTTTCTGAAAAAAGGGCGATCAATGGGGCGATCGACAAACGCGGGAGCCCACCACACCGCTCGCAAGCACGAGTTAAGGCCGTCCCACGCGTCCGATCGATCGCCTCTGCTGTCACGCAGAATGTCACGCAAGGTGTCACACTTCGCCAACCGGGAATCCCGGAAAACTGCGATTTTCAAAGGGTGGTCGGGGAGACAGGATTCGAACCTGCGACCCTCTGCTCCCAAAGCAGATGCGCTACCAGGCTGCGCTACTCCCCGACGTGGCGCGCCATGCGCCATTGGCGGCGCGGGCGCAAGTCGTGAGGCGTCACTTGGGCCGCGTGAAGGTCGCGGCGGCGGCGATCGTCGCCAGCAGCGCGGCCGCACCCGCGATCGGGAGCAGGCCTTGTAAAATGAAGGGCGCGACCAGCGCCGTCCCCGCCGCCGGCAGCGCGAGCATCGCAACCACGATGAGCGCCGCCCCCCGCGCCTCGTCTCCCTTCGCGGCGATCAGCGCGGCGTTGAACCCCGCCGGCCCGCGCAGGCCGAGGCCGAGGTTCAACAAGAAGAAGATCGCGCTTACCGCCACGGTGTCACGTCCGCCCGCCAGCGCGTAACCAAGCAACCCTAATCCGCCGGCGAGCGCGATCACGGCGCCGAGCGCGATCAGCCGCCCGGTCCCCAGCCACCGCGCGAGCCGGCCCGCCAAGAGCGACGCCAGAATGAACAGCGCGACACCCGCCATCTGCATCGCGATGAACGCGCCGATCGTCACGCCAAGCACCCGGGTGAACACCACGGGCGCGCCAAACACGAACACGAGCAGCGCGGCGACCGTCGCGGCGTGCGCGAGCGCCCGCCGCGCGAAGGCCGGCCGCGCCAGAAGGCGGGCATAGCTGCCACGGCTCGCGAGCGGCGGCGGGGGCCATCCAGAGAAGCCGCTCGCGGCGGTGGCGAGCAGCAACGCCAGCGCCGCGATCACCCAAAAGCTTACCCGCCAGCCGCCAAGCCCCAGCAGCGCCCAGCCCGCGACCGGCGCCAGCGCGGGCGCAAGCGACTCGATCGCACCGATCGCGCCCAGCGCCGTTACCGCCTGCGGCCCATAAAGCCGCCGCACGATCCCCGGCGCGAACACCCCCGCCGCCGCCGAGGCAACGCCCTGCCCGAAGCGAAGCGCGATCAGCACCGGCAGCGACGGGCTCACCGCGCACAGCAGCGACAGCAGCGCATAGGCGGTGAGCGACGCGGCGATCAGCGCACGCTCCGAAGCGCGTCCGCTGAGCGCGCCGAAAAGCAACAGCCCCGCCGCCATCCCGCCGGTGAAGCTCGCGAGCACATATTGCGCCTGCTGAACGCTGCCGCCGAGCGCCCGGGGCAGCTGCGGCACCGCCGGCAGCACCAGGTCGGTCCCCGCGAACCCCAAGACGGTCGCTCCGGCGAGGATGAGGAAGATCAGCGTTCGTTGCATCGTCGTCCGCTTAGCGGATGCCCCCGACCACCGCGACGGGTGATTTCCGGGCTGCACGCACCGCCCCAGCCCCAGAGAGCCAAGCGCTTAGGGCATGCGCGAAACGACTTCTTCCTGGTTGCGTCGCCTGCTAGCCCGGTGGCTGATGATCGACCTTATCTGCCTCGATGCCGACGATACCCTGTGGCATAATATGCGCCACTTCGAGGCGACCGAGGCCGCGCTCGCGCAACTTCTGGCACCCTTTGCCGAACATCATGTCGCGCTCGAACGCCTCGCCGAAGTGGAGCGGCGGAATCTGGCCCTTTACGGCTATGGCGCGAAGAGCTTCACCCTCTCGATGATCGAAACCGCGCTTGAGCTGTGCGGCGATGCGCTCACGGCGGGCGAGGTGCGGGCGATCATCGACGCCGGCCGATCGCTGCTTGCCCACCCGGTGGAGCTACTCGACGGCATCGCCGAGACGATCGCTGCGCTCCGCGACATCGCGCCACTGGTGTTGGTGACGAAGGGCGATCTGCTTCACCAGGAAAGCAAGCTCGCCGCCTCTGGCTTGGGCGAGCATTTCACCGGGGTCGAGATTGTTAGCGAGAAGGAACCGGGATTGTTTAGCCGGTTGTTCGCCAAATATGGCACGACGCCTGAACGCGCATTGATGGCCGGCGACTCGATGCGATCCGACGTGCTGCCCGCGCTCGCCGCCGGTGCCTGGGGCGTCTACGTGCCCCACGCGATTGTCTGGAGCCATGAGCGCGCGCCGGCGCCCAGCGATCATCCGCGCTTCGTCCAGCTTAATCGACTTGGCGACCTGCCCGGCTGGATCGCCGCGCGAACCTAGGCCTTCATCGCCGCTGCCGCCGCCAAGGCCCGTTCGCGCGCGGCCTTGTGGCCGATGATCTTGCGCGGGTAGTCACGCGGCCGCGTGCCGGCCTCGTCAGGGTCGTGGATCGCGGCATCGCTCACGCCCTTCAGCTCCGGCACCCAGTGGCGGATATAGCCGGCGGCATCGAACTTTTCGGACTGGCTGAGCGGCGCCATGATCCGCACGAACATGTTCGCGTCGATCCCCGATCCCGCGACCCATTGCCAGTTGACCGCGTTGGAGGCGTAATCGGCATCGACCAGCGTGTTCCAGAACCATTGCTCGCCGACGCGCCAATCGATCAGCAGATGCTTGATCAGGAACGAGGCGGCGATCATCCGCACGCGGTTGTGCATCCAGCCGCTCGCCCAGAGCTGGCGCATCCCGGCGTCGACGATCGGATAGCCGGTGCGCCCCTGCTGCCAAGCCTGCAGATCATCCGCGACGCGGCTGTCGTCGCGCCAAGTCAGCTTGTCGAACTGCGGCTTGGCGTTGCGACTGGCATAGTCGGGAATTTGTAGGATGACGTTCTGCGCATAGTCGCGCCAGCCAAGCTCGCCGAGAAACGTGCCGACCGAGCCCCCCGCCCCCTCGACCAAATGCCATGCCGTCGCGGGAGAGACTTCGCCGAAATGGAGATGCGGCGAAAGGCGCGAGGTGCCTTCGACGCTCGGCAGGTTCCGGCGCTCCTCATAGCGCGCGGCGCGGGTGGCGAACGCATCGAGCCGCGCGGCGGCGCCGGCTTCGCCCGGCGTCCATTCGGCTTCAAAGCCGGCCGCCCAATCGGGCTTGGTTGGGAGCAGGCTCCAGTCGCTGAGGGAGTCGCTCGCCGGCCAGCGTTCGGGTGCGATCAGCCGCCGAGGCGCGTGGCGCGGCGCGGGAGGCGGCAGGGTCGCCGAGAGCGCGCGCCAGAAGGGCGTGTAGATTTTGTACGGCGTGCCCGAACCGCTGGTGATGCTGCCCGGTGGGGCGAGATAATTGCCGTCATGGCACACCAGCTCGATCCGCCGCGCGACCGCGCGCTCGGCGTTGCGCCACCAGGGCTCGTAATGGCGCAATGCATGGACGCGGCTGGCTCCAGTCTCTTGCGCGACGGCGGCGAGCTGCTCGTCGCACCGCCCGCGTCGCAGGATGAGTCTGGAGCCCAAGGCCCGGAGGCTCTGATCGAGGCTGGCCAGGCTATGATGGAGCCACCAGCGCGAGGCGCCGCCCATCTTGCGGTGCTTGGGCGTTTCGTCGTCCAGCACGTAGACGGGAATCACAGGGCCTTCCGCAGCGGCGGCGAGCGCCGCCTGATCGGCGAGGCGCAGGTCGCGGCGGAACCAGACGATCGAGGTCATGCGCGGCGTTTAATGGCCTTCCGCCAAGAGGCAAAGCCATGAGAGGGGGTTAGTGCGGTTCCCGGCGCTGCCACCGACACCGCGCTTGAGGGCGAAACCGTTGGCGGCCGGCGCTAAGCCTTGATAACCACAGACCCGCCCTTTTCCTGCGGTACGTTCGCGCGCCAGATCGCGCTCAAACCTCGTGCGGCTGTTTCTCCACCATCCAGGTTTCGCCCTTCGCCACCAGCCGCTGCAAGTCAGCCGTCTTCCCTGTGGCCGCGCTCTCATTCTGCGCGACGACCGCCGCCTCAAAGGTTGGTTTCGGATCGTCGTAGAGCACGCCGAGCGCCATGGGAAACTCGCCAAAGGGCAGCTCGACCAGCATATGCGCGACCGTGCGGTTGGTGACGTCATGCACGATCACGCCCGCCGCCTGCCAATCGCCGTCTGCCACGTCGACCACCACCGGGGTTAGCGTCTTGTGGTCGATCGACAGGCCCTTGGTGCCGCCGGCGAACAGCATTGGCTTGCCATGTTCCAGCCACAGCTGGTGCCCCGGCGCCTGATCCTTGGCAGTAAAAGCTGCGAACACCTCATCATTATAGACGATACAGTTCTGAAAAATCTCGACAAATGCCGCGCCCTGGTGGCGATAGGCAGCCTTCAGCACGCTCGGCAGATTCTTGTGCACGTCGATCCCGCGCGCGACGAAGCGCGCCCCCGAGCCCAGCGCGAAGGCGCAGGGCTTGGCCGGGTGATCGACCGAGCCATAGGGCGTCGATGGGCTGCGCGTTCCCTCGCGGCTGGTGGGCGAATATTGGCCCTTGGTCAGGCCGTAAATCTCGTTGTTGAACAGCAGGATCTGGCAGTTCAGGTTGCGCCGCAGCAGGTGCATCGTGTGGTTGCCGCCGATCGACAAAGCATCGCCATCGCCGGTGATGATCCACACGTCGAGCTCGGGATTGGCGAGCTTCACCCCCGTCGCGATCGCCGGCGCGCGGCCGTGGATCGTGTGGAAGCCGTAGGTTTCCATATAATAGGGAAAGCGGCTGGAGCAGCCAATGCCGCTGACGAACACGGTATTCTCCGGTCGCGCGCCAATCTCCGGCATGGTACGCTGCACCGCCTTCAGAATCGCATAGTCGCCGCAACCGGGGCACCAGCGGACTTCCTGATCGGATTCCCAATCCTTGATCGTCGTCTTGGCGATAGGGGTCATGTCATTCATGGTTGAACTTCATCCAATCGATCGCGAACGCAGTCACCGCGACTGCCGCTCCCGCAAGTATCGCTGTTATGATCAAATTCATTACGATTCCCAAACCGGTTAATGGACCGTAATGAAAATCCGGCTTTGCCCAGTGAAAGAAATACCAAGCAAAAATATTTGAGCCGATGACCGTGATAAAATAGGCAAAAAACCCATGGACTTTAAAGCCACCCATCAGCACGGGAGGCAGTGCCACAGAGGCTAAGGCGGCTGTCCCAGTAAAGGCTAGCTCAATAGCCATGCTCCGTTTCTCCCAAGCCGCGGTCAAGCAAGCGCCGCGTCGATCGCCGCTTCAATTTCAGCGATGCGGAAGGGCTGGCCCGACACTTTGTTCAGCGGCTGGGCATCGACCAGAAATTGATCGCGCAGCACGGTCTTTAACTGGCCAGTGTTCATCTCGGGCACGAGCACCTTGTCATAGCTCTTGAGCAGTGGACCCAAATTGCCAGGCATCGGCCAGATGTGGCGGATGTGGATGTGGCTCACATCGAGCCCGCGCAGCCGCGCGCGACGGACCGCCTGGTGGATCGGGCCGAAGGTCGATCCCCAGCCGACCACGACCAGCTTCCCGCCGGCCCCGCCCAGATCGATTTCCTGGTCGGGCACGTTGATGCCCAGCACCTTGCCCTGGCGCAGTTCGGTCATCGCTTGGTGGTTGGCGGGCGAATAATCGATATTGCCGGTGCCGACCGACTTCTCGATCCCGCCGATGCGGTGGAGCAGCCCTGGCGTCCCCGGCTTCACCCAGGGGCGCGCGCCCTTGGCGTTGCGGGCATAGGGCAGAAAGCCGCCCTCGGGTACCGCGTCCAGGAAGCGGACCGGGAAAGGCGCGTAAGCGCTCATGTCCGGCACGCGCCACGGCTCGGCGGCGTTCGCCAGATAGCCGTCGGTGAGCAACATCACGGGCGTCATATACTCGACCGCGATCCGGCACGCCTCGATCGCGCAATCGAAGCAATCCGCGGCCGAGCGCGCGGCGATCACCGGCATCGGCGCGTCGCCATTGCGGCCATAGACCGCCTGGTAAAGGTCCGATTGCTCGGTCTTGGTCGGCAGGCCTGTCGACGGGCCACCGCGCTGCGAGTTGACGATCACCAGCGGCAGCTCGGTCATGATCGCAAGGCCCATCGCCTCGCCCTTCAGCGCGATGCCGGGGCCAGACGAGCTGGTGACGCCCAATTGCCCCGCATAAGACGCGCCGATCGCCGAACAAATCGCGGCGATCTCATCCTCCGCCTGGAAGGTGGTGACGTCATATTCCTTCAGCCGCGCGAGGTGGTGGAGAATCGCCGACGCGGGCGTGATCGGATAGCCGCCAAAGAACATCGGCAGTCCCGCGAGTTGCGCGCCCGCGACCAGCCCGAGCGAGATTGCCTCGGCTCCGGTCACGGTGCGGTACAGCCCCGCCTCGGCCGGCGCCGGGGCGATCGGGTGCTGCTTCATTGGCCCCGAAAGCTCGGCGGTCTCGCCATAGGCATGGCCGGCGTTGAGCGCTGCGATATTAGCCTCGGCGAGGATCGGCTTCTTGGCAAATTTCTGGTTGAGCCAATCGACAATCGGCTGGCGATCGCGATCGAACATCCACAGCGCCAGCCCCAGCGTCCACATATTCTTGCAGCGGAGCGCTTCCTTGTTGCCAAGGCCGAAGGGCTTCACCGCATCAAGCGTCAGCTGGCTGATATTGAGCTTCATCAGCTGCCACTTCGCCAGACTGCCGTCGTCGAGCGGGTTTGCCTCATACTTGGCCTTGGCCAGGTTGCGCTCGGTGAACTCGCCCTCATCGGCGATGATCAGGCCGCCGGCGCGGAGCTGATCGACATTCACTTTAAGCGCTGCCGGATTCATTGCGACGAGCACATCGGGCTGGTCGCCGGCGGTGGTGATCTCGGTCGAGCCGAAATTGATCTGGAACGCGGAGACGCCGAACAACGTGCCCTGCGGCGCGCGGATTTCGGCGGGGAAATCGGGGAAGGTCGCAAGGTCGTTGCCCGACAGCGCGGTCGAAAGCGTGAACTGACCGCCGGTCAGCTGCATCCCGTCGCCCGAATCACCGGCGAAGCGCACCACGACCGACTCCGCGGGCGGGGTAGCGCTTGCCTCTTCGGGAAGGAGGGTGTGGGTGGCGGTCGCCATTGTCATTGTCCTGTCATCGTTGTCAGTCGCCCATAGAGGGCAAGGCGGGTGAGCCCAAAGTAGAAAATCAGCCCGGAAGGTAAAGCCGGGATTTCGCGAATGCAGCACCAAGGGTGCGCACCGATAGCGCGTGTCGCTGGGCAACCTCGAGCGCGTCCGCCCCATAGCCGCCGCCAAGCGTGGAGGCGAGCGGGACATGCCGGGACCGGGCGAGTCCGGCTACGAGTTCGTCTCGTGCCACCAGCCCATCCTGGGTAAGTGCCAGCCGACCGAGCCGATCCCCGTGGAACGGATCAACCCCCGCCTGATAGAGTATGAGCGCCGGCCGCACCGTGTCTAGCAATGGCTCGAGCGTCGACCTCAGCGTCTCCAGATATACTGCGTCTTCCACGCCATCGGCCAGCGGTACATCCATCGTCGAGCGGCATTTGCGTACAGGAAAGTTCTTTTCGGCGTGGATCGAATAGGTCGCGATGGCAGGGTGGCCGGCGGTGAGCGCGGCGGTGCCATCGCCCTGGTGGACGTCGCAATCGACGATCAGCAACGGCCCGACCCCTTCCGCCGTCAGCCGGAGCGCGGCGACCGCGAGATCGTTGAACACGCAATAGCCCGCGCCGGTGTCGTAGAGCGCGTGATGGCTGCCGCCCGCGCTGTTGGCGGCGAAGCCTTGTTCCAGCGCGATCCGCGCGGCGAGATAGGTGCCGCCCGGTACTGCCTGGGCACGCCGCGAGACCAGGCGCGTGACCGCGAAGCCAATCCGCCGCTCCTTCTCGCGCGGTACCTGGGCGCTTAGCACTTGCGCGACATAATCGGGGCAGTGCGCCGCCTCCAGCCAGGCGCGCGGCATAGGGTCGGGCATGTGCCACTCGATCGCGTCGCCGCACTCGCTAAGTATCTGGCGGACACGCCCGTTCTTGTTCCATTGATAGGTGGAGCCGGGCGCGCCGGGGGCGACATAATCGGGATGATGGACGACCGCGTACATCGCTCCTAGTTAGGGCGAAACGAGGATCAGGAGGAGAGCCCGGTGACCGACCCCCACGCGACGACCCCTTATGTTCGCCCCGACGTCGCGCAATTCCTTGCTTTCCTGAACAATTTGCCTGGCCCGCGCACGCATGAGCTGGAGCCGCCCGCGGCGCGCGCGGTCTATGTCGCGTCGAAGGATATGACCGATCCACCGCTCGGCGAACTCGCCGTTCACCGCGATTTGACCATTCCCAGCCCCGCCGAGACCATCCCGGCGCGGCTTTACGACGCCCGGGAGCAACGCGGGGCAGGCCCGGCCCTTGTTTTTTACCATGGAGGCGGCTTCGTGATCGGTGATCTCGAGACGCATGGCAGCTTCTGCGCGGAGATGGCGCGCCAACTCGATCTGCCGGTGATCTCGGTCGACTATCGGCTCGCCCCTGAACATCCCTGGCCTGCCGCGCCCGATGATTGCGAGGCGGCGGCGCGCTGGGTTGCGACGAGCCCGTCCGAATTGGGCCGGCAGGTGACAGGGCTGGTCCTCGCCGGCGACAGCGCCGGTGGCGCGCTCACCGTGATCACCACGATGGCGCTGCGCGACCAGCCCGCGGCGGCGCCGGTGATCGCGCAGTTCCCGATCTATCCAGTCGTCGACGTCTCGGTGAATTACGCATCCTACGAAGCGTTTGGCGAGGGGTTCCTGCTCACCAAGCCGAGCATGACCTGGTTCGACGGCCATTATAAGCCCGACCTGACCCATTGGCGCGGCGCGCCACTGACGGGCGCGCACCATTGCCTGCCGCCGACCTTGGTTATCACCGCCGGGCTCGATCCGCTGCGCGACCAGGGCCGCGCCTATGCGGCCGCGCTAGCCCAGCACGGCGTACCGGTGACCTATCGCGAGGCGGTGGGGACGATCCATGGCTTCGTCACGCTGCGCAAGGCGATCCCCTCGGCCCAGACCGATGTGACACAGGCGCTGACGGTGCTGAAGCAGATCATCGCCGAGGCGAGCGCGTGAGCATCGACCAGGCCAGCCTACCCTATCGTCCCTGCGCGGGGATGCTGGTGATCAACCGCGAGGGGCTGGTGTTCGTCGGCCAGCGGATGGACCAGAAGCTGGAGGCGTGGCAGCCGCCCCAGGGCGGGATCGACCCCGGCGAGGACGCGCTCGCCGCCGCCATCCGCGAGCTGGGCGAGGAAACCGGCATCCGCCCCGAACATCTCGAGCTGATCGCGGAGGCGCCGCACGAGCTGTATTACGATCTGCCCGACGCCATGATCGGCCGCGTCTGGCAGGGCAAATGGCGCGGCCAGCGCCAGCGCTGGTTCCTGTTCCGCTTCCTGGGGCAAGACAGCGACATCGACATCGCGACCGAGCACCAGGAATTCCGCGCCTGGCGCTGGGTCCATGCCAGCTCGGTCGTCGATCTGGCGGTGGACTTCAAGCAGCAGCTGTACCGCGAGATGATGGCGGCGTTCGCGGGGCATTTGGGGTGACACGGCGCGCGCTATCGTCGCGCGGCTGACCCGCAAAGGATCCTGCCCCAGGGGGACGAACTGGATCGCTCAGGGCTTCGCCACCATCACCCAAACCGCCGCGACGAGCGGCACCGTTGCGATCAGCCCCCAGACGAGCCAGGCGCGCGCGTCGCGGCGATAGCTCGCCGGCACCTCCGCTGCCCCCGCGAACCCGCGCGCCGCCTTCGCCTGGCGGATTTGCAGCGGCACCAGCAACCCCAGCCACATCAGCCCGCCGCCGAAGAACAAGGCCTGCCCCCAGAACAGCCAGTCGGTCGCCCACAGATCGAGGCCCGCGATCCACGCCATCGCATAGCCGCCCGCGATCGTCAGGATCACACCCCAGAAGGTGAGCCACCAATCGGTGATCGTCACCAGCCGCTGCGCGAAGGCGATGATGCGGGGATCGTCGGTGCGATCGGCGAAGAATTTCCAGATCGCGGTCGCGGTCACATTGCCGAGCAGCATGATCACGCCGGTCAGATGCACGAACTTGGCGAGGTCATAGCTCATCTGCCTGCCAATTGAGCCCAACACTTGTGCGAAAGCAATTGGGTGGCGGCGGCAAAACGAACCGGCTAGAGGCGAAATCCATGGGGCTGAGCGGGTTGGAACATTCGCTGATCGAGCGGGCGCGGGCGGCGCCGATGCTCGGCTGGGTGGAGGCCTGGGCCACGGTCAATTCCGGCACCCGCAATCTGGCGGGACTGCGGACGATGGCCGGGCTGCTCGCCGATGCTTTCGCGGCGCTGCCCGGGGCGCTGGCGCTCGTCCCGCCCGCGCCGGTCGAAACCGTGCTGGCCGATGGCGGCGTGGTGGCGCTCGAGCACGGCGCGCATCTGCTGCTGACGGTGCGGCCGGAAGCGCCGGTGCAACTGCTCTTCACCGGGCATATGGACACGGTCTATCCCGCCGATCATCCCTTTCAGACGCTGACCTGGCTGGAGCCGGGGGTGCTGAACGGCCCGGGCGTCGCCGACATGAAGGGCGGGCTCGCGCTGTTGCTCGCGGCGCTGCTGGCGATCGAAGGTGCGCCCGGCGCGGACCGGATCGGCTATCAGGTGATGATCAATTCGGACGAGGAGACGGGATCGCTCTCTTCCTCGGCGCTGATCGAGCAGGTCGCGCGGGGCAAGCGGGCGGCGCTCACGTACGAGCCGGCGCTGCCCGATGGCACACTCGCCGGCGCGCGTGGCGGCACGGGCAATTTTTCGCTCGTGGTGCGCGGGCGCAGCGCCCATGCGGGCCGCAACCCCGAGGAAGGGCGCAACGCGATCGTCGCCGCCGCCGATCTCGCGCTGCGACTCGCCGCCGGCAAAGGCGATGGGTTGAGCGTCAACCCCGCGCGGATCGAGGGCGGCGGGCCGAACAATGTCGTGCCCGAATTCGCGCTGCTGCGGGTGAATTTCCGCCCCAAGGATGCCGGCGCGATCGTCCGGGCCGAGGCGCTGCTGGCAGACGCCGTCGCCACCGTCGCCGCCGCGCACGAGGTGCGGATCGAGCGCCACGGTGCCTTTAACCGTCCGCCCAAGCCGATCGACGCCGGCGCCGCCGCCCTGTTCGACACGGTGAAGCGCGCCGGCGCCGAGCTGGGCCTCGTCATCGCCTGGCGCGATACCGGCGGGGTGTGCGACGGCAACAACATCGCCGCCTGCGGCGTGCCGGTGGTCGATACGATGGGCGCGCGCGGTGGCGCGATCCATTCGAGCGACGAATTCCTGATCGTCGACAGCCTGGCCGAACGCGCCGCGCTCTCGGCACTCACCATCGCCAGACTGGGGGACTTGTGAGCTACCGCATCCGCGCCGCGCGCGACGAGGATTTGCAGCATCTCTATGAGATGGCGAAGCTGACCGGGGGCGGCTTCACCAACCTGCCGCCCGACAAGCCGGCGCTGAAGACCAAGCTCGATCGGGCGCGCGCCGCCTTCGCGCAGGGCGAGGCCGGCGACGCCGCCGACGAGCTGTTCCTGCTGGTGCTGGAAAACGCCGAAACCGGCGAGGTGCGCGGCACCTGCCAGCTGTTCACCCATGTCGGCCAGCGCCACCCCTTCTACAGCTACCGCATCGGCACGCTGACCCAGCACAGCAAGGAGCTGAACCGCACGTTCCGCGCCGAACTGCTGACCCTCACCACCGATCTTGAGGGGTGCAGCGAGGTCGGCGGGCTGTTCCTCCACCCCGGCGAGCGGGCGGGGGGCCTGGGGATGCTGCTCGCGCGCAGCCGCTATCTGTTCATCGCGAGCCACCGTCCGCGCTTCGCCGAACGCATCCTGGCGGAGCTGCGCGGGGTGATCGACGAGGCGGGCGGTTCGCCTTTCTGGGACGGCCTTGCGGGACGCTTTTTCGGGATGAATTTCCAGGACGCCGATCGCTTCAACGCGACCCACGGCCACCAGTTCATCGCGGATCTCTTCCCCAAGCACCCCATCTACATCGCGATGCTTTCGGAGACGGCGCGCGCGGCGATCGGCATCCCCCACCCCTCGGGCCGCGCCGCGATGCGGATGCTGGAGAATGAGGGCTTCGCGTTCGAGAAATATATCGACATCTTCGATGGCGGCCCGACGATGACCGCGCGTACCGACCAGGTCCGTTCGGTGCGCGAGGCGACGACCTCACCGGTCATCGCGATCGATGATGATGGGGGCCAGTCGGCGCTGGTCGCGGCGGGCCGGCTCGGCGATTTCCGCTGCGCCTATGGCACGGTGCGTTTGGCGGGCGACGGCGTGGTACTCGACACCGCGACCGCCGCGCTGCTCGGCGTGACGGTGGATGACGAGGTCATCCATGTCGGGCGGTAGCACGACGCCCAGCAACGCATGACCGTCGCCCCGGGCTTGACCCCGGGGTCCACAAAATCGGTGCAGGGTCAGGCCTGCCGGAGAGGGGAAACAAATGCTGCGCGAAATCAATTTCGACGGGATCGTCGGCCCCAGCCACAATTATGCCGGCCTCTCGCCTGGCAATCTCGCCGCGACCAGCAATGCCGGCGCCACCTCGCACCCGCGCGCTGCGGCGCTGCAGGGGCTGGCGAAGATGCGCGCCAATCTCGCGCTGGGGCTCGCCCAGGGCATTTTGCTGCCCCATGCCCGGCCCGATCATCGCTGGCTCGCCGCACTCCATACCGATTATGCGCGCGCGCCGCGCCATGTGCAGGCGCAGGCGCTCTCCGCCTCGGCGATGTGGGCCGCGAACGCCGCGACAGTCTCCCCCGCGCCCGATACCGCCGACGGGCGCTGCCACCTGACCGTCGCCAATCTGGTGACAATGCCGCATCGCAGCCATGAAGCCGCCGAGACGCTCGCCCAGCTGCGCCTCGCCTTCGCCGACGCGAGCTTCGCGGTCCACGCGCCGATCCCCGCGCCGTTCGGCGACGAGGGCGCCGCCAACCATATGCGCCTCGCCGAGCGGCATGACGCGCCCGGGATCGAGGTGTTCGTCTATGGTGAGCCCGGCGGCCCGTTCCCCGCGCGCCAGGCCCGGCAGGCGAGCGAGGCGGTGGCGCGCGCGCACGGTCTCGATCCCGAGCGCTTGCTGTTCGTCCAGCAAAGCCCGCAGGCGATCGCCGCCGGCGCGTTCCATAACGACGTGGTCGCGGTGGCGAACGAGCAGGTGCTGTTCACCCACCAACAGGCGTTCGCGGTGCAGGGCGACTTTTATGCCACCCTCCGCGCCAAGCTGCCCTCGGTCCAGATCGTCGAGGTGCCGGCGAGCGCGGTGAGCCTGGAGGACGCGGTGCGCTCCTATCTGTTCAACGCGCAGCTGGTGAGCTTGCCCGAGGGCGGCATGGCGCTGATCCTGCCGCGCGAGGCCGAAGCGCATCCCCGCGTCTGGCCGTGGCTGCAGGAGATGGTCGCGGGCAACGGGCCGATCCGCCGGCTTGAGGTCGTTGATGTGCGCGAGTCGATGGCGAATGGCGGCGGCCCGGCGTGCCTGCGCCTGCGCGTCGTCGCCGATCCGGCGAGGGTCGATCCGCGCTTCCTGGTCGATGCCGCGAAGCTCGACCGGCTCGCCGCGCTGATCGAGGCCGAATGGCCCGAGTCGATCCGCGCCGGAGAAATCGCCGATCCCGCGCTGATCGCGCGCATCGAAACAGCGCGAGCGCGCCTGTTCGCGCTGCTCGACCTGTCGGATTTACTGACAGTTAACCACGCCGCTTAACACCCAAATGGCGGAAATCCCGGCTTGGCGCGAGGTTTGCTTAACTTTTGGCATGTTCGCGCGCTTTGCCCAGCTGTTCGTCATCAAGAACAAGTTCGAGGCCTTTCTGGTGATTTTCGGGCTGGCGAACGGCGCGGTGGAGCGTGGGGTGCATTATCTGCAGCAATATCCCGGCCCCGGCGGCTGGTTGCTGTTCGCGGTATGCCCGATCGCGGTGTTCATGGCGGGCGCGCGCATTATCGATTCGCTCGATCGCCAGCGCGCCGACGAAGGCTGAGCGCGCGCGGACGCTCGCTTTGGCGCCGCTTTTGTGTCACGAGAGGCCGGTAATGCTTAGCGATCCCGCCCTGTCCGACGCCGCGCTCGCCCGCGCGATCGCGATCGAGGCCGGCGATCTGCTGCGCGCCTTGCTCGGGGATGACGATTGCTGCGGCGACCAGCTCGGCAATCGCGGCGATTTCGAAGCGAACCGCCTGATTCTCGATCGCCTCCACGCCGCGCGGCCCGACGATTTCATCCTGTCGGAGGAATCGCAGGACGATGGCGCGCGCTGTGCCGCGCATCGGGTGTGGATCGTCGACCCGCTCGACGGCACGCGCGGCTTTTGCTGCCGCTCGCCCGACTGGGCGGTGCATGTCGGGCTCGCGATCGACGGCGTGCCGCGTGTCGGCGCGGTAACCCTGCCCGCCTCGGGCCGCACCTTCTCGTCGGATCAGCCCCCCGCTCTTCCCGCGCCGCATGGCGGACGGCCACGCATCGCGATCAGCGACTCGCGACCGCCCGCGATCGCCGGCCCGGTCGCCGACGCGCTCGGTGGCGAGCTGGTGCCGATGGGCTCGGCCGGGTTCAAGGCGATGGCGGTGCTGACCGGCGCCGCCGACATCTATCTCCACGCCGGCGGGCAATATGAGTGGGACAATTGCGCGCCCGCCGCGGTCGCGCTCGCCGCCGGCTGCCACGCCTCGCGGATCGACGGCAGCAGGCTCGTCTATAACTGCGCCGATCCGCGCCTGCCCGATCTGCTGATCTGCCGCCCCGAATGGGCCGCGCCCGTGCTCGCCGCGATCGCCGCGGCTTGAGCTTCCCCCGCCCGCACACAGGCGTTAGGGGCGGCTGAAGTCAGGGGAAGTTGGTTGCGCGTCGCTCGTCGGTTGTTTCTATCGTTCGTCGTTGCCGCCGGGGCGATCGTGGTGCTCGCGCTGCTCGCGGCGGGGGCGCTGCTAGTGGCGCTAAGCCTGCGCGGCGAGACCCGGCTGGCGCCGCAGCTGCTCGCCATCGGCGTGGTGCTGCTGGTGGCGCTCGGCGGGGTCGCGCTGGTCGCACGTGGCTTTGCCCGGCGCCATGCAGCCCTCCATGCGCGGCTGCTCGCCGCCACCGAGGCGGTGGGCGCGCGTGAGCCGGTGCCGCTCGACGAAACCGCCCCATTCGAGGTGGCGCAGGGCCTTCGCAACCTGGCGCGCATCGCCGACGCACGCGAGCGGACCGAGCGTTCGCGGCGCACCTGGTTGGTCGCGATCGCCGAGGAGATGCGCGTGCCGGTCGAGGCGCTCGTCGCCGCCGCCGAGGCGGAGGGTGCCAGCGAAGCGCGGCTCCAGCCGGTCGTCCGGCTGGCGCGGATCGTCGAGGATCTCCGCGCGGTCGCGCTCGCCGATCTCGGGCGCCTGCCGGTTGCGCTCGTCCCTACCGATCCCGGCGCGCTGATGCGCAACGCAGGTTTCGTCGCGCAGCCACTCGCCGACAAGGCCGGGGTCGCGCTGGAGCTGGCGCCACGCGCCGCCAGCGGTGGCCTGCCGCGTTGGGACGGCGCGCAAATCGAGCAGCTGCTCGGCGCGCTGATCGAGCATAGCCTTCGCTACACCCCGCGTGGCGGCCGCATCCTGCTCGGCGCCGAGCCACGCGGCGGCGCCTGGGAACTGACGGTGGATGACAGCGCGCCCGGCGTCGATATCGATCTGGCGCAGCAGCTGTTCGAGCCCTTCTACCGCGCCGCCGATCTGCCCGAGGAATCGCTCACCCATTTGTCGCTCGCCTTCGCGACCGCGCAGGCGATCGTCGAGGCGCATCACGGCCGGATCGAGGCGAGCCGGTCACCGCTCGGCGGCTTGCGGGTCGCGGTGGTGCTGCCCGGCGAGCCGCCGGTGGCGTGAAGAGGCCCGGCTGCCGCGCTAGTTCGAGGCCGCGCCCCACACCTCCAGATTGTCCACCCGTTCGACCGGCCGGTTTGTCCGCAAAGTCGCGAGTGCGCCGAGCCCGGTTTCCTCCAGCAGCGCCTTGCCCTCCGGCGTGAGCGCCGCCTGCAAGCGGTCGAGCAGCCAGAAGCGATAGGGCATCACCAGCGTCTCGATGCTGTGCCCATGCCAATCGAACCGCGCCTTGCCGATCGCCCGCGCGCCGGGGCTGTCGAGCCCGTTGGTCCCCGGCGCCAGCGCCGGTCGTTCGGCGAGCCAGTCGTTGGCGAAGGCGACATGAGCCGCTAGCTCCGGCAGATAATCCTCGGCGACGAAGCGGAGCAGCGCGGCGAGCGTCTCCGGCACGCCGTCATCGGCGATCAGCGCCTCGCTTGGATAGCCGTCGAGCAGCGCCTGAGGTCGGTTCATCCGCTCGACCCAGCGCCAGACGTGATAGGCGCGGCGCTGCATCTCGGCGAGGGGGTACGGATCGCGCCCCAGATGCGCGAACAGCGGCCCGATTAGCGCATAATCGCCCAGCGTAGGCGCGCCGCCGAGCAGATAGGGGTGCTTGGCCAGATGCGCGTCGAGCAGCGCGAGGAAGCGGTGATAGCTTGCCTCCACCGCCCCCGCCGTTTCGGGCGAGACGCCAAAGCCGTCGCGCGCGCGGCGCATCCGGCCGCTGGCGTTATCGAACACCGCCGCTTCCACCTCGGGGGTCGCCCCGGGGAACAGCGCGCGGACGAAATCGGTGCGCAGGAAGTCCAGGTTCGCGTCATCGAAATTCCAGCGATAATGCATCGCCGGCCGCAGCAACCCCTCACCGCCATAAAGCTCGAAGACATGGGCGATCGCCCGGTGGCGCGGCGTCGCAGGATAGGCCGAGCGGCGCGCGCCCTGCACCTCGATATGGTCGATGATCGCGACGCCGTCCTGGATCAGCGTGCCGTCAGCAAGCTGTAGCACCGGGATGATCCAGCGCCCCACGGCCTTGGTCACCTCCGGCCAGCCGGGATCGCCGGGGATCGCCTCTTCAAAGGCGAAATGCTGCTTGATCAGATAGCTGCGCGCCCGCGCGGTGTAGAGCGAGCCGGGCATCCCCCAGAGCTTGGCGGTCAAAACGAACCTCTCCCTTTGTCGTTGCGCCGCTGTGCCCCGGCGCGAAAGCATCGGCAAGCACCAGTGCGTTTCAAAGACTCGCCATCACCCCGGCCCTGAGCCAGGGTCCCGCTGCCTCGCGACGGAAGAAGAAGCGGGACCCCGGATCAAGCCCGGGGTGACGGACAGTCCAACCGAATTGTTCGGTCGGGTTTCGTCGCGACAACCTTCAGGCGGCGGTCTTGCGAGCCTTGGCGAGTTTCTTCAGCAACATGTCGCGTTTCAGGCGCGACAGATGATCGATGAAGATGATCCCTTCCAGATGGTCCATCTCATGCTGCAGGCAGGTCGCGAGCAGCCCGGTCAGCTCCTCGTCGTGCGCCGTTCCGTCGGCATCGAGCCAACGGGCCCGGCAGCGCGCCGGGCGCTCGACATCGGCGAACTGATCGGGGACCGAAAGGCAACCCTCGGTATAGATCGAATGCTCGTCTGAACTCTCGACGATCTCGGGGTTGATGAACACGCGGGGGGCGCGGATCGGCTTGCCTTCCTCGTCCGCTTCTTCCTGCAGGTCGATCACCAGGATACGCTGCGGCACGCCAATCTGGATCGCGGCGAGGCCGATGCCGCGCGCGGCGTACATCGAATCGAACATGTCGTCGATCAGCGCGCGCGTTTCATCGGTCACCTCGGCGACGGGGGTCGAGATGGTGCGCAAGCGCGGGTCGGGAATTTCTACGATCGGACGGACGGCCATGGCGATCAGCTAGGATCGCATTCCGTAAAGGTCAAGCAACCGGCCGCCGCGCGCGCAATGCCTGGGCGAGCGTGCCCTCGTCGAGATAATCCAGCTCGCCCCCCACCGGCAGCCCGTGCGCGAGCTGGGTGACGCGCACCGGGAAGCGCTCGATCCGGTCGGCGATGTAATGCGCGGTGGTCTGCCCTTCGAGCGTGGCATTCATCGCCAGCACCACTTCGTCCACGCCGCCGCCTTCGATCCGGCGAACGAGCGCGTCGATGCTCAGATCCTCCGGCCGCACGCCTTCGAGCGCCGACAAGCGCCCGCCAAGCACATGATAGCGCCCGGGGAAGAGCCGTGCGCGATCGAGCGCCCACAGGTCCGCCACCTCTTCCACCACGCACAGCGCGCGCGCGTCGCGGCGGGGGTCGGCGCAGATCGCGCAAGGATCGCTGGTGTCGACATTGCCGCAGACATGGCACCGGGTCAGCCGGTCGGCGACGGCGGCGAGCGCGTCGAGCAATGGCGCGAGCGCGGTCTCCCGCTTCTTGAGCAGATGCAGCACCGCGCGGCGGGCGGAGCGGGGGCCGAGGCCCGGCAGACGGGCGAGCGCTTGGGTAAGGGCGTCGATCTCGGGCGACATGCTCCGCCACATAAGGGCTTGCGCGCGCCCCTGCCAAGCGCTTCACGGGGATGATGCGTATCGTCTTCATGGGCACTCCCGATTTCGCCGTGCCGACGCTCCGGGCGCTGGCGGCGGCGGGGCACGAGATCGTCGCCGCCTACAGCCAGCCGCCGCGCCCGGCGGGGCGGGGCAAGGCGCTCACCCCCTCCCCCGTCCAGGCGACGGCGGAGGCGTTGGGCGTGCCGGTGCGCACCCCGCTCACGCTGCGCGACGCCGAGGCGCAGGCGGCCTTCGCCGCGCTGGCGCCCGATGTCGCGGTGGTCGCCGCTTATGGCCTGATCCTGCCCAAGGCGGTGCTGGCCGTGCCGCTGCATGGGTGCTTGAACGTCCACGGCTCGCTGTTGCCGCGCTGGCGCGGCGCGGCGCCGATCCAGCGCGCGATCCTGGCGGGGGACGCGGTGACGGGTATCGGCATCATGCAGATGGAAGCCGGGCTCGATACCGGCCCCGTGCGATTGGAGGAATCGGTCGAGATCGGCCGGAAAACGGCTGGCGAACTGACCGACGGACTCGCGGGCCTGGGGGCGCGGCTGATGGTGCAAGTGCTCGCCGATCTGGCAGGCCACCCGCCCATCCCGCAAGCTGACGCCGGCGTGACCTATGCCGCCAAGATCGACAAGGCCGAAGCGCGGATCGACTGGCGACAGAGCGCGGCGCAGATCGAACGGCAAGTCCGCGCCTTCAACCCCGCGCCCGGCGCGTTCTTCGAACATGGCGGCGAACGGCTGAAGCTGCTTCGCGCCGAGGTGGTGGACGGAAGCGGTGCGCCCGGCACCGTGCTCGACGGCGCTCTCACGATCGCCTGCGGGCTCGGCAGCGCGCTGCGCCCGACGCTCGTCCAGCGCGCCGGTCGCGCCCCGATGACCGCCGCCGAGCTGCTGCGCGGCTTCGCGATCCAGCCGGATACGCAACTATGACCCGTTTCGCGCTGACGGTCGAATATGATGGCCGCCCGTTCATGGGCTGGCAGCGTCAGGCGCATGGACCGAGCGTGCAGGAGGCGATCGAGAACGCCCTCGCCCGCCTGGCGCATGAGGTCGCCACGCTCCACTGCGCCGGCCGCACCGATGCCGGCGTCCACGGCCTCGCGATGCGCGCGCATGTCGATCTCAGCCGCACGATCACCCCGTTCCGGCTGATGGAGGGGCTGAACGCGCTGCTCCGTCCCGATCCGGTCGCGATCCGCGCTTGCGAGGTGGTGCCCGATGATTGGCACGCGCGCTTTTCCTGCCTGGCGCGGCATTACGAGTACCGCATCGTCAACCGCCGCGCGCCGCTCACCTTCGAGCGCGGACTCGCTTGGCGCGTGCCGGTGCCGCTCGACGAAACGCTGATGGCGCAAGGCGCGGCGGTGCTGACCGGGCGGCATGACTTCACCACCTTCCGCTCGGTTCACTGCCAGGCCGATAGCCCGGTGCGCACGCTCGACCGGCTGGACGTGGTGCGCGAGGGCGAGGTGATCCGCGTCTTCGCGTCGGCGCGCTCGTTCCTCCACCATCAGGTGCGCTCGATGGTCGGCTGCCTCGCGCTGGTCGGCCAGGGAAAATGGACGCCCGACGATCTCCGCGCCTCGCTCGACGCACGCGACCGCGCCGCGCTGGGTCTGAACGCGCCGCCGGACGGGTTGTTCTTCGTGGGGGCGGATTATCCCGAAAGCTAACGCTCAATCGCCGGTCAAAATCCGGTCGACCAACTGCTTCACCGTCGGCACGAAGCCGTTCGAATAGAACGGGTCCTGCTTGAACTTGTACGCCGCGTGCCCTGCGAACATCAGGTTCTGCTCGGGGTCGCCGCCATGGGCGATTTCCTGGAGCGTCTTCTGGATGCAGAAGCTGCGTGGATCGGCGAGCCGCCCGGTCGAGTTGGTCTCGCTATCCGCCCACGACGAGAATTGGCACTGGCTGAGGCAGCCCATGCAGTCCGCCTGGTCCTTACGGATTTCGGCCTTCTCCTCGGTGGTTACGAACACCAGCGTGTTGTCAGGCGTCTTGAGGGCTTCGGTGAAGCCATGACCGTGCCATTCGCGCGCGCGCTGCAAGTCGTTCAGCGTCACCCAGAAATTCTTGCCCTTCACGCCGACATCGAGCTGGTACTGGTGATCGCCCGCCTGCTCGGTGGAATAGGCGATCTGCCGTTCGGACCGGGCCTCGAGCGCGCGAAGGAAGGGGTTGCGCACCGCGCTCGAATAAAATCCCGTCGGCGAGAAGCGGTGGAGCAGCACCTCGCCTGGCTCGATCTGGGTGAGCTTTTCCTTCCACGCCTGGGGGATGGGGCTTTCCTGCGTCAGCAGCGGGCGGGTGCCGAACTGGAACGCGATCGCGCCCAGCTCCGGATTGTCGATCCAATGCTCCCAATCGCGCAGATACCAGACACCGCCCGCCATCACGATCGGCACGCTGTCGGGAATGCCGCCCTCGCGCATCGTCTCGCGCAGCGCCTTCACCCGCGGATAGGGGTCTTCGGGCTGGCGCGAGTCTTCGGCGTTGGAAAGGCCGTTATGCCCGCCCGCCAGCCAGGGGTCTTCATAAACCACCGCCGCGAGCCATTCGGCGGCCTTCGAATAAGCGCGCTTCCAAAGCGCGCGGAAGGCCCGCGCAGAACTCACGATCGGCAGGTACGACACGCCGTAATGCGAGGCGATTTCGGAAAGCTTGTACGGCATCCCGGCGCCGCAAGTAACGCCCGAGACCATGCCGCGCGTCCGCTCCAGCACGCCGTGGAGCACGCGCTGCGCGCCCCCCATCTCCCACAGCACGTTGATGTTGATCGCGCCCTTGCCGCCGGCGATCTCCCAGGCGCGGCGCACCTGCTGCACGGCGCCGTCGATCGCATATTGGATGAGCTCTTCATGGCGTTCGCGACGGGTGAGCGCGCGATAGATTTGCGGGATGATCTTGCCCTCGGCGTCATAGCTGTCGGCATTCACCGCCGAAACCGTGCCGATGCCGCCCGCCGCCGCCCAGGCGCCCGCGCTCGCATGATTGGTCGCCGATACGCCCTTGCCGCCTTCGATCAGCGGCCAAACTTCCTGGCCGCCATAAAGGATCGGCCGCAAACCCTTGAACACACAGGTCTCCAGTTGGCGCGGTCGCCGCGCCCTGCCACATTTCTAGCACAATTCAGCCGGAAATCGACCCCCCATGCGCTCAGCCAAGCGCAGCCGGCCGTCGCGCCGCCGTGGCGTAAAGCTGGGCATAGGCGGCGATCATCCGTTGCTCGTCGAATTCCGCTGCCGCCCGCGCCTGGTTCGCCGCACCGACCCGGGCGCGCAATTCGGGATCGAGTGCCAGCAATTGCAGCGCATCCCGCAGGTGCACCTCGTCGCGGTGGCGAGCGATGAAGGGCAGGTTCTCCGGCGCGACCATCACCGGCACGTCCCCCACCGGCGGCGCGACGACCGGCTTGCCCGCCGCCATCGCCTCGACGATCGAGATCGGAAACTGCTCGCTGGAGGAGGAGAGCGCGACGATATCGAACAGCCCGACATAGCGGTGCGGTTCGGGCAGGAAGCCGGGTAGATGAACACGGTCCGCCATGCCCATCGCGCGCGCGGCGGCCTCGATCCGGGCACGCTCCGGTCCCTCGCCCACGATCACCAGCCGCACCCGCCCCGGCATCCCGCCCACCGCGCGGACGAGCAGCGGCAGGTCCTTCACCTCGCGCAGGCCGGCGATCGCGCCGACCAGCAGCTCGCCCTCGCGACGCTTGATTCCGGGCAGCGCGCGCGGATCGGGCTTGGCGTAGCGCGCCACCTCGATCCCGTTGCTGATCCGGTGGACACGCGCGCGTGGCTGTTTCCAGGTGCCAAGCGCGATATCCTCCAGCACCAGCGAAGGCACGACGAGCGCGTGCGCGGCGCCGAGCGCGAAGCGGCGATAAAGGTTGCGCTCACGCTTCAGCCCGGTCGCTTCGTCGGCGTTGAAGCCGTCCTCATGATGGACGAGCCCCGGCTGCCCCTTGCCGAACACGCGGCGCGCCATCACCCCGTCGATCGCGCCCCAATTATACGTCAGCACCAGATCGAAGCGCAGCATGTACCGCGCGATCGCCTGGTAGCGATCGACCGAGGGGCGGCCGGTGAGCGGCAGTTGCTGCTGCGCGATTTCGTATCTGATGCCCTTGGCGATCGCGTCGCGCGCGCCGAGCGCTCCGGGGACGCCCGAGATGATCGTGTGCCGCGCGCGATCGCCAAACGCGTTCATCAGCCGCACCGCGCGCGCTTCCTTGCCGCCGAGATCGAAGCTGGAGTGGAGATGAAGGATATGGAGCGGTTGCGACATGCGCGGGGTTCTTAGCCGGGTGATCAGCGCGCGTCATCTCCTGGCTTGGTGACGTCAATGCTCATCCGAACGCCCGCTTATCGATCCACGTCATCCGGCACGCCAGGTCCGCCTCGCCGCTCGCCACCAGATAATGATCGCCCGCATCGACGATGCCGGTGGTGAAGACGATGTTCTCCAGATATATCCGGTCCTTCAGCGGCTCTGTAAGCGCCGGGCTCGGTTCGATCAGCGCGCGGTGCTCCGTGCGCCGTACGCGCCAGGGTTCCGCCGCGTCGAGCAACGACCAATAGGTGCGATAGATCCCAGCGACACCGGCGGGCTCGACCCCATGCCATAGGCTCAGCCACCCCTGATCCGTCAGCACCGGCGGGGCGCCGCCGCCCATCCGCGCGGTGTGGAGCGTCGCGGCGTGCGGGCGCAGGCCTGGGTGATCGCAAGGCTTCCAGTGCAGCGCGTCCGGCGACGACGCGAGGTTGATCGCCGGCCCCGCGCGCCATTCGCTGTCCGGAGGATAGGCGAAATACAGGTTGCCGAGCGGCCGTGTCTGCGCCCAGAACCGGCCCTCGATCCGCCCCTCGAACAGCAGCATGTCCTTGTTCTGGTGATCGAGGACGATGCCTTGCCGCCGCCAGCGCAGCGCGTCGTCGCTAGTGTAGAGTACGGTGCAATGCCGCTCCGGGCTCACCGCGCAGACGGTCTGTACCAAAGGTCGCCAATGCGGCTGATCCGCGCGTCCTCGATGCCATAGCATTCATAGGGCGCGCCCGGCGCGAGGGCGTGCGCATAATGCACCACCTCCACCCGGCGCCCATCGGGCGAAAGCTCGACCGGCAGCAACCAGGAAAGCGATGTGAGCGCCATCACCCGCCATCCCGCCTGGCGCATCATGAACTTGCGCGGATCGCTGGGATCGACCTGACCGATCGGCCAAGGATCGAGCCGATAGCACCCCGCTTCCCAGCGGATCGCGTGGATATGCTGATCGCGGATCGGGTGCTTCAGCGCCTCCGCCACGCGCACCATCAGCAGCAGATTGCCGCTCGGTAGCCGGGTGAGACCCGGATTGAACGCGCCGAGCACATAGGTCTCGGCCTCGATCCGCCCGGCGAGCGGCGACCGCGCGAGATCGACGTCATCGGGGGTGAAGATCAGGGCATCGTGCAGGATCATGCGGGGTTCCAGAGCGGCTAGCCGTCGCCCCTGATACAGGAGCGGGTTTCAGCGCACGAAACGCCCCGCCGCCCGTTTCGCCTCACGCCACCGCCGCTACCCGGTCTTCACCCGCCGCCACGCGCGCGAGCAGGCGCTCGATCGCCGCCACCGCCTCGGGCTCATCGAGCGTGGGGGCGTGGCCGACGCGCGGCACCGTCACCAGCTCGGCGCCAGCAAGCTCGGCGGCCATGCGCGTGGCGGTATCGGCGGAGAGGATGTCGGATCGCTCGCCACGCACGATCGCGACCGGCACGCCTTTCAACCGATCGAGCGCGCGCCACATATCTGGCCCCGCCTCGTTGCCAGGCAGGCGGAAGGGCTCGGCTATCTTCATGTCGTAATCGAGCACGATCCGGCCGCTGCTGCTCACCCGGTAGAGCCGCTTGGCCATCGCGATCCAGTCGGTCAGGCCGTAATCGGGATAGACCCCGGCATTCGCTTCGGCCAGCGCGCGGGCGGCATGGACCCAGGTCGGCCAGCTGCTGCTACGCCCGACATAGCCGCGAATGCGCGCGAGGCCCGCTGGCTCAAGCTCCGGCCCGACATCGTTGAGCACCACGCCCGCCAGCTGCTCATGCGCGGCCCCCGCGAGGAGCATCGCGACGATCCCGCCAAGCGAAGTGCCGATCGCGACGTAGCTCGGCACCGCGAGCTGCTCGAGCAGCGCCTCGACATCCTGCACATAAGTGAGCGGCACATAGCTCATCGGATCGCGCGCGTAGCTGCTTTCGCCGCGCCCGCGCAGATCGAGCGCGAGCACACGCCAGCCGAAATCGCTCAGATGGCGCGCGAGCCGGTCGAAATCGCGCGCGTTGCGAGTGAGGCCGGGCAGGCAGAGGATCGGCGGGCGCACCACGGCGTTCCGCTCCTTGGGCGGTGCATAATCGCGCGCGTGCAACCGCAGATTGTCGCGCGACCACCAGTAGAGGTGTTCAAACCGCTCCATGGTTGCGTCTCCATCGCCTCCCGCCCCATATCGCCGCATGAGCAGCCCGCCGCAAGCATTCGCACCCGCCCAAACCATTCTGGATTTGGGCGAGGCTTTTTTCGATCCGGTATCTCCGGCCAGCTTTCCGCAAGCCACGCTGCGCTTCCGCAACGATCGCTGGGCGGCGCGGGTTGGCTTGGCGGACCTGGATGACGCCGCGTGGATCGATCACTTCGCGCGCTTCATGCCGCTGCCGGGCTCGCTGCCCCAGCCGCTGGCGCTCCGCTATCACGGGCATCAGTTCCGGGTGTACAACCCCGATATCGGCGACGGACGCGGCTTTCTGTTCGCGCAACTGCATGACGATCAACGCCGGCTGCTTGATCTGGGAACCAAAGGGTCGGGGCAGACGCCCTATAGCCGCTTTGGCGATGGGCGGCTGACGCTGAAAGGCGGGGTGCGCGAAATCCTGGCGACCGAGATGCTGGAGGCGCTCGGGGTTGAAACCTCGAAGACCTTCTCGCTGATCGAAACCGGCGAAGCGCTGGATCGCGGGGACGAGCCCTCCCCCACCCGTTCCTCGGTGCTGGTGCGGTTGAGCCACGGCCATATTCGCATCGGCACCTTCCAGCGGCTCGCCTATTTCGGCGATACTGACAATCTCGGGCGGCTGAGCGATTACGTGCTGCGTCATTATTATGGCGAAACCAGCGGCGATCCGGTGCGGCTGCTCGATCTGGTGGTCGATCGCACCGCGCGGCTTGCCGGGCAATATATGGCGGCGGGCTTCGTGCACGGCGTGCTCAACAGCGATAACATCAATGTGACCGGGGAAAGCTTCGATTACGGCCCCTGGCGCTTCGTGCCGCGCTGGGATGCGGGCTTCACCGCCGCTTATTTCGATCATGCCGGGCTTTACGCCTTCGGGCGGCAAGCCGAGGCGATCCATTGGGACGTGTACCAGCTCGCCACCTGCCTGCGCCTGCTGGTCGAGGCCGAGCCATTGATCGAGGTGATGGAGCGGTTCGCGCCGCGCTATCGCGAGGCGCTGGCGGCGGCGATGCTGTGGCGGCTCGGCGTCAAGCCCGGCACCGACGACGCCGCGCTGGTCGAAGCGATCGAGCGCGGGCTGGCGGCGAGCCAGGTCGATGTCGCGGGCTTTTTCCATCAAAGCTTTGGCGGTGAGATCCCCGAAGCGCTCGGCCCCGCCTTCGCCGAGGCGCGCGGAATGCTGCTCGGCTATCGCCCGCGCAAGGCTCGCGCCCCGTTCTGGCAAGGCCCCACCTGCTCGCTGCTGATCGAGGAGGTCGAAAGCTTGTGGTCGGCGATCGCCGAGCGGGATGATTGGAGCGCCCTTCACGCCAAGATTGCCCAAATCCATGCGCTTGGCGCGGCGCTGGCTGATTGAGCGCTCTTGGCAAGCGACCCCTGGCTGGGGCAAAGCGCAATGCCTGAGAGGACGGGGATGTTGGGACAGGAAATTGTATCGACCGAACCGGCGACCGGGGCGCTGGTCTGGCGTGGCTTGCCGCACAATGTCGACGAGGAAGTCGCTCGCACCCGCGCGAGCTGGGCCGGCTGGGCCGCGCAGCCGCTGGCTTACCGCCTCGAAGCGCTGCGTCGCTTCGCCAATGTCGTGCGCGGCCATTACGACGAGTTCGCCGAACTGATCGCGCGCGAGGCGGGCAAGCCGCTGTGGGAGGCCAAGACCGAAGTCGACGCGGTGATGGCGAAGGTCAATATCTCCGCCACCGCTTATGCCGAACGCACCCCGCAACGGCGGATGGATAGCCAGGCGGGCCGCGTCGCGCTGCGCCACAAGCCACACGGCGTGCTCGCGGTGCTGGGGCCGTACAATTTCCCCGCCCATCTGCCCAACGGCCATATCGTCCCCGCCTTGCTCGCCGGCAACGCGGTGGTGTTCAAGCCGTCGGAGAAGACCCCTGCGACGGGCGCCTTCCTCGTCAAATGCTTTCACGAGGCGGGCGTGCCCGAAGGCGTGCTGCGCGTGCTGATCGGCGGGCCGGCCGAGGGCAAGGCACTCGCCGCGCATCCCGATATCGACGGGCTGCTGTTCACCGGTTCGGCGCGCACCGGCATCGCGCTCAACCGCGCCTTCGCCGACAGGCCCGAGAAGATTTTGGCGCTGGAGATGGGGGGCAACAACCCGATCGTGGTTTGGGATGCGCCCGATCTCGGCTCGGCCGCCGTGCTGATCGTCCAATCGGCCTTCACCACCGCCGGCCAGCGCTGCACCGCCGCGCGGCGGCTGATCGTCGACGAACGCCTCTATCAGCCGCTGATGGGCGAATTGGGCAAGCTGCTCGACCGGATGATCGTCGGCGCGCCGCTCGACAATCCGCAGCCCTTCATGGGGCCGGTGATCGACAACGAGGCGGCCGACCTACTGCAGGAAAGCTTCCTCGAACTGATGTCGCGGGGCGGCCGGCCGCTGCGCCATATGCAGCGGCCCGACGACAATCTTCCTTTCCTCACCCCCGGGCTGATCGACGTGAGCGAGATGAACGACCGCCCTGATGTCGAGCTGTTCGGCCCGGTGCTCCAGATCACCCGGGTGAGTGCGTTCGAGGACGCGATCGTCGAGGCGAACAACACGCGCTACGGTCTATCCGCCTCGCTCATCAGCCAGGACCCGGCGCGTTACGACCAGTTCTGGGCCAATGCCCGCGCGGGAATCGTCAACTGGAACAAGCCGACCAATGGCGCGGCGTCAAACGCGCCGTTCGGTGGGGTTGGCTGGTCGGGCAATCACCGGCCGAGCGCCTATTACGCGGCGGATTACTGCGCCTACCCCGTGGTCTCGTCCGAGGCGGAGCAGGCGCGCGCGCTGATCGGCATCGGTTTGCGCGACGGGTGAGCTTTGGGGCTTCCTATCGTAAAGCTCGCACGAAAGTTTCGCTTCGCCGCCGCCAAACCAAGCTTGGATTGCCTCGCCACGCCTCGGGGCGCATCCCCCCGACCATGTCGACTCTTCTCGATCCGGCAGCGCGCGGGCGCGCCATTCTTGTCGGCGCCGGCCCTGGCGACCCCGATCTGCTGACGCTGCGTGCGGTGCGCGCGCTCGCCAGCGCCGACGTGCTGGTGCATGACGGGCTGGTCGATCCGCGCGTGCTCGATCTCGCGCCCGCGCACGCGCATCGCATCTCGGTCGCCAAGCAGCGCGCGCGGCATACCTTGCCGCAGGAATCGATCAATGCGCTGATCGTCGCGCATGTGAAGGCGGGCGATATCGTCGTGCGACTGAAGGGGGGCGATCCGTTCATCTTCGGGCGCGGCGGCGAGGAAGTGGAGGCGGTGCGCGCGGCGGGGCTGCCGGTGGAGGTGATCCCCGGCGTCTCGGCGGCGCTCGGCTGCGCGGCGGAGGCAATGCTGCCGCTCACCCACCGCGGCTATGCGAGCGCGGTGAGCTTCGTGGCGGGCCAGTGCCAGGGGTTGAACGAGCAGAATTGGGCGGGGCTCGCCGGCCAGGGGCGCACGCTCGTCATCTATATGGGCGTCGCGAGCGCGGCGCAGATCGCCGACAAGCTGATCGCCGATGGGGTCGCGCCCGATATGCCGGTCGCGGTGCTCGAACGCGGTACGCTGCCGGGCGCCCGGGCGATGAAGACCCTGCTGGCCGATCTGGGGGCGATGGTCACGCGGATGGCGATCGGCAGCCCGGCGGTGATCGTGGTTGGCGAAGTGGTCGAACTGTCCGACGCCGCCGATGCGTTGGCGCACTGGGCGCGGGTGGCGGAGGGGGCGGCATGAAGCTGTTGACGGGGCAGGATTTGGCGAGTGGCGACGTGATCTGGTGGGCAGGCGACGGCTGGTCGCGTCTGGTTCAGGACGCGGTCGATGTCGGCGACGCGGGCGACGCGATCGCCAAGCGCGAAGAAGGCGCGCGCCGGGTCAACGTGCCCTATCTGATCGATGCCACGCGCGACGCCGATGGCGGCATCCGCCCCGCGCACATCAAGGACCGGGTGCGCGCGCTGGGGCCGACGGTGCGACCCGACCTGACGCTGAAGCCCGCCGCCGCCGATGCCGGAGCGTGGGTGATATGAACCGTCCGCTGCTGCCGCTCGCCGCGCTGGCGCTCGCGACCCAGGCTGCGGCCGCCGCCGAGGCGGAACCCGCGCCTCCGACGGCCGCCACGCAACCGGCGACGCGCCACATCACCCAAACCTATCTGCGCGCGCTGCCCGGGAAGCGCGCCGCGCTGATCGACTATATCAGGCGCAACTGGTTCGCGATGGACCGCATCGGCATCGCGCGTGGGCTGTTCACCAGCTATTCGCTGCTCGATCGCGCGGAGGGCGATGACGCCGACTGGGATGTGATCGTGATGGTCGGCTATCCAACCCCCGAGGGACATGAAGCCCCCGGCGTCGCCGAGGCATTCCGCGCGATCCGCGCCGCGCACCGCGAAGAGAAGATCGACGGGCTTGGCTTCGCCCAACTGGGGGTTATCGTCCGCCATTATCCGCTGGTCGTCGCCGACCAGAGCGCTGGGGCGCCCGCCGCCCGCCTCAATTGAACGAAGGCCCGACTCATGTACCAATATGACCAATATGATCAGGCGATCGTCGACGCGCGGGTCGAGGAGTTTCGCGATCAGGTGAAACGCCGCTTGGCGGGCGCGCTGTCGGAAGACCAGTTCAAGCCGCTTCGGCTGATGAACGGCCTGTACCTGCAACTCCACGCCTATATGCTGCGCGTCGCGATCCCCTATGGCACGCTTTCCCGCAAGCAGATGCGGATGCTCGCCGACATCGCCGAACGTTATGATCGGGGCTATGGCCATTTCACGACGCGCCAGAACATCCAGTACAACTGGATCAAGCTGAGCGACGCGCCCGACATTCTCGCCGATCTCGCCAGCGTCGAGATGCACGCCATCCAGACGAGCGGCAATTGCATCCGCAACATCAGCTCGGACCAGTTCGCCGGCGCCGCCGCCGACGAGGTCGCCGATCCGCGCCCCTGGGCCGAACTACTCCGGCAATGGAGCAGTTTTCACCCAGAATTCAGCTATTTGCCGCGCAAGTTCAAGATCGCGGTGATCGCCAGCGACGCGGATCGCGCGGCGATGCGGCTGCACGATATCGGCATTCAGCTGGTGGGCCGCGACGGCGTGCTTGGCGCCCGCGTGTTCGTCGGCGGCGGGATGGGGCGCACGCCGATGATCGCGGTGGAGATCAAGGACTTCGTTCCCGCGACCGAGCTGCTGAGCTATCTGGAAGCGTGCCTGCGCGTCTACAACCGCTATGGTCGGCGCGACAATATCTACAAGGCGCGGATCAAGATCCTGATCCACGAACTCGGCGCCGAGGAATATCGCCGCCAGGTGGAGGCGGAATTTGCCCGGCTGCGCCACGAGGGCATCGATCCGCCGCTCGCCGAGCTTGAGCGGATCAGCGCTTTCTTCGCCCCGCCCGCGTTCGAAACCGGCTTGAGCGACGCGATCGACCTGAGCGACCCCGATTTCGCCGACTGGGTGCGCCAGAATGTCAGCGCGCATCAGGCGCCCGGCTATGCGATCGCGACCATCAGCCTGAAGCCCGTGGGCGGCATCCCCGGCGATGCCTCCGCCGAGCAGATGCGCGTCGTCGCCGACCTCGCCGAGCGTTATTCGTTCGACGAGGTGCGGGTGACCCATGCGCAGAATCTCGTCCTGCCGCATGTCCGCAAGGCCGACCTGCCGGCGGTGTTCGCTGTGCTCCAGGCAGCCGGGCTCGCGACCGCCAATCTCGACCTGATTAGCGACATCATCGCCTGCCCGGGGCTCGATTATTGCAGCCTCGCCAATGCGCGATCGATCCCGGTCGCGCAGAAGATCGCGCAACGTTTTGCCGATCTCGATCGCCAGCGCACGCTGGGTGAGCTGAAGCTGAAGATCAGCGGCTGCATAAACGCCTGCGGCCATCATCACGCCGGCCATATCGGCATTCTGGGGGTCGATCGCAAAGGCACCGAGAATTACCAGTTGCTGCTCGGCGGATCGGGCGCGGAGGAAGTGTCGCTCGGGCGGATCACCGGGCCGGGCTTCGACGAGGATGGCATTGTCGACGCGGTCGAGCGCGTCACCGACTTGTACGTGCAGGCGCGTGAGGACGGCGAGCGCTTTATCGACACCTATCGACGGCTGGGGTTCGAGCCGTTCAAGGAGGCGATCTATGGCTGATACGCTACTGCGCTTTCGCGACGACGAGCCGCATGAGGAGCCAGCGATCACGCTCGATGCCTTTCTCGCCGGCCAGAACAACGCGACCGCGGTGCGGATCGAGGCGGGCGACGATGCCCGCGCGCTGATCCCGGCGCTCGATCGGCTCGCACTGATCGAGGTGAGCTTCCCCAGCTTTCGTGACGGGCGCGGCTATTCGGCAGCGCGTATTCTGCGCGAGGCGGGCTATGCCGGCGAACTGCGCGCGGCGGGGGACGTGCTGGTCGATCAGATCGCCTTCATGCGCCGCTGCGGGTTCGACAGCTTCGCGCCGGAAAGCCCGGTCGATGCGGCGACGCTCGCCGCTAGTCTGACGCGCTACGAGCATGTCTATCAGAGCGCGGCTGATGCGCGGGTGCCGGTATGGCAGCTGCGGCATGGCGGCGCCGCTTGACGCTGCTTGCTCGCGCTCAGTTCTTCGGAGAAAGTAAACGGCATCAGCTTCTCCGCTGCAAGGAGAGGTTCATTCTGAGTCCCCTACAGCCGTCCCATCGCCAGGAATCGCTGCCGCCGCTCGGCCCGGCGCGCCTCGGGAGTGAGCGCGCGCAACGCTTGCAACTCTTCGCCCAGCGCGATGCCCAGCCGTTTGATCGCCAACCCCGGCTGGCGGTGCGCACCGCCCACGGGCTCATAAACGATCCGGTCGATCACTTTTAGCCGCAGCAGATCGGCGGCGGTGATGCGCATCGCCTCGGCGGCGTCCGGCGCGCGGTCGGCCGAGCGCCACAGGATCGAGGCGCAGCCCTCGGGGCTGATCACCGAATAGACCGCGTGCTCGAACATCAGCACCCGGTCCCCCGCCGCGAGCGCAACCGCGCCCCCCGATCCGCCCTCGCCCGTAATCACCGCGACCAGCGGGCTCGCCACGCCCAGGCAACGCTCGGTCGCGCGCGCGATCGCCTCGGCCTGGCCGCGCGCCTCGGCGTCGATGCCGGGAAAGGCGCCAGGGGTATCGACCAAAGTGATCACCGGCAGACCGAAGCGATCAGCGAGATCAAGCAAGCGGATCGCCTTGCGATAACCCTCGGGCCGCGCCATCCCGAAGTTGTGCTTGAGCCGTGCGGCGGTATCGCGCCCCTTCGCGTTGCCGATCACCATCACCGGCCGCCCCTGCAAGCGCGCGAAGCCGCCGAGCAACGCCGGATCGTCGGCGAAGGCGCGGTCGCCGCCGAGCGGCATGAATTCATCGAACAGCCCGGTGATGAAATCGTGGATCTGCGGTCGCTTGGGGTGGCGCGCGACCAAGGTGCGCTGCCAGGGCGTCAGCTGGGCATAGGTGTAATCGAGCAGGCGCTCGGCGCGTTCCTCCAGCTGGCGCCCTTCGGCCTCGGGCGCCCCTTCGGCACGCAGTTCGGCCGCGCGCCGCTCCAGCGCCTCGATCGCCTTTTCGAAGGGCAAATAGTCGCTCACACCGTCATCGACATCCCGCGATAGATGCGCGCACGGTAGCGCGAGTCCTCGGCATCGGGAAGCGGCGCGCCGAGCAACAGCACCGCGCGGGCGAAGCGCTTCACTTCCTCCAGATGCTCGTCGAGATCGCGTGGCTCTTCCGAACGGACGCGGCGGGTGAGGTTGATCTGGTTGACCGGCACGTCGTGCACCAGCCGCTCATTCTCAACCGCCAGCGTCGCCGTGAAGGCGTGGAGCGTCGTCTTGATGAAATTGGCGAGCGCGAAGGCCGGGCTAGTATCGCCCATCGGCACATCGGGGGAAGTGAGTACCAGCTGGCAGCCGTCATAGAGCGAAGCCTTGCGCGCGACGCGGAATTGCTGCGTCAGGTTGGCGGCGACCACCCCACGGAACGCCTCGGGCGTCAGCGGCGCGTCGAGCGCGAACAGCTGTCGCGGCAGCGGCTCGGCGGGGGTGGAGAGGATCGTTGTTGGCCTCCCCCATTGCACGAGAGCGGAGTCCATCGCGACCTCGATCGCATCGCTATAGACCATGGTCTCCACGGTCCCTTCGGGAAGATCGTCGAGCTGTGCCTCGATCGCCGCCAGCCCAGCCGCGCTCGCGGCCATCAGGACGACCCGCGCGACGTGGCAATCGCTGACGAACGCGCGCGCCACCTCCGCCAGATAGTCTGTCAGGTGCTCGCCGATCACCCACACGGTACGGCCGCGCATCTGATCGAGCCGCTCCTGCTTCGGCCCCCCGAACAACTCGCGCTCGGTGGTCGAGCGTTCGACCGACAACCCGCCCGAGGGCATGAAGGTCTCGCCCGACACTGCCCGGTCGGCCAGGAAGAACACGGTCGCCTGCGCCACATCGGTCTCGGTAGGCATCTTGCCGAGATAAAGCTGCGAGAGCACGCCGCCGCCGACCTTCTTCGCCTCGATCGCGATGCGTTCGGCGGGCAGGAAGGGCGCGTCATCGGGAGGGGTGCGGAGCAGCCAGTCGCTATTCGCTTCCTTGGTATCGGGGCGATCGGACCAGCCCGGCGCATCGAGCAGATAACCCGCCTGGCGCAACCGCGAGACGAGCCGCGCGGCGATCGCGGGGGTCAGCAGAAACCGATCCCAGGTACAGACCCCGTCGCCCTCGCGCGCGCAGGCGAGCGCCAGATCGCGCAGCTCGCGCGGGTTGTTTGGATCGTGTGACATGCGCACCGTATCGTTGCGTGACAGGCGCGCGAGCACCGCCTCCACCCGCATCCCGCGGCGTAGCGCCTTGACGACGGCCGCATGAACCGCGTTCAGCCGCTTATTCTCCAAAATGAGCTTGCCGCGCCGCTCGAACAGCCCAGGCCGCCCGCCGGTGCCCGCGAGCCGGTCGCCATCGACCGGCCCTGGCGCGATCGCGTTGAACTGGATTTCCGGCCCGAGATAACGCGCCATCGACTCGACCATCGCGCGCTGTCCCGATTTGGAAACCGCATAATCGGCGCGATTGGGGTAAGCGACCGCCAGATATTTTTCGCCCCCGAAATAGGACGAGACGTTGAGGATATAGCCCGATCCCTGCGCCTTCATCAGCGGCACGACATGGTGAATCAGCAGGAAATTGCTGATGAGGTTGGCGTCGAGCGTGTAGCTCCAGGCGTCGACGCTCATATCGACGACCATTTCCTCCGCGCCCGCGACGCCGGCATTGTTGATCAGATAATCGATCCGCCCGAACGCCTTGATCGTCGCCTCGACCGCCTTTTGCAGCGAGGCAAAGTCACTGACGTCGACTCCCGCCATGGTCTGCACGCGCCGTTCGACGCCCGCGAACCCGATGTCCTCCAGTTCGCTCACGATCCGGGCGCGCGCCACCGCGAGTTCGCTTTCGCGCCGAGCGACCATCATCACCTTGCCGCCGGCGAGCGCCAGCAGCCGCGCGACCTGCCCGCCAATTCCCGCCGAACCGCCGGTGATGAGCGCCACCTTGCCCAGATGCAGCCCGGTGATGTTCTCGCTGAACCCCGGCATCGCCTTGCGCGCGCCGGTCGCCTCGCCGATGCTGCTTGGCAGATAAAGCGTCACGTCACGGATCTTGCTTTCCTTCAGCAGGATGCGCGCGGCGTGGCCGGCGGTGAAGCGGATATTCTCGGCCTCGCCGTTGGTGAAACGGACGATCTGGTTCCCCCATTCGGCCTGGCGCCGCCGGCCATGCGCAACGTCGATCTCCGACTCGTCGCGCCACGCCCGGATCAGCTGCTCGACGCCGGCACGCAGCATGTTCGCGTAAACATCGCCGCGCCCGTCGCTCGCGTTCGAGACGAAGGCGAAGCGCGGCGGCTGGAGCAGCCGGTCGTGGCGCTTCCAATAGCGGCTCAGCGTCCGCGCGAGCGCGATCGCGCCGGTCAGCTCGATGTCGAGGAATCGGTCGACCATCTCGCGTTCCGCGGCCACCAGACTGCCCTGCACTTCCTCGGGCGCGAGTGCCGGCAGGAACAGCGCGGCGGTGATTGGCATCTGCTCGGCGGTATAATCCTCCAGCGCCTTTTCCATCGCCGCGGGCTCGGTGCGGTTGAAGCGAATGATCGTCAGCTTATCGCCAATCCCTTCGGCCTTGGCGCGCGCCTGGGCGATCGCGACATCGGCCTGACGCGCGAGGCCGAGCAATACCTGCGCGCCGCAGCCAATCTGGACACGCGCGATCTCCAGCGCGTCTTCCCAGCCATCGCCGGCGACCATCAGCACCGCGAGGCCGGTACCGTCCATCGAGCGCATTGTCGGGCGCGAGAGGTAGGTGGAGCGCTGCTCCTTGCGCACGGTCATGCCGTGCGTAACCTCGAAGTCATGGCCGTTATAGGCGGCGGACTCGTCGCTGCCGAGAAACACACAGGTCGCGGCGATATCGTCGGGCGTCGGGAAGGTTTTCGCGCGCGCATTGCCGCCGGTCGCGCGCTCCAGCGACATCATGTCGAAGAATTGGGTGGCGGTGGTGCCGGGCTCGTCGCCACGCATCTTGTCCATCGTCGCGAACACGCTGCGGATTCGCTCGCTTTCGATCGGGCCGGGATAAACGAGGTTCACCCGCACCCCGCGCGGCCCCAGCTCCAATGACAATTCGCGCGACCAGGCGTTGAGCGCTGCCTTGGGCACGACATAGGCTGTTCGCGCATAATAAGGCGTGCGTGAGAAGATGGTCGAGACGTTGATGATCGACCCACCTTCGATCATCGCCGGCGCCGCCTCGCGCGCGACATGCCAGGCGACGCCGAGCAGGCTGCGCATCGCGTCGCCTACGGTCTCGCCATCGGTCGATCCCGCCTTCTGCAGCGCGGCGAGCTCGGCGGCATCGAGCGGCAGCGCTTCGAGCGGCTGTTTGGGCCCCGCCGAGCCGGCGTTGTTGACGAGAATGTCGATCCTTCCGAACCGTTCGACCACCTCGGCGATCGCCGCGCGGACCGAGGCGGGATCGGCGCCGTCGAGAGTCACCGTCGCCAGCTGATCCGAAGCGATCCCCAGTTCGGCACGGATCGCCTGTGCGGCGGCATCGGTGCGGCTGGGGGTGCGTCCGGTCATCACCACCGTCGCGCCTTCGGCCAGATAGCGGCGGACGATATAGCCGCCGATATTGCCCGCCGCGCCCGTGACGACCGCGATTTTGCCCGCAAGCCGACCGGCGGGAGAAAGCGCCGCGTCCACCGGCGCCGCCTTGGTTTTGGGCTTCGCCGCGCGCTCGGCGATCGTGCTTTTGGCCATGCTGGTCTCCGGGCTTCAAGGTTTCAGGTAGGCGCGGCTGCGCTCAGTCGGGTGGGGTGCTTTCCTGCGCCGCCCACAATTCGAGCAGCTCTTCGCGGCTGCGCAGGCCAAGCGCGGGGAGCGCGTGGTTGACGACATAAGTCGCGCCGGCATGGACATTGTCCCACATCGCCTGATGCGCCTGCGGCAGCTCGTTCCAGGCGACGACGCTCGGCTCGGTAACCTCGAGCAGGCCGGCGGCGATCATGTCGTTCATTCGCGCGACCTCATAGGCGTTGCACAGATGGGTGCCGAGGATCGACGCGGTCGGCATCAGGATCTTGCGTTGCCGCGTCCACACCTGCGGCGCGTAGAAGGTGAAGCGGCGCCCTTGCAGATCCTCTGCGAAGACGATGCGACCGGTGAAGGGTTTAACCAGCGAGGTCGAGACGCCAAGCGTATCCTGCCCCGCGCGCTCGAAGATAAGATCGGGCGCGCCGCGCGGATTGTCGGCTGAACGCAGGATGCGACCGACCGCGCCGCCGAACGGCTTCATCACCCGATCCTGATAATCGCGCACCGCCGCCTTGAAGCGTTCAATATCGGCCTTGGCGTCGGGCAGGCGCGGCATGGTATCGGGCCACAGGAAATTGCCGCCCTCGGTCCGCCGGATCGTCTCGAGGCTGACGATGCCCTCGATCGCTTCCTCGAGGCCCAGCGATTGCAGGAACTCCCGCTGGCCGTCGGTGGTGGTCGCGACCACGCTGCGCGCGTTGAAGCGGCGCGCGGCCTCGATGATCTCCAGCCCCATTTCGTCGAGCAACTCGGTCGAGCCAGGGCCGTAATAGAGCAGCACCGCCTCGCCGCCGCGCAAGCTCGCGCGGCGCAGCATCTCCTCGGGGCTCGCCGCCCCCGGCTTGCCCATGAAGCTGAAATGATAGCCCGACGAGGCGCCGTAGAAGGCGAGTGTTCCTCCTTCGGCGAGCAGCTGGAAGCTGCGCGGGAAGGCGGTTTCGCCGGCATGGCTGACGACATAATCGGCGAGCGCACCGTCGTTGAGCGCGCGATAGGCGTCGATCAGCGGCATGCCCGCCGCCTCCCACGCCCGCGCTTCGCCCGCATCCTCAGGCACCACCGTGAACAAGGCGGCGAGCGCCGGATCCTTGCGGTTGATCGCCCCAACCGCTCCCTGCCCCGCGACGAAGTCCGCGCGCTCAGGCGAGGAGACCAGCCCGGTCACCTGCAGGCCCGTCCGGACCGCGCTGCGCAGCGCGTCGAGCCCGGTGCCGGTCGCCGAACCTTCGACGAATAGCCGCCGCCCCGGCGTGATCCTTAGCGTGGTGAATAGGCAGCGCGCGACAGTGCCCAGGTTCAGCACGTAACTGCCGGCCTGTTCCAGCGTCAGATCGGGCGGGATCGTGTGCATCTGCGGCGCCTGCACGGTCAGGAACTGGGCGTGGCTGCCGGTTTCGGTCTCATAGCCCTGGATCGAGAAGTCCGCGAACATCGGATCATTGCCGACTTGGGGGGAGAGCAGATCATTGGTGCCCGAATAGACCGTCACCAGATCGCCGACCTTCACCCGCCCCTCGGCGCGTGCCTCGCTTCCGAGCGCGGCGACGAGCGCGATTCCGCCCGATCCGGTGATCTGCACATCCTCCTCATGCGCATCGAACGGCGAGACGGGGATGCCGGTCAGTGCCCAGATATCGTTGAAGTTCACTTCGCTGGTCAGCATGTAGAGCAGGGCTTCGTTGGGCGCGGGTTCCGGCACTTTCACGATCAGTTCACGCTCATGGGTCAGGGGCGGGCCGAAGCGCGGCGCGCCGGTGTCGGGATCGCGCGCGACACCGAAGGCGTATTGCCAGGCCGGGATCGGGGTGACGCCGGGGTAGAAGGGCGCGCCCACCGGCAGCAACTCGCCCGACGCCCGCAGCGCGGTGCCGCGCGGGGCGTGTTCGGCATCGATCCACACCCCGTCGCGCCGCACCGGCAGCGGCGGGCTCACCTTGTCGATGAACTGACGGATGCCGGTCTTGCCGCCATGCGGATCGACGATTGCCTCGGCAAAAAGTGCCGCTTCGCGTGCGAGCCCCGCCGCCATGCCCCGCGCGAGCCCGGTGCGCACCGCGTCGAGCGCGCGCGCGCCTGCTTCCCCCCGTCCGGCCCAATCGAGTTGGCGGAGGATGCGCCGCAGGAAGCCGTCCTCCAGCACTGTATCGAGGGATGCTTCACAAGCCGTTTCCCATGCGCGCGTCGCCGCTTGCCGCGCAGCAAAGGCCCTGCCAAGCGCACTGTCTTTACCGTCGCGCACATAATCCCGGACCAGCGCGTGTGCTTCCGCCAACGCATCGCGCGCACCATCGACCAGCGCGTCCACCAACCCTATTTGCTGCGATTTTGCTGCATCGATGCTGCGCCCGCCCAGGATCAAATCGAGCGCGTCGCGCAAGCCCTCGGCCCCACGCCGATCGAGCAGCAGCCGCGGCAGCCGCTGGGTGCCGCCATAGCCGGGAAGCAGCCGCAACCGGATTTCTGGCTGGCCAAAGCGCGCGGTCGGCTCGGCGACACGGTAGTGGCACGCGAGCGCGAACTCCATCCCGCCGCCGAGCGCCACGCCCTGCACCGCGGCGATACATGGCTTGCCCATCGTCTCGATCTTGCGGAAGGCGAGCTGGGCGTTGTTGGGCAGCACCATGGCCTCGTCCAGGCTATGGATTTCCTCCAGCATTTGGCGAATGTCGGCGCCCGCCACGAACGAGCTGGTGCCCTGCCCGGTGAAGACCACCGCGACGACATCGTCCTTGCGCGACAGATGCTCTACGACGATCACCAGCTCGTCGATCGCGCGTTCATTGAGCGCATTCACCGGCGGGTTGGTGACGGTCACGGTTGCGACCCGCTTGCCCGGCGCGACTTGGTTATATTGCACCAGGAAGTAGCGGTAGCGATCGAACAGCGCCTGGTTCTCGGCAAGCTGCTGACGGCGTTGCCAGCGCTCGATCGCGGTTTTCAGCTCGGCGAGCGCCTCGGGATTGCGCAGCGTCGTCGAGTCGCCCACCGCGCCGCCTTCGACCAGCGCACGCACCATGCGGCGCATATACTTGCCGCTGCGGGTCTCGGGGAATTGCGACACTTCGATAATGTCGGAGGGCACCGCGACCGCGCCTTTCTCGGCGCGGACCAGCTCGAACAGCCGGCGTTTGTCATCGAGCGTCAGCTTGCGCCCCGCGACCGGCACCACGAACGCGAGCGGAGTCAGCCCCTTTTCGCGGTGCGGGGCGCCCACCACCAGCACATTGCCGACGGGCGAGTCCGGATCGAGCGCCTTGTCGCGCAGGATCGCGCCCTCGATCTCCTCGGTGCCCATCCGGTGGCCCGAGACGTTGATCACATCATCGCTGCGGCCGTGGAAGCTGAACGAGCCGCCCGCATGGCGCACCGCGAAATCGCCCTGGGTATAGGCCCAGGCGCCGCGCCAGCGCCGCCAATAGCCGCCGGCCCAGCGCTCGGCATCGCCCCGCCAGCCCGGGGCGACAGTGCCGTCGCTTACTCGGAAATTCGCGGCATCGCCCCATATGGTGCGCGCGAGATAAGGATAAGGCACGGTAATGACGACATCGCCCTTCTCCCCCGTCTCGGCCGGCCGCCAAGCCATCCCCTCGCCTTCATGCCGCGCGAAAGGCGCCGCTGCCCGGGCGGCCGCCTCATCCTCCACCCACACATCGCCCACGATCCAGGGCAGCGGATAGGCATGGGCGTTGGCTTCAAGCGGGAAATCGGCGTTCCCATAAAAATGGGTCCAGGCAATGCCGCCATGCTCGGTCGCCCAATAGCTGTTGATGTACTGCGGCACGACATGCGCCATCCCGAACGCCTGCACCGCGGGAGAGGTCGGCTCGGCGCAGAAGGTCGCCACGCGCAAACTCGACAGGTCGTATCGCTCGATATCGGCGAGATTGGCGGGATCGGCCATCACCGATTTGAGGAACGTGACGCCCGCCTTGAAGATGTTCACCCGGTGCCGCTCGATCATCGCGGCGAAGCGCCCCGCATGGGGGAAGACTGGCGATCCTTCGGACACCAGGCTCGTCACCCGCATCAGCAACGCGGCGGCGATCATATAGCTTTGGCCGGTGATCCAACCGGGATCGGCGACAACGTACATGGTGTCGCCCGGTCGCGCGTCGAACGCGACACGCATGGTATGCGCGATCCCGGCGGAATAGCCACCATGGACGTGCACCACACCCTTGGGCTTGCCGGTCGAGCCCGAGGTGTAGATGAAGAACATCGGAAACTCAGCGTCGACCGGCAGCGGTTTGGAACTTGCCCAGATCGCGCGAACGAAATCGCCATCGTCTAGCGCGAGCAGATCGGCTTCGCTTTCCACCGGAAAGCCCCCCGCGCGGGCGTCCGCGAGGATATCGGCGAGCGCGTCTGCGGTTAGTGCGTGTGCCCAATGGTCGCGCTCGTCGCGCCAGATCACATCGCCCTGGCCCGTGTGGCGCACGACGATCACCGCTTCGACCCGAGGTGGCAGGGTGACGAGTGCCGAGGCGATCAAGATGCGCAGCCGCGCCGCCTCGGCCGCGCTTCCCCTCCCCTCCTTGCCAAGCGCCGTGAGCGCCCGCCCGACCCCCCGCATGATGTCCGATCGTTCGACCGTTACTTCGCCGGCGAGCGTTTCGGCGACGGTCGCGCGAATCCGCTCGGCGTCCGCCTCCGCGATCCCCAGGTCAAGATTGGCCAGCACCGCCAAAGCGGTCGCGACCGGCACGAAATTGTCGAGCGCGGGGTCGGTATAGGCGTTCTTGAACGCGGCGACCTGCGCATTGCGATAGCTGCCGTCCGAAGTGACGATGACCTTCGCGCCGGCGTCGCAGATGCGGTCCGACAGCGTCTTGTCGCTGAACCCGCCAAACACCGCCGTGTAGACGACGCCGAGCCGCTTCGCCCCTTCGGTCCAGAAGATCTGCGGCATGATGCTCGGCATGTTGAGCACCAGCCGGTCGCCGGGCTTCAGTCCCAACCGGCGAAGCGCCACCGCGCATTTGGCGCTTTCGAGCAGTAATTGCTTGCGCGAGACGGTGAAGCAATCAACCGGCGCGCCGCGCCCGTCCTCCGCCGCCATATCCCAGCGGTCGCCCTCGAAGATCAGCGCGGTCTCGGCACCGTGCCCGGCGAGCACATGGCGATCGACCTCGTTGAACGCGGCATTGGTGCGCGCGCCCGTGAACCAGCGCCAGTGCGGAGCATCGCTCGCATCGAACGCGTGCGTCCACGGCGTGAAATCAGCGGGCAGATCGGGGACGACGGGCGCGCCGGTGTCGGCATTCCAGCCACGCCACAGACCGTCCGGGTCGCGCTGCAGCCAGGCATCGCCCGCCCACCAATGGATCGTTTCCGCCGCGATCGCACCGTGAAACGCGCCCGGATCGGCGAGCACGGCGGCACGCATCGCTTCCCAATCGGCGCGCGTGCGAACCGGGTTGCTGAGGGCAGTCAATGCCGTATCGGCACTCGCATGCAAGGTATCTGGCGCGAGATCAGCCGCCATGGCGCACGCGCCGAGCGGTCAACGCGGCACGATAACGCAACACCCAGGGAAAAACGCGGGTCAAAACCATGCAGTCCCACTCCATCAATCGACGGGACGTGCCAGCGCTTTACGCGGCTACTGTCTGGCTCGCGCGATTATATACCCGACCACGTCTTGCCCACTTTGGCAAGCGCCAATCGCTACGGTGCGTTAGCCGACCGGCGCGCCGGGGCCGGCATAGTCGCTGAAGCGGGTCACTTCGCGGTCGAAGAACAAGGTCGCCTTGCCGGTCGCACCGTGGCGATGCTTGGATATCAGCAGCTCCGAAATGCCCTGGATGCGGTTCCCCTCCTCCAGCCAAGCCATATAGGCGTCGCTCGATCGGTCGGTGGGCTCGCGCGCGGCGTGGTAATAATCGTCGCGATAGACGAACCACACCATGTCCGCGTCCTGCTCGATCGAGCCTGACTCGCGCAGGTCGGAGAGTTGCGGGCGCTTGTCCTCGCGCTGCTCGACCGCACGGCTGAGCTGCGACAACGCGACAACCGCGACGTTCAGATCCTTCGCCATGGTCTTTAATCCGCGCGAAATCTCGCTGATCTCCTGCACGCGATTGTCGCCGCCGCGCGCGCTGCCCGACAGCAGCTGGAGATAGTCGACCACGACAAGGCCGATCTCGCCCTCGAACTTGCGTTGCAGCCGGCGCATCCGGGTATGCAGCCCGGCGATCGAGAGGCCTGCGGTATCGTCAATATAGAGCGGCAGGTTTTGCAACTCGATCGACGCCTGGATCAGCCGCTGCATCTCCTGCGAATTGAGCGTGCCCATCCGCAGCTTCTCGCTGGAGACGCGCGATTGCTCGGCGAGGATGCGCGTCGCGAGCTGGTCGGCCGACATTTCCAGGCTGAAGAACGCGACCCGCGAGCCGACCGAGCGGCTGCCCTCGATCCCGTCCTCGCGGTCGCGCAGATAGCGCTGCGCGGCGTTGAAGGCGATGTTGGTGGCGAGCGAGGTCTTGCCCATGCCCGGCCGCCCGGCGAGGATCACCAGGTCCGACCGGTGCAGGCCGCCGGTCTTGCCGTTGACCGAATCGAGCCCGGTCGTGATGCCCGACAGGCTGCCGCCCGCGTTCTGCGCGCGCTCGACCATCTGCAGCGCGAGCGTCGCGGCAGTGCCGAAGGTCTTCACCGATTTCTGGCTCTCGGTGTCGCCCGAGATGCGGAACAGCGACTCCTCGGCCTCCTCGATCTGCTTCTTGGGGTTGACCTCGCTTGATGTATCGAACGCCTTGTCGACCAGCTCGCGCCCGACGCCAATCAGCGTGCGGAGCATCGCCAGATCCTTGATCTGCTCGGCGAAATCGCGCGCGCCGATCAGCGCGGCACCGCTTCCGGTCAGCTGCGCGAGATAGCTCGGGCCGCCCAGCGCCTGCATCCCGGGGTCTTGATCGAACATGGGCTTCAGCGTCACCGGCGTCGCGAGTAGGCCAGCACGGCGAAGCTTTTTCACCGCTTCGAACACGCGGCCGTGGAGCGGATCGTAAAAATGCTCGGCATCGAGCAACTCGACCATGTCGTCCGCCACGCGCGCGTCGATCAACATCGCGCCGAGCAAAGCGGCCTCCGCCTCGACATTGTGCGGCAGCGCACGGGCGGGCGCGGCGGTGGGAGCGGCAAAAGCGGTGGCCATGCTCCCCCTTCTCACTCCGCCGCGCCGGGCTCAAGCGCGCCGCGCATTGAAACACGTGGATAAGGTTGATTCGCGCGCCAGTTCGCCCGATAGGCTGAAGTCATGGGCGACCCCCGCATCATCGACATCACCCTCGACGAGCATACGATCCTGTGGCGCAACGCCGATATCGAGCAGGAGCGGCGGATCGCGATCTTCGATCTGATCGAGGGCAATTACTTCAAGCCCGCGCGGGGATATCCGGATGGTTATTCCGGGCCGTACCGCATCGCGCTGTCGGTGGAGGAAGGGCGGCTCGCCATCGCGATCGCGCGCGAGGACGGCAGCGCGCTTGAGACTTATGTGCTCGGGCTCGGCCGTTTCCGCCGCCCGATCAAGGATTATTTCGCGATCTGCGACAGTTATTATCAGGCGATCCGCCACGCGACGCCACAACAGATCGAGACCGTCGACATGGCGCGGCGCGGCCTTCACAACGAAGCGGCTGAGCTGCTGAAGGAGCGACTGGAGGGCAAGATCGAGATCGATTTCGATACCGCCCGCCGGCTGTTCACCCTGATCTGCGTGCTCCACATCAAGGGATGAAGCGCTGGCTGCCCGTGATTGCCGCTGGCGCCGTCGGCATCAGCTGTCTGGGCGTCGCTGGCTGGCGGCTCGCGGAAGGCTGGGCGCCCTCGCGCGAGCGCTATCCCTTCCAGGGCATGGACGTGCGTGGCGGCGAAGGGCCGTTCGAATGGCGCCAGCTGAAGGCGGCGGGCGCGGCGTTCGTCTATCACGTCGCCACCGAAGGCACCGCGCGCGACCCCGCGTTCGAGAGTGATTGGGAAGCTCTCGCCGAGGCAGGATTGGGGCGCGGCGCGATCCATGTCTATTCCCTATGCGCCCCGGCGCGCGCGCAGGCCGAGGCGTTCCTGGCGCTGGTGCCGCGCAGTCCCGACGCGCTGCCGCCCGCGCTCGCGCTCGATTTCGACCCTGCCTGCCCGCGCCGGCCCGAGCGCGCCGCGCTGCTTGCGGAGTTGCGCCAGATGCTCGGCGCGATCGAGGCCCATGCCGGCCATGCCGCGCTGCTCCGTGTCTCGCCGGCGTTCGAGCGCGCCTATCAGGTGAGCGCGGCGCTGCCCGGCCCCGTCTGGGAAACCGGCAACCTGCTCGCCCCCGATTATGCCGCGCGACCCTGGCGGATGTGGCAGGCGAGCGACTTTCACCGGATCGAGGGCGCCCCCGCCCCCGTCCATTGGGACGTGATCGCACCATGAATGACCTGATCGCCGCCGCGCGCGCCGCCGCCGCCCATGCCTATGCGCCTTATTCGCGGTTCGCTGTGGGTACCGCCCTGCGGCTCGCGGACGGCGCCATCATCACCGGCGCCAATTTCGAGAATGCCAGCTACGGCCTGTCGCTCTGCGCCGAGACGGTGGCCCTGGCGGCGGCCAACAGTGCCGGCCAGCTGCGCGCGGTGCGCGAGGTTGCAGTGATCGGCGGGTCGATCCTGGCCGACGGGCTAGGAGACGCCGGCATCGTCACCCCCTGTGGCCGCTGCCGCCAGATCCTGAATGAAGCCGCGCAGCTGAGCGGCCGCGACCTGCCGATCCACTGCGCCAGCGTCGCCGGGGCGGTCGTCACCCATCCTCTTTCCACGCTGCTGCCCCACGCCTTCGGGCCGGGCAATCTGGGAGTCGACGCATGATCATGGCCGATCGCTGGATTCGTGAACAGGCGCTCGCCCACGGCATGATCGAACCGTTCGTCGAGCGGCAGGTGCGCGAAGGCTGCATCAGCTATGGTCTGTCGAGCTATGGCTATGACGCGCGGGTGGCTGACGAGTTCAAGATCTTCACCAATGTCGATTCAGCCGTGGTCGATCCCAAGAACTTCGACGCGAACAGCTTCGTCGATCGCCAGACGGATGTCTGCGTGATCCCGCCCAACAGCTTCGCGCTCGCCCGTACGGTCGAACATTTCCGGGTGCCGCGCGACGTGCTGGTGATCTGCCTCGGCAAATCGACCTATGCGCGCTGCGGGATCATCGTGAACGTCACGCCGCTGGAGCCCGGCTGGGAGGGGCATGTGACGCTTGAATTCTCGAACACCACCCCGCTGCCGGCGCGCATCTATGCAAACGAGGGCGCGTGCCAGTTCCTGTTCCTGCAAGGCAACGAGCCGTGCGAGGTGAGCTACGCGGACCGGGCGGGCAAATATATGGGCCAGCGCGGGGTGACGCTGCCAAAGTTGTAAAAGCCCGGCGCGACGTTTAGCATGGTTTGCGCTGAACAACCCCGACGCCGCCCGGCCTAGCTTAGCGCTTCTCCGCTTTGTGTTTGGTGCATCCGTGCGCGAATTCAGCGACGCCTAATTAGGAAAGGGCGGCGCCATCACTGGCACCGCCCTTCCACTACTAAGTGCAACAATCAGAAATCGTTGCGATATTGCTCGTTGCCGACAAACCCCAGCTTGCCGACGCCGGACCGCTTGACCACCGCTAGCACGCGATCGACCACTTCATAGCGCGCATCGGGCTCGGGCTGGAATTGCAGCTCGGGCTCGGGATCGAGCGACTTTGACTGCTCGAGGAACTGCGCCAAAGTCTGATCGTCGACCGGCTGGCCGTTCCACAGCGTCACACCAGCCGCGTTGATCACGATCTTGTTCTTCACCGGATCGACGGGCTGGGGATTGGTCTTCTGCGGAAGATCGACCTTCACCGCATGGGTCGGGATCGGAAGCGTGATGATGAACATGATGAGGAGCACGAGCAACACGTCGATCAACGGCGTGGTGTTCATTTCCATCATCGGTTCGCCATCATCGGAACCGCCGCTCATTGCCATGATCTGTTACTCCTGATCACTGCCGCTCGGCGAGCGCGGAGCCCGGCGGCGGCTGCGAGATGAAGCCGACCTTGGGATAGCCAGCCTTCTGCATGGTGAAGATGGTGCCGCCGATGCACTTGTACGGCGTGTCGACGTCGCCGCGAATATGCGCCTCAGGCAGATTGTCGGCGGTGAGGTTGTCGCCCATCCGCTCGACATCGGCTTTGAGCTTGGCCACCGCGCGGTCGAGCAATTCCTGGCTGCTGACCTTGGTCAGGTTCCAGAACACCTCACAGGTGCCGCCAGGACCACCGCGCACCGCAAGCGAGATATTTTCAGGCTTGGTCGTGGTCGGGTCGTACCGCACCTCGGGCAGCTTCACCTTCACCGACTGCACCGCCACGGGCACCGCGATCAGGAAGATGATGAGCAGCACGAGCATCACGTCCACGAGCGGTGTCGTGTTGATGTCCGACAGGGGCTTATCGGCGGAGCCTCCTCCGCCAGTGCTGATCGCCATTTGCGAACTATCCTATGTGTGAACAGCCCCGGGCCGCGCGCGACCCGGGACGAAGCAGTTACGCCGCGGTCGGCTTGGCGGGCGCGGCCGCCGGCTTGGCCGGGGTCGCCGCGGGCTTCGCGCCACGCGTCGCCGGACGGACCGCGCCGTTCGAGGCGAGGAAGCCGAGCACGTCGTTCGAGAAAGCGTTCAGGTCTTCGGCGATCTGCTTGTTGCGGCGCTGCAGGAAGTTGTAGCCGAGCACCGCCGGCACCGCGACGACCAGACCGAACGCGGTCATGATCAGCGCTTCACCCACCGGACCTGCGACCTTATCGATCGACGGGTCGCCCGACGAGCCGATCTTGATGAGCGCGCGGTAGATGCCGACCACGGTGCCGAACAGACCGATGAACGGCGCGGTTGCGCCGACCGTCGCCAGGAAGGCGAGCCCGCCGCCGAGCGA
>LWDJ01000021.1 GCA_002083435.1 Proteobacteria bacterium SG_bin6 | reverse complement strand
CGACTCCTCTAGACGTGGCTTCCGACAGCCACATCATTACACACCTACCTGGGTGCCGGGGCCGTCCACCCCATCACGTCAATATGTCGGAACAGCAAGGGCAGCCTTGGCTGAGTGAAGCCTGTCGAGAATGGCGCATATGACTGTGCGGCACACATAGATCCGTCAAAGTCGCGCCATCCGCAGCAGCTCCCCGCTCAAGGGACCTCGGTCGGGGATTGAATCGCGCACGACCAACGCATTAATTCACACAAGTGGTTGTTTTGCCGACCCGAGCCCCGTCTGCGCAGCTATCGATCCGCGCCACGGCGGAGACTGGGGGCGAGATAAGAGTGACCAAGGGGCAGGGTAAGACTGACCCAACACAATCACATCGTGAACGACGACCGCCACTAGGCGGCGCCTGGCAGCTGCGGCGGTGATCGCTGGAGCGCTGCGGCTGCACGCCCGGAATGGCCCGTGTCACTTAAAGCGCCGTTGTGACAATGTTATCGCGCCGCAGCGGGGCGGGGAGGGGCGGATGGTGGGTCCGCCGGGATTCGAACCCGGGACCTCTCGATTAAAAGTCGCTTGCTCTACCGACTGAGCTACGGACCCACGCGGCCCCGCACATAGCCGCTTCGCGCGCCAGTGCAAGGGCGGGCGAGCTGGCGGACGGTGCGGCCGCTGACCGGATCGCGCCAATTAGGGGCGATCGCGGCGAGCGGGCCGAGCACGAAGTCGCGCGTCCGCCACGCCGGATGCGGGATCACCAGCCCCGGCGAGACCCACGCGCCGCCCGACCACAGGATCAGGTCGAGATCGAGCACCCGCGCCCCCCAGCGTCGCCCGGGCCGGCGGCCGAAGCGCGCCTCGATCGCCTTCAGCGCCGCCAGCACCGCGTCGGGCGGGGCGGCGATCGCGACGAGCGCGGCGGCATTGGCGAAGCGCCGCGCGGACGGGCCGAGCGGGGCGGTCTCGACGATCGGCGACACCGCCCGCACCGCGCCCAGCTCCGAAAGCGCGGCCACCGCCGCCCGCAGCACCGCGCGCGGAGGCCCGGCGCGCCCCGGCCGGTTCGAGCCGAGCGCGATCGCGTAGAGATGGGGCGCGCTTGGCACGGACATCGCCGCCGCCTATCGCAGCGGGCGTGACCATCTCAAGCCTTGAACCGCCGCGCGATTGCCCGCTTTGCCCGCGCCTCGCCGCGTTCCGCGCGCAATGCCGCGCCAAATTTCCCGATTGGTGGAACGCGCCGGTGCCTGCCTGGGGGGACGCAGAGGCGTGGCTCGCGGTGGTCGGGCTCGCGCCCGGCAAGCACGGCGCCAACCGCACCGGGCGGCCGTTCACCGGCGATTATGCGGGCGAGCTGCTTTACGCGACGCTCGCCAAGTTTGGGCTGTCGCAGGGCCGGTTCGAGGGGCGGGCCGATGACGGCCTCGCGCTCCGCGGCGCGGTGATCCTGAACGCGGTCAAATGCCTGCCCCCGGAAAACAAACCCGTCCCCGCCGAAATCCATGCCTGCCGCCCGTTCCTGGAGGCGCAGCTGGCGGCGCTGCCGAAGCTGCGCGTGGTCGTCGCGCTCGGGCAGATCGCGCATCAATCGGCGGTGAAGGCGCTCGGCGGCAAGCTGCCCAAGGCCAAGTTCGCGCACGGCGCCGAGCATCGCCTGCCATCCGGGCTGGTGCTGATCGATAGCTATCATTGCAGCCGCTACAACCAGAATACCGGCCGGCTGAACGCGGCGATGTTCGAGGCGGTGTTCGCCCAGGCGATCACGCATCGCCCGCCAGCGGCGTGACTTTGCGCGAGCGTCGCGCTAAAATCGGCGCGTGAAAGCGAAAGGTTAGCCCCGATGATCCTGCTGATCGCAGCACTCGCCGCGAACCCCACCCCGCCGCTGGTCGACAAGGACAAATGCGCCCCCGCCCGCCTCGAGCGCGCCGGCACGCCGCGCCCCGAAACGCTTGACCGCCAGCCCGATGCCGAGCTGTATTTCACGGTGTGGCGCAGCGTCGACAATTGCCCCAAGCCGGTGAAGGTGCGCGAGGCGCGGGCGCGCTAGGCGCCGGATAGCCCCGTCCCGGGGCTGAACATTTCGCGCTCGGCCGGCCACCCACGCTGGGCCACGCGCATGGCTCCCGCCTCATCTTTCGTCTATGGCCGTGCCATAACCGGGGGCGAGTCGATGAGTTTGGTTGGTCGCATTCAATGCCTGTTCGGCGTCCATCATCGCTCGCAGGGGCGGGCGAAGCCGGATGACGCGCGCGGCACCTATGTCAGCGTCTGCCGCCACTGCGGCGTCCCGATGGAGCGGCAGAACCGGCGCTGGGTGCGCATCAAGGGCTGAATTCAAGGCGCCGCCGCGAGCGATTGCTGGCGCTCGATCGTGCCGAGCCGCACCGCGGGCCGATCCGGCCCGACCGAAATCTGATCCGCCAGCACCCGCGCCCCGCGCGCCAGTTGCAGACGATATTCGCCATAGCGGACGCGTTCGAAGCTGAAGAAGCCGTCGAACTCGGTGCGCAGCCGATAGGCGACCTGGCCCTTGGCATCGACCAGCTCGATCACCTCGCCGGCGGCCGCCCGCCCGTCGATCAGCAGCGTGCCGTCGACGGTGGAGGTGGCGGTGATGCCCAGCAGCACCGGCGTCACCAGCCCGGCCCGCGGCACCGCCGCCACGCCCTTGTCGCTCGGCAGCTGGAACGGATCGGGGAGCGCGCTTTCGTCGAGCGAGACGCGCACCGGCAGCGCCGGGCTCAGGCCGTCGATCAGGATCGCGGTTTCGCCGGGTTGGGGGTGCTTGGGCGGGGCGATCGGCACGTCGTTCACCAGCAGGCCCGGGGGCAGGGTGAAGGGCTCGTCGTCCTGGCGAAGCCCGTCGCCGTTCAGATCCTGGAACGCCATCACCGCGACCGCGCCGCTCGCCGCCTGCGCGGTCGAGCGGAAGCGCCCGAAGCGCCCGTGAGCGTCGCGCCCGATCCCGAATTGCAGCGACAGGCCGAGCGCGAAGCCGCCCCGGCTATCGACCAAGCCATTGCCACTGAGCGAGAACGCGGCAAAGTCACGGGTATAGCTCAACCCTGCGCTGCTGAGCCCTTCATTGCCATTATGGGTGACCGTCGCCTGCACCTCGTCTTGCGTGCCGAGCGACCAGTTGGCGGCGGCGCTGGCGCCTTGCAGCCCCAGCCGCGGGGCGACCGCGAGATCGATTTCCCCGCGCACCCGCACATGGCCCAGGCGGCTGTTGAGCAACAGTCCGGCCACCGCCTCTTCCCGGCTGTCGCCGCCGGTGATGCTCTGCCGCTGCCAGCTGCCGATCAGGCTCGCCGAGAAGCGCCGCGTCGCGATCGAAACGCGCCCGCGCGCCGCGAGCAGATGCTCGCCGCGTGACTGGGTCTCGCGCAGATCGAAGCGGATCGGCACGATCAGCCCGAAAGCGCGGACCGGCTTGTCGAGCGCGACCGCGGTGATCGCGTTTTGCGCGGGGTCGAGCCGCTCGCTCGCCAGGCCGAAATTGCGGATCGTCTCGATTGAGAAGTTCGTGCGCCACAGCTGGCCGAACAGGTTGGCGCGATAGGCCTGGCCGCCGCTGGGGTTGGCGGCGACCTCGAGCTGGGCGAGCGTGCCGAACGGGCTGGCGCGCAAGCTTCCTTCCAGCAGGGTTCGCGCCCCGTCGAGCACCGGGATACGGTGCGCGGCGAGCGTGATCGAGGTGCCGCGTCCCAGCCCTTGCTCCACCCCGAGATCGGCGCGCCAGCCGAAGCGCCGCGCGTCGATCGCCGAGACGCGCGAGAATTCGATCAGATCGCGGCGATCCTCGACGATGTCGGCATAATACCAGGTCTCGCCGCCCACCGGCATTTGCGCGCCGATGTTATAGCTGCGGCGCTCGCGCCGGACCTGGCCTTGGGGGCCGTAGGCGACGATCTCGAACGCATTGACGCCGTAGCGGAGCTCGACATCGCGAAACTCGTAGCGGCCGAGCGCATTGCCGGTTTCGCTGCGCAGCAATTCGCCGTTGCGATACAGCTCGACGTCCCATCCGCGCGGCAGCACGCCGGTGAAATCGGTGGTGTCGAAGCGGCTGGCGGTGCCGATCGGGCGGTTGGTGATCGCCGCGCCGCGCCCGGGCGTCGCCTGCACGCCAAGCGCGGTCGAGGGGCTGGCGACATCCCCGAGCGCGAATTCGGTCGCGTGCGCGGGGCCGAGCAGTCGCGCGGCGATGTCGCTGCGATAGAGCCGCAGCCGCAGCGCCTGGGGCGCGCCGCTCGTGTCGGACGACAGCCGCGCTTCGGCCGAGAACCAGGCGAGTTCGCCCGCGCCGAACAGCTCATAGCGGGTTTCGCGCCGCAGGCCGTCGCCGCGATCCTGCGCCGCGGCCGAGGCGATCACGTCGAGCGACGGCATCCGCCACGCACGATAGGGAAGCGCGACACGCGGGAGGTCGGGCGCCTTGTCCTTGCCGCCGCGCAGCCGCTCGGCAGCGGCCGCGCGCTTGGCGGCGGCTTCGATCGGCAGCGCCCCCTTGGCGGCGATGCCGAGGATCGCGTTGCTCGTATCGGGCGTGAAGGTAACCCCCAGCCAGCGCCCGAGATCGGGCGCGAGCACGCACCAGCCCGAGCGGCTTTCCCAGAGGGTATCGGGCGTCAGCTTCGCATATTCGCCGGCGAAGCGGACCTCGCCCTTGTCGCGATCAATCTCGATCCGGTGATTCTCGTCGAACGCCCAGCCGCGCGCGCCGCGCGCGCCGGGATCGATGGTGATCGCGATCTGCAGCGCGTCGAGCACGTCGCCGAAATCGAGGCACAGCCCCGCGCTGGTGTTGAACGCGCGCACGCCGTGGCCGATCTGCAGCGAGCCGAGGCGCGCGTCGAACAACAAGGCGTCGTCGGGGTCGACCTTCTGCGTGCTTTGCTGCGCAGCAATCGGCGCAGCATGAAGTGCGAGCGCGGCGAGCAGCGCGCGGGCGGCGGCGAGCGCCGCGCGCCACCAACCCCCCGCGCGCGCCATGGTTTAGGGGGCCGGCGTCCGCGCCAGCGGCACGTCGCTCGGCGCGGCGCTGGCGGCGGCGGGATCGGTTTCGACGAACCGCACGCTCAGCGCGCCCTTGGCCTGGGCCAGCCGCTTCGGATCGATCGGCATGCTCACGCTGCGCTGGTCGACTTCGGGATAGGCCGCGATGCCCTTCATCGCCGCGATCGGCTCGGCGCGGCCCGCCTCGCGCAGTTCGAGCGTGCCATAGACCGAACGGGCGCCGCTGCGGCCGAGCGTCACCGTCACCTGCGGCGCGGTCGCCGGGCCTTCGAGCTTGGCGGCGCTGAGCTTGGCCGCGCCCGCCACCTCGCCGATGCGCACGATCAGCGGGATCGCGACGCCGTAGATCGGGGTCAGCTGGATCGACATGCCGTCCGCCGTGGGGGTGGGGGCGGTGCTGCTCGGCACATCGGGCGCGTCGGGCACCGCGCGGAACAGCAAGTGCGCGCGATATTCGCCGGTCGCCAGGCCCGGCGGCGCGCGCACCCCGATCCGCACCGTCTGCGACTGTCCCGGCGCGAGCGTGATCTTGCGCGGCGCATAGTTGAGCATGTCGAGCGCGGCCGCCTCGCTCGGGCGTGCCTCCGCCTCATCGACCGGGCGGATCTGCCCGGCGGCGTCCATCCGCCGCAACACCAGTGAGATGCGGTAAGTCGTCGTGCGCTGGCCGGTGTTGCTGACGATCACCTCGCCGCCGCCGGCGCCGCCCAGCACCAGGCGGGTCGGCGCGACGAGCAGGTCGCCTTGCGCGCGCGCGGGGGTGGCGACGGCGAGGCCCAGGGCCAGCGCCGCCAGCAGGATCAAGCGGAACATGGGGGTTATCCTTGTGCTGGCCGCGCGCGGCCTATTGATAATTGACCGAGACGGTGAACTGCCCGGTATAGGTGCCCGCCGCCTGCGATGCGCCGACACTCAGCGTGCCGCCGACGCGGAAAGGGTTGGCCCCGGCGACCAAGGTGATCGTCCGCGTCTGGGTGACGAGCGCCACGCTCATCCGGTTGGTGCCGCTCGTCAGCTGGATCGTCGGCGTGTCGATCGCGACGACGACGGTTTCACCCACCGTGCCGGTGACCGCGAAGGCGGCGCCAGTGATGGTGCCCAGGCAGCGCAGCGCGGCCGGGCAGGTGCGCGTGCCATCCTCGGCGACGACGACGCTGCCCGCCGCCGTGCCCGCGACGACGCGGCCGAAGTTCAGATCGGCGGTCTTGCTGACGGTTATCGCCTGAAGAATGCGCACCGAAACGTCGCCGGTCGCTGTTTGCGCGGCCGCGGGCGTCGCCACGGCCGACAAGCCCAGCCCGGCCAGGCCGAGCATCATCAATTTCTGCATCGTTCCACACCCCAAATATGTGGCCGACATCGGGTCCAGCGCGTCGGCTTGGGGCAGCTATGGGCGCAATGTGGTTATCATTACGCTAACCGTACCGCGTTTCTACGGGGTGACGGTGGCCGATCAGAGGTAGTCGAGCACGACCAGATACGCGCCGCGATAATCCCCGGCGGGCTGGTTCGCGCCGATCGAGAGCGTTCCGCCCACGGTGAAGCGAGTCTGCCGCCGGCCGCCGAGCAGCAGCAGCGTGGCGGCGGAAGGCGTGACGCGGACGCCGAGCGTGGCGCCGTTGCTCGCGCGCAAAATCGTCGGCGCGACGGTCACGGCGACCGCGTAATCCTTGGGGCCGGTCACGTAGAAATCGCCCGCGCGCGCGCCGCTCAAACATTGCACCCCGGCGCAGCGGACATCGCCATCGGGCGTGACCGTGACTTGGCCCGCTCGGCTCCCGGCGACGATCGCGCCAAAGCTCAGCGCGACCCCGGCTTGCACCTGCGGCGCGCGGCGTTGCGCGGCGGCAGGGGTCGCGACCAGTGCGGCCAGCACCAGGGCGGGGAGCAAGGCTGGCGGCGGGCGCAAACAAAACGCTCTGGTCATGGTGGCTTCCAGCGCCACCATGCCAGAGCGTTGAGTCATTCACCAGTAGGCGCCGGCGCGGACCGCGGCAGGGAAGGGACGGCGAGTGTCGCGCCGGCTAAGCCTCTGGTGAAACGCGGTTACTGATAGTTGACCGAGACGTTGTACTGGCCGGTATAGGTGCCCGCCGCCTGATTGGCGCCGACCGACAGCGTGCCCGCCACGCGGAAGCTGCCGGTGCCGCCCGCCAGCGTCAGCGAGCTGGTCGCCGTCGTCAGCGCGACCGCCATCGACTGGGTGCCGTTGCTCAGCTGGATGCTGGGCGTATCGATGCCCACCGACACGGTTTCACCCGCGGCGCCGGTCACGTTGAACGCGCCCGCGGCGGTGGTGCCATAGCAGTTGAGGCCGGTGCCGCAGGTGCGGGTGCCATCTTCGCCAACCGCGACGGTCGCCGCGCTGGCCGAGGGAACGACGTTGCCGAAGTTGAGGTCGGCGGCCTTCGTGACGGTGATCGCCTGGAGGATCTTGACCGTCGCATCGCCCTGCGCGGTTTCGGCATGAGCCGGCATCGCCAGGCCAGCCGCCAACACCCCGGCGACGCCGAGCAGCTTGAAATTCACCTTCATGTGCAAAACCCCTAAAGTAATTCGAAGAAGCCGGCCCCAGCGACCGACAACCCCGGTATAACTACGGGGAATTACCGACAGGGTTAGAGACTCTGGTTAAGCACGTGATTACCATCATTTGATGGTCGGCGGCACGCCGGGCGCGCTTTCGCGGCTTGTCGTTACTGATATTGCAGATCGAGCACGTAGCGGCCGGTATAGGCGCCGGGTGCCTGGTTGCCCGCGATCGTCAGCGTGCCGCCGACGCTCAGGTCGCCGCTGCCGCCGCGCAGCGTTACCTCGCGCGCCGACACCAGCGGGCGCAAAGCGACCGATTCGCCGCCGGGACCCGCCAGCGCCACGCTCTCCGATATGCCGATCGTGACGACGTCGTCCGATCCCGTCAGCCGGAAGCGCGCCGCCTGACCGCGCGACGCGCAGATCATGCCGCCGGTGCAATTTAGTGCGCCATCGGGCGACAGCGTCATCACGCCGCCGGTGGCGGATGGCATCACCCGCCCGAAATCGAGCGGTTCGGCCTGTTCGGCCGATGCGGCGCGGAGGATCACCACGCTCGCATCGGCCGACGTGCTCGATCGTGTCTGTGCCGCCGCGCTGCTGGAAAACGCGGCGGCCACGATCAAGAAGGGCAACGACACCGAGGGGTTTGGAACGATGTTGCTGCCGCTCATGGCCGAAGCGTTAGCCCCGACTCATCGGTAATTACGTAAGCAGATAGCCTGAAGCGGAGGTTAAGCATCTTTTGGAAATCCGCGCCTTACCCAATCTCGGGATGCGCTCGGCTGCCAGCTGACCAAGGCTGCCGCAAGCCGCGAAAAGCACGGTTTCGACCCCGACTTGCACCAAATCAAGAAAATCTATTACAAAATTGCAGAAAGTTGCGGCATATTGATCGTTCGTGCCGGCCGCTGCCGGACGACAGGGGCAACGACCCCAATTCAGGGAGACTGTGGGGATGACCAAATTCGGGTTCGCGCTTGCGGCGAGTGTCGCGCCCTTGGCGCTGGCGATGCCGGCGGCGGCACAATCACTGCCCGGCGGCGCCGAGCAGCAGGAGGCCCCCGACCAGGACGTGATCGTCACCGGATCGCGCGTCCCGGGCCGCACCGTGGCCGACAGCCCGGTGCCCATCGACGTGATTTCCGCCGAATCGCTTAGTCACAGCGGCCAGACCGAGACCAACAAGCTGCTCAACCAGCTCGTCCCCTCGTTCAACTTCCCGCAGCCCTCGCTCACCGATGGGACGGATTCGCTGCGCCCGGCGACCTTGCGCGGGCTCGCGCCCGATCAGGTGCTGGTGCTGGTGAACGGCAAAAGGCGGCACCAGTCGGCGCTGATCAACTTGAACGGCTCGGTCGGGCGCGGCTCGACCGCGGTCGATCTCAACGAAATTCCGCCGATCGCGATCGACCGGATCGAGGTGCTGCGCGACGGTGCCTCGTCGCAATATGGCTCGGACGCGATCGCTGGCGTCATCAACCTGCAACTGTCGAGGCGCCCCGGGGTGAGCGCGAGCGCGACCTATGGCCGTTATGTCACTACCCTGCCGGGCGTGTTCCAGGTGGCGGGGGTCGCGCTCGCCGCCAATGGCCAGCCGCAGATTCTCACCCCCGGGGGCGGCAACAACGACATCCTGCGCCTGAACAACGGCCCCGAAGTGGAGCGTACCGATGGCGGCACGCTCACGCTTGCCACGCGCTTTGGCTTGCCGATCGGCCCGGACGGCTATTTCAGCTTCTCCGCGCAGTTCCGTGATCGCAACCCCACTCAGCGCTCGGGCGCCGATCCGCGCCGACAATATCCGCTGGTGGGCGGGCTGAGCGATCCGCGCGAGTTGACGATCGATCGCTTCACCCACGGCTATGGCGATGGACAGGTGACCGATTACAACCTGTTCTTCAACGCCGGCGCCAATCTCGGCCCCGATCTGCAGGTCTATGCCTTTGGCAGCTACGGCATCCGCGACGGTGTCGGCGCGGGCTTCTATCGGCGCGCGAACGACGCGCGCAACCGCGATTTCTCCGCCTCCACCACCACATTCGTGCCTTATTATCCCAATGGCTTCCTGCCCCGCATCAAGAGCATGATCGAAGATGCCTCGGGATCGGTCGGGATCAAGGGCGATGTCGCGGGGTGGAATGGCGATCTGTCGTTCACCGCCGGCTCGAACCGGCTCGATTACCAGACGATCGACAGCTTCAACGTCTCGCTCGGCGGCGCCAACTCGCCGCAGCGCTTCGATGCGGGCGGGCTGTTCTTCCGCCAGGCGACGGTCAATCTCGATTTCAACCGCAAGTTCGACATCGAGGGGCTGTCGAGCCTGGGCGTCGCGTTCGGCGGCGAATATCGCAACGAGAATTTCGCGATCCGCGAGGGCAATGTCGCGAGCTATATCAACGGTCCCTTCTCGGCGGCACCGTTCAACGGCGCGGGCGGGGCGCAGGTGTTCCCCGGCTTCCGCCCCAACAACGCGATCGACGTCTCGCGCCGCAGCTATGCCGGCTATGTCGAAATCGATGTCGACGTGACCAAGAATTTCGTCGTGCAGGGCGCGGGCCGGTACGAGAATTATTCGGACTTTGGCGAAACCTGGAACGGCAAGATCGCGGCGCGGTGGGAAATCATCCCCGGCATCGCGATTCGCGGTTCGGTCTCCTCGGGGTTCCGCGCACCCAGCCTCGCGCAGCAATTCTTCGCGACCACCTCGACCAACAACACCGTGGTCAACGGCGTCGCGCAGCTGATCGAGGTCGGCACTTTCCCCGCCACCAGCCCGGTCGCGACCGCGCTCGGCGGGCGCCAGCTGCGCCCCGAACGCGCGCTGAACATCGCCGGCGGCATCACTTTCACCCTGATCGACGGGCTCAGCATCACCGCCGACTATTACAACATCCGGATCAACGACCGGGTGCTGCTGACCGAGAACCTCACCGGGGCGGGCGTCGTCAACTTGCTGACCGGCGCGGGGATCACCAATGTCACCTCGGCGCGCTTCTTCGTGAACGGTGCGGATACGCGGACGGAGGGCGTCGACATCGTCGGCAGCTACCGCGTGCCGGAGTTCGGCGCGGGCAAGTTCACGCTGACGGCGGGCTACAACTACAACAACACCAGCATCATCAACCGGGCGGTGCTGCCTTCGCTGCCGGGCATCGTGCTGTTCGGGCGCCAGGAAAGCTTCCGTCTGACTGACGGCCAGCCGCGTTCCAAGCTCAATCTCGCGCTCGATTGGGAGCTGGGCAAGTTCAGCGCCACCGCGCGCACCAACCGCTATGGCACGGTATGGGCTGCGTCCAACGGCGCGCTCACCGCGCCGCTTGGCACGGTGGCGGGCGATTTCCAGCTGACCCCCAAATGGGTCACCGATTTCGAGCTGCGTTTCCGGCCCACCGGGCCGCTGCTGCTGGCAGTGGGATCGGATAATATCTTCGACGTCTATCCCGATCGCCTGCCGACGGGCGATGCGGCGGGGGCGCCGGGGTTCACCCCGAACAGCTATTTCCTGCCCTATAGCAACCTGTCGCCGTTCGGCTTCAACGGGCGCTTCGTCTATGGCCGGGTGGCGGTGAACTTCTGAACCGCTAGAGCGATTTCGAGGCAGGTGGAATCACCTGCCGGCTCGGAAATCGCGGATAAACAAAAGTATAGAGCGGCGATCCGATTTCATCGGATCGAAAACCGCTCTAGGGGCGGCGCGGGCCGGGGCGCCGCCTCGAACGCGGCGATGGCCGGTTCGGCGCGCAGGGTGAGCGCGATCTCGTCGAGCCCGGTCATCAGGCTGTCGCGGCGGAACGGATCGAGCGCGAAGGTGAAACGATCCTGGAAGGGCGTGGTCACCGTCGTCGTCTCAAGGTCGATCGTCAGCGGCGCCTCGGTCGCCACCGTCATCAGCCGCGCGACGGCCTCGGCGGGCAAGGCGACGGTGACGATGCCGTTCTTGAACGCGTTGCTCGCGAAAATGTCGGCGAAGCTCGGCGCGATCACCGCGCGAATGCCGGCATCCGCCAGCGCCCAGGCGGCGTGTTCGCGGCTCGATCCGCAGCCGAAATTCTCGCCCGCGATCAGGATCGGCGCGCCTGCATAGCGCGGATCGGCGAGCGGGCTGCCGGGCTCGGCGCGCAGCGCGGCAAACGCGTGGACGCCAAGGCCCTCGCGCGCGGTGGTCTTCAGATGCTCCGCCGCGATGATCGCGTCGGTATCGATATTCGCGCGCCCCAGCGGGCAGGCGGCGCCGGAGAGGCGGGTGATGCCGCTCATGCGAACGCCCGCACATCGGCGAGGCGTCCGGCGATGGCGGCGGCGGCGGCCATGGCGGGGGAGAGCAGATGCGTGCGCGCGCCCGGCCCCTGGCGCCCAGCGAAATTGCGGTTGCTGGTGGAGGCGCAGCGCTCGCCCGGGGGCACCTTGTCCGGGTTCATCGCAAGGCACATCGAGCAACCCGGCTCGCGCCATTCAAAGCCCGCCTCGGTGAACAGCCGATCAAGCCCCTCGGCCTCCGCCGCGCGCTTCACCAGCCCGGAGCCGGGGACGACGAGCGCCTGCTTGATGCCGGGCGCGATCCGGCGCCCCCGCACCACCTGCGCGGCGGCGCGCAGATCCTCCAGGCGGCTGTTGGTGCAACTGCCGATGAAGACATGCTCGACGCTCACATCCTGTAGCGCGGTGCCGGGGGTGAGGCCCATATAGGCGAGTGCGGCGCGGGTGCTCGCCGGATCGGCGGTATCGTCGGGACTGGGGACATGGCCGGTGATCGGCGCGAGCTGATCGGGCGAGGTGCCCCAGGTGACGACCGGGGCGATACCGCTCGCGTCGAGGCGGACGCTCGCATCGAACGCTGCGCCCGGATCGCTGGCGAGGGATCGCCAGCGCGCCACGGCTTGGTCCCAAGCTTCGCCGCTGGGCGCACGCGGCCGCCCTTTCAGATAGTCGAACGTCTTGTCATCGGGCGCGAACAGGCCCGAGCGCGCGCCGGCCTCGATCGACATATTGGCGATCGTCAGCCGCCCCTCGATGCTCATGGCGGCGAAAGTGTCGCCGCGATATTCGATCACCTGCCCCGCGCCGCCGCCCGCGCCGAGCCGCGCGATGATCGCGAGGATCACATCCTTGGGCGAAACGCCATGGCCGAGCGTCCCCTCCACCCGCACCTCCAGCGTCTTCGCCGGGCGCAGCCAGAGGCATTGCGTCGCCAGCACATGCTCGACCTCGCTGGTGCCGATCCCGAAGGCGAGCGCGCCGAGCGCGCCATGCGCCGCCGTATGGCTATCACCGCAGACGAGCGTGGTGCCGGGCAGGGTGAAGCCCTGTTCGGGGCCGATGACATGGACGATCCCCTGCTCGGGCGCGGTGGCGGGGATATAGGGAATGCCGAAATCGGCGACATTGGCTTCAAGGGCGGCAAGCTGCGCCGCGCTCGCCGGATCGGCGATGGGGAGCGGGCGCCCGGCCGCGTCGGTGCGCGCGGTGGTCGGCAGGTTATGGTCGGGCACCGCCAGCGTCAGATCGGGGCGGCGGACTTGGCGCCCGGCGGCGCGCAAGCCCGCGAAGGCCTGGGGCGAGGTGACCTCATGCACCAGATGCCGATCGATATAGAGCAGGCAGGTGCCATCCTCGCGCCGGGTGACGACGTGATCGTCCCAGATTTTCTGGTAGAGCGTGCGCGCCGTCATGCCGCTGCTTCCAGCGTCGTGGCGGCGAAGGCGGTGCGGATCGCGGCGCCCAGCTCGGCGGTGGTCGCCGCGCCGCCGAGATCGCGGGTGCGGCAGCCGCCGAGCACCGCCGCCTCGATCGCGGCGTGGAGCGCGCGCGCCGCCGCGCCCTGGCCGAGCGCGTCGAGCAGCATCGCGGCGCTCGCGATCGCACCGGCGGGGTTGGCGATGCCCCGCCCGGCGATATCGGGGGCCGAGCCGTGGATCGGCTCGAACAATCCCGGCCCGCCATTCCCCAGGCTCGCCGAGCCGAGCAGGCCGATCGAGCCGGCCACCGCCGAGAGTTGATCGGAAAGAATATCGCCGAACAGATTTTCGGTGAGGATCACGTCGAAGCGCGCCGGCCGGCGGACCAGCTCCATCGCGGCGGCATCGACATAGAGGTGATCGAGCGTCACCCCCGGGTATTCCGCCGCCACCCGCGTCACCACCCGCCGCCACAGCCGTGAGGTGGCGAGGACATTGGCCTTGTCGACGAGCGTCACCCGCCCGCGCCGGCCCTGCGCCGCGCGGAACGCGACATGGGCGACGCGGGTGACTTCCTGCGCGCTATAGGCGCACAGGTCACTCGCCGCCTCTGCGCCTTCCTCACGCGCGCCGAAATAGAGGCCGCCGGTCAGCTCGCGCACGACGAGAATGTCGGTCCCCCGCGCCAGCTCCGGGCGCAGCGGCGAAAGCGCCTCCAGTCCGGGAATCACCCGCGCGGGCCGCAGATTGGCGTAGAGGCCGAGCGCGGCGCGTAAAGCCAGCAACCCCGCCTCGGGCCGTTGCGGGGCATTGTCCCAGGCCGGCCCGCCGACCGCGCCCATCAACAACCCGTCCGCCGCGCGGCAGGCGGCAAGCGTTGCCTCAGGAAGCGGCGTGCCGCAGGCGTCGATCGCGGCGCCGCCGAACGGGTGTTCGCTCAGCTCCAGGGCGAACCCGCCCTGATCCGCCGCCAGCCGCAGCGCGGCGACCGCCTCCGCCGTCACCTCCGGGCCGATGCCGTCGCCCGGCAGCACCGCTAGTCTCATGCCGCGCGCGCCTGCCCCGCCGCGCCGAGCGCGCGCACCGCTTCGGCGTTGCTCAGCGCATCGACGAACGCGCTGACGCAGCCCGGCACGATGTCGCGCGCCCGGGCGCGTCCGGCGAAGCGCTCGCCGCCCGCCTCGATCGCGATTTCCACCAGCACCTTCGCGCCTTGCCCGTCATCGCCGGGATCGGTGGGATCAGCCGCCAGATACTGCATCTCCAGATGCTCGACCCGCGCCGGGATACCGATGATATGGCTCACCGCCAGGAACGCCGCGTCCAGTTCGCCGGCGGCGGCGGCGACATCGGTCACCTTGCCGCGCTCGCCATGATCAAGCTCGACCCGCGCGACCGGCTGGGCGGTGGCCGACACGGGCGCGCGAATATCGACCTTGCTCAGCCGCCACAGCCGGGGCGGGCGGCCGCTTTCCTGCGCGCCGAGCAGTGCGAGCAGCCGCGCGGTATCGACCGTGCCGACCTCGTCCGCCACCGCCTTGAACGCGGTGAACAGCGCGTCGAGCTTCTCGCCGTCCAGCGCATAGCCGAGCGCGCGGGCGCGCGCGGCGAGCGCATGGCGCCCCGAATGCTTGCCGAGGACGATCCCGTCGGTCGCAAGCCCGATATCTTCCGGTTTCATGATCTCGTACGTCTCGCGGTTCTGGAGGATGCCGTGCTGGTGGATGCCCGATTCATGGGCGAAGGCATTGGCGCCTACGATCGCCTTGTTGCGCGGTGGCGGGGTGTTGGTGGCCTGCGCCAGCGCGCGGCTCGCGTTCATCAGCTGGGGCGTGTCGATCGCGGTCGTGACGCCGAACGCATCGGCGCGGGTTTTCAGCGCCATCACCAGATCTTCCAGCGCGCAGTTGCCCGCGCGCTCGCCAATGCCGTTGAGCGCGCATTCCACCTGGCGCGCGCCGCCCTTCACCGCCGCGAGCGAATTGGCGACCGCCATCCCGAGATCGTCATGGCAATGCGCGGAGAAGATCGTCCCGGCGGCGTGCGGCACCGCGCCCAGCAGATAGCGGAACAGCGCCTCGATCTCGTCGGGCGTCGCATAGCCGACCGTGTCCGGCACGTTGAGCGTCGTCGCGCCTTCCGCCGCCGCCGCCGCGAGCGCTTCGACCAGGAAGTCGCGCTCGGTGCGGATCGCGTCCTCGGCGGAGAATTCCACGTCGTCGCACCGCTCGCGCGCATAGGCGACATTCGCGCGGATCTCGCTCAACACCTGCTGCCGCGTCATGCCGAGCTTGTGCTCGCGGTGGATCGGGCTGGTGCCGAGGAACACATGGACGCGGCGGCGGCTGGCGGGGGCGATGGCGGCGAGCGCGGCATCGATATCGCTCCGCCGCGCGCGGGCGAGCGAGGCGATCACCGGGCCTTCGATCTGGCGGGCGATGGCGCGAATAGCCTCCGCCTCGCCCGGGGAGGCGCCGGCGAACCCCGCCTCGATCACATCGACGCGCAAAGCCGCGAGCGCGCGCGCGACGCGGAGCTTGGCATCGGGCGTCATCGAGAAACCCGGCGCCTGCTCGCCGTCGCGCAAGCTCGTGTCGAAGATCCGTACATGGCTGTCCGTGCCGGTCATGCGCGTGGCCCTTCGCTCAGAACTTCGATGTGATGGATGCCGTGCAGCCGGCGGAGCTGGCGATCGAGCGTGTGCGGGCAGCGCCCGGCGTCGCGCGGCAGCAGATCGAGCGCGATCCGCGCCGGCGCCCCGCTTTCCATGCGGATGCCGGTGAGCGCGAAGCCGCGCCGCTCGATCAGCGTCAGCAGCCGGGGCACCGCGCCCTCGGCGGGATCGAAGGCGATGGCGAGGGTGACGCTCATCGCTCCATCATCCGGATATTGGGGCTGTTCGGCGGCACCAGCGGCCACACATTCGCGCGCGGGTCGATCCGCGCCTGGCAGAGGATCGGGCCGCGCGTGCGCAGCAGCCGCTCGATCGCGCCCGCCACCTCGTCGCGCCGATCGATCGTGAACGCCTCGATCCCGAACGAGCGCGCGACCTCGGCGAAATCGGGATTGTCCGACAGATCGACCTCGGAGAAATTCTCGTCGAAGAACAATTCCTGCCACTGGCGGACCATGCCGAGCTGGGCATTATCGAGCAGCAGGATCTTCAGCGGCAGCCGGTAGCGGCGGATCGTCGCCAGCTCCTGGATGTTCATCATGATCGATCCGTCACCCGTCACGGTGATGACGGTCGACCCCGGCTCGGCGAGCAGCGCGCCGATGCCCGCCGGGATGCCATAGCCCATCGTGCCGAGCCCGGCGCTCGTCAGATGCGCTTGCGGGCGGGCGAAGCGACAATGCTGCGCGACCCACATCTGGTGCTGGCCGACATCGCAGCTGAAGATCGCCTCCCGTCCGGCGGCATCGGACAATTGGCGCAGCAGCGCGGGGGCATAGATGCCCTGGCCCGGGGCGTCGTAGCGCGGCGCCCACGCGCCATGCCAGCGGCGACACTGGGCGCGCCAGGTTTCGGGCGCGGGGGCGCCGGCGAGCGCGTCGAGGATAGTGTCGATCGGGCCGGCCAGACCGACGCTCGCCGCGCGCAGCTTCCCGATCTCGGCCGGGTCGCCGTCGATATGGATGATCCGCGCGTTAGGCGCGAAGCCGTCGAGCTTGCCGGTCGCGCGGTCGTCGAAGCGCGCGCCGACGCAGATCAGCAGATCGGCGCGATCGACCGCGACATTGGCGGCGCGGTGGCCGTGCATCCCGAGCATCCCCAGGAAATCGGGGTGATCGCCCGGCAGCGCGCCGAGCCCCTTGAGCGTGGCGACCGCCGGGATGCCAGTCCGCGCCTGGAACGCGCGGAGCGCGCGCTCGGCTCCGGCGATGCCGACCCCGCCGCCGATATAGAGCGAGGGCGCGCGCGCGCCCTCGATCAGCGCCTGCGCGGTGGCGAGCGCGGCCGCGCTGGGGCAGGGGCGCGGCGCGCGCTGGATCGTCGCCGGGCGCGGCTCGATCAGCGCGGTCGCCACATCCTTGGGCAGGTCGATCAGCACCGGCCCCGGGCGCGGCCCGCGCGCGATCTCGAACGCTTCGGCGACGATCTGCGGAATATCCTCCGCGTCGCGCACCAGAAAACCATGCTTGGTGATCGGCAGGGTGATGCCCAAGATGTCGATTTCCTGGAAGGCATCGGTGCCGATCAGCGGCGTTGCCACCTGCCCGGTGATCGCGACCACGCCGACGCTGTCCATATAGGCGTTGGCGAGGCCCGTGACCAAATTGGTCGCGCCCGGGCCGGAGGTGGCGACGCAGACGCCGGGCTCGCCGCTCACCCGCGCATAGCCATCGGCGGCGAGTGCCGCCGCCTGCTCGTGGCGCACCAGGATATGGTCGAACGCCGCGCCCGGCAGCGCATCGTAAAAGGGCATGATCGCCCCGCCGGGATAACCGAACACATGCCGCACGCCCTGCGCCTCCAGCGCCTGGACGAGCGCCTGCGCGCCGCTGACGAGCGTGGGCGCGGCGGTGCGCGGCGAGGGGGCGGCGAGGCTCCCCATCACGCCGCCTTGGTGCTCGGCGCGGCGGCGAGCCACGCCATATGCTGGCGCAACCGCGCGCCCACCTGCTCGATCGGCTGGGCGCGGTCGGCCTCGAGCAGCGCCTGGTAGCGCGGCTTGCCCGCCTCGTTCTCGGCGATCCATTCTTGCGCGAAGCGGCCGGTCTGGATGTCGCGCAGCACCGAGGCCATGCGCTGGCGGGTCTCGTCGTTGATCACGCGCGGGCCGGAGACGAAATCGCCATATTTGGCGGTCTCCGAAATGAACTCGAGCATCTTGCTCAAGCCCCCTTCATAGATCAGGTCGACGATCAGCTTCAGTTCGTGCAGGCATTCGAAATAGGCGACCTCGGGCTGGTAGCCGGCATCGGTCAGGGTGGTGAAGCCGGCGGTGATCAGCTCGCTCACCCCGCCGCACAGCACCGCCTGCTCGCCGAACAAATCGGTTTCGGTCTCCTCGCGGAAGGTGGTTTCGATCGCCCCGGCGCGGGTGCCGCCGATGCCGTGCGCATAAGCGAGCGCGCGGGCGCGGGCGCCTCCGGTCGCGTCCTGATTGATCGCGAACAGGCAGGGGACGCCGCCGCCGCGTTGATATTCGCGGCGCACCAGATCGCCCGGCCCCTTGGGCGCGACCAGGATCACATCGAGATCGGCGCGCGGCGCGATCTCGCCATAGAGTACCGAAAAGCCATGCGCGACGAGCAGCGTCGTGCCCGGCGCCGCGTGGGGGGCGATCGCCTCGGCATAGAGGCTGCGGTGCGCCATGTCGGGCGCGAGCAGCGCGATCAACGCGCCGGTGGCGGCGGCGTCGGCCGGGGTGCAGGTGGTGAAGCCATCGGCGCGGGCGCGCTGTTCGGCGCGGCTCGCCGGGCGCGCGCCGATCGTCACGCGGTGGCCCGAATCGCGCAGGTTGAGCGCATGGGCACGCCCCTGGCTGCCATAGCCGATGATCGCGATCTGCCGCCCGGCGAGCGCCTGGGGCTGGGCATCGGCATCGGTGAATAACTTGGTCATCGGGTTTCCCTTTCGCGCAAAAGAAAACCCCCGCTCCCTGGGTGGGGGCGGGGGCCTGTTGGTCTCTGATTGATCTTCTCAGAGCAGGTCGCCGCGTCCCCTTGCGAGGCTAAGTACGAGGCGGATGCTAAGGAGGCGCGCGCGACGCGACAGCGAATGGGCGGTGGACACGGACATCTCCTTTCGAGGCAAGCCTATAGCCCCCCAGAGTTTAACGCGCAACTAAATTCCGTGCTTTTCTTTGATCGTGTTTGAAAATAACGATGAACCTGATGAAAGGGGAAAAACATGCCACAGCTGCCCTCGCGCGAAATGGTCGAAGGCCCCGCACGCGCGCCTGCCCGGGCGATGCTGAAAGCGGCGGGCTATGACCGGGAAGCGCTTGAAAAGCCGCTGATCGCGGTCGTTCACAGCTGGTCGACCGTCACCCCGTGCAACATGCATCTGCGCGGCCTGGCGGAACATGCTCGCGCCGGTATCGCCGAGGCGGGCGGTACCCCGTTCGAGTTCAACACCATCGTCGTGACCGACGGCATCGCGATGGGCACGCGCGGGATGCGCGCCTCGCTGATCAGCCGCGAGGTGATCGCCGATTCGGCCGAGCTCGCCTTGCGCGGCCACTCGATGGACGGGGTGGTGTTCATTGTCGGCTGCGACAAGACGATCCCCGCCGCCGCGATGGCGGCCGCCCGGCTCGATCTGCCTTCGGTGATCCTCTACGGCGGCTCGATCCTGCCGGGCCGGGTCGGCGGCAAGGCGATCACCATTCAGGACGTGTTCGAGGCGGTGGGCGCGCATGGCGCGGGGACGATCGACGATGCCGCGCTCGAAGCGGTCGAGGCCGCCGCCTGCCCGGGCGCGGGGGCGTGCGGGGGGCAGTTCACCGCCAATACGATGGCGCTGGCGATGAGTTTCCTGGGGCTCTCCCCCATCGGCCTGAACGATGTGCCCGCGCCCGATCCCGCCAAGCCCGCCGCCGCGCGTGCCGCTGGGGCGCTCGCGGTAAAGGCGGTGCGCGAGGGGTTGAACGCGCGGCGCTTCATCACCCCCACCAGCCTGCGCAACGCCGCTGTCGCGGGCACGGCGACGGCGGGATCGACCAACCTGATCCTCCATCTGCTCGCGATCGCGCGCGAGGCGGGGGTGGAAGGGTTCGAGCTCGATCTGTTCGATGCCATCTCGCGCGAAACGCCGGTGATCGCCGATCTGAAGCCCGGCGGGCGCTTCATGGCGCCGGACATGAGCGCGGCGGGCGGCACCGCCCTGCTGGGGCGGCGGCTGATGGAAGCGGGCCTGATTCAGGATGCGCCGACGATCGGCGGCGGCACGCTGTTCGAAGCGTTCGCGGGCGCCGCCGAAACGCCGGGGCAGGAAGTGATCCGCACCGCCGCCGATCCCGTGAAGGCGCGCGGCGGCTTCGGCATCTGCCATGGCAATCTGGCGCCCGAAGGGTGCGTGGTGAAGCTCGCAGGGCACGGTGCGTTGCGCTTCGTGGGGCCGGCGCGGGTGTTCGATGGCGAGGAGGCTGCGTTCGCCGCGGTTCAGGCCGGCAAGATCACGGCGGGCGACGTGGTGGTGATCCGCTATGAAGGCCCGGTCGGCGGGCCTGGGATGCGGGAGATGCTGCAGGTAACCGCCGCGATCCAGGGGCGCGAGTTGGGGGACTCGGTCGCGCTCGTTACCGATGGGCGCTTCTCAGGGGCGACCTATGGCTTCATGGTCGGCCATGTCGCGCCCGAGGCGGCGCGCGGCGGCCCGCTCGCGCGGCTGCGGGATGGCGACCGGGTGCTGATCGACGTCGAGGCGCGGCGGATCGAAACCGATGCCGATCTCGCCGCGCGCCCGCTGCCCGATTGGCAGCCTTCGGCCGAGGCGACCGGAGCGTTCGCCAAATATGCGAAGCTGGTCGGCTCGGCGGCGCAAGGCGCGGTGACGTTGTAGCCCGGCGTTCCGGGGGTCAGGCGACCCCCGGCGGCAACGTCTCCAACTCGCCCTCGTGCACCTCGACCCGGCCTTGCCCAAGATGGCTCGCCCCGCGGCTATAGGCGAAATAGACGAGGATGCCGATTACCGCCCAGATGGTGAACACCACCACCGCCTGCCAGGGCAGGTTGGCGAACAGGAAAATGCAGCCGGCGATCGTCGCCGGGCCGATCAGCCACAGCGCGGGCGTGCGGAACTTGCGCGGCTGATCGGCGGCGGTGCGGCGGAGCACCATCACCGCGATGGCGACCATCATGAAGGCATAGAGCGTCCCCGCATTGGCCCAGTCCGCCAGCTGGCCAACCGGGAAGAACGCCGCCGCGAGCGCGGTTGCGATGCCAGTAAAGGCGGTCACGATATGCGGCGTCTTCCACTTGGGATGAACGCGGGCGAGCGCGGCCGGCAGCATTCCGTCGCGCGCCATCACGAAGAAGATGCGCGTCTGGCCGAACAGCAGGATCAGGATCACCGAGGGCAGCGCGATGAACGCGGCATAGCCCAGCAGATTGCCGACCGTGCCGAAGCCGATCACCCGCAGCACATGCGCCAGCGCTTCGTTGGAGCAGACCAGCGCCTGCGCATGTTCCGGCAGCGCGCACTGCCGGGCGAGTTCGGGCGATCCGGCGGCGAGCGGGGTGCCGTCGACACCCATGATCGGTTGGCCGCCGATCGTGCCGATCGCGCCGGCGGCGACGATAATGTAGAACACGGTGCAGAACAGCAGCGATCCGATCAGCCCGATCGGCACGTTGCGCTGCGGGTTGCGAGTCTCTTCGGCGGCGGTCGAAACCGCGTCGAAGCCCACATAGGCGAAGAAGATCGTCGCCGCCGCGCCGACCGCGCCGACACCCTTGCCCAGATCACCGAACACACCGGCGGGCAGGAAGGGGCTGAATTCGGCGCTGTTCACCTTGGGCAGAGTGAGCACGATGAACGCGGTGAGCGCTGTCACCTTGATCGCGACGAGAATCGCGTTCACCCGCGCGCTTTCGGTGGTGCCGATCATCAGCAGCCAGGTGACGAGCAGCGCGATGCCGGCGGCGGGCAAATTGACCAATCCGCCCTCGGCGCCGCCCAACACCACCGGCCCGGCGGTGGCCCAGGCGGGCAGGACGATCCCGAGCGAACTTTTGAGCACCGTCCCCGTCAAATAGCCCGACCAGCCGACGCACACTGCCGACGCGGCGACCGCATATTCGAGCACCAGCGCCCAGCCGACCGTCCAAGCGAGGAATTCGCCCATCGTCGCATAGGTATAGGTATAGGCCGATCCCGCGACCGGGATCATTGCCGCGATCTCCGCATAGCAGAGCGCCGCCACGATGCAGATCGCGCCTGCGATCGCGAAGGCCAGCATCAGCCCCGGCCCCGCCTTCTGCGCGCCGGCGGCGGTCAGCACGAAAATGCCGGTGCCGATCACGCAGCCGATGCCGAACAACGTCAGCTGGAACGCGCCCAGCGAGCGATGCAGCGATTTGCGTTCGGCGGTTGCCAAAATGGCCTGCAGGGGTTTCACCCGGCCAAAGATCATCGAACTCTCCCTAAACGGCGCGCGTCCCCCGCGCGGCCATCTCCGGCGGCAGACCCTAAAGCCAAATCAGGCGGGCACAATCCTTAATGTGAAAGGCTTGTGACGGCTCAGCGCGCCAGCATCGGCCCCAGCGGCCGGCCGGCGAAAATGTGGACATGGAGGTGTGGCACCTCCTGATGCCCGTCGCGCCCGATATTGGCGAGCAGGCGATAACCGGGCGCGACCAGCCCCGCCGCGCGCGCGACCTGCCCCACCGCGCGGACGAAGCCCGCGATCTCGGCATCGCTCGCCCGGGCGGAGAAATCGTCCCAGCTGACATAAGGCCCCTTGGGGATCACCAGAATATGCGTCGGCGCCTGGGGGTTGATGTCGTGAAAGGCGAGCGCGTGCTCGTCCTCATACAGCTTGTTGGCCGGAATCTCGCCGCGCAGGATGCGCGCGAAGATATTGCTGTCGTCATAGGGCCGGGTGGGGTCGATGGGCATGGTGTCTCGCGATCGTCATTCAACCGTTCCAAGGCGATATTGTATCGACGCCGTGGCGCAACGGCTGCCAATGTTGACGCGACTTCGCGATGGCTGCAACCTTTCCGCCGACCTGGGAGGGGATGTCCATGATCAAAGGCTTGATGCTGTCACTCGCCATTGGCCTGTCGATGCTGGCGGGAAGTCTGGCAAATGCCCAAAAACCAGAAGATGAAGTCCCAGTTCTGACGCGATACCAATTCTCGTACGGACAATACAGCTTGCCTGCGAATGCGACTGATGCCGACAAGATCGAGATGATCCTCAGAAATTTTAACACTGCATCAGAAGGTGGAAGTGATCCCGTCTGGTTCACCGTCACCAGTTATTATTTAATACCGGGCAGTCTATATTCATCAGGTAATTATTCACCTGCATACTTCTACTTATCCGAATTCGGTCGGAAACCGCGATACGCCTATCGAAAAGATATACTGGAAAAAATTAAACGCGTCTGCGAGTCACATTTTCAGTATAGCGTGAATAATGTAAGCAAAGCGCTGTCACTGGTTACAAATTCTGCAACAATAATCAGTAAATTATCTTGGTCTCAACCGGTAGGAATTAGCTCAGTTGTGTATCCAGAGCGCCGTGTAGAGTATGTCGATTTTGATAAATCCCCTTGTGAATTTGACGGTCGCTATAAGACTATTGCCATCAAAATTATCGTTAACTTGGCTCGTGCAGACTATGCGGCGATGACCCGGGGCGCGCCGGTCATGGCGGTGCCGAAGCCCGCTGTGCCTGCCCCAAGCGGCCCCGTGTTGCGGGTGAAGGGCCCCGACGTTCAGCCGACCGTCAAGGGACCCGACCTGAAAGTCTATAAGCCCGGCGAGCGGCCGGTCGCGCCGCCGCCGCCCGTGGCAACGGCCAAGCCGTGCCCGAAGGGCCAGGGGCCGTGCGCGACGCAATTGGATGGTCCGCTGACCGCCGAGGGTCTGGCCCGGCAACGCGCCTTGCAGGAGCATGAACAGGCGCTGCGCGCCTATGAAGCACGCGAAGCCGCAGCCAAGGCTGCGGTTGAAGAAGAAAATCGCAAGCTTCGCGAAGTCTATGCCGAGCAGCTCCGGCGAGAACGGGAACGTTTTGCAGCCGCCGAGGCCGAGCGCAAAGCGAAAGTCGACGCGGACCGCGCCGCCTATAACGCCGAGCTGCGCGCGCGGCAGGCTGAGATCGATCGCATAAACCGGGAGCATGAAGCCAAAATGGCGGAATGGCGCCGCCGCGTCGCCGCGTGCCAGGCTGGCGATCGCACCCAATGTGCGCAATGATGATCAGCCCGTGCGCGCCGCCTTCTCCTCAAGCCCCGACAGCCCCTCGCGCCGGGTGAGTTCGGCGCGGACATCGTCGAGGCTCAACCCCATATCGGCGAGCAGCACCAGCAAATGGAACAGCAGATCGGCCGCCTCGCCGGTGAGCGCGGCGCGATCATCCTGCACCGCGGCGATCGCGGCTTCGACCGCTTCCTCGCCCAGCTTCTGCGCGATCTTGGCGCGGCCCTTGGCGAACAGCCGCGCGACATAGGAAGCGTCGGGCGCGGCGGCGCGGCGGTCGCGGATCACCGCTTCGAGCCGGTCGAGCGCGTCCATCGTCATTCCCCGCGCTCGCGGCGCTTGGCGAAACGGCGGCGCAGCGCGATGCGCACCGCCGCGACCGCGATCACCGCGACCGCGAACAGCACCACGTCGGACAGTTCCGGGCCGGTGCGCTGGCGCACGACCCCCGAATGCGCGGCGACGAGAGCGGCCGTCATCCTCACACGTCCAGATTGGCGACGCTCAGCGCATTGTCCTGGATGAACTCGCGCCGGGGCTCGACCACGTCACCCATCAGCCGGGTGAAGATTTCGTCGGCCATGTCCGCCTGCTGCACCTCGACGCGCAGCATCGAGCGGTTGGCGGGGTCGAGCGTGGTTTCCCACAACTGCTCGGCGTTCATCTCGCCCAGCCCCTTGTAGCGCTGGATCGAGAGGCCCTTGCGCCCCGCCGCGAGCACCGCGTCGAGCAGTTCGCTCGGCCGGGTGATCCGCGCCTCGCCCTTGGCGAGCGGGGCGGGGGCGCCCTCCTCGCTCTCGGCGGGTTCGGGCTCGGCCGCCGCTGCGCCCTTGGCCGAGACCAGCTTGCCGGCGACCGCGAACGCTTCCGCCAATTCGCCCGCCAGCGCGTGGAGCTTGCGCGCCTCGGCCGAGACGAGGAACGCCGCCTCGATGATGTGGTGATCGGTCACCCCGCGCCAACGCCGCTGGAAGTGGAGCGCGCCTTCGGCGCCGGCCTGCGCCGACCAGGTCGCTTCGGCATCCCCCAGATCAAGCCGGGCGACGGCGGCCGCGAGCGCTTCGCTCCGCGTCCCCGCCGGATCGAGCGCGCCGGCGAGCGCCAGCGCCTCGACGATCGCGGGATCATAGCGGCGCGGCACATAGCGCATCAGCGTGCGCAGCCGCCGCGCCTGCTCGACCAGCGCGCGCAGATCGGCGCCCGATCTCTGCCCGCCCGCGCCCTCGAACACGCTCTGGCCGACGCCATGCTCGACCAGATAATCGTCGAGCGCGCCATCGTCCTTCAGATACACTTCGCTGCGCCCGCGCGACGCCTTGTAGAGCGGCGGCTGGGCGATGAAGAGATGCCCCGCCTCGATGATCTCGGGCATCTGGCGGTAGAAGAAGGTGAGCAACAGCGTGCGGATATGCGCGCCGTCGACATCGGCGTCGGTCATGATCACGATCTTGTGGTAGCGCAGCTTCGCCAGGTTGAACTCCTCGCGGCCGATGCCGGTGCCCATCGCCTGGATCAGCGCGATGATTTCCTTGGACGAGAGCATCCGGTCGGTGCGCGCGCGCTCGACATTCAGGATCTTGCCGCGGATCGGCAGGATCGCCTGATATTCGCTGTCGCGCCCCGATTTGGCCGATCCGCCCGCCGAATCGCCTTCCACGATGAACAGTTCCGCCCTGGATGGGTCACGCTCGCGGCAATCGTGCAGCTTGCCCGGCAGCCCGCCGAGCGAATCCATCACGCCCTTGCGCCGGGTGAGCTCGCGCGCCTTCTTTGCCGCCTCGCGCGCGGCGGCGGCGTCGATCACCTTCTGGACGATCGCGCGGCCATGCGCGGGGTTCTCCTCCAGCCATTCGGCGAGCTTGTCCGCCATCAGGCTTTCGAGCGGCTGGCGGACTTCGGAGGAGACGAGCTTGTCCTTGGTCTGGCTGCTGAACTTGGGGTCCGGCAGCTTGACCGAGACGATCGCGGTGAGCCCCTCGCGCATGTCGTCGCCCGTCAGGCTGACCTTCTCCTTCTTCAGCAGCCCTGAGCGATCGGCATAATTGTTGAGCGTGCGCGTCAGCGCCGCGCGGAAGGCGGCGAGGTGCGTGCCGCCGTCGCGCTGCGGGATGTTGTTGGTGAAGCAGAGGACGTTTTCGTAATAGCTGTCATTCCATTCCAGCGCGACGTCGATCGTCACATCCTCGCGCGTGCCGGTGATCGCGATCGGATCGGGCATCAGCGGTTGCTTGGTGCGATCGAGCCACTTCACGAACGCGGCGATCCCGCCCTCGTAGTAAAGCTCGACCGTCTTCTGCTCGGCATGGCGCGCGTCGGTCAGGAACAGGCGCACGCCCGAATTGAGGAAGGCAAGCTCGCGGTAGCGATGTTCGAGCTTGTCGAAATCGAACTCGGTGATTTTGAAGGTGGCGGGGCTCGGCAGGAAGGTGACGCGGGTGCCGCGCTTGTCCCCCGCCGCGCCGACAACTTTCAGCGGCGCTTCGGCGTCACCGTGGCGAAAGCGCATGAAATGCTCCTCGCCATCGCGCCAAATGGTGAGATCGAGCCATTCGCTGAGCGCATTGACCACCGACACGCCGACGCCGTGCAGCCCGCCCGAAACCTTATAGGCGTTGTCGTCCGACGTGTTCTCGAACTTACCGCCGGCGTGGAGCTGGGTCATGATCACTTCGGCCGCCGACACGCCCTCTTCGGGGTGGATGCCGGTCGGGATGCCGCGGCCATTGTCGGTGACGCTGACCGAGCCATCGGGGTTCAGCGTGATGTCGATCCGGTCGCAATGCCCGGCGAGCGCCTCGTCGATGGCGTTGTCGGACACTTCGAACACCATGTGGTGCAGCCCCGAGCCATCGTCGGTGTCGCCGATGTACATGCCGGGACGCTTCCGAACCGCGTCGAGCCCTTTCAGGACCTTGATCGACTCGGCGCCATAATCATTGCTGTTGGGGGTGCTTGCCATAGCAAGCCTATAGGAAAAGCGGGGGGAGAAGGCAAAGGGCGTGGCGCTTTCGGGTTCTGAAACTGGCGGATTAGTGGCGGGGTTTTTGGTTCACGCGGAGACGCGGAGGATTTTGGGGTCTCCGGCTTTCGTCCCGGCGCCGCAGGCGCCTTTAAGGCGGTTGGAAAGGCGCTTCGCTCTGCTCACCAGCGCTGCCTCCCTCCGCGCCTCCGCGCCTCCGCGTGAACCAAAATCGCTCGAAGCAGCGAGCAGGCTTCAGAACGGGGAGGCCCCAGCTTTCGCTGGGGCGACGGCTTGCCCCTTAGCGTGTAATGCAAACCCGATGACCTACCTCCAACTCGGCGCCGGCGATTGCGTCGCGACTCTCGAACCCGCCCCCGGCGCGCCGATCTGGCGCTGTTGGGGGCCGAGCGCCGCGCCCCAAGGCCTGCCGCCGCTTGCGCAGCTCCGCCCGCCCGCCGGCTTTTCGCTCGACGCGCCGGTGCCGCTGACGCTCGTGCCCGAATTTAGCACCGGCTGGTTCGGCCCCGCCGCTTTGCGCGCCCACCGCGGGGGCCAAGACTTCGCCCCCCACTGGCACTGCACGGCGATCCACCAGCAGGACGCGGCGATCACCGTCACGCTCGCCGACCCCGCCACCCAGCTCCGCCTCACCCAGCGGCTCACCTTTGCGGACGGCGTGCTGCAGCTGTCGGCGACGCTCACCAATCAGGGCGCGCCGCTCGATCTGGAGTGGCTCGCCGCCGGCACGCTGCCACTCCCCCCTAACGCGGCGCGGATCAAGAGTTTCACCGGGCGCTATAATGACGAGTTCGTGCCGCATGAGGAACCGATGCCCGCGCAGGAGTGGCGGCGCGAGACCGGGCGCGGCCTCACCGGCCACGGTGGCCCGCCCGGGTTGTTCGTGCTGGGCGAGGGGGCGGGCTGGCACGCGGGGCCGGTGTACGCGGCGCAGCTCGCGTGGAGCGGCAATAGCCGGCTGATCGTCGCCCGCGCGGACAATGGCTGGCTGCTTCAGGCGGGCGAGGCACTGGCGCCGGGCGAGGTGCGGCTGGCGCCGGGCGAAAGCCATGCGACCCCCGAGCTGATCGCGACCTGCTCGGCGGCGGGCCTGAACGGCGCGCTCCAGGCATTCCACGCGAGCGTCCGCGCCGCCGGCCCGGTGCTCGGGCCGCGCCCGGTGCATCTCAACAGCTGGGAGGGCCTCTATTTCGATCAGGACGAGGCGAAGCTGATCGCGCTCGCCGAGCGTGCCGCTGCGCTGGGGGTGGAACGGTTCGTGCTCGACGATGGCTGGTTCCTCGGCCGGCGCAGCGACCGCGCGGGGCTGGGGGACTGGCGGGTCGATCCGGCGAAATATCCGCGCGGGCTCCAGCCGCTCGCCGAACGGGTGACCGCGCTTGGCATGGAATTCGGGCTGTGGGTCGAGCCCGAGATGGTCAACTCCGACAGCGATCTCTACCGCGCCCATCCCGATTGGGTACTCCGCCTGCCCGGCGTGCCCGAATTGACCGCGCGCAACCAGCTCGTGCTCGATCTTGGCCGGCCCGAGGTGCGCGAGCATCTGTTCGAGGCGATCGACGCGCTGCTCCGCGCGCTGCCGATCGCTTATTTGAAATGGGACCATAATCGCGATCTCGCCCCCGCCGGCGGGGCGGACGGTCGCCCCGGCTTCCGCGCGCAGCTGCTCGGTGCCTATGCGCTGATCGACCGGCTGCGCGCCGCCCATCCGGCGCTGGAGATCGAGGCCTGCGCGGGCGGTGGCGGACGGATCGATGCGGGAATCGCCGCCCGCACCCACCGCTTCTGGACGAGCGACAATCTCGATGCGGTGTCGCGCTCCACCCTTCAACGGGGTTTCCTGCACTTCATGCCGCCCGAGCGGATGGGCGCGCATGTCGGCGCGGCGCCATCACATGCGACCGGACGTATCCAGGCGATGGCGTTTCGCGCGGCGGTCGCCTTGTCGGGACATCTCGGAGTAGAGCTCGATCCGGCGACGTTGGAAGCAGCCGAGGCCGCGACGCTGCGGTCCGCGATCGCCCGCTACAAGGCCTTGCGCGACCGGCTCCACGCCGGGCGGCTGTGGCTGGGAGAGGGGCCAGACGGGCTGCTTTGGCAGGCGCATGGTACGCCCGATGCGCTGCTGCTTCAGGTGACGCGCCTCGCCCCGCCGCACGAGCGGTTCCCGCCGGTGCTGCCGTTGCCGATGCTCGCGGACCGATCCTATCGCGTGACCTTGCTCGATCTGGCGCAGGGGAGCGCCACTGCCCAGCCGGGCTGGACCGACCAGCTCCGCGCTGGAGTCGCCCTGGCGGGGGGATGGCTGCGCACCGCTGGGTTGCCGCTCCCCGCGCTGGGTGCGGAAAGCGTCGCGCTGATCGAGCTGGCGCAGACCGGTGGCCAGCACCGGCCCGCCTGAGGCCGCCCGGGCGCGGTGAAGCGTCTCGCGGCTGGGCATCAGCGGCGGCACGAAGGCTCCTTGCTGCGTTGCGAAGCGTTCGTGCTTCCCCTAGAGCCCGCCCGGGAGCGTGGGGCACGAGGGAGACGGTGATGATCAAGCCTCTTCGAAAGGCGGTATTTCCGGTCGGTGGCCTCGGCACCCGCTTTCTGCCCGCGACCAAGGCGATGCCCAAGGAAATGCTGCCGGTGGTCGACCGGCCGCTGATCCAATATGCGGTCGACGAGGCGATCGAGGCGGGGATCGAGCAGATGATCTTCGTCACGGGCCGCGGCAAATCGGCGATCGAGGACCATTTCGACATCGCCTATGAGCTCGAGACGACGATGATCGCGCGCGGCAAGTCGCTCGATTTGCTCCACCAGACGCGGCTCGCCCCGGGCGCAGTCGCCTATGTCCGCCAGCAGGAGCCGATGGGGCTCGGCCACGCGGTGTGGTGCGCGCGCGACATCGTGGGCGACGAGCCATTCGCGATCTTCCTGGCCGACGAGCTGATGGCGGGCACGCCCGGCTGCATGAAGCAGATGGTCGATGCGTATAACCGGGTCGGCGGCAATATCGTCTGCGGCTTCGAGGTGCCCGAGGACGAAACCGACCGCTATGGCGTTATCGATCCGGGCGCGGAAAATGGCGCGCTGGTCGAGGTGAAGGGGCTGGTCGAAAAGCCGGCGCGTGGAACAGCCCCGTCGCAGCTGATGATCCCCGGTCGCTATATCCTCCAGCCCGAGGTCATGGACATTCTCGCCACCCAGGGAAAAGGCGCGGGGGGCGAGATCCAGTTGACCGACGCGATGGCACAGCTGATCGGCCGCCAACCGTTCCATGCGTATCGCTTCAGCGGTACGCGGCACGATTGCGGCGACAAGGCGGGATTCGTCCAGGCGACGATCGCGCTTGCGTTGCAGCACGCCGAAATCGGCCCCAAGGTGCGTTCTTTCCTCGACAGCCAGCGCTAACCGCGCGCGCAACGCTCAATTCAAGGAATATATATGCGGATCACGATGATTGGTTCCGGCTATGTCGGCTTGGTTTCCGGCGCCTGCTTTTCCGATTTCGGGCATGAGGTGACGTGCGTCGACAAGGATGCGGGCAAGATCGAAGCGCTGCAGGCCGGCAAGATGCCGATCTACGAGCCCGGGCTCGATCAACTGGTGGCGGGCAATGTCGCCGCCGGGCGGCTCGCCTTCACCACCGTCCTCGCCGCCGCGGTCGACGGGGCCGACGCGGTGTTTATCGCGGTTGGCACGCCCTCGCGCCGCGGTGACGGCCATGCCGACCTGACCTATGTGTTCGAGGCGACCCGGGAAATCGCCGCCGCGATCACCGGTCCCACGGTCGTCGTCACCAAATCGACCGTGCCCGTCGGCACCGGCGACAAGGTGGAGGCGATCCTGCGCGAGCTGCGCCCGGATGCCGAGGTCGCGGTGGTTTCCAACCCCGAATTCCTGCGCGAAGGCGCGGCGATCAGCGATTTCAAGCGCCCCGATCGCATTGTGATCGGCGCCGAGGATGACCGCGCCCAATCGGTGATGCGCGAAATCTACCGGCCGCTCTACCTGAACGAGAGCCCGATCCTGGTCACCGGGCGACGCACCGCCGAGCTGATCAAATATGCCGCCAACGCGTTCCTGGCGACCAAGATCACCTTCATCAACGAGATCGCTGATCTGTGCGAGGTGGTGGGCGCGAATGTGCAGGACGTGTCGCGCGGGATCGGGCTCGACAAGCGGATCGGGGCGAAGTTCCTCCACGCCGGCCCAGGCTATGGCGGTTCGTGCTTCCCGAAGGATACGCTGGCGCTGCTGAAGACCGCCGAGGATCACGAATCCCCGGTGCGCATCGTCGAGGCGGTGGTGAAGGTGAACGACACGCGCAAGCGCGCGATGGGGCGCAAGGTCATTGCGGCGCTTGGCGGCGAGGCGGCGGCCAAGGGCAAGACCGCGGCGCTGCTCGGCCTTACCTTCAAGCCAAATACCGACGATATGCGCGACGCGCCTTCGCTCGCGATCGTTCAAAGCCTGCTCGATGCGGGCGTGAAGGTGCGCGCCTATGACCCCGAAGGCATGGCGGCCGCCAAGGCGCTGATGCCCGAGATTGAGCTTGCCGAGGATCCCTATGATGCCGCGCGGGGCGCCGACGCGGTGGTGATCGTGACCGAGTGGGACGTGTTCCGTGCGCTCGATCTGAAGCGGCTGGCGACAACGCTGAACGCGCCGGTGTTGGTCGATCTGCGCAACATCTATCCGCCCGCCGAGGCCGAACGCGCGGGGTACCGCTACAGCTCGGTTGGGCGGTGAGCGTCGGGTGGCGCCGCTACCGGCTTAGAAGCGGCCGCCACCAGGCTTCGTTGGCGAGATACCAGGCGAGCGTCGCGGCGAAGCCCTGCGCGAAGGTGCGTTCGGGGGCATAGCCGAGCGCGGCGCGTGCCTTGCGCTCGTCGATCGCGTAGCGGCGGTCGTGCCCCTTGCGATCCTCGACGAAGGTCTTGAGGCTCGCCGAGGGCTTGCCTTGGGCGGCGGGCGCCTCCGGAAAGCGCGCGGCGAGCGCCGGGTCGGCGGCGAAGGCGGCGTCGACCTGGGCGCAGATCGCGTCGATCACTGCCATGTTGGGCAATTCCTGCCCGCCACCGATATTATAGGTCTCCCCCGGCACGCCGCGCGCGAGCGCGAGCGCGATGCCGCGGCAATGATCCTCGACATGCAACCAGTCGCGCCGGTTCATGCCATCGCCATAGATCGGCAGCGGCCGGCCATGCAGGCAGTTGAGCAGGAACAGCGGGATCAGCTTTTCGGGGAATTGATAGGGCCCGTAATTATTCGAGCAGTTGGTCGTCGTCACCTGCAGCCCGAAGGTGTGGTGGTAGGCGCGGACCAGATGGTCGGAGCCTGCCTTCGACGCCGAATAGGGCGAGTTGGGCGCATAGGGCGTGGTCTCGCTGAACGCGGGATCGTCCTGCGCGAGCGAGCCATAGACCTCGTCGGTCGAGACATGGTGGAAGCGGTGCGGCCGCCCGCTGCCGGCATCGAGCCACACCCGCTTCGCCGCCTTGAGCAGGCTGTGCGTGCCGAGCACATTGGTGGTGATGAACGCATCCGGCCCACTGATCGAGCGATCGACATGGCTTTCGGCGGCGAAGTGGACGATTGTGTCGATCCCACGTTCGGCGAGCAGGCGTTCGACCAGCGGCTGATCGTTGATATCGCCCTGGATCAGTTCGACACCCTCGAGCCCGGCGATGCTCGCCGGATTGCCGGCATAAGTCAGCGCGTCGAGGACCAGCACGCGCGCTTCGGGGCGGTGGCGCCGCCAATAATGCACGAAATTGGCGCCGATGAAGCCGGCGCCGCCGGTGACCAGAATCTCAGCCATGCAGTTCCTCGATCATGCGGCGCAGCTGGACGCGCCAGTGTGGCGCGGCGCCGATCAGCGCGACGGTCGCCCGCTTGTCGAGCACCGAATAGGGCGGGCGCGTCGCGGCGGTGGGATAATCGGCGGTCGCGATGGGATCGATCGGAATTTCCCGGCTCAGCAATCCCCGCGCCAGCGCCTCCTCCTGGATCGCGACCGCGAAGTCATACCAGCTGGCGCAGCCGCTATCGGTGTAGTGGAAAATGCCCTGGACTTGCCGCGCGCTCAGCGCCCACAGCGCCTCCGCCAGGCCGCGCGCGTAGGTTGGCGTGCCAACCTGATCGATCACGACGCGCAACCGCTCGCGTTCGGCCATCGCCCGCAACATGCTGCGCACGAAATTGTGTCCTTGCGCGGCATAGACCCAGGCTGTCCGCACGATCAGCGCATCCGTGCCGGCGGCTTGCTCGCCCGCGAGCTTGGTGCGGCCATAAGCGTTCAGTGGGTTGGTCGCGGCGTCGGGGGCATAAGGCGTGCTTTGACCGCCATCGAACACGAAATCGGTCGACACATGCACGAACCGCGCGCCGATCGCCCGGCTCGCCGCCGCCAGCACGCCCACGGCATCACCGTTGATCCGCAGTGCTTCAACCTCGTCGCTTTCAGCTTGATCAACCAGCGTATAGGCGGCGGCGTTGATGACCAGCTGCGGTTTGGTCGCGTTGATGCGACGCTCGACAGCGGGCGCGTCGGTAATGTCGAGTTCGGTCGCGTCGGTTGCGTCGAGCACCGCATCCGCCGGCGCCGTCGCGATGAGCGCCCGTCCAAGCTGCCCGTGCGCTCCGGTGATCAATACTCTCACGCGAACACCGGGGCGTCGGCGAGCAAGGGGCCGGCCTGGTCCTTTGCCGACAGCTGGGGCGTCAGGCCTTCGAGCGGCCAGTCGATGCCGATCGCGGGATCGTCCCAGCGGACCGTGTGATCGAAGGCGGCACGGTAGCAAGCGGTGCATTTATACAGAAAATCGGTCCCGTCCTCGAGTGACAGGAAGCCATGGGCGAACCCCGGCGGAATCCAGAGTTGCCGCTTGTTCGCCGCCGACAGCTCGACGCCCGTCCACCGACCGAAATTGGGCGACGAGCGGCGCAGATCGACCGCGACGTCGAACACGCGGCCCGCGGTCACGCGTACCAGCTTCCCCTGCGGCTCGGGCAGCTGATAATGCAGCCCCCGCAGCACACCCCGCGCCGAGCGACTGTGATTGTCCTGCACGAACCGCAGGTCGAGCCCGGCGGCGCGAAAGACTTCCGCGTTCCAGCTTTCAAGGAAGAAGCCGCGCGCGTCGCCGAACACCCGCGGCTCGATGATCAGCACGCCCGGCAGCGTGGTTTCGATCAGCTCCACGCCGGCCCCCGCGTCAGCAGCCGCATCAGATATTGGCCATAGCCCGATTTGATGAGCGGCTTGGCGAGGGCCTCGAGCGCGGCATCGTCGATGAAGCCGCGCCGCCAGGCGATCTCCTCGGGGCAGCAGATCTTCAGCCCCTGCCGCTCCTCGGTGATCCGCACATAGTTGGCCGCATCGAGCAGCGAACCGTGCGTTCCGGTATCGAGCCAGGCATAGCCGCGCCCCATCAGCTCGACCGCCAACGCGCCGTCCTGCAGATAAGTGCGGTTCAGATCGGTTATTTCGAGCTCCCCGCGCGGGGAGGGCATCAGCGCGCGCGCGCGGGCGACGGCCGTGCCATCGTAGAAATAGAGGCCAGTCACGGCATAGTTCGATTTGGGCTCGGCAGGCTTTTCCTCGATCGTTTCCGCCTTGCCGGCGGCATCGAACGACACCACCCCATAGGCGCGCGGATCGTCGACATAATAACCGAAAACGGTCGCCCCGCCGGTGCGTTCCGTCGCGCTTGCCAGCAGTTCGGTCAGGCCATGGCCATAGAAGATGTTGTCGCCAAGGATCAGCGTCGACGGCGCGTCCCCCACGAAATCGGCGCCGATGTGATAGGCCTGTGCCAGGCCACCGGGCTCGGGCTGAACCGCGTAATGCAGCGCGATGCCCAAGTCGGCGCCATCGCCCAGCAGCGCCTTGAACGCCGCCTGATCGTGCGGGGTGGTGATGATCAGAATCTCGCGAATGCCCGCCAGCATCAGGGTCGACAGCGGATAATAGATCATCGGCTTATCATAAACCGGCATCAGCTGTTTCGATGCCGCGCGGGTGAGCGGGTAGAGGCGAGTTCCGGAGCCCCCGGCAAGAATGATTCCCTTGCGCATCATTTTCCCCAGCTTCGGCGGACGCGACATAGCAAGTCTGGGCGCCGCATCAAGCCGAACTCGGGATATCAGCGGCTTTGCGAAAGCATCTCGCACATGCCGGACTGGGTGCAATTGCCCTGAGGCGGAACGCAGTCGGTCCCAATCCGGGGCAGGCGTCGCGCGAAAAACCACGCTCTGGCGTCGCGTGATGCTGCGTTGCGAAGCGCCGGGACGTCGCCTAAGGTCTCCGACGGGGCGGGGGCGCAGGAGCATGGTGTGACCGAAACATTGCACGGGCCCCGTCCCCGATCGCTCGTCGCGGCGGCCCCGAGGGCAAAAATCGAAAACCGGACGCTCCGATCATGAGGAGCGGCCCGATGGCAGGCTCCGGGTCGGCGAAGCCGCTCCGCGTCGCCCTGGCGGGGTCGGGCGGGGGCCATGTGCGCCAATTGCTTGATCTTGAGCCGCTGTGGCGCGACCTCGACTATTTCTTCATCAGTGAAAACACCGCGCTAGGCCGGACGCTGGCCGAGCGGCACCGGGTCGCCTTTGTGGCGCATGTCGCGTTGGGCCAGGCGAGACTTGGTGCTTGGTTCACGATGGTTCGCGCCGGTTTCGCTAATTTCTTCCAATCGGCGGCGATCATTCTGCGGCGCCGGCCCCAGGTCGTGATCACCACGGGCGCGGGTGCGATGTTTTTCGCGGTGCTCTGGGCCCGATTGCTCGGCGCCCGGATCATCCTGATCGACTCGATGGCGCGCATCCATGGTCCCTCCGCCTTCGCCCGCCTGGCGGGGCCGCTCGCGCATGTGCGCATATCGCAATCTGCCGCTGCGGCCGCGGCCTGGCCAGGCGCAATCGTGTTTGATTCGTTCAAGGCGCTCGATACCCCGCCGCCCGCGAAGGAGCCTCTGTTGTTCGCCACGGTCGGCGCGACGCTGCCCTTCGATCGGCTGATAACGCTGGTTGAAAACGCGAAGCGCGCGGGACTGATCCCGGAACGGGTGATCGCACAGTGCGGTGATGGCGGGCGCCGGCCCGACTTGTTCGACAGTGTCGACAATCTGAGCTTCGCCGAGGTGCAGGACGTGTTGCGCCAAGCCGATTTCGTGGTGTGTCATGGCGGGACGGGGTCGCTGGTCACCGCCGCCCAAAATGGCTGCCGCACCATCGTCGTGCCGCGCCGTTTCGCGCGCGGCGAACATTATGACGATCACCAGGCAGAGATCGCCGAATTGTTCGAGGCGCGGGGATTGGCCATCACTGTTGACGACGACGCCGATTTCGCGGCGGCGCTGGCCACATGGCGCAGCAGGACGCCAAAGCTCGCTACCCGCGATCCGAGCGCCTTGCTTGAGTATCTACGGGGTCAGTTGCAACCGTGATGTCGCGCCGTCTTTGGTAGAGCTAGCCGGCGTGACGGCGCTTGCCATGCGATAGCACCCAATTTCGGATAATATTATATCAAAGCCAAGCCAGCACGATGTCTTGAATGTAATCAAAGGCGCCAAAGGGTGAACGGCATTTTCGATTGGCTGAGTACCGCGCTGTTTGCCTGGCTGGCCTTGCTGTTCCTCGCCCGGTCTACCGGCCCGCGCCGGCCACGCGATGAGATTTGGCGTTATCTTCCGCCGGCCGCGGGCTGCATGCTTGCCAATCAGCTGGGCAGTCGCGGCGCCCCGCTGGTCGCGACCTTTATCCTTGTCGCGGTGACCGTATCGATCATCGCCCTGCTGCGCCCCGGCATGCGCTAGCTGCCGTGCCCTGGTGGCGCCGCCGCTTTTCAAGCCAGCCATCCACGCTTTCACGCTGTCGCCAAGCCTGGTTCGGTACGCAGCTAACCTATTCACTAAAATAAATTTTTCATTATCGTCGCGGCAATGAACGAGTCGACGCACATCGCCGCCGGGGAATCTCGGCTGCAGCTGCAGATATCTGCCTTGCTCGTCTTCTTCTCGTTGCTGAGCTCGCTGGGGGTGAGCGAGCAGGGCGCGCTGCTCGCGATGGGCGCGGGGCGGTTCGCGAGCGCGAACGGTGGCCCCGCGACCGGTGCGCTCGTGTTGCAGACAGGGGCGACGGTCCCGGCGACGCGCGGGCCGGGCGAGGCCAGGGCACCCCAAGCCGAGCTGGCGGGAGGGCGCGATTTCGTCTCGCCCGCCGCACCGACCGACAATCGCGGCGGCGCGCTGCCGCCGGGCTTCACGCTGCTTCCAGACCCGGCCAATGCCGGCGGGCTAGGGTTCGTGCCACCGGGCGAGACGGGAGCACCGCTCGGCAGCGGGACCACGCCAGGCTTGGCCGGACCGACGGGCACCAGCCCATCTGGCCTGGGAGCGACCCCGCCTGGCGGCACGGGGCTGACCGGCGGCGGCCCTGCGGGGCTGACCAACCCCACGGGCGGCGGCAGCGGGGCGCCGGGCGAGGCCGGTGGATCAGGGATCACTGGTGGCGCCGGCGGGACCGCCGGCAATCCGCCCGCGAACAATGGCGACACTGGTGCTCCAGCTAATCCTCCACCTGGCAACGGGGACGCCGCGCCGCCTCCCAATGTCGCGCCGCCCGCGGACGATGGCAATGTGCCGCCTGGCCCCGTACCAGTCGTGCCGGAGCCGGCGACTTGGCTGATGATGATCCTTGCCGTGGCGATTATCGGTGGAAGTTTGCGCGCGCGCCGGGCGAGGGCCGTTGAGCCCGTCCTCGCCGAGGCCGGCGCGCGATAAACCTGAAGCTCGCTTGGCCGGGGATTGGCGCCAGGCGCGGGCCGCCGCTGTTGCTGGGCGGCTCGCTGACGCGATGGTGGGACGCCGTCGCGGACTCGGTGCCCCGCTCGCGCCTTCGATCCCGCGTGCCAGCGGTGTGTTATTGCCGATCAGACCCGATTTCCAAGCCGATCGTCCGCTCCGCTTGCCGCCTTACCGACGGAGCGCCCAGGATTTAGCGAAGGCGAAGTTCGTCGCCCTCGATCGACGCGCCACCGATTCGCGACAGCACGTTCAGGCCAAGCAGCGACACCGATGGCCCCTTGGCCGCCACCGCTGCCTCGATTTGCTCCAGACGGTGTCCTGCGACATCGACCCGCGCAAGGGCGATGCGGTGCATCGCTACCGTGCCAGCGGCGGTGTTGATCGCGAAAGCGTGGTCGGGCCTGTGGCTGAACCCCAACGCGGCGGCATCGCGGCGCGCCAGCACCACCGTCGTTGCGCCGGTATCGACCAGGAAGCGGATCCGCTGGCCGTTCACGCGTGCGGTCAGGTAGAACATGCCGTCACTGGCCCGGGCGACGCGTTCCGGACCTGAGGCGGGCACCCCGCCTCGCGGCTCGGCAGGGAGACGCGCGCCGCGCGTCGATACGGTGCCCGCCAGCGGCGTCGCGCCCATTGCCAGGCGCTCGCGCGCAGCCATCGGAAGCAGCGCGAAAGCGCAGGCCAGCCCAAGGGTGAAGCCGTCGCGAACCATGGCCGCCGCCTTGCCACGCGCCGCCTAACATCCTGTTAGCACGGCTGGATCGAAGGCCGGGGCGCCGCCGCGCGACATAGCGCCAGACGCCACGGGGCGGCGGCCTGGATACGGCGCCGGAATCGCAGGCGCGCGGGTAATTACGCCGCGTTCGGCTCCAGACGCCGCGCCAAGTTTTGCCGATGCCCTGCCTGGAACCATTGCGCCGCCCACGACATCAGCGCCAGGATGAGCAGATAGGCAGCGGTGATCATCTGCGGTCGAGCCAATCCCCATGGCTCAGCGGTAAGCACGCCGTTCATTGGCAGCACCCGATAGCCGCTGCGCGCGTAAAGCGGTTCGACAAAGCCCGGGCGCGGCGCGAAAACTTTCATCAACGGGCGCGACAGATCGGCGCGCGGCGGAGTAAGGCCGTCCCATTTGGGAGCAGGGCGCACCTCGATGAAGTAGCCGATATGCCGGGGCGCGGCAGGCTCGATCAGAGGCACGAAAAATCGCTGCTGCCGGGTCGTCAACAGATCGTCGGCGAGCGAACTCGCAAGCTCGTTGCGGGGCGTGCCTACCATCATCGTCGCGTCCAGCCGCGCGGCTGGCCAATGCGGGGGCACCACCCGGACCGGCGTCGCGGCAAGCGTCATCCCGACGACCAGCAGCAGCACCGCCAGCGCTAAGGTGATCAGGAACCATCTGAAGTCGCGCAGCGTGCTGGCAAAGTCGTCTGCCAGGGCGAGGGTGCGAACCTGCTGGGTCGCCGCCCGTGTCGCACGGTATACTCTCCGTCGCCGCCGGCCGAATTCAGCTGTTCCGAGCAAAACGAGCACCGCCGTCAAGTTGAGGACGGGCAAGCTTTGGCCAAAACTGTCGAATTGCAACGCGGAAAAACAGCCCAGCAGCCCCGTGCTGAAATAAACTTCCCACGCCAGGTAGGCGATCAGAGCGCCCGCGCCGAGCAGCGATAGGAAAGGCTTGCCCGAACGCTTCCCCGTCGGCGGTGAAGATTTCAGGCCGGTCGTGATCACTTACCCATTGCTCCCAACCAAGCGAAGCCGGCTCGGCGGCGCTCACGCCACCTTCGCCAACCCGCTCCGCTCCATGTCCGAGCGCCAGAAGTCCCGCCGGCACTTGCGTTCTGCCTGTGCCAAGCTATCAAATTCGGGAGCGTTGGCAATGCAAACACAAGCTTTTTCATGGATTTGGACCGGTACCGCGCGATTGAAGGCCGGGCTGGTGCTGGTCGCGGTCGCGGGCGGCATTTTTGCCTTGCCGCCCCTCGTCGCGATCGCGGGCGATGCGGGCGCGGCGGGCAGCGGCGCCAGCTTCGTGTTTCTGCTCGTTGGCGTCTCCTGGTGGTTCGCGAACGTTCTCGCGCGGGCACGACCGGTCATGACGCCGCCGAGCGGCCTTCCCGGGTTGTTGCCGTGGCTGCTCGCGGCCTATTGGATCGGGGTGGCCGGTGGTATCCACCTGCTGGCGTGGCTCGCCGTTTGCGGCTGCGCGGCGGCGCTGATCCGAGATCGCTATGGGATGCCCGTGCTGCGCCGTTCGGCAGCGCCGCTCGCCCTGCTCGCGTGCCTCGCCCCGCTGCCGGTCGCGATGGTGCTGCCGATGAGCGACGGACTGATCGTCCTGATGACCAAGGGCGCGGCCTGGTTGCTGCGCGGCGGCGGCATCGCCGCCGCGAGCGCTTCCCCGATCCTTTATGTCGAGCAATATGAACTGCAGGTCGCCGCAGCGTGCGCCGGGCTGGGCACGCTCGTCACGCTTGCTTTGTGCGGCGTGGTTTTTGGCCGCATGCGTCATCCCGATGATTGGCGGCCCGCGCTGCTGCTCGCCCTCGCCGCGCTGCCGATCGCCTTGGTGGCCAATTTGTTGCGGATCGTGGTGATCGCGCTGGTGCTGCTGGAGCTGGGCGATCGCTGGGCGCAAAGCCTGCTGCACGATCTTGCCGGGCTGTTGCTGTTCGCCCTGGCGCTTGGCGGGCTGCTGATGCTCGACGCGGTGATCACCCCTCTGATCGGACGCTCGCGATGACCGTGGCACGTGGGGTGGGCCGTCGCGAGGTGCTGATCGCCGGGGCGCTGGGCGGCACCGCGGTGCTGGCCGGACTGCGTCGCCCCGCGAGCGCGCCGTCCCTGCCAATGCTCGATACGCTCGTGCCGTCGCGGATCGGCGAATATGTCCAAGGCGTCGCGCAGAATATCGTACTCCCCCCGCCGACGCCGCTCGGCGAGCGGGTGTACGCGCAGGTGCTCAGCCGTTTGTATGAAGGGGCCGGCGTGCCGCCGGTAATGCTGGTGATCGCGCAAGCGCGGAGCGATGCCGGGATCGCGGTGCACCGTCCCGAGCGCTGCTACGCAGCGGCGGGCTACGGTATCGAGTCGCTTCGACCGGTGCCCCTTCCGGCTCCATTCCCCGCAGGAGCGGCGGCGGTGGCAATGACGGCTCGCCGCGAGGCGCGATGCGAGCAGATTTTCTATTGGACGCGGGTCGAAAGCACTTATCCGGCGACCGGCTTCGCCCTGCGTCGGGCGATGGTCGAGGGCAATCTGGCCGGGCGTTCGCCCACCAGCATGCTGTTGCGCCTTTCGATCGTCGATGCGCGGGCCGGGCCGGCGCAAGCGGCGCTTCGGCACTTCCATCAGGCGCTGGTCGCCACGCTCGATCCCGCGCGCCGGCAGGCGCTGCTCGGCCGGTGAGGCGCGGCGCTTGGCTGCCGGCGCTGCTCGCGGCGTGCACCCCGGCGGCCCCGGCGGGACAGGTCGTGGCGCGGGTGGACGGCACTGAGATAACCGAGCGTGAGCTGCGTGCCGAGGCTGCGGCGGCAGGGGCCGATGCGGCCACCCCTGCTACGCGCGGGCAGCTGATCGCACGGCTGATCGATCGCAAGCTGGCAGCGCAGGCAGCGCGCCGCGCCAGGCTTGATCGCGACCCGGCGCTGCAGCTGGCCATGCGGCGTGGTACCGAGCAAATGCTGGCCGAGGCGCTCTATGATGGCTTCCAGCGCGCGGTGCCCGCGCCCGGCGCCGACGCGGTCGCGCGTTTCATCGCCGCCAATCCCCAGCGATTCGCCGCGCGCACGGGCTATTTGGTCGATCGGTTGGTCGCCCCCGGCCCGGCGGCGGAGGGCGTGACGCTGGACGCCGTCGCGGCGCGGATGCGCGCGCAAGGTCTCGGCTTCGCGCGTGGCCGCGCGATGATCGACAGCGATGCGCTCGGCCCAGCGGACGCCCAAGCATTGGCCGCCCTGCCGCCTGACCGGCTGCTGCGGCTTCGGGTCGGTGCGACGACGTTGGTTATCGCTGTGCTGGCGCGCTGGTCCATTTCCGATCCCCTCGACGAACAGCGCAGGCGCGGGCGGGCGCTGCTGATGGAGGCGGCGCGGACCGCCGCCGTCGCGCGGCTTCGCGCCGAGTTGCGGGCGAGCGCCGTGATCCAGTTGCGATAGAAACGCTGCCCCTTGATTGACGCGCGGGCGCCACGGCTCAATTGGCCGCGCCCGCCGGCTGAGAATGAGTCGACTTGGCAACTGCCTTTATCGCCTCCGCCACGGCATCGCCCCACGCGCTCCAGTTGAGACGGCGCTCATAATCGCGACGGGCGGCATGGCACATCGCGGCATGACGCTCCGGGTTCCGCCAGACTGACAGGATGCGCTCGGCATATTCTGCCGGGCTGGCATCGATCGGCAACAGCAAGCCCGTGTCCCCGTCCAGGATCACGCTGCCCACGCCGCCCGTATCGGCCGCCACGCTCGGCCGACCGAATGCGGCAGCCTCGCAAAAAACGATGCCAAAGGCCTCCTCTCGGCTGGGCATGACGAAGAAGCTGGCGCGGCGGTATAGCTCGCTCAATCGGGCATGGGCGGCTCGGTCCGATTTGTCGATCCGGCCGTGGAGCACCACCCCTGGCAGTCCCCGGGCAGCGGCCGGGCTGGCACCGACGATGTGCAGTTCGACGAGCGGATCGTGCGCCCGGAGCGCTTTCCAAATTTCAAGCAACAGCGGGCCGCCCTTGCGTTCCCAGGCGAAGCCGACGAACAGCAGCCGCAATGGCTGGCCGGGTTTAGGCGGCTCGAAGCCGGGGTCCGCATCGAGGTTCGCGCCCATCGGTACTATCCGCAGCTTTTCCGGGGGCATGCCATAGGTCTCTCGCGCCGCATCCGCCGCCCATTGCGAGCAGAGCAGCGCGCGATCGATCCGTTCGATCAAGGCGCGTTGCACCATATTGCCACGCCGCCGCGCGCCGCTGCTGAAATTGGCGTATTTCGAATAATAGTCGACAATGGTGGCGTACATTGCGTCGGCGGCATAGATGAGCGGCCATTTCGGGTTGATATAGGCCAGCTTGTGCGCCGCAGCCACGGCGACGATGGCGTCCGGACGCAGTCTTTCGAGCTGCGCTTCGATCAGCCGGGTATAGTGATAGGTCAGGATCGGTTGGCGGCGGACCAGCACGCCCAACCGCTCTGCGAACGCCAACCGATCGGTCAACAGGTCGAGCCTTGGCGTTTCCAGCACATGGGTGTCTGGAAAACGCCGCAGGATTTCCCGGTGGCTGTACCAGGGTATGCCGCTCCACGAGGCGCGCGAGAAAGGCGTGGCGACCGAAATATATGCTATTCGCATCGCGTTTTCACACCTGCTCGCCCCGTGCCCGAAAACAACCTAACGTTCTCGAGCCGCACTCTCATTCAAACCGAGCCCGTTAGCTCGTATTCATTGAGAAGATTATGTCCGCATCGCTTGTATCGGTCGTTATCCCCGCGTTCAATGCGGCTGATTGGATTGACCAGACGCTGGCATCCGCGCGAGGGCAGACGCATCGCGCGCTTGAAATCATCGTCGTGGATGACGGTTCGACCGACGATACCGCCGCGCGCGTCGCAGCGGTGGCCGCGCGTGATCCCCGCGTCAGGCTGATTCGTCAGCCCAATGGCGGTGTCGCGCGGGCGCGCAACCGGGGCATCGCCGCTGCGGCGGGCGCCTACGTGGCGCCGTTGGACGCGGACGACCTATGGGCGCCGACCAAGATCGAACGCCAAGTCGCGGCGTTCGAGGCCGCCCCGGCAGATACGGCGCTAGTGTATAACTGGTTCCGCCACATCGATGAGGCCGGCCAAGTTCTGGGCGTCTCCCCTCATCCGCAGGTCGAGGGCTATTGCCTGCTGCGGCACTTGGCGTGGAATTTCATCTCCAATGGCAGCACGCCGCTGGTCCGCACCGACCTTGCGCGCGCGATCGGCTATGATCCCGGATTGCGCGATGCCGGCAATGAAGGTTGCGAGGACTATCTGTTTCAGCTCCGTCTTGCGTTGCGCTATCGCTTCGTGTGCGTTCCAGCTTTCCTAACCGGCTACCGCCAGCGACGCAGGTCGATGGCGAGTGAACAGGGCCGGATGACTCGCTCGCACCTGCAGCTCTATCTCATCATGGCCGCCGAGGCACCGGCGGCCGCGCAGCCCGTGATTCGTCGCCGGCGCGCCGAACTCGAGCTTCGGCTCGCCATCTCCCGCGCGCGTCGCGGCGACGCGATGGCGCTAGCGATCGCCGCGTTGCGCGATCCGGCCACGCTCGCGCGGCGCCTGCGCGAGCGGCGTGCTCCGTCGCTCGTGGCGGGGCCTGGCCGAGCATTCCCCGAATTCGCGACCGACGAACGCGATGGAGCCTGGGCCACCCGACGACCGGCGGCATGGCTCGACCAGCTCGCGTGCGACGATGCGCGGCTGGCGGCAGATTTGGGGCTGATTTAGCGCGAGCGGCGCAACCGCGGCCGGCGCGCGTCGCCGGTCGATCGCCCTGTCGATCAGCCCGCCAGCCGCACCGGCTCCGGCGCATCGGTTTCCGCGCCGTGGGCGATCTGCTCCTTGAACCACGCCAGCGTTCGCCGCACGCCTTCTTCATAGGAAATGCGGGCTTCCCAGCCGGGCAGAACTTCCCGGCACAGGGTCAGGTCCGGGCGGCGGTTGGTGGGGTCTTGCGGAATCGGCGGGCACATCCTCAATCGCGTGCCGGGCACGAGGCTAACGATGAAGCGGGCCACGTCGATCACCGGGATTTCCCGGTCGTTGCCGACGTTCAGCGGGCCCTGGTACTGCATGTCCTGCTCAAGCCAGAAAAAGCGTTCCAGCGCGTCGACGATATCATCGACATAACCCCAGCTGCGCGACTGCATCCCGTCGCCATAGATGGTGAGTTCGCCGTTGGTCAGCGCCTGGCTCAAGAAGTTGGACACCGCGCGTCCGTCATCCGGGCGGGTCCGTGGGCCATAGACGTTGAACAGGCGCACGATGCGAATGTCGGTTCTGCGGGTGCGACGGCACTCGAACAGCAGTGCTTCGGTGCAGCGCTTGCTCTCGTCGTAGGACGAGCGCGGGCCGGTGCAATCGACGAAACCGCGATAGCTCTCCGGCTGCGGGGTCACAAGCGGATCGCCATAGACTTCGGAGGTGGAGGTGAAGCTGATCCGCCCGCCGGGCACCAGCATCTCGATCAGGTTGAGCGCGCCGTTCACATTCGCGTGAATGGTGCGAACCGGCTCGCGCATGTACCAGGGCGGCGACGCGGGGGAGGCGAGATGGAGGATCTCGTCGAACTTCTCATGCGTAGCGAATTTTTCGACATCGGCTTGCGCGATATGCAGCCGTGGATCTCGGATATGCGCCAAATTGTCGCGCAGCCCCGTCCAGAAATTGTCGACGACGACCAGCCGCTCCATATCGGTGCGCTTCATCAAGCGATCGACGATATGGGAGCCGATAAAGCCGGCGCCTCCCGCAATAAGAACTCGCTTCCCCATGGGGCTCCCCAAAACACGCATTGCTTATGCCGAAATAATCTCAATTCATAACGTTGTGCTATCAGCCAATCGACAGGAGTCTCAAAACGGCGCAGTTATGTCGTCGCCGCACCAATCGCCAGCACCGCGTTAAGCCCGCCAAAGGCAAAGGAATTGGATAGCGCTGCCGAGAATTGGGCCGGACGGGCCTGGTTGGGCACCATGTCGATCCCAAGGCTGTCGTCGGGTTCGTCACAGCATGCGGTGGGAGGCAAGGTTTGGGCTTGCAGCGCCATGATGGTGACGACCGCCTCAATCGCCCCGGCGGCGCCTAGAGTGTGACCAAGAACAGCCTTGGACGAGGAAATGGGCGGCGGTGCCGCGTCGCCGAACATCGCGCGGACCGCACCACTCTCAACGCGGTCGTTCATCAACGTGCCGGTACCATGGGCATTGATATAACCGATGGCGTCCGGCGAAAGCCCGGCATCGGCGAGTGCCAGGCGCATCGCTCCCGCCGCGCCCTCGGGGTTCGGCGAGGTGAGGTCGCCAGCATCGGCATTGGCGCCAAAGCCCAGAATTTCGGCGATGATCGGTGCACCGCGGGCAACGGCATGGTCCCACTCCTCCAGCACTAGCATGGCTGCACCTTCACCGAGCACCAGTCCCAGGCGATTACGTGAGAAGGGGCGACATTGATCGGGCGCAAGAACGCGTAACGCCTCCCAGCCGGCGACCGTTCCCGTGGTGATGCAGGCCTCCGATCCACCGGCCAGCATCATCCTTGCCACGCCGGTACGGATGAACTGCGCGGCGACGCCGATCGCATGAGTGCTCGAGGCGCAGGCACTGGCGATGGCGAACGTCATCCCGCGGGCGCCCAAGTCCATCGAAACCTGGCTGGCGGCAGCGTTGGACATCAGCTTGGGCACAGTGAGGGGGTAGACACGTTTGATGCCCTGGCCGTAAATCCGCCAGAAGGAATCGTCGGTTGTCGTCATCCCGCCAACGCCGACGCCGACGACAACACCCGCGTCGGCCAGCGCCGCGCTGCCGGGTTCCAGCTTCGCCGCCGCCACCGCCTCACGTGCGCTGACCACCGCGAATTGCGAAAAGCGATCGAGCGTTGGCAGCCGCCGATCGTCGAAATACCGTTCGGGATCGAAGCCGCGAACTTGGGCTGCGACCTTCGTATTCAAAATGTCCTGACGCTCGATGGAAAGCGGCCCGATCCCCGTTCGGCCGGCGCGAACGGCCTCCCAAGTCGTCGCGGCGTCATGCCCGGCGGCCGATATCGTGCCCAGCCCGGTTACGGCGACGCGTTTCACTTGGACACGCGCGCTGCCAACATGGCGTCAACGGTCGCGGCAATCCTGGCGGGCGTTTTAAATTTGTCCGCGTCCTCAGAATTGGCATTAAAATCGATGTTGAGATCCCAGGTTTCTTCAATTTCAAAGATTGTTTCGATAACGTCAAGAGATTCATAGCCGGCTTCGGCCAAATCCATGTCGGGTGTGACCTCACTTGGCTCGCGCTTTAATTGTTTCGCAACGATTTCTATTATCTTGTCGAGAGTCGTCATTTTCGCGCTGCTCCCTGGCCACGCTGCGGCGCGGACACTAATGATCCTTGTTTGCGGAAACAAGGTTGGCGATTTTAGTCTCGAAATGCTCGATTCAGCTGATCAATCAATGGTTTAAATAGATAAGAGAGCAGCGACCGGCGCCCCGTTTCGAAAAAGGTTTCCGCTGGCATGCCCGATTTCAGCGACACATCCCCGAGCCGGCGCAGCTGATTCTCCGCAACGCGAACCTTTACCGTGAAAAAACTAGCGCCGGTGCGTTCGTTGACGGTCGGTTCAGTCGCGATGAAATAAACTTCACCAAGGACTTCCGGCGTGGTTTGCCGGTTCAACCCGGAGAAGCGAACCACCGCCCGCTGCCCACGATGCAGCTGGTCGATATCGTTGGGGCTCACCATCGCCTCGACGATCAGCGGGTCACCGTCCGGAACGATTTCGGCGACCGGTTGCGCCGGCGTGACGACGCCGCCCACGGCGGCGATATCCAGTTTCTCCACGATCCCGGCATAGGGCGCCCGCAGCAGCGACCGGTCGGCCGCGTCGGCGGTCGCGAGCGAGCGGATCGACTGGTCGGTCAGCTGGGCATGGATCGCGGCGAGCTCTTGGGCGGCCTGGGTGCGCGTCGTCTGTTCGGCTTCCAGCGCGGCCTGGTTGAGCTCGGCGATGCGCGCGCGCATCTGCGCGATATCAGCGTCATGCGACGAAACAGTGCCTTCCAGTTCGACCGCGGTGCGCTCGGTCTGGTTCATGCGGCTGAGCGTGACCAGCCCGCGGCCGTAAAGTTCGCGCATGGCGTTGAGCTCGGGCCGGACCAGCGCGACCTGCCGGCTCGCGGCGCCGCGCTGGGCAATGACCGAAGCGATCTGCTGCTGTACCTGCCGGACGCGCTCGCGCGCGGCGTTGGCTTCGGCCTGGCGCAGCTGGCGGCGCAGCGCGAACTGGCGCCGCGCCTCTTCCATTGCCGCGCGCGCTGAAAGGGTGGGGTTGTTCGCCAAGGACGGCGGAAAGGCGATCGCCGCCGCGCCATCGCGTTCGGCGATAAGCCGCGCCTGATTGGCGAGCAGCTGCTCGACGGTCTGGCCGAGCATGGTCGCGCTGCCGTCGGTCACGCGGTTGTCGAAGCGCAGGATCGGCTCGCCCTTGCGCACCCGGTCGCCCTCTTTCACGAACACCTGAGCGATCACGCCGCCGGTGGGATGGGCGACGCGGCGGACGCTGGTGGCGACCGCCAGGCGACCGCTGCCGATCACCGCCCCGCTTACTCGCACCACCGTTCCCATCAGCAGCAGCGCCGCGACCAGCGCGCCGACCACCACCAGGCTCAAACGGAGCGTGTGGCCGAGCGCGAGCCCTGGGTCATCGTCCACGGTCGCGGCGGCGGGCAGCGGCGTGACGAGCGCGGGAAACTGGTACGACATCGGCTTACTCCGAATCCTGGGCGGTCGCGGCGGGCGTGCGGGGCTTCTGGCTCACCTTGGTCGCGGCGTGGCGAGCGGCCATCCGTTCGCGCACTTCGTTTTTGGGGCCGAACTCGATGCTGCGACCTGCCTCCAGCACGAGCAGCAAATTGGCGGTTTCGAGCAACGCTGGCTCGACGCCGGTGAACACCACGATCCCCCCGCGCGCGCGGTGTTGGACGATGCATCTCGCGATAGCGTTCAGCCCGGCGCGGTCCTGCCACGCACCGGGTGCATCGAGCAGGAGCACGAACGGATCGCCATAGCTGGCGCGTGCCAGCGCCAGCCGCTGCATGAAGCTGGGGTTGAGCGCGCCCGATGCGAGATCGAGCTCGGTTTCATAGCCTTGTGGCAACCGCAGGATTGCTTCGTGCACCCCCGCGGAGCGCGCAGCGCCGATCACGGCGCGGGGATCGGCCAATGGATCGAACCGCCCGATATTCTGCAGAACCGTGCCGGGCATCAGCAGGGGAAGCTGCGACATATAGCCGATGTGACGGGCAAGATCGTCGCGCGCGACATCCTCCAACGCCGCGCCGTCGATCCGGATCGTTCCCGCGGTCGGCCGGATGGTTCCGGTCAACAGTCGGAGCAGCAGGCTTTTGCCACTTCCCGCGGTGCCCGCGATGGCCAGCACGTCACCGCTCACCAGGCCAATGTCGAGCTGGGACAAGAGCGGTTGCGCGGCGCCGGGATGCATGAGCGTGACATGCTCGATCGACAGCGACTGGCTGGGCGCCGGCAAGGCAAGGGGCAAAGGGTCGACCGGAGCGACGGTCGCGCGCCGGGCAAGGAGCGCCGCGCGCCCCGCAAGCAGCTCTGGAACCTGCCGCGAAACGATGAGCAAGGGGGCAAGCGCCGATCCCGACAGAAGCAGCGCCGCGGCGAAGCCGCCAAGCTCGGCACGATCAAGCGCGACAAGATAGGCCGCCGTACCGGCATTTGCGGCCAGCAGAAGCACGGCTAGCGCCCGCAGCGCATCCCGGGCCCGGTGGCGCGCCGGCTCCAGTTTGCGTTGCACACGGTCATGATCGAGCGTCGCCTGGTGGCAATGCGCTCGCCAGGTCGCGTCGAGCCCTAGGCCGCCGAGTCGGGCCTGGTTCGCGGCGGCGAGGCGCCAGCGGACATCGCGATCGGCGGCAAATGGCGCGAGCTGGCGCCAGCGCAGCGCTTCTCCGCGATACTGCAACAGCAGCGCGCCGAAGACGAGAGCCACGCCGAACGTGGCGACCAGCGCAAGCGGCCAGTCGAGCAACGCGAGCGCCACGACCGCCACGAGTGGTTGGACCAGCGCGTCGGCCAGATCGCCGCCCAGCGTCGTCAAGGCGCGACAGGCGTCATCGGTTTCGGGGGTGCCGGGGGGCCGTAGCAGCGCGTCCGCCGTCTGCCGTGCCAAACGGCGGCGCAGGCCGTGGAGCAACAGCCGAGCCGCGCCGAGGCCGGCGAGGGCAAGCGCGGCGCCAAGGATCGAGCTCGGTTCCCGGCTGGGCAGCGCGACATCGATCAGCAGCATCGCCGCGAGGGCGAGGGCGGGCGCGAGCCCCCAAATGGGCACGGACACCAACAGCATCCCACTCAGCCCCGCGCGTGCTCCCGCGCCGGGCCGCGTCGTTGCGGCCGGCCGGCGCTGCAAGCGCTTGCCGCCCGGCGCCGGCTTCGCCATGTCGCGCTCGATCCACGTCATGCGGGCACCGCGCGCAGGGTGAAGGGGGTGGCGACCCTTGGCTCGGCCGCTTCGTCGCGCGGCTGTGGGCCCAGTAGCCGATCCTTGTCGTCGAAGGCCTCGACGCGGCCGTCGCGGAGCAGGACAACCTTATCGATCGCGGCGAGCACGGCCGGGCGGTGAGCGACCAGAATGACCAGCGCGCCGCGTCCCTTGGCGGCGAGGACCGCCTTGATCAGAGCCCGCTCGCCTTCCTGATCAAGGTTAGAATTGGGCTCGTCGAGCAGCAGCAGGAACGGATTGCGATATAGTGCGCGCGCCAAAGCGATGCGCTGTCGCTGCCCCGCCGAAAGATTGCGCCCGTCGGTGCCGACGTCGAAATTATAGCCGCGTGGCAGATACTGGACGAGCCCGTGGACGTCCGCCGCGCGCGCCGCCTCGATAATGTCCTCACCGCGGGCGCGCGGGTCGAAACGCGCGATATTCTGGGCGATCGTGCCGGCAATCAGCTCGGCATTTTGCGGGAGATAGCCGATATGGCGCCCCAGTTCTTCGCGCGGCCATTGATCGAGCATCGCGCCGTCCAGCCGCACCGCGCCACCAGCGGCGGGCAATATTCCCGCCAAACCCTTGATGAGCGTGGACTTGCCGCAGCCGCTGGGGCCCAGCACGGCAATCGCGCTGCCCGCCTTTGCCTGGAAGCTCACCTGTCGGACGATCGGCAGATCGTTGCCCGGTGCGCACAATGTCAGCGCTTCGACTGCCAGGCTCGCGGCCGGGGGCGGCAAGAGCGACTTTTGGTGCGCCGATGCCAGCAGTACCGGCGCCGAGCGCTTCAACCTTTGCCAGCTGTCGCGGGCGCCGACGAACGCACGCCAATTGGCGATCGCCAGTTCGATCGGCGCGAGCGCCCGCGACGAGAGGATCGAGCTCGCGAAGATGACGCCGCCGGTTGCCTGATCGTTGATCACCAACAGCGCGCCGACCGACAGCACCAGCGACTGCAGGAACATGCGAAAGACACGGCTCGTCCCACCGAGCATCGCGGTACGATCGGCGAGCCGAACCTGCTGCGCGAGATAGGCACGGTTGGCGATGGTCCAACGGCGTTCGAGCGTTGCGCCCATGCCCATCGCATAGATCGCCTCGGCGTGGCGCCGGGCACTGTCAATAAGCGTCTGCCGATCCTTGGCGAGCGCCAGCAGCCGGGCGTTGGCCTGGCGCGTGACGCGATCGGTGATCACCGTGAGCGCGATCAGCACAAGGCCGCCCACCAACACGGTCGCGCCGATCGCGGGGTGCAGCAGAAACAGGATCGCGATGAAAAACGCCATCCACGGGAGATCGAACAGCGCGGTGGGACCCTGGCTGGCGAGAAACGTCCGGATTTGGTCGAGATCCCTCAGCGGCTGGCCCGACTCAATCTGCGGCGCGGCGCGCGCCAGCGTCATGGCCATTCGATGGACGGGCGCCTCCAGCGTCGCGTCGACCCCGCGCGCCATGTGCAGCAGCAATCGGCCGCGCAACAGTTCGAGGGCACCCTGAAAGACATAGGCGAGCGCGACCATCGCCAGCAGGCCGAACAGCGTCGGCTGGCTGCGACCCGGGATCACCAGGTCATAGACCAGCATCATGTAGATCGAGCCCGCGATCAGCAGCAGATTGAGCACGACCGTGACCACCGCCACCCCCGCCATGGCGCGGCGGACAATTGGCATCGCCGTGCGCGCGAAAGCCGGCGTGGCGTTTGAGGCGGGTGTCGAAGGCACGGTCCATTCCCAAGCAGCGGGGCATCGCCGTTATCGACGGCCGCCGGTTAATTTCTCGCTGACCAAGCGGACAGTGGCCTTCAAAAAGCCCTTTCCTACACGATCGGAACATAAGTAGAACAGAAGGCCCAGTTAGGAGGACGAGCCATGCCCGATTCGCTTTCCGACGCCGCTGATTCGGTAATCGCGCCGGCGCGTCGTTGCTTTGTGGTGACGCCCCACGATAGCGACCGCCTGCCGTTCATCACGAAGGCGCTGCGCGCCGGCGGTGCAGGCACGATCGTGTTGCGGGCGATCGATAGTGACGTCGATGTCGCGCATCCGGTGAAGGAGGGCGAACGGCTGGACATTCGCGCCACACATGTCCGCGCGACGGGCACCACCGTCACCGTGATTGGTTACGCCTGATGGCGGGGTTTGGGTTTGGTGCCTGGCGCACCCCCGCGCTGCTCGATGACGCGCCGCCGCCGAGCGTCGAGCTGGCGCCTCTCACCCTGGCCCCGGCAAGCCTGCGCGAGGGTAGCGCGCCGGGGAGTCCGGTCGGCGCCGTGAACGCGAGGACGAGTGGTGGCGCGCTTTCGCTGGTGGAGGATGCCGGTGGGCGCTTCGCCTTGGCGGCCGGTTCGATCGTTGCTGGCCTTGTCGCGACCGATTACGAGACTGGTACCTCGCACAGCATCACCATTCGCGAGACGCTCGCCGGCGCGACCAACTCTCCCCGAGACACGGTGCTGACGATCGCCGTGACCAATATCTTCGAGCAGCCCGATCTCGGCGCGCTTGGCCTTTCCGCGACAAGCTTCACCAACGGCACGCCCGCCTCGGGCGCGATCATCGGCGCCACCGCAGGCAGCGCGATCACCGCAAGCGGCCTGCCGAGCGGCCTTGCCATCAATGGCGCCGCGCGCAGCTGGGCCTGGAGCGGCACGGGCACCGTCGGTAGCAGCAACATCGCCCTCACCGAGGCGCTCGCCGACAGCGCCAACAGCCCGCGCGTGTCGGGGATTACCATAACCATCGCCGCCAACCCCGGCCCGATCACCGCCGCCGCGATCGAGGCATCGGGCACGGTTCTCGCGCTCACCTTGTCGGGTGTGAGCGCGGGTAGCTGGGCGAGCTATCCGATCGACGCGCAGAGCAAGATGGCGCTCACCCTCGCCGCCTCGGGCGCCGGGTTCGATCGCAGCGGCGGACAGGCACAGGCCAATGCCGCGCGCACCCGCAGCCTGGTCGCGCTCAAGCCCTGCCGGCGCACGCCGATCGTGCCCACCGGCACCAGCACGCCGAACGCCAATGTGCTCGACGAGCGCGACAATGGCGACGGCACCCGCACCATCCGGCTCCGCCTCTCCCGCTACGTCTATGCGGGCGAGACGTGCAGCCTTGCCGCGCTGGCCGACTGGCGCAGCGGCGCCTCGGCACAGGCCGGCGTCGCCGTCACCAACAACAGCACCGTCGCCGCCGCCCCCGTGATCGGCGGGCGCTGGCTCACCCCGCCCAACCAGCGCGTAACCGGCGCCTTCCGCGTCGATCTGATGGCCGCCTCGCTCCATCCCGAGGGACTATCGGGGCTGGCGGCGGTGCGCTTCGATGTGACCGATGGCACCACCACCAAGAGCTTCTGGGCGGCCGCGCCCTCCACCAGCACCGCCTATGGCGACAGCGTGCGCTGCTGGGGCGCCAATATTGACCCGAGCGGGCTCAACCCCGGCCTGATCACCGTTCACAAGACGATCTTCCCCTGGATCGGCCCGTCGCGCACCAGCGGCAGCGGGCAGAGCACCGCCAGCGGCAGCTTCGTCACCACCGCCGATGCGCCGCTGGTAATGGCCTATGATCCCGCCGGCACGCGCTATCCGGCGGCGTGGGTGGTGTGCGATCCCGTCAACGGCACCGCGACCGCGAGCGCGGCGATGGTGCAGACGAGCCTTGCCGCCGCCAAGGCGGTCGCGGCGGCCTCCAAGCCGATCAGCGTCGCCTGCGCGATCCAGGCGCTCTACCTCGCCAACCGCAGCGCTACGGCGGCGAACGGGCAGGCGGCGCTGACGCGCATGACCGACGGTGCCACGATCGTGCTCCCCGCCGGCACGACGCAGATCGGCGGCAGCACCGCCATCACCACCGGCATCACCAGTACCGAGTGCTGGCCGACCGTGATCGGTGATCCCGATGACCCCAACCCGCGCGCCAACTGCATTCTGGAATCGAGCGCTTCGACGCCCAATCTGCGGATCAACCGGCTCGCTTTCCGCAATCTGCGGATGAACGTCGGCGGCTCGGTGATGACGGGCGTCGCCAATCTGTGGCTCGATAACGTGCAGGTGGAGGCCAAGAGCGGGCAGGGCGCATCGACCCTGTTCCTCAACACCCAGGCGACGAGCTTCATTTATGTGACCAAGAGCGCGATCGGCAGCTCGACCGTGGTGAACTGGGGGAACACCGGCGCCAACCAGCGCTTCGCCCTGGTGCGATCGAGCAGCACGCCGCGCAACATCCTCGCGCTCGCGATCGTCAACTGCGATTGCACGGCGATGAGTGGCTGGACCGGCGGCACCGACGCCGCGAGCCAGGCTGATTGGGTGGCGATGGGCAACCGGATGCTGAGCAGCACGAGCACCGCCGTCACCTGGCCGACCTGGAGCACGGGAACCTATGGCGAGTGCGTCCGCGCGCTGTTCATCAACAATCTTGCCGAGCGGATCGGCGCCGATCCCAGCCCCTTCTGGGCGATCGGCGAGAACAGCCTGCAGCGCTTCACCCATGTGCTGATCGAGGGAAATTCGATGGTCGGCGAGCGCAGCAACACGCTCTACAATGATCCGCCCGATCTGGTGAACGACAATATCCACGTCGATTGTCGCGTCGCGAACAATTATTTCGACTGGCTGCCGACCAAGCAGGACGATTTCTACGACGACACCACCGTGGCGGGCAATGGCGGCGCCCCCAACTATGGCTATCGGCCCTGGCTCACCACCAATCTGTGGTTTCAGGATGGCACCAACTGCGAGGCGAACGTGCTTGCGCGGCGCACCGGCGGCGCCAATTTCCCGCAGGGGCCGGGCCTGGCGGCGGTGGTCAATCCCTCGACCTCGGGCACCCAGGGCAATGCCTGGTCCAAGTTCGTGGCGGATCGTTCGGTGCTGGGCGACGGCACCGGCGGCGGCGATTATCGCCCCGGCGCGGGTTCACCGCTGATCGGTGCGGCGACGCGGGCGAATATCGACGTTGACCGGGCAGGGACGGCGCGTGGGGCCACGTTCGCGAGTGGGGCGTTGGAGGCGGCGTGAACAGTTGATCCCCATGCGGCGCTCGCTTACAGCCGCTGCGGCATGGGAAAGGGGCGAGAACACGGTCGCATGACTGAAATTTCCGTTATTGTCCCGCATTATAACGACCTTGCGCGGCTGGACCGCTGCCTAGCGGCGCTGGTGGCGCAAACCATGCCCGGCGAGCGCTTCGAGATCGTCGTCGCCGACAATATGAGCCCGTGCGGCGAAGCGGCAGTGGGGGCGTGCATCGCGGGACGCGCCCGGCTGATTCTCGCGCGCGAAAAGGGGGCGGGGCCGGCGCGGAACGCGGGCGTCGCGGCGTCGGGCGGACGCTTGCTCGCGTTCATCGACGCCGATTGTGTCGCCGAACCCGGCTGGCTTGCCGCCGGGATAGCCGCGCTCGACGCCGCGGACTTTGTCGGCGGGCGGGTGAAGGTAACGCGCGAGCATGACGGGCGGCGAAGTGGCGCCGAGGCATTCGAAGCCGTCTTCGCGTTCAATTTCGAAAGCTATATCCGCGATAAGCAGTTCACGGGATCGGGCAATTTATTCTGTTCGCGTGCCATGTTCGATCATGTCGGCGGGTTTCGCGTCGGCATGTCGGAGGATGTCGATTTCTCCTGGCGCGCACGCGATCTTGGCTATCGCTTGGCCTATGCACCCGACGCGGTGATCGGCCACCCGGCGCGCTCGGATTGGCAGGCGCTGCACCGCAAATGGCAGCGCGTGAACGCCGAATTGTTCGAACTCGCGCTGCTGGAGCCGGGTGGGCGATGGAAATGGTTCGCGCGGAGCCTGGCATTGCCGCTGTCGATCGCCGCGCATGCACCCCGCGTGCTCGCCAGCCCGGAACTCGCCGATCCCGGCGAGCGTGCCCGGGCGCTCGCGATGCTCGCCCGCCTGCGGTTGTGGCGCTTTGGCGATGCGATGCTGCGCACCGCCTGGTTGCGGCGTTAAGGTGATGAGCGAGCCGCTCGTCAGCGTCATTGTCCCCGCCTATAACGCGGCACGCTGGATCGACGAGACGTTGCGCAGCGTTGCCAGCCAGACCCATCGCAATCTGGACGTAATCATCGTCGACGACGGGTCGACCGACGATACCGCGAGGCTTGCCCAGATTTTTGTCGATCGTGACCCGCGCTTTCGGCTGGTGCGGCAGGAAAATGCCGGCGTGGCGGCGGCGCGCAATCACGGCGCCCGTCTCGCCCGATCCGATTTGCTGTCGTTCGTCGACGCGGACGACCTGTGGTCCGTGGACAAGACGGCGGATCAGCAGCGGACGCTATTGGCGGCGGGGCCCGGCGTGGGGCTGTGCTACAGCTGGTACGTGATGATCGACGCCGAGAGCAGGATCTTCTATCGCGAGCCGGGGCGCGTGATCGAAGGGCATGTCCTCGACAAGCTGATGGTCGATAATTTCATCGGCAATGGCAGCGCCGCGCTGGTCCGCCGCGAGGCCTTCGATGCCGCGCGCGGCTTTGAGCCCGCGCTTCGGAACGCCAATGCCCAGGGCTGCGAAGACATTTTGTTCTATGCCCGCGTCGCTGAACATTACGCGTTCGTGGTCGCGCAAGACCACCATATCGGCTACCGCCAATTGCCCGATAACATGTCGAGCGATCTCAACCGGATGCTGCGTTCGTGGTTGATGTTTGTCGATGAGATGGCGGGGCGGCATCCGGACAAGCGTCGCTTGCTGGCGCAGGGGCTGCGTCGCTATGCGCGCTGGCTCACGCGGCGAGCGGTTCACCGTCGCCGCCCCGCGACCTTGCTGTCGGTCGCGATGCGCGTCGCCGTGCGCAACCCCAAGCTTGCCGCGCGCCTGTTGCTGATCGAGGCGCCCGGGGCCGTCCGAGAGCAGCTCGCCTGGCAGCGACAGCAACAGGCCGCCGCCGACGCCTCCGGCATAGCCTTGGCGGATCGCTTCACTCCCGGGCAGCGCTACCCGATCGGCTGATCGAGCCCCAGCAAGCGTTCAAACGCGCCGTGATCAATGCCCCCCATCACCTCGCGCCGATGGAGCACCATCGGGTCCGCGGCTTCCCTCACCATGCCGTCGAAGCAGGTGAAGCCGAACCGGTAACCTGTATCGAGCGCCGGCTGGCGCAGCACGGAATCAAAGGCACCAAAGGGATAGGCGATGCTGTCCACCGCGCATCCCAATTCTCGCTCCAAGCGGAAACGGCCGAGCGCGAGCTCGCGCACGATGGATTCCGCATCGAGCACGGGGAGCGGCGCATGACTGACGCCGTGCGCACCAATGGCCACATCCATATGCCGCAGCATCCGCAGCGCGGGCCAGTCGAGCAGCGGGGCGGGAGGTCCATAGCCCGCATCCCATCGCGCCGCCCCGCCTACATGCCCGACCGGCATGAACAAGGTGGCGGGAAAGCCATGGCGATGCAGCAGCGGCACGGCATGGTCGAGGAAGTCGGTGGTGCCGTCGTCGAAGGTCAGCATCACCGATCGCTCGGGCAAGGGTTCGTGATAATGCAGGGCGCGTCTTAAGCGCGCGAGGGAAACGCCGTGCCACCCTTGCGCGCGCAAATAGGCCAGTTGCTGCCCGAAGGCGCGGGGAGTCGTGCGATAGCGCGCCAGCGCGGCCGGTCCGTCATCGGCGATGCGGTGGTACATCAGGATCGGAAAATCGTGCCACGCCGCGGCGGTCGGCGCTTCTCGACCGCCGCGCCACTTCACTTGCGCCGCCACGCGTTCCGGTAGGGGCATCGCCGTATCGGCGATCCGGCAGTCCGGCGGCGCCGTTCGCTCGGTCTTGCGGAAGCGCTGGATGCGGTAAAGCGGCGTGTGAAGCTCGGCCTCGAGCCGCAGCGCCGGGTGGCCGGCGAACATTTCGCCAATGCCCTGCGCGCCGAAATGGTGCGGCCACGCAAAACCGCTCTTGTCCGGTTCGTCGATCAGCAGATTGGCATGCGCGGTCACAAAGCAGCCTTCCGGCTCCAGATGCCGTGCCACCTTGTCGACAAAAGCCGTCAACGCCGCCGGCTTTAGATAATAGAGTACTTCGCTGCAGACGATCAGATCGAACGGGCCCGGCGGATCGTCGGTCAGCAGATCGAGCGTTTGGAATTGGCAATTGGCCAGGTCGGCGCCCGCCGCCGCCGCGCGCGCCACCGCCGTTGGCGCGATGTCCGTCGCGAGCACCGCGTCGGCACGCGCCGCCAGGCGGCGGGTGAAGAGCCCTTCGGCACAAGCGATCTCCAGCGCGCGTCGGACCTGACCGTCGGGCAACAATTCAAGCGTCTGGTCGTACTTCCGCGCCTCGTAAGCGTTTTGATAGTCCCACGGGTCAGCCTTGGCGAACAGCGATTCCCAATAGGCTGGATCGGCGTAATCAGGCTCGATCCACGGTGCCGGCTCGGCCGCGATCACCGGGCCGCCATCGCCGAAAACACTGGCGCGCTGCTCGGCCATGATCGCCTTGATCCTGCCGTCCGCCGCGTCGCCCAACGGCCCTTGCTGCTCGGCGCGCAAGAGATGCGGGAGCACCTTGCGATAGAGCGGCTCGGGGTCGTGCCCCGCCGTGTCGCGCGATCGGCAGCGCCGGAGTTCGCCATAGCGCTTCAGCGCGGCGATCAGCGGCAACCCGGTCGCGAACGGTCCCTCGCGCAGCCGTTCCTGCAGTTGCGCGCGTCGAAGGTCCAGGCCGTCCAGCCCCTTGATACCCGCAAGCTGGGTATTCAATGAAAGCGCGCCGAAACAAAGTTGATCCCAAGTCCAAAAGACGCGGTCGCCGAAGGCGACGGTTACGCGAATTCGATCGACACCCGGCAGCGGGCGATCGGCGAGTGGCTGGGTGGGATCGAGTCGTACTACGGCGATATGGCCAATGCGCGCTTCCGCGCCGGGTGGAACCTGGGCCGCGACGAGGATCTCGATACCGCGGATCAATTGCCGATCGAGCATGTCCACGTCACTGCGCGCCGCGATCTTGCTGGCCAGCGTGGCCACTTTCGGCGCGAATTCCTGCCACCGCCGCCAAAGCGGCTGCGCCGGGCCAGCCCCGACCGCCATCGCGTCTTCAAGGATATGCGCGATCGTCGAGGCGGACAGATTTTGGGGTAGCCGTGCCGACGCTTCCTCCAGCGCGGCGTCGCCGTCGCCACCGCGCCCGATCATCGCCCCGGCGATCCAAAGCGTGAAGGACCAGATACTTTCCGCAAGCATAGCTTGCGGGGCGACCGGTCCCGCCGGCGCGGTCTGCTCCACCCCATGGCCGCGCCGGATGACGCGAAGCCCGTCTTGCAAGTGGCGCGTGGTATCGGTGGATAGCGAACCCGGCCGTACTCTTACGTCGACGACATGGTCGGACAGGCCCGCGAAACGTGCCCCGGCGCGGGCGAGGCGCTGCCATAAATCCCAATCCTCCGCGATGCGAAGTGTCGGATCGAAGCCGCCGACCGACTCGATCGACGCACGACGGGTAAGGACGCCGTGAATCGCGAACGGACAGGTTCGGGCGGTAAGGCGGACGGGATCGTCGATTGGGGCGATATTGTGCGGGGCGCGCCACGGCAGATCGCCGGCCAAACGTTGCCAGCGGCAATGAACCAGATCGACATCGGGCAATGTGGCCGTGGCCGCCATCATGCGAGCCAGATGGTCGGACGACAGCTGATCGTCTGCATCCAAGAATTGAATCCACGTGCCGCGTGCCACCGCCAGGCCCGCGTTGCGCGCGGCTGCCGCGCCCGACTGGGGCTGGGCGAGCAGCTTGAAGCGCCCGTCGCTCGCCAATAGCGGTGCGACGACCGCGCCGGTCGCCGCGTCGTCGCCATCGTTGACGATGATCGCTTCCCAATCGGCGAAGCTTTGAGCCTGGAGACTAGCCAATGTCGCGGGCAGCGTCGCCGCGGCGCGATAGGCCGGGATAACGACGGACACGGCCGTGCGACGATCCGCAGTTCCGGTACCGGCTCCTACCACGCTCGCTCCCTCGCTGCGGCGGTTTCCCTACGCCAAAAACATACCTAGCTAAGAGGGAGCCCTTGACGCAATTGACGTTGCAATGCGGTAGCGCCCTTGCCATGGCGAGCGTGAAAACGGGGTGAGCGTAGATCATCATGCAGACCGCGTACCGCTATCGTCATGGTTGGGATTTGCTCACCGAGCTCGTCATTCGCGACCTGAAATTGCGCTACCACCGCTCGTTCATCGGGCTTGGTTGGTCGCTGATGAAGCCATTGACCCAGCTGGCTGTCTTCACGATCGTCTTCGGCCAGATCTTGCCACTTGGGATCGAACATTATGCTACCTTCGTCTTTACAGGCGTGCTTGTCTGGAGCTGGCTGAGTAGTTCGGTCACCAGCGGCACTGGCGCCGTTACCGACAGTAAGGAATTGGCACTTCGACCCGGCTTCCCGCTGCCGCTGCTGCCGGTGATGCCGGTGATCAGCCAGGGTGTGCATTTCCTAATCGCGCTGCCGCTGCTCGTTATTTCGGCCACGATCGAGGCGGGATTTCCGGGCTGGCCGCTGCTCGCCTTGCCGGCAATGATCATTCTGCAGCTGATATTTACGCTCGGCGTCGTGTATCTGCTATCGGTTGCGCAAGTATTCGCTCGGGATACCGACCATCTTGTGCAGATGGCGATGTCGATCATTTTTTTCATCACGCCGATTTTCTATCGGCCGATCCAGCGGACCCGGGATTTCGCCTTCCTGAACGTCTACAACCCGATCGCCAGGTTGCTGGAGGGGTATCGGGCGATTTTCGTGCACGGCACTTGGCCCAATCCGATAACGCTGGGCTTTACCCTGCTGATCGCCGTTCCGCTGCTGGCGCTGGGCATCGCCTGCTACCTGCGCGCGAGCCGTCGCTTTGATGAGGCGTTGTGATGCGGGCGGCGATTTCGGTTCAGAATCTGGGCAAGCGCTTCTCGACGCGCGATCGCGGCCGTCCGTCCTCGCTCAAGGGACGGTTGCTGTCGGGCTATCGGGCGCCAAAGCGCGAGCCGTTCTGGGCGCTGCGCAACATCAGCTTCAGCATTCCGCGGGGCCGGGCGGTTGGCGTGGTGGGGTTGAACGGCGCCGGCAAATCCACCCTGCTTCGGCTTATTGGCGGTGTCGGCACCGCCGATGAGGGGCAGATTCGCGTCAATGGCCGGGTCGGCGCGTTGCTGGACATCGGCGTTGGCCTGACCGACGAGTTGACCGGGCGCGAAAATGTCTACCTCCTCGGGGTCATCGCCGGGATGCTGCGGGCCGAGGTTCACGCCCGTTTCGACGAGATCGTCGCCTTCGCCGAGCTCGAGGAATTCATCGACGCGCCGGTGCGGACCTACAGCACCGGGATGCGGATGCGGCTGGCGTTCGCGGTCGCGGTGACGGTCCAGCCCGAAATCCTGCTGATCGACGAAGTGCTGGCGGTGGGTGACCTGGCGTTTCAGCGCAAATGCCTCCGCCGGGTCGAGGCAATCCGCGCGGCGGGCAGCACCATCCTCCTCGTGTCGCATGACGACAGCCAGATCCGGGCGCTGTGCGACGATGTCGTTCTGCTCGATCACGGCCGGCTGGTCGCTTACGGCCCGCTTGATGAGACGATGGCGCTGTACGATGCCTCGGTGGATGCCAAGGTCGCCGATGACGAGGGCGCCCCGCCTGCTTTCGCGCCGCTGCCCCATGCGCGCCTGGTGCCCGAAGTCAACCGCTTCGGCTCGGGTGAAATGCTGATCGAGGCGGTGCGGCTCTCGACGCCCGAAGGTATCGCGACAGGGGCAATCCGCGCCGGCGACGGGCTGACGATCGAAATGGACTATCGCTACGTCCATGTCGACGAACCACCGATCGCGGTTATCGGCATATACGCGCGCGACGACAGCTGCTGCTTCGAGACGAACAGCGCGCTGGCCGACGTTGTTCTTGAGCGACGCGGCGATTCGGGCACGATCGCCCTGCGCATCACCCGGCTCGATCTGGCGCCGGAGGATTACCGCGTCACCGTGGGCTTGTTCTCCGGCGATTGGGCGAAGGTTTATGACTATCACGCCGAAACCTACCCGGTCCGCGTTACCGGGCGCGGCACGAGCAAGGGCTATGTGAACCCGCCGCTGAGCTGGCACAGCGAGCGCGCGGCCGACCTCGTCCAGTCGACAGCGGAGGGGATGGGGCGGCGATGAAGCTGGCGGCGCTCGATCTGGATATCGATGCGTTCCCGGAAGCGCTCGATCAGCTGGATGGGTATGACGGGGCGGTGGTGCTGCTTCGGGTCGCGGGCGTGCCCGCCGGCCAGGCGATCGTTCGCGCACCGCTGCCCGCCGGCAGGGAATTGCGCGCGGCGCTGCTGGAGCATGCCGATTCCGCCTTTTGGGAGGCGTTTCTGCGGCACGGGATGGGGCTCGCGCCAGAGGCACCCCCGCCGCATCCCCTGCCCGATGCCACCGTGGCGATCTGCACGCGCGATCGCACCGACGACCTCGAATGCTGCCTGAACGGTTTGATGGCGATGAGTTACCAGGCGCCCATCCTGGTGATTGACAACGCTCCTTCGACCGAGGCGACGCGCCACCTAGTCGAGCGATTTCCAGGCGTGCGCTATGTGAGGGAACCCAAGCCCGGGCTGGACAACGCCCGCAACACCGCCTTGCGCGAGGCTACCGGCGAGATCGTCGCGTTCATCGACGATGACGCGGCGCCCGATCGCGCTTGGCTGGCCACGCTGTTGCGCAATTTTCAAGATCCGATGGTGCTGGCGGCGACGGGTCTTACCATGGCGATCGAGCTCGAAAGCGACGCGCAGATCGCCTTTCAGCGTGTCGGCGGCTTTACGCGCGGCTTCAAGCGTATGGTCTATCACCGCGGCAATTGTGATCCGTTCCTGGCTTGGCACGCCGGTGCCGGGGTCAACATGGCGCTGCGTCGTTCGGCGGTCGCGCTGATCGGTCCTTTCGATCCCGCGCTTGACGCCGGGACGCGCGCGCTTGCCGGCGGGGACACCGACCTGTTCCGCCGCGTGTTGGGCGCCGGCTATGCCATTGCCTATGATCCGCAGGCGCTGAACTGGCACCGGCATCGCCGGACCATGGAAGAGCTTGAGCAGCAGATTTTCGGCTATGAGTGTGCGTCGTTCGCGGTGCTGACCAAGGCCTTGCTGTACGAACGCAACCCGCGCGTGCTGGTGATGATCGCCAAATGGCTTCGCAACCAGATCCCGCAGTTGCGGCGCAGCCGACACTATCCGGATCAGCGGCTGACGTTCAACGTCGCCGCAGCGCAGGCGCGCGGCGCCATGGCGGGCCCGCGGCGATATTTCGAGGCCCGGCGAAGGGCCCGCCATGGCTGACGTCGCGATCAGCATCGTTATTCCCACCCACAACCGCCACGACTTGATGGCAGCGATGCTGGGCGCGCTCGAGGCGCAGCTGCCTGGCACCCCTGCGTTCGAGGTGGTGGCAGTCGCGGACGGCTGCGTCGATGGCACCCAGGCGATGTTGCGGGGGTATCAAGGGCCGATCCCGCTGCAGATCATCGAGCGACCGGGGCTCGGCCCGTCGGTCGCGCGCAATGCCGGGGCGGCGGCGGCGGTCGCGCCGCTGCTGCTGTTCCTGGACGACGACGTCATCCCCACGCCGGGGCTCGTCCTCGCCCACGCGGAGGCCCACACCGCCAATCCCGGGGGCGTCGTGATCGGCCCTTATCCTCCCGCCCCCCATGTGGCGCGCGACGCGTTTCGCCAGATGATCAGGCTGTGGTGGCACCAGCATTTCGCCGCGCTGGCGGAGCCCGGCCACCGCTTCACCTTCCGCGACGTCTTGACCGGCAACCTGTCGATCGCGCGGGAGCAGTGGGAGGCGCTGGGCGGGCTGGATCCACAGTTCGCCCGTGCGCGGGAGGATTATGAGCTCGGCGTGCGGATCTTCGCGCAGGGGATCAGGCTGCATTACGCGCCAAAAGCGCTGGGTTGGCATCACGAGCATCAGACATCGACGCTCAACAGCGCGTTCCGGCGCGCGCGCGAGGAGGGGCGATCGGACGCGCTGATGGCACTCAAACATCCCCATCTCGGCACCACGTTGCCGGTCGTGCAACATGCCGCGCGCAACCCTGGTCGCCTTCTGCGTCTGGTCTTTCGTAGCGCCAAGGGTCGCCCGTTAGAATGGCTGCTGCCGGTGGCGATCGCGGCGCTCAGCCTCTTCAACGCCCTGGGCTGGCGACAGGCCTTCTGGCCGCTCCATGCGCGGCTCCATCGTTATGCCTATTTGCGGGGCGCCGCGAGTGTGCTTGGCAATCACTGGTGGAAACTCCAGGCGCAGGCTGAACGATCGGAGCCGGCGCCGCTCGCCGTTGATCTGGCCGATGGTTTCGCCGCCGTTGAAGCGCAACTGGCGGCGGCGCGTCCCCGCGCGGTGCGGGTGATGATGCGCGGCGACGAACTCGCCTTGCTCCCCGACGAAACAGGCGTCGAGCCTTGGGACGCGCGGCATTTCCGTCCCGCGCTGCTCGCCCGGCTCGGGGCGCGGGCGCTGCTGCCGCTCATCTTCGGGGAAGACAGCCGGGCGCCAGGCTGGGCGGATGTGGGCGTGCGCAACTTCGACGCGCAGCTTGCCGAGGCCCGGCGTCAATGGGCCCGCGCCGACCTGTGATCTCCACCGGTGCCTCCGCGGCGGACCGTGGCGCGGTGGCGCGCGGCTATCTGCTGATCGCGGTATTCTACGTCCATGCCCTGTACGGTGTCTTCCAGTCGATGGGCGCAAATCCGGCGCAGGCGATGGCCGCGGGCGCGCAGCTGAAACTGTTGGCGCCGCAGATTTCCGCTTTTTTCTTCCTCAGCGGGATGGCGGCGCCGCATTTGAACCGGAAGCACTGGCTTGCCGCGATCAAGCCGTCGATCGTGCTCGTCATCCTGGCGGCGCTGTCGCATCTCGGCGCGATCGCGTTCGATCTCGCGACGACACCGCGTTGGTATGGCTGGCGCTGGCTGGCGCACATCGCGCTGAAGCCGATCGCCGTTGGAACGGGCTATGCCAGTTTCGTCGCCTGGTTTTTCGTGGTTCTCGCCGCCGCACGGTTGTCCGCCTATCTGATGCTGCGCGCACGGCTCGTGCTCATCCTCGTCCTCGTCATTTCCGGTGCCCTGATCGCGACGGCGGATTGGCGCGGTTGGACCGATAACTTCTACGAATGGCGCAATTGGCCGACGGCGACATTGTTCTTCCTGATCGGCATGCGTGTCGCAATCGATCGTCGCATCCCGACCGCGCTTGGCCTGCTGGCCTTGCCCGCGACGTTGCTGGTCGCATGGCTCAACCGGCCGGGCTTGTTCGCCGAAGGGCCATGTTTCACCTGCGAGCTCGCCTTTGTCGCACAGCCGATGGTTGGCCAATATGGATCGTTTCCGGTCTATGTGGCGGAGCAGCTGTTGTTCATTACCTTCCTGCTGTGGGTTTCGGGGCGGACCGCCGACACGATGCCGGGCAGGGTCGCGGCGTTTTTCGGCAATGAATCGCTGGCGATGCTGTTGATGCATGGCTGGGTGCTGACGTTGCTGTATTTTCCCGCCGGGCGATCGCTGCCAGGCAAGGAAAGCATCTTCCTATTCGTCTCGATCTTGGCGACGGTGATCGTCGTCCATGGTTTCCTCTTTTTCGTATTCAAAGGGGCGCTTCGGTCGGTCATCCGCTTCGCGTTTCGGCTTGGCGGGGCGGTAACATTCGGGATCGAACGATCCTTGCTGGCGTTTGCTCCGCGCCCAAGGGGAGAGCAGAAATGAACGCGCTGTTGACGCCTGTGGCCGTGTGCATCGTCGCCTTTCGTGACGCGGCCCAGATCGTCCAGTGCCTGTCGGCGTTGAGCGCCAGCGAGTTCGCCGATTATGAGGTCGTGATCTGCGAGAATGGCGGGCCTGATGCTTACGCGGCGCTGTGCGCGGCGGTGCCGGCCCAGCTGGCGGCCGGCCAGGCGGTGACGTGCCTGCGGGCGCCGGGCAATCTGGGCTATGCCGGCGGCGTCAATCAGTGCATGGCGGCACGGCCAATGGCCCGCGCGTGGTGGGTGTTGAACCCCGACACCGAGGTCGAGCCCCACACGCTTGGCGCGTTGCTCGATCGGCTTGATCGCGGCGACTGCGATGCGGTGGGGGGCATACTCTATCATCGCCGCGGCCATGTTCAGAGCTGCGGCGGGCGGTGGCGTCCATGGTTGGCCCGTGCCGAATCGCTGGCAGGCGGCACCTCGCTGAATCAGTTGCCGGATGCCCGAGCGATCGAACAGCGGATGAACTACATCTCGGGCGCGTGCATGCTCATTGGCCGCCGCTTCGTGGCCACGATCGGTCCGATGCGCGAGGATTACTTCCTCTATGCCGAGGAGATCGAATGGTGTCTGCGCGCCAAGGCGCAAGGACTGCGGCTGGGCTTTGCCCCCGCCGCCCGGCTTTGCCACGATCAGGGCGGCTCGACCGGTTCTGCCACTGCGATCCGGGCGCGGCCGCGGCTGCCAATCTATCTCGATGAGCGCAACAAGCTGCTGGTCGTGCGCGATACCACGCCCTGGCTGCTGCCGGTGGCCGCGGTGGCGAGCTTCGCGCTCGGCGCGGGGCGTTTCGCTCGGCGCGGCGCGTGGCGGCAATGGCTTGACGCGATCGAGGGCTGGTGGGCCGGGCTGCTCGGCCAGCGCGGCGTGCCACGCTGGCTGGACGCCGCGTCAAAGCGTGATTGACGCCCCGACGCTCACTCGCGCCGCGCGGAAGTTGTAAAGCGTCGCGCTCGCGTTGCGTTCGACGTAGCTCGCGCTCGTCGTGAGGCGGAGCCGCTGCCGATAATTGTAAACGAGGCCGGCACTTATCTGGCTCAATGTGTCGTCCGTGAGCAGCACGAGCCGCGGAAATGCCGGGTCAGACTGAAAGTTGCGCGTCCGTCGCTGCGCGCTCAGCGTCGCCTGCAGCAATGGGCTTAACGCATAATCGAAACGCAGTTGATAAAGGGAAATTTCGCCGAGGCGCAGGTTGAACGCCGCCGACGGATCCAGCCGCCGCGCCGTGTTGAAACTCAACAGGCCGCGGCTACCCGTCCGCAAGGTGGCGGCGAGCTCCCAATTGACGCCATTAAACCGGCTTCCCAGGCCAGCGATATTGTCGACATCGGTGTAGAAGACCTGTCCCGACAATTGGAGCCGACCGCCCAGGCGCCGATCGAACCGCAGGCCATATTGGCTAGCGCCAAAACTTTGGACGGCGGCAAGCACGCCGCCGCGGTTGGGAAAGTTAAAGTCAACGCGCCCGACAAACGCGCTGATCGAACCCAATTTGGGCGACGTATAGGTCAGGCCGCCGCCATAGATAACCGCATCGACATCAGCGATCTGGCGTGCGGCGGTGCTGTTGCTGGAACTTCGATATTCTACATAGCTGTTAGGACGCAACAGGCCCCGCCCGCAGGCCAGGTTCCCGCCGACCCGTACCGTGTCTTGGACATTGACGGTCGAAGCGCGGGTGTCACCGGGAATGATCGCGAGATCGAGCAAATCATTTTGCCGTCGCGCGTACCCGACCTGGCTGCCGATATCGCAGATGCTGAATTGCCCGCCCGCCTGGCCCAAGAAATAAACGCGCTCCCGATTGAGCTGGGTGTTGCGGATGTAAAAATCATATCCCGCGAGCGCGTTGAGCGCGAACACCCAGCGGCCCTTGGGAAGCGTGATGTTGGCGGAAACGCGCGGCGTGAAACGCGCGTCTTCGCGCACCAGGCCACGCGCCGCGGCGCCGCCGGCGTTGGCGCGTGCCAGATTGCTGTCGTAGATGACGTCCGATCCGGCGCGGATGTCGATCGCGCGCGGGACGGCGCCGTTGCTTACCCCGGTGATGTTGTTCGGTGTCAGCGCGGCGATGCCGAAATCATCGGTTGGAGCGGTTTCGTCTTGCGCCCAAGCGGGCAAGGCCCACGCCATCATGAAGCACGCGATCGCGGGCGAGGATAACCGCGCCCAGCCGACTGGATTGAGGCGTCCGGACAAAATAATTCCCCTTATAATGCTGTGATATCGGCGAGGGGGAGACCGTGTCAACGCGGGTTCAAGCGCTCCTCAAGATGCGCAACAGGGTTCCCATGGAATTGCGCAGCTGTAGCCCTAACGGTGCGCGCCGCGCCGCCTTACCAACGTCGAGACCGCGCATCACCGGCACCGAACGGCCGACCGCGCGGCACGCCGTTGTGCGCGCCACGATCAGCCTTTTGCGGTTGGCCTGCGAAGGCTGCATCCGGTCGATCTCGGCCTCGGCGAGCGGCTCGGCGGTTATCGCGCGGGCTGCGAGCGCGGCGCGCACCAGCGCCGCGCCAGCCTCGCTGCGCGCCTGAATGAGGCTTCGGCCGTCCTGTTCCTCGAAGCTCGGATAGCCGTTCGCATCGCCATACCAGGCGTCGGCACAGGCGATATCGGCCACGCCGCCAACCGCGTCAGGGCAAATTTTGCAGCGAAACTGTACTTCGCGGCTTAGATGGGCTCCCCAGCTATCGGCATAGCGCATCGTCGCGCTGCGGCCGTCGCGCGTTTCGGCGACGGTGAGCCCTGGCCAGCCATTGCCGCGATAGCGGAAGGCGGTGACGGCATCGGGCTCAAGCCCCATCGCGCGCACAACCCGGTGGGCACCCGCCCGGCTCGGCAGGCCGCCACAATAGAAGGACAGAATGAGCGGTATCCGCTCCGCGACGCGCGGATCATGGCGACCGAGCTGGCGCAACGCCGAGGCATCACAAGGCTTGCCGATAAAGGCGAACGTCCCGCCTTCCGCCAGCGCCGCGTCGATCACCTCAAGGGGCGAGGAAGCGGCGTAGCGCGAGCCCGCGCCCGCCAGCACTTCGTCCCGGCCGCGCGACCAGCGCAGGCGATTGCCCGTCGGATCATCGGGATCGGCCTCGACATGGAGCACCCGGTCGACCAGCCCGCTCTCGATTGCGTGGATCGCGAGCGCCGAAAGCGCGCCGCCAGAGGCACCGGCGAAGCGAACCGCCGGATCGACGGCCTGCCCCGTCATCGTCAGCCGCGCAGCTCCCCAATAGGGGTGCCGGTCGGGGTCGGCGGCCCAAGGCGCGACGCGCGCGCCGGGGCAGCTGTCGGCGATCACGCGTTCCGTCGCCGCACTGACGGGCCCGCGCGCGACCGGGCGCGCGAATCCCGGCGGCTGCATCGCCATCGCGATGGCGCCTTCCGAGATACCCGCGCACAGCCCGCAGCCGCTGCACATGTCGGCCTTGAGCACCCGGGCGACGGTTGGTGATCCCAATGTCACGAGGCGGGCTTCGCCGCGCGTGCGAACAGTTGGCGAAGTTCCGCGCGGTAAACGTCCAGCAGCGCCTCGACCTTGGCCATGCCGCGCTGCATCTGGGCAGCGAGCGCGGCGCGATCGTCAATGGCCTGCTGAACGCGCGCGAGCGCGCCATCGACGTCAATTCCGGTGAACGGCACCATCATCTCATACTCGAGCAAGCCGAACAGCCCCGTGAACTTGCGGCTATACGCAACCGGCACGACTGGCGTTCCCGATGAAAAAGCGCCGATGCAGGCGTGCATCCGCGCCGCGATCAGCAGATCGAGGCTGGAGATATAGCTTTTGGCCGCCGACGGATCGACGAAATTGGGAACGCGGATCGCGCGGGGAAACTCGCTTGCGAGCCGATCGGCCAACGCGCCATCGTCGTCGCCGGGATTGGTGTTGCTCGTCGCGTGCGGCACGAGGTGGATCTCGACATCATCGCGCGCGCTCAGCCGTTGCAGCAGCGCGCGGGTAAAGGCTGCATAGTCGTAGGAAAGGCTGAAGCGATTGCGGCCGCTCTCAGCCTCCGCGAACAACAGTCCCGACGCATTCACCCCGATGCGCAGCTTGGCGCCGCCGCGCTCGGCCGAGCGATCGTCATATGGCAGGACGAAGGCGACATCGACCGAGAGCGCGACCCGGGTGCGCGGCGCCATTTGGGCCGCGACCGTGCGCGAGGTCTCGTCGCGCGCGAACACGGCGACGCAGCGGTTCATCGCCGCCGCCGCCGGCAGCCGATAGGCTGGCTTGGTGAACGGCCCGATCGTCTGCGGCGCAAGCAGAAGCGGCACGCCCCGCGTAAGCGTCATCGCCTTGGTGACCATCATGAAGAAGAAGCGGCGTGGTCCATAGATTTCGGCGAAACTGTCTCCGGCGCCGATATCGAGAACGCAATCAACCCCGCCCACGGCTCGCCAAAAGCCCGATCGGCCCGTGATCGCGCGCCGATCGATGGTGAACACCTCGGTGTCGGGCACGGTCATCGCCGCGGTGCCGCGATCGCGAGCCGCCATCACGACGAACCGGGGCGTGAGCCCCTCGGCGATCGCCGCTTCCCGCGCCAGGGCGATATTTGCCGCGGTGAGGGCGCCAACCCCCAAATTGCCCGAGTTGAGCGAGTGCCAGAGCATCCCGATCGTGATGGGGCGCGGCGCGCCACGGATGTCGCTCATGCTGCCGCCCTTTTGGTCGTTCGTCGTTTGCCGTGCGACTGATGGCGCGGCAATCCGCGCCTGTCCACCCATCGCCGCCGGCTTTTTCCGCAATGCGGCAAGAACCGCGGGGACGGCACATCGTTCCGACCGCAAAAGTTGACGGCCGGGCGGTTGATGCCCGGCCGTCGTCTGGCATGTGAACGCGCGATTAGAGGATGAAGTCCCTCGCGGTCAGTTGCGTCACCCCCTGGAGCATCACCGAGAAGTCCGCGACACCGTCGCCATTGACGTCGCCTTCCACCAGGGCGCCTTCCTGGCTCACCGAGTAGCGCAGCTCGCCGGCGCGGTTGCTGAACGCGGCCGTGCCGATGAAGCGGAAGGCGTCGTCGGTCGCCGTCAGCTGGTTGGCGTCGATCATCGACAGACCGATGCGGTCGCCTTCGACGCGGTTGAAATCGGTGATAACATCCTGGAAGCCGAGCGAGTCATTGCGGAACTGGAACATATCCGCGCCGCTTCCGCCGCTCAGAATATCATCCCCGGCCCCGCCTTCCAGCGTGTCGCTTCCGGCGCCGCCATAAAGCCAGTCCTCGCCGATGCCACCGTTCAGGCTGTCATTGCCATCGCCGCCGTCGAGGACGTCACTGCCGTCGCCGCCCGACAGATTGTCATTGCCGGCGCCGCCCACCAGGATGTCGTTGCCGCCCAGCCCTTGAAGCGAATCGTTGCCATCCTCGCCGTAGATCACGTCGACACCGTCACTGCCGACCATTCTGTTGTCGAGCGCGTTGCCGTGGACCGTAAGGTTGGCCGTGGTTACGCGCAGCGTCTCGACATTGTCGGTCAGCGTGTAGTCGATGCTGGTATAGACCGTGTCGGTGCCCTCGCCGGCGCGTTCGACCACCAGATCGCGCGTTGAGTTGACATAATAGATGTCGTTGCCGGTGCCCCCTTCCATTCGCGTATGGCCATCGCCACCCGTCAGGATGTCATTGCCTTGACCACCAAGCAGGACGCTGTCGCCAACCACGGCCGCTTTCAGCTTGTCGTCGCCGGCGGTGCCGTTAATCGTGGTGACCGGAGGCGGTGTGGTCGACGCGGTCGTGGCGAAGCTTGCCAGCGCGATCATCTGTTCGGAGGTCGGCGCCAGGTAACCCAGCGCCTCGCGCGCTTCCGGGTGCTCTGACAGCCACGCATTGATCAGGGCGCCGCCCTGGTCATAGACCGGCTTGATGAGTTCGTTGCCCGGCACGCTCTGCTGGATCTGGCCGGCGTAGATGATGAGTTCGGCCTTGTTGTTCGTAAGGGTTGCGCCGCTCGGAACCGAAATCCAAGACTTCTGGTCGGTAAAGCCGGCAACCGAATTGCCGCTGACGGTCAGATCGGTGGCATTGGTGACGCTGATCCCGTGGTACAACCCACCGACGATCAAGTTGCCGTCGATCACGACATTCTTGTAGGGCAGGTTGCCGACTTCGTCGCGCATGAAAATGCCCTGGATCGCGGCGCCGTCACCGCGGACGAAGCCATTGTCCTTGATCGTGATATTCTGGGCGCTGGTGGTGGTGTTGGTGGTCCAGAATTGGATCGCGTCGGCGTGATCACCAGCCGCCGGACGGAAATCCGTGAAGAAATTGCTGACGATCTTGATATTCGAGTTCCCGCCGCCGCGAATGCCGTCGGTCCGAATGTCGTGGAAGTAATTGCCGCTCAGGGTCACCCCATTATTATCCAGCATGCTCAGGCCGTAGCGGGCGTGCGTGAATTCGGAGTTGGTGATCGTGATATTGCTGCTGTCACGCACCATGAAGGGGGCGGCGTTGTAACCGGTGGCACCGTCAGGCCCTTTGACCAAAACACTGTCGAAATTGATATTCTTCGACTGCTTGACGCTGAAATCATACAGGGTTGAAGCATCCTTGTCCGCCAGGACCAGGTTGGAGAAGGTGAACCCGCTCGATCCGTTCACGGCAAGGCCGTTGATTTCAACAGGCTTCGTCTTGTCAGCCGAAGTAATAGTCACCTGGCCATTAATGTTGATACCACGTAGAGAAACGCTGCTGTAAGTACCAGGTGCTAACAATATCGTGTCGCCGCCGGCTGCCTTTGATGCCGCAGCCATGAGTTCGGCTGCGCTGGAAACAGTGAAGATCGCCATGGTGGAATATCCCGCAATGAGCCCCGTTGTTGACACACACGGTGCCGTGACCCGATCTCTCCTTTCTCATGCGGAATATTAAACGCGCTCTGCGGGCGTTAGTTAATTTAACAATTACGGTACAATCACGATAATCATACCGGCTGCGGAGCCAAAAAAAGCTGCTCGTATCGCTCCGCACAACCCGCCATGCCGGCGCCCAACGCGTGCGTCCGTGGGTTTCGCTCGCGCGACGGTAACTTTATAGACACCCCGAGTCGGGGGTGGGCCGTCGTACGCGGCGGGAGTGCCAAGGAGTGGCTATGTTCAAACGCTTAACCGTGCTGGTCGTGAGCAGCTTGCTCATCCTCGCCGCCTCCAACCCCCTGGCGGCGCAGACCACACCCGCGCCCGCCGGGCCGACCGGCACGATGCCGAGCCCCGACCGTGGACAGGAACAGGCCGGCACGGACGCTGCCTTGCGTGCCAATGTCCAGCGCGAGAGCTATGTTTTGGGTAAGGGCGACGTCATCGAAGTCTCGGTGATCGGCCGCACCGATTTCAACGCGCGTGTGCAAATTCAGGACGATGGCAGCGTGCTGTTGCCGCTGATCAACAGCGTCTCCGCCGCCGGTCGCAGCGTGCTGCAACTGCGCGAAGACGTCCGCCGCACCCTGAAGCAGGGCGGCTTTTTCGAGAATCCGGCAGAGAATGTGTCGGTCGTGAGCTTCGCGAGCCGTTATGTGACCGTGCTCGGCGCGGTGAATGCGCCGGGGGTCGTGCCGATCGACCGGGCCTATCGCTTGTCAGAAATCGTCGCCCGGGCGGGCGGCGTCGCCAATCCGGCGATCGATTCGATCATGCTGACGCGGGTTGACGGGGGATCGCACGAATATTCGCTCCGCGCTATCGCGACGGGCGGCACGACGAACGATCCGCTGGTGAGCGACGGCGACAAGGTCTATGTGCCCCAGCCCAAGATTTTTTACATCTATGGGCAGGTGAACGCACCGGGGGCCTATCCGGTGACGGGAGAGATGACGCTGCAGATGGCGCTGGCGCGCGGGGGTGGTTTGACCGGACTCGGATCGGACAAGCGGATCAAGCTGGTGCGTGCCGGCAAGGAAACCAAAGCCCAGCTCGGGGATAAGGTGCTTCCCGAAGACGTTGTGGTGGTCGGCGAGCGTTTCTTCTAGAACCGCGCGGGCAGGCGGTACGCGTCGCGGGAGTAGGCGGATGAGCGTGGTTCAAATCTGGCGGATGCTGCTGGCGCGGCGGTATCTGATCCTGACGATGGTGGTCGTTGGCGGGATCGCCGGCGCCGTCGCCGCCAAGCTCGCGCCAAGCTATTACGTCGCGAAGTCGCGGCTCGTCGTGAACCTGCTGCGGCCCGATCCTGTTACCGAGGCAACGGTCAACGCGCGGTCGTTCGGACCCTATGTGCAGGCGCAGACCGAACTCATCACCACTTTCCGGGTGGCCTATGGCGCCGCACGCAAGCTGGGGTGGGACCAATCGCCCGTGCTGCGACGCGCGTATCTGGCAGAATTTCCCAACCGGCAGATCGACTATGCGCATTGGCTGGCATCGCTGATCACCAGATCCACCAATGCCTATCTGATCCCGACCACGCCCGTGCTCGAAATTACCTATGCATCAAGCTCGCGCGAGAATGCTCCCGCCGTCGCGAATGCCTTGCGCGATGCCTTTCTCGACGAAACGGTGGCGATGAAGCGCGAGGTCGCCGCGCGCAACGCCAGATGGTTTGAAGCGCAAGCGACGAAGCTCAAGCGCGATCTGGCTGCCGCGGAACGGCGCAAAAGCAATTTCGAGCGTGCCAACAACATCGTCCTGCAGGACGATAACAGCGATCCCGAATCGGCACGGCTGCGCGCGCTGGCCAGCAGCGCCGAGTCCCAACCCAGCGTGTCCGCGGTGATTGGTGGACCGGTGAGCACGCCATCTTCGGGCCAACTCGCCGCGCTTGACGCCGAACTCGCCCAGGCGCGGCGCTCACTCGGGCCCAATCACCCCGATATCCTCGCGATGCAGGCAAAGCGCGCCGCGCTGAACGCGGCCGTCGCGCGCGAAGCCGCCGCGACGCGTGCTGCGATGCGCGGGCCTGCCGCGGGGCCGTCGGTAACCAACCAGATCAACAGCCAGACGCAGAAGGTGCTGGCGCGGCGCGGGCTGGTGGGGGAGGCGCAGCGGCTGGCCGGTGATGTCTCTGTGCTGCGCGATCAGCTCACCAAGACGCAACAGCGCGCGGCGGATTTCGCGCTGGAAGCGCAATCGACCGAGTCGGGGTTCGAAGTGCTCGGCAATGCCGTTCAGCCATCCGCACCCGTCACCTTGGCGAAGCGGCTCTATGTGTTTGGGGGGATCGGGGGCGGAATCGCGCTGGGTCTTGTCCTTGCCGTGCTGATCGAGCTTCTCGTCCGGCGCGTCCGCGGGCCCGAGGATCTCGATTTCGCTGAGATACCCTTGATCGGGGCGATGGTGACGCGGGAAAGAAGCCCGGGCCCGGCGGACGGCCTGCTGCACTTGCTTGGGTTGACACAAGGAGCTCGCCCCGCATGACCGAGACGCCCGATGTGACGCTCGATGACTTGGCCCCCCGTGAGGACATGGTGCAGGAGGATGCGGTTCGAGGCTCGCCGCAGACGGGCTATCGCTTCTCCCGGCGCGTCGTTGTCCTGTCGGAGCCGGATAGCGCCGCGGCCACGGGAATACGTTCGCTGCAGACCCATTTGATGGCCGGCCATTTGCGCGACGGGCGCCGCGGCATGGCGATCTGCAGCCCCGATCGCCATGCCGGCTGCACGACCGTCGCCGTCAATCTCGCGGTCGCGTGCGCGCAGGCGGGGATCAAGACATTGCTGATCGACGCCAATCTTTACCATCCCGGTGTCGCGCAATTCATTCGTCCGCCGGCGCCGACAGGCGGCCTGTGCCAGATGCTGACCAGTGACCTCGACGTTCCTGCCGACGAGATTCACCGCCAGGTCTTGCCCAATCTGTCGCTGCTCTACGCGGGTTCGGGGGTGACCGGTTTCCTGGACCTGATCGCCACCCGCGATTTCAAGCGACTGTTCGACGATTGCATGCGCGATTACGAGTTCACGATTGTCGATACGCCTTCCGGCGCCAGCACCACGGACACGCGGCGCGTGGCGCTGGCGATGCGTTATGCCTTGCTAATCGGGCGGCGCGACCAGACATTGATGTCGGCAATGAAGAAGCTCATCGAGGAGTTGTCCACCGATCGCGTTCGGTTCGTTGGAACCTTTATGACCGATATCTAAGAGGGCCGCCGGTTCCGCTCAGGCGGCGGCATCGGGCAACGGCTCGACTCTCGATTTCTGGCGTTTTTCATGCGTGAACGACAGCCAGAGCAAGATCGGCGTGCCATCGTCGCGAAAGCTGTAGGCGCCTTCCGGATCGTCCGGGATCGGTGCGAGCAGCTGATAGCTGCGATCAAGTTCGCGCAGGAAAACGTCGACACTGCCAATCTGAGGGACCGCGCCCTTCACTGTATCTTTTGGGACGCGGCCACCATGCTGAATGGCGGCCAGGGCAAGCGTGCCCAGAACCTCCGCGTGGCCATCGGCATGGGCCCGGTCGATCTGGTGCCGACTGGCGGGCGAGATGCGCAGCTTGAGTTCCTCGATCGCCGCATCAATCGCGAGGAGCACGTCGCCACGCGTTACCAGCGTCGCATCGCGGTCGAGCGCCATCAGCCCGGCATGTTGGGCGATCAGGCTGGTGAGGTAAGGCAGGCCAAGGGCAAGCGTGCTGATCAGCCGCTGCGCTTCCTTTTCAAACACCATGCCGCTGGCGGTCTCCCCGTTGGTGATCAGCTCGATCACCTCCTCCTCGCTCATGTTGGGCAGCTGGAGTCCGGCGATGTTGCGCCGGATCGAGGGAATGTGCTCGATGATTTCCACCAGATTATTGGCGACGCCGGCGATGACGATTTGCACGCGAGCGTTTCGGTCGGACAAATTCTTGATTAACTCGGCGATAGCCCGCCGAAAGTCAGCGCTGTGGGCGCGGTCGAACTCGTCGAGCACGATCAGCATCCGCGTTCCCGACAACCGGTTGAGCAGATCGCTGACGACCGCGACGCTCAGCTCGCCTGCCGGCACGACGTCGGCAAAAGTCAGGCCTTCTTCGATTTCGGCCGATGTCGGATCATAGGCATCATGGAAAAGGAGCGGAATATCCTGCAGGATGGCGCGGAACAGCTCGCTGAACTCGGTGCGCTCGCCACAGGAGATGTAGCGCACCAGGTAGCGCGCCTCGCGTGCGATGCCACACAGAACATGCAGCGTTGAAGTCTTGCCGATCCCGCGCGGTCCAAAAATCACCGCGTGCATTTGCTGATCCTCGATCGCGCGGATCAACTGCGTCAGCACCTTCGCCCGACCGGCGAACATCGCCGCGTCCATGATCGGACGGGATGGCGTGAACGCGGAGCGCAGTCGAAGCCGCGTCCGATCCGCGCCGCGCATGTCGGTGCGCACCTGGTCGACCGCGCTGCCGCGGAAGCGCGGGAGGCGCCGGGGCCGGCCGCCCGCGATCACCTTGGGTGCCGGTGGAATCACGGAGAGGGGGTCGAGATCGAGCGGTTCCTGCGCGTCAATACGCTGGCGGAACAACTTGGAAAACCACGACATTGTGACGCGCCCCTTACAGCTTTGGCCCTGACTCCCCAGCCTCGTCCGTTACCAGCCTTTGATGAAAATGCTAGAAGGCACAAGTGATTTGAAAAGCGCGCCGACCCTGCTAGCAGCCCGTGGCGGGCAGCGAGAGCGACCACATATGCGTATCCTTATGCGGCTGGTGGCCGCGTGTTTGACCCTGGTCGGCTGCGGGGTGTCGGTAACCGCGGGCGGCGGGGCCACGCCGCAGGTCGTCACTTCCAGCGACATGCTCGCCCGCGCGATCGCCAGCGGCCGGCCTGGCGACGTGATCAGAGTGGCGGCGGGGCGCTATGGGCCGCTGTCGCTCGGCAAGGAGCTCGGCGGCAGCGGGTTGACGATCGAGGCCGCGGTCGCGGCGGCGCCGCCCGTCTTCCCCAGCATAACCATCAGCGGGATTGATCACGTCACGCTGCGCGGCCTGAAGGTCGAGCGCGCCGCCGGCGCCGAGCTGATCGATTACATTGTCGCGGTCGCGCGGTCGCAGGCAGTGACGATCGAGAATCTGCAGATCGCCGCCCCCGGCGAAGCTGAGCGCGGCCGGCAATATGGGATTTTTGTCCGCGACAGCCGGGGCGTGAGGATCGCGGGGTCGCGATTGAGCGGTACGCGTTACGGCATTGGTTTGCTGGATGATCAGCAGATCGTGATCGAGCGCAACGAGCTCCGTGGCCTGCAGACCGACGGCATCCGCGGTGGCGGCCTTACCGACGTGGTCATCGCGGAAAACGTGCTGGGCGAGTTTGGTCCAAAGCCCAAGGAACATCCCGACGGAATTCAGATTTGGACGGCAAACACCACGGCCCCGGCGCGTCGCATCCTGATCCGGGACAATTTGATCGCGCGCGGTGCCGGGGGGGCGACCCAGGGCATTTTCGTGCGCGACAACAAACTGCAGCTACCCTTCGAACAGCTGGAGATTCGGGGCAATCTGGTCGTCGGCTCGCTGTACCATGGCATCACCGTCGAAGGTGCGACTCGGCCGGCAATCACCGATAATGAGGTGATCGCTTATGCTGATCAAAAGAGCTGGATCAGGACGGTTCACTGCACCGATCCGCAACTCGAACGCAACCGCGCGAGCATTTTTCTGATGGGGACCGAGCGGCATGACGGTTTCGGCAGCAATCGATCGAACCGAATCGAAGGCGGCAGCGCGGCGCCCCGTATTCGGGCCTGGCTCGAGCGCGGCCCCCTCGCCAATGCACCCGCGACGAGCTTCGCCTGGGTGCTCGCCGGCAGCGGCGCTTCTTGAGGGGGCGGGCAGCCGGCGCGGCCGCACGCGAGCGGTGGGCATGGCCCGGATCAGCAGCCGCGGCGCGGGGCTGTGATGCACCGCAACAACGCCACTGTCCGCCGCTAGGACATTTTGCGTCCTGTTCGGCTCGACTTATGGGCCTTGCAAGTTAAACGGCGATAGCCTGATCGCGAAGCGCAGGTCGGGCGAAGGGGTTAAGCCGAGTCTGTGTCTGAGGATGGGTGTATGATGGAGCCGCGCCGACCATGGTGAGCGCCCGACGCCCGGCCCCGGTGCGGGCAGGATCGATCCGTGAACAACATGGGCGGTTGGTTTCGGTTGCCGACGCCGCCCTGCCGCGAGAGCGGCCGCGCGTCGTTGAGCGCCGGGGCCGTTTGGTGCTGACCCGCGCCAAGAGCAAGGCGCCGGGCGTGAGCGTCGAGGCGCCCACGCCGACGTCGAGCGCCGCCGTCTGGGAGGTCGTCGGCGGCGGCCAAGCGGCGTTGATCGGCCTGGTGGTGATCTCGATGCTGATTCCCGCTGCTCAAAATGTTGGTTCGCTTCGTTTAACACCGAGTTTGATACTGCTTACGATTGCTACGGTGCCAATGATTGGGCTCTGGCTTGGTGGCCGTGCGGGCAGGTTCATTCTCGCGGATTGGTTAATGCTCGCCTATTGTTTGTGGGCGACATTGGCGCTCGTGGCGGCCTCTGGTATTGTTGAGGCGTTGCAGCCTGCGGGGGTAGTCTTTCTCCAGACTTTCAGTGCGTATCTAGCCGGTCGCTTGCTGATTCGCGGTCCTGCCGCATTCAAATTGCTTTTCCGCCTTGCCGCCATCGCCGCGATGGTTGTTGTTCCGGCTCTGTTGGTCGAGACGCTTACCGGCGTTAAAGTTATGTTGAAGATAGGTAGTTTATTCGGCTCCGCATTGCCGGAAATTATTAAGGAAAAACGCCTTGGCTTGGTGAGGGCGCAGGGTGCCTTTGAGCATCCCATTCTAATGGGCGTGTACTACGCCACCCTGCTTGGACCAAGTTATTACGTATTTCACAAAAACCGCCCAACTATATTCGGGATTATTTCGTCAATAATCGTTATTATGTGTGCTATTTGTTCGGTCTCGACCGGAGCATTGCTCTCGTTCAATGTGCAGTTGGCTCTGATGGCTTGGTCGCGACTACTCCGAGTGGTATCCAATCGTTGGCGTTTATTAACTATTCTGCTGATTTTAGCGTACCTTGGACTCGATATGGTGACAACGAGATCGCCTTTTCATACTTTTGTGCGCTATGCTACATTTGACTTTAATGCATCCTATAACAGAATTTTAATTTGGCAGTATGGCTCTGCTGAAGCAATTCGTCATCCATTTTTCGGAATAGGGTTAGGCGATTGGAAGAGACCAGAGTTTATGAGCAACAGTATGGACAACTTTTGGCTTGTGACTGCTGTTCGATATGGCATGCCAGCGTTAGCTATTCTGGTGTGTTCAATTATCGCCGTCTTAGCAAGAGCGGGCCGGATAGATTACGAAGATGGTAGATTAACTCTAATGCGACGTGGAATAACATTCGGATTAGTCGCAACGATGATTGCCATTTGCTCAGTTCATCTCTGGAATGCGACTTACACTTGGCTCATCTTCTTAATAGGCTCCGCTGCATGGTTGGGCGACGCTCGCTGGGGCCGCGCAAAGGCCAACGGAAAGTCACGAGGATTTTGATGGATCTTGTCGGTGTCTGTGATTAGGTAATTTGAGCTGGGGGTTGGACTTGATTGCTAGCATCGCTGGGGCGGGGAATCTTGGGTCGTCAATTGGCGTGCCGGTGCAGTTGCGAGCGCATCATGGGGCAGCCTAGCCCTCAAACACCCCGCTTGTCCGAATCGGGCAAGCGCAGCGCGGCTCTGCGGCTGGCTTGGTCTGGGGCGATCGTGTTTAGCGCGAGCGGGATCGACATGCTCGCGCAATTGCTGCGGAATGCGATTTTTGCCCGACTCTTGAGCGTGCCCGATTTTGGCATTGTTGCCACCTTCTCAATCCTCCTCACGTTGATGGACGCGGCGCTGTCAAGCGGCGTTGATCAAATGGCCGTGCAGGCGCGCGATGCCGACGATCCCAAGCTGCAGGGCAGCCTGCACGCGATCCAGCTGGTTCTCGGCGCGATCACGGCGTTGCTGTTGCTGGCGATCGCCTGGCCCTATTCCTATGCGATCGGTACCCCGGGACTGGGCTGGGCCTATGCTTCGCTTGCCCTGGTGCCATTGATTCGGGGGCTCGGGCATCTGGATAGCCTGCGCTTGCAGCGACAGGGGCGCTACCTGCCATCGATGCTGCGCCAAACGGTCCCGCCGATCGTCGCGCTCATAACCATCTGGCCGGCCTATCTGCTGTTCGGTGATTTCCGCCTGGCGCTGCTCACCATTTACGCCCAGCAGCTGGCGCTGTTGCTCGCCACGCATCTGGGCGCCCGGCAGCCCTATCGGTTGCGCTATGATCGGGAGAATTTTCGCCGCGCCTTCGCTTTCGGCTGGCCACTCATGGCGAATGCCTTGCTGCTCTATGTCGTGTTCAATGGCGATCGGATCATCGTTTCGAACCGTTTCGGGCTGCAGACGCTGGGCTGGTTCAGCGCCGGCGTGATGCTCACCTTGCTGCCGATCAACTTCGTCGCGAAGTCCTTTCAGTCACTGTTACTGCCCGTGCTCGCGCGCCATCAGGACGATCTGCCGCGTTTGCAGCGTCTTTACGATCAGATGGTGAGTTTGTTCGCGATTGTCGCGGCCGGGTTCGTGATCGGCACCGCGCTGGCCGGGCGAGAGGTGATCACCTTCGTGTTCGGCCACAAGTTCGAGCCGGCATTGCCCTATTTGCTGCTCCTGGCGCTGATGCAGGGCCTGCGATTAATCCGAATCGCTGCGTCTCTCGCTGCAATGAGCAGGGCGGAGACTAAAAACCCTTTGATTGCGAATATCTACCGAGTTCTCTTTGTCGCCCTTTCGCTCGCGGTCGCCGTCGTCACGAACAGCATCTATGCTATGCTGGCCGCCGGGATTGCCGGTGAAGTAGTGGCCGGCGTCGCGGCGGCCGGTCAGGCGAGCCGGTCGTCAGGATTCGCGGTGCGCCATAGCATAATGACAACTTTAGCAATGGCGGTTCTGGGTGGTGCGGTCGCAGCTATCTCGCTTATGGGGTGGCCGCTATGGATCGCTTTGCTTCCATGTGCGTTCTTTGCGTGGGTTGTTCGGGACCTAGTGATGAACGCGCGGGGCTTGTTGAATTGAAGAATGACAATATAGATCGACCAAATTTGTCACGGCGACAGACTTGGTTGGTCGAACGATTTTATCGCTGGGATTTGACACACATTCCATTTCGCATTTTGATCAAACGGTGGGACGGGGGCGAGTTCTATTCGCAGCTGTGGCGTGATCTGCTCCGCAACTATGCCGGCGTGGACATCGGCCGCTACAGCTATGGCCCGATCCTCTATCGTGGCCGCCTGCCGCGCGGCACCCGGGTGGGACATTATTGCTCGGTCGGCAAGGATCTCCTGGTGCGGCGACGCAACCACCCGATCGAGCGCGTTACCCAGCATCCCTTTTTCTATAATGCGCGCCTCGGCCATATCGACCGCGATTCCATCCCGACCAATCAGGATAACCCGCTCACGATCGGCCATGATGTGTGGATCGGTGATCGGGTAACGATCCTCAGCGGATGCCGGCAGGTCGGCAACGGCGCGGTGATCGCGGCGGGGGCGGTCGTGACCCGCGACGTGCCCGCTTATGCCATTGTCGGCGGGGTGCCAGCGAAAACGCTAAGACTTCGCTTCCCGCCCGAAATCCAGGCCATCCTCGAGCAGTCGCGCTGGTGGGAGTTCGACGTCGCGACACTCAGTCAGCTTCGTCCGCTGCTGCTCGAGCCCCTCGATGAGCAGCGTGCCACGGAATTCGCGGCGCGCTGCGGCGAACTTCGTGCCGCACGCGACGGTCCGCCCCAATCCTGATTGACCCGGGCGACCGATTTGCGAGAAGGGCAACGGGGCAAGCCGTGGAAATGCAGCATGCAGGATCGACCGAGTAACGGTTCACGTTTTGTCGTCCTAGACGGGATGCGCGGCGTGGCGGCGTTGATGGTGATGGTGATGCACACCGCGCTCATCTTCCCGATGGCATCGCTGGCGGTCGATCTGTTTTTCGGGTTGAGCGGCTTTGTGCTCGCGCATGGTTATGGCGACCGGCTGGGCAGCTGGCGGGAGCGCCGCGACTTTGTCGTCGCCCGGCTGATCCGGCTCGAACCGCTCTGGCTCATCGGCTGCGCGATGAGTGTACCCGCCGGGATCGGCATGGCGTATTTTGGATGGGCTGACTGGGGTTGGACGATGCTGTCCGTATCGATCCTGACCGCGCCCTTTTTTATCATCCTGCCGTATTTTGGCACGGCGATCCCACTCAATCCGCCCGGCTGGTCGCTGACGTTCGAGCTCATCGCCAATGCGGTGCTCGTCTTCGTCGGCGCGCGCACCCGCCCGGCGCTGGTCTTGATCGCGCTGGCCGGGCCGCCGCTCGCCGGCGCCATCTGGTGGTGGGATGGTGGCGATACGACCGGCATGTTCGCGCTGTGGGCGTGTCTGTCGCGTGTCATCTTTTCGTTTTTCCTGGGCGTATTGCTCCAGCGTTGCTGGGTGAACGGCTGGCTTCCCAAGCCGAGCCTGCCGGCGCTCCCCATCCTCGTCGCGGTCGCGCTGCTGTGCGGCCTGCCGCCTGTGGATAAGCGGCTTTACCTGCTTTTGGGGGTGTTCCTGTTCTGTCCGATGCTGCTGTGGTTCGGCGCGGGGGCGGTCGCGCGCGGGCGACTGGCGCGGTTCTGCGCCTGGATGGGCGACATTTCCTATGGCGTCTATGTGCTGCACGTGCCGCTCGTGTTCACCACCGAGGGGCTGCGGTTCTTGTGGGCTGGTGCGAAGGTCGATGGCTATGTGCAGACCGGCGCGATGGGTTGGGCGGTATTCCCGCTGACGATCCTGCTGGCGCATCTGCTGACCAGGCATGTCGATCGACCGGCCCGCGCCTGGCTTACGCGCCGTTGGTTGGATGGAGGCGCGCCAAAACCGACACCGGCGTCGCAGCCAGGGCTGCTCCTGTGAGCCGGCCTATGCCTCGGGCAGGGGCCTTCCCCCCGGCCGCATCGACCCGCGCCGTATCGCGCCTGATGTTCGGCGCCGCGTTCCTTGCGTTGCTCGCAGGCTGCGGCCCGGGCGGCAACACCAGCGGCACCACGGTGGCGGTGACTCCGACGCCATCGGCGGCAACCCCCAGCCCCACGCCGACGCCGACTCCCGCGCCGGCTCCAACCCCAACCCCAACCCCAACCTCGAGCCCAGCGCCGACGCCGATCGGCAACTTCGTCCCGGCGGCCGCCGCCGAAGCCCGGGTAGGGCCGCGCCTTCCCATCGGTAAGTGCGTCAATCTCGGCAACCAGCTGGAGACGCCCAATGGCGCCATATGGGGCGTGCCGCTTGTTCCCGCGGACTACACCGTCATCAAGGCGGCGGGCTTCGCCACGGTCCGTGTGCCGGTGCGCTGGTCTGACCATGCGCTGACGACGGCGCCCTATACCATTGATGCCAGTTGGATGGCGCGGGTACGCAGCGTTGCCGATCAAGCCCGCGCGGCAGGGCTCAACGTGATCATCGACATGCATCATTATGCCGAGCTCTACGATGATCCGGCCGGGCAAACGCCCCGTTTCACCGAAATGTGGCGGCAGATCGCCGCGAACTTCGCGTCGAGCCCAGGCAATTTGTGGTTCGAACTGATCAACGAACCGATCAACCGATTGAACGACACCACGCTTCCGGGGGTGCTGACGCCCGCGCTGGCGGCGATCCGCGCCACCAATCCCACCCGCCCGGTGTTGATCGGCGGCCAGGCGTCGAGCTGGGTGGACAGCCTGGCCACCCTATGGCTGCCCAACGACCCATATGTCGTGCCCACGTTTCACGATTATGATCCGTTCGCCTTCACCCACCAAGGCGCGACGTTCATCACCCCCACGCCGCCGATTGGACCGACTTATGGCAGCGCCACCGATCTCGCGCAGCTGGAGGCCAATCTGCGCAAGGTGCGCGATTATATGACCCGTACCGGCCGCGTGCCGGTGCTGGGCGAGTATGGCGCGATCGACATTCCGGAAGTGCCGCTCAGCGAGCGGACGCGCTATTATGCGTCGATGAGCGCTGCCTATGCTTCCATCGGCGTGCAGAGCTGCGCCTGGTCGTACACCAACACCTTCCGCCTGCGCGATTCGAGCGGATGGCTTCCTGGGATGCTCGAGGCGATCCGAACGACGACGACACTGTAGCTCGTCGATCGTGCCGGGCTTGCCGTGCGACGTACGATCGCGGCGGTTTCAGCCGAAAAAAAACCAAGCCACCGCAGCATAGCCGGCGACGAGGGCGCCAATGCCGAACGCGCGCGAGACATGGTGCATGAGCATGTCGCCGCGGCTGGGTTGATCGAAGGTGCTCAGTTCCGCGAAGCGGGCCTCGATCATGCGCTGCCAATCGGCGACCACGCCGCCTTCAGCCACGCGCCCAGCCGAAACGGAGGCTATGGGCGGCGTGCTATGGGGGCGTTCGGCATGCTGCGGGCGCATTGTCGGCTCCTTGGTTGGCGCCATGCATGCACATGCAAAGCCTAACAACAAGTAAAAGCCGGCGGCATGCTGCACTTGCGAATTCCATTGTGCAACTGCGAAGGTATTTGGCGAATATCGTTTTTAAGCTGCCGTCTTGGTCATGCGGAAAATACGTGCTTGCAATGTGCCGTTTCGATACATAATTTTCCTTTTGGAGAGGGCGGCGAAGGCTGCGATATAAGGGCATTGAGCGAGACTTATTCGATGAATGGCTTGCCTGATTTCAGCATCCACCCCGGGCACTTTCGGCCCTTTCCCGCAGCCATCGGCCGTAACGAGGAAGCGGTTGCATATTGGGCGTCGCGCTGGATAGGCTATGCCGCCTTGCTCGCTGGTTTCACAGTCGCCGCACTGCTTGTTTTTTGACTGATCGTTCAGCCTGAACGACTGGCCGAGCGGTTCGCTCGCTTCATCCCGGATCAGTGCATCGTTACGGGGCGGTAGTTGGCCGGGCGGCGCCAAGCTGTTATTGTCCCTCTCGTTCGGCGGGTATATGGCCTGATCGTCACCCGTTTGTGCTCGGGGGGCGGGGTGTGCCTTGCTGGGCGCCCACGAAATGGTGTTTGGGGGCGACATTGACCGGCAATCTGGCTCTCTCTCCCGAAATTCGGGCTCAGGCTCCCGCGCGGCCGATCACCACGGAATCGATGCGCGTCGTGGTATATCTGGTGCAGATGCTGCTCGACCTGGCGGCTATCTGCTTGGGCTTCGCGATCTCGGCGCTCCTTCGTCACGGCACGCTTGGCTTTGTGATGGACAGTGCCACGCTGATCACGCTGCTGCCCATGTTCGTGGTCGTTGCCTTCTATTCGGGCGCCTACAGTTATGAAGCGGTGGCGAACCGGGTGGGGATTGAGCGCGTGCTCTCGTCGCTCGCTTTGGCCCTTGCGTTCAATGCGCTTACCTCGGTTGCGATCAAGGACGGCACGGATATCTCGCGGCTGTTTCTGTTCGTGGGCGTTGCGATCGCCGCGCTGGTGATCACGGGCGAGCGGCTGGTGGTACAGTGGTTCGTCGGCGAAAAGCTCGGCGCGCGTTTCATTCGCCGTGTGCTGGTGATCGACGGCGAAGCGGTCGAGGCGCCGCACGGTTACGAAGTGCTCGACATGGCGGCGCTCGGCATTGTCGCCGATCCCAACGATCCGCACGCGCTGCACCAGATTTCGAGCCTGCTTTACGGCGCAGACCAGGTCGTGGTCTCTGCCGCGCGCGACCGGCGCGAGACTTGGTCGCTGTTCCTGAAGGGCATTGGCTGCAATGGCGAATTGTTGTTGCCGGAGCTTCACGCGATCGGCCATCTCAGCCTCGATAGCGATGCGACGCTTTCCGGCATTCCGGTGTCAACCGGCCGGCTCGACATTCGCAGCCGCTTGCTCAAGCGCCTGTTCGATCTCGCGCTCACGGTGCCTGCGATCATCGTGCTGACCCCGCTGATGCTTTTGATCGCGGTGCTGGTGAAGCTCTCGAGCCCTGGTCCAGTGCTGTTTCGGCAACGACGTATGGGCCGGAGCAATCGGCTGTTCGACGTCTATAAATTCCGCACGATGCGCGTCGAGACGTGCGACAGCGACGGGCGCCGTTCGACGCAGCGAGACGATGATCGGATTACGCGTTTCGGTCGCCTACTGCGCCGCACGAGCCTGGACGAGCTGCCCCAGCTGTTCAACGTGCTTGAAGGCGATATGAGCCTGGTAGGCCCGCGGCCGCATGCGCTCGGCTCGCTCGCCGGCGATCAGCTCTTTTGGCATGTCGACCGGCGCTATTTGGCTCCGCCATGCCATCAAGCCCGGGATTACCGGCCTCGCCCAGGTGCGTGGCTTTCGCGGCGCGACCGATCACCGCGACGATCTGATGCTGCGCCTGCAATGCGACCTCGAATATGCCTCGCGCTGGTCGCTGTTCATCGATGTCTATATTTTGATCCGTACCGTCGCGGTGCTGGTCCACCGCCGCGCTTATTGAAGCAGCGCCTCGCTGGCGAGGCCATCGGCGCGTTGCAGGGCGGCGATCAGCCGCGCGATCTGCCGATAACGACAGAAATTGACGACATTGCCCGCGTCGTGGCTGGCCTGAACGCGTTGGGTCGCGTGGATCAGCGCCGCGTCGCCATGCGATGCGATTAACGCCAGCGCGGTCTCCGCCAGCGCTCGATCGGTCAGAATGGGAAGCGGGTCGGCCGGCGCGGTGGTGGCATGCATGAGCTCTCCTTAGGCGCGGCTTGCCCTCCATCGCTTTACCCATTTTGGTAAACATGGTGACAGCCATAGCCTTTGCAGCGCGGGCATGGCAGGGCGCTGCGATGCCCAGACCTTCCAAACGGCCATCCGCAGCGGGTGGCATCCTGATCGCGATCGCGACCATGCTCGGTGCCTTCATCGGCGCGACCCAGCGGCAGCCGAGCGCGGGCTTGCTGATCGGGCTCGGCGTGGGGGCGTTGCTGGCGCTGGGCGTGTGGCTGCTCGATCGCGGGCGGGGCTGAGCGCCTAGCGTAACCGCCGGGTAAGCCGCACCACGCGCCCGATCCGCTCCGCCCCCGCCGCGCTCATCGGTGGATAAGCCGGGTTGTCGCTCAGCAGGCGCCAGCCTTCGGCGGCGCGGGCGACGCGCTTCACCAGCAGCGCGCCGTCGCGGCGCAGCACGAACAGCCCTTCGCCCTCGCGGTCGCGCGCGTCGATCATCAGTTCGTCGCCCGGGGCGATCGTCGGCAGCATCGAATCGCCCTCGGCGGTCAGGATCGCCGCCGCGCCGGGGGCAAGGCCGAGCGCGCGCAACGTGGCCGCGTCGAACGTCTCATGCCCCAGCGCGCGCGCTTCCTCCACCGGCGCGCCATGCCCCGCCGCCGCGCGCGCATCGAGCCGGGGCACCGCGACCGGGGGCGGCGGCGCGGGCGGACCGCCCAGTTCGGCCTCGTCCACCCCCAGATAAGCCGCGAGCCGGCGCCGGTCGCCCTCGTCGAGCCGCTTGGGCGAGCCGCGCGTCGCGAATTGCTGGAGATAGGCGGCGTTGCGCCCGATCAGCCGCGAGAGCGCCGCGAGGCTCTCCCCCCGCGCCGCCGCATGGGCCAGCAGGGCCGCGCGGGGATCGTTCGTCATGACGCGGCTGTAGCATAGGAAAAATCCTAGACAAGTTGGAAAGCCAGTGAGAACAAACAAGGAACAATGAGTCGGGAGACGATGATGCTGCTGTCCAAGATCGAACGCTTCCTGCGCCGCACCAACATGCCGCCGACGCGCTTTGGGAGGCTTGCCGCCAATGATCCGCGGCTGGTGGGCGACTTGCGCCGGGGACGCGAGCCGCGCGAGGCGATGGCGGCGCGGGTCGAACGGTTCATCCGCGAGTTCGAGGCATGAGCGCGTTGATCGCCCAGCGGCTGGTGCGTTCGGCGGCGGCGGCGGGGTGTGCGGTGCGCGTGCGCGCGCATCACAGCCGCCACTGGGCGAGCGCGACCTTCACCGGCACCCGCCATGCGCTGACGCTGGCCGCCGCCGCCTCGCCGGCGTTCGATGCCTGGCTCGCGGGGCTGCATGACGCCGAGTTCGACACGCGGCGCGAGCTGGTGGCCGATTTGGCTCTCGTCGAGCGGGCAACGGTGGGCGGCGAGGTGGAGGCGCGGATCGAGGCGCTGACGGTGGCGGTGGAGGGGTAGCGCTTCAGCGGCCCGGGAGGACGAAACCCGTGCCGTTCAATCCCAGCGCCCTGCCGCCGCGTCGTCCGCCGCGCGTGCCTCCACCCAGCGCGCGCCTTGCGGCGTTTCCTCGCGCTTCCAGAACGGCGCGTCGGTCTTCAGCCGGTCGATCAGGAACGCGCACGCCTCCAGCGCCGCCGCCCGGTGGCGCGCGGCGGTGCCGACGAAGACGATGCGTTCGCCCGGCAGCATCCGCCCGACGCGGTGGACGATCGTCGCCGCGTTCAGCGACCAGCGTTCCACCGCGCTCTGGGCGAGCTTCAGCAGCGCCGCATCGGTCGCGCCCGGATAATGTTCCAGCTCGAGCGCGCTCACCCCATCGTCGCGCCGCACCAGGCCGGTGAAGCTCGCGACCGCGCCCGCGTCGGCGCCTTCCAGCCGCGCGAGTTCGGCCGCCGTATCGATTGGCGTGGTGGGCAGCAGCACGCGGATCATCCGCCCGTCACCGGCGGGAACAGCGCCACCTCGCGCGCGCCCTTGATCGAGGCATCGAGCCCGACGAACACCTGATCGACCGCGGCGCGCAACCGTGCGCTGTCGGCGAGCGCCGCGTCCTCCACTGCCCCGCGCGCGCGCAGCCAGGCGATCAGCTGCGCGACCGTCTCGACCTCGGCCGGCGGCGCCACCCGCTCGCCGCCGCGGCCCATCTTCTCGCGCACCCAGGCGAAGTAGAGCAGCTCCATCAGCTATCCATATGCTTCAGGCCGACGCGCAGATAGTCGTAGCCCGTCACCAGTGTCAGCAGCGCGGCGCTCCACAGCGCGACCAGGCCGATCAAGTGCAGCATCGCGAACCCGGGCAGCGCCCCCGCAAGGATCAGCGCGCCAAGCGCGACCAGCTGCAGCGTGGTTTTCCACTTGGCGAGTTGCGATACCGGCACCGACACCTGCAGCTGCGCCAGGAACTCGCGCAGCCCCGATACCGCGATCTCGCGCAGCAGGATGACGAGCGCGGCGATCACGTCGAGCCCGGTGATCCGCTGCGCACCCACCAAGATCAGGATGACGGCGGCGACCATGATCTTGTCGGCGATCGGATCGAGGAAAATGCCCAGCTTCGACACCGTGCCCTGCGCGCGGGCCAGATAACCGTCGAAATAATCGGTCACGCCCATCAGGCAGTAGAGCGCGAACGCCAGCGCATAGCCCAGCGCCCAGCCGGGCCAGGCGAGCAGCAGCACCAGCAGCGGCACCGCGACGATCCGCGAAAGCGTCAGCAGATTGGGCAGGGTGAGCATCCCCCCGAATTAAGGCGGCCCGCGTCCGCTGGGAAGCCGTAACCTCCGCCGCCCCCCGACCGAATCCATTTGCCGCATTTGTCGGGCATCGGCTATGTCGCCGGCCACTTTGATGCCAAAAGGATTACACCCTCTGCCATGCTGAACGCGCTCGGGCTACTCAAGGAGCGCCGCTTTCTCCCGCTCTTCACCACGCAGTTTCTGGGAGCTTTCAACGACAATCTGTTCAAGCAGGCGATGGTGCTGTTCGCGACCTATCGCATCTTCAACGACGCGAAGGTGGAGCAGTCGTTCAACGCGCTGGCCACCGCCATCGGCATCCTGCCGTTCTTCCTGCTTTCGGCGCTGGCCGGGCAATTGGCGGACACGCACGACAAGGCGCGCATCATCCGCATCGTCAAGACCGCCGAAATCCTGATCATGGTCGCCGGCGGCGCCGGGCTGCTGATCGCCCATGCCGGCTACAGCATGGCGGGGCTGACGCTGATGCTGATCGCGGTGCTGGGGTTGGGGGTGCATTCCACCTTTTTCGGCCCGATCAAGTACGCGATCCTGCCGCAGCATCTGCGCGAGGACGAGGTGCTGGGCGGCACCGGCCTGGTGGAGGCGGCGACCTATCTCGCGATCCTGACGGGCACGATCGTCGCCGGTTTCCTGGCGAAACTGCCGCCGCATTGGACGGTGATCAGCGTGCTCTCCATCGCCGGCGTCGGCTGGCTGATGTCGCTGCGCGTGCCGCCCGCGCCGCGGCTGGGCAAGGTGCTGAAGATCGACGCCAATCCCTTCACCGCCAGCCTGCGCATCATCTCCGCGACGATGCACATTCCCCGGCTGTTCATGGCGATCGTCGCGATCAGCTTCTTCTGGTCGATGGGGGCGGTGCTGATCATCATCTTCCCGCCGCTGGTGAAGAATGTGCTGACCGCCGACGAGACGGTGACGACGACGATCATCGCCTTGTTCTCGATCGGGGTCGCGGTCGGCTCGGTGGCGATCAACGCGCTGCTGAAGGGGCATACTTCGGCCAAATATGCGCCGGGATCGGTGATCGCGATGGGGCTGTGCGTCGTCGCTTTCTCGCTGCTGTGCCGCGCCTGGCCGGCGGCGCCGGCGGGCACGCTCTATGATCTGGAGGCGTTCTTCAGCCTGTCGCGCGCCTGGGCGGTGATCGCCGTGCTGATGGCGATCGCGATCACCGGCGGGATGTTCGTGGTGCCGCTCTACGCCTTCCTCACCACTTCTGTGGAAAAGGACCAGACCTCGCGCACGGTGGCGGCGAACAATGTCGTCAACGCCGGCGCGATGGCGGTGAGTTCGGGCGTCGTGGTCGGCATCGGCGCGCTCGGCGTGCTGCCGCAGGACATGCTGTTCCTGGTCGCGGCGATGAGCCCGATCGCCGCCTGGCTCGGGCACCGGCTGCACCAGCTATGCGACTGATCAGAAGATCAGCGTGTAGATGCAGATGAAGAAGGCAGTGAAGCTCAGCGCGAACAGGCGCAGATCCTGGTCATCGTCATGCCGGCGCGCGGGGCGCGGCGGGGGCAGGCGGCGGCGCAGCGGATGGCGCGCCGAAGGGTTTAACAAGCCGTTCATAAGCGCAGTTAACGCGCCGGTAAGAATTAGGGCCAGCGGCCAGAATCGTTAACGCCGTCCCGGCGCGGGACGTCAGCTCTTCAGTCGCCAGCCGCTGGCGAGCAGGCGGTAGACGAGCAGGCCGAACACCACGTCGATTGCCCCGATCACCACCGCGCCCAGCGCGACGTTCGAATCCGCCTCCAGCAGGAAGCCGTAGCGAAAGCCCGAGATGATGTAGAAGAACGGGTTGAAATGGCTGATCGTCTGGAACGCGGGCGCCAGCCGGTCGATCGAGTAGAAGGTGCCCGACAGCAGCGACAAGGGCGCGATCACGAAATTGGTGACGCTCGCCGCGTGATCGAATTTCTCCGCCCACATCGAAGTCAGCACCCCGAGCAGCGACAGGAACACCGAGCCCGTCAGCGCGAAATAAAGGATCGCGAGCGGGTGGCGCGGCACGACATGCACCCCCGGCCACAGCTGCACCACCAGGAACACCGCCCCGCCGATACAGAAAGCGCGCGTCACCGCCCCGCCGACCAGCCCGGCGAGCAGCTCGCCGGTCGACAGCGGCGGCATCAGATAATCGACGATCGTCCCCTGGATCTTGCCGACGAGCAGCGAAAAGCTGGAATTGGCGAAGGCGTTCTGCAGCATCTGCATCATGATCAGCCCGGGCGCCAGGAAGTCGGCGAAGGCGACCGCGGTGCCGCCGACCAGAATCGGCCGCCGCGCGCCGGTCGCGACGGTGAAGATCACCATGAACAGCACCGCCGTCACCGCCGGACCCCAGACGGTTTGCAGCTGCACCTTGAAGAAGCGGCGCACCTCCTTCACATAGAGCGTGCGGAGCCCTCCCCAATTCACGCGGCGGAACAGCGGCGCCCCTGGCGGATGCTGGCGGGAAAGTTGTTCTTGGCTGCTCATGGCCAAGCGGGGTAGTCGCTCGGGCTGTGCTGGGCAAGCTGGCCGGTAAGGGCAGGCGGTGAAGGATAAAGAATGAGCTGGACCGAAGAGCGGATCGAAACGCTGAAGACGATGTGGGAAAAGGGCCTTACCGCCAGCCAGATCGCCGAGACCTTGGGGGGCGTCAGCCGCAACGCGGTGATCGGCAAGGCGCACCGCTTGGGCCTGCAGGCGCGCCCCTCGCCGGTGAAGGCGCATGAGGAGGCCAAGGCCGCGGCGCCGGCGCCCGCCGCTCCCGCCCCGGCCGCGCCGCCCGCCGCGCCAAGCGCTGCGGCC
>LWDJ01000020.1:35295-35769 GCA_002083435.1 Proteobacteria bacterium SG_bin6 | reverse complement strand
AAGGGTGGCTGCCCTGGCACGCCGCCCGCGCCGAACTGCTCGCGCGGGCGGGGGACGTGGATGCCGCCGCCCAAGCCTATCGCGCCGCCCTCACGCTCAGCCCGCCGAGTGCCGAGCGCCTGTTCCTGCAGGCGCGGTTGGCGGAGCTGGGACAGGGTTGAAACGACCGCGCCGGGGTTTGGGCTTGTCCTCCGATGGTGCCAGCAAAAAGGGGCTATAGCGCGCCCCTCGCCGGAGAGGGACGAAAGGCGGTCAGGCATCGCGCCGGGAAGCAGCCAAAACCCCCGCCGGCACTTCCGGCACTGGCGTCCCCGCGCCAAGCGCGTCGTGCCCGATGAATGGCCGTACTGGCCCGCCCAGACGCTTCGCCAGCGCCTCCTCGATCCGCCGCCGGCTTTCCGCCGCGATCGCCTTGCGCCCCGGAAAATCGCGCGGGTGGAACGGTTCGAGAAACTCGACCTCGACCCGGAAACT
>LWDJ01000020.1:0-35226 GCA_002083435.1 Proteobacteria bacterium SG_bin6 | reverse complement strand
GCGCCCGTACCAGAGCAGCACCGGCTGCACCATCACCCCCGGCGGCGGCGGCTCGAGCACTTTGAGCATCGGCGTCTTGAAGGGGAGCAGCGAATAGCCGTCGGTGGTCGTCCCTTCAGGAAACACCGTTACCGACCAGTTTTCGGCGAGCGCATCGCGCAGGCGGTTGATCTGGTCGGCCACGCCCAGCCGGTCCTCGCGCGCGACGAATACGGTGCGGTTCTGCTTGGCCATCCAGCCGACGACGGGCGCGGTGCCGATCTCCGCCTTGGCGACGAAGGCGGTGCCGCTCGCGCCGGCGATCGCCATGATGTCGATCCAGCTGACATGGTTGCTGATGAAGAACACGTCGCGCTTCAGCGGCGTGCCGCGCACCCGCACCCGCGCCCCGCAAATGCGCGCGCCGATACCGAGATACACGCGCGGGAAGGGGGAGCCATAGCCGAACAGCTTCACCAGCAAATGGAAGGGCAGCACCACCAGCAACAGCAGCGCGAGGCCGCCCGCGCGCAGCCACAGCCGCACCCAGCCGATGGCGCTCATCCCCGGCGGATCGCCCGCGGCGGCACGGTCACGCGGTGAGACCGCTTCAGGATTTGCGATCAAGCGAAACCCCGTAGAGTTCCATGCGGTGATCGACGAGGCGGAAGCCCAGCCGCTCGGCGATCTGCTTCTGCAGCAGTTCCAGTTCGGGATCGACGAATTCGATCACCCGGCCGGTTTCGACATCGATCAGATGATCGTGATGCGCCTCGGGCGCGGGTTCATAGCGCGCGCGGCCATCGCCGAAATCGTGGCGATCGAGAATCCCCGCCTCCTCGAACAGGCGCACCGTGCGATAGACGGTGGCGATCGAAATGCCCGGGTCGATCGCCGAGGCGCGCTCATAAACGCGCTCGACATCGGGATGATCGTCCGCGTCGGAGAGCACGCGCGCGATGATCCGGCGCTGTTCGGTGATGCGCAGCCCCTTTTGGGCACAAAGCGCTTCCAGATCGATCTTGCGCGGCACCGGCGTTCTTTCTGTATTGGCCTATCGTCATCGGAGATAGCCCGATGCGCCCGACGCGAAAAGGGCCGGCCGATCGCAATGATCGACCGGCCCCCTGTTTGTGCGATGGGCAGGGTTCAGCGCGAGCGGCGACGCTTGGTGCCCAGGCCGATCTTCTTCGCCAGGCTGCGGCGCTGTTCGGCATAATTCGGCGCGACCATCGGGTAATCGGCGGGCAGATTCCACTTGGCGCGATATTGCTCCGGGGTCATCTGATAATGGGTCATCAGATGGCGCTTGAGCATCTTCAGCTTTTTGCCGTCTTCAAGGCAGACGATATAGTCGGGCTTCACCGACGCGCGGATCGAAACCGCCGGTTCCTGCTTAACCTCGGGTTCGGGGGCGGGGCCGCCAAGACCCTGCAGCGCATTGTGAACATTCGCGATCAGCACCGGCAGATCGGACACGGCGACGCTGTTGTTGCTCACATGCGCAGCGACAATATCAGCGGTCAACGTGATGAGCGTTTCCTGCAACTCGTTCGAGGTTTCCATCGTTATCCTTTCTGTCCCTGAAGCCTTGGCCCACATAGGGGCACTGACAGCGCTATCTGTTTTTGACGCGCGCAATGCAAGCAATAATTTTGGTAAACAACCAAGGTTTCAGCCGACGTCGCGCGCCAAGGTAAAGGCGTCGAACAATTGACCGCCCGGTCCGCGGTAATAGCCGCGACGTTGACCTACCTTGTGAAATCCCAATCGTACGTAAAAACCGATGGCGTCGTTGTTGGAGCGAACCTCCAGATACAGGCGCTTTGCCCCTCTGGAGCACGCTTCCTCCATCGCCGAGCGTAATAAGGCACGGCCTACACCCAGCCGCCGCACTTCGGGCAAGGTCGCGAGCAACAGAAGTTCTGCTTCGTCGGCGATCACCCGGGATAGGGCGAAGCCGGCGGCGTTCCCGTTCAGCCGGGCGATTGTCAGCCACACGCCTGGCAAGCTTAACATTCCCAAACATTGGGGCCGCGTCCACGCCTCCCCAAAACGGGGATCAAAGGCGCGCTTCATCAGCTGATCGACCAGGCCCAGCTCGGCGGTGCCCCCGCCGCTGAGCTCGATCACTTGCGTGCTCACCGCGCCGCCGGCTTGGCGTCCGGCGGCCGGCCATAGACCGGGCGCGCGGGAAGCTGCGCATAGGCGGCCGGCAGCAGTCCGATATCGGCGGCGACGGGGAGCATCATCGCGGCCGCCGTCTCGGCGCGGTCGGGGTGGAGCCAGCGCACACCGCTGCCGATCAACGCGATGTCTCCCGCCGCCGCGCGCGCGTCTTCCGGCAGCCGCGAGGCGAGCGGCGCGAGCGCGGCGAAGGGCGAGGCGGCGAAGGCTTGCATGAAGACCTCTCCATGCCCCCCTTCCAGCACCACGGCAACCGTGGCGAGCGAGGGCGCGTCCGCGAATGCACGCGCGGCGATCAGCGCGAGCGCGCTATAGCCCAAGACGGTGGCGTTCCAGCCCAGCCCCAGCGCGCGGGCGGCGGCGAGCCCCACCCGGATGCCGGTGAAGCTGCCGGGGCCGCAATCGACCAGAAGGCGCTCCGCGCGCCCCCCATCGGGCAGCGCGGCGATCATCGGCAGCAATTGTTCGGCATGACCGCGCCCGACCCGGCGATGCGCCGCCGCGATCACCCGCCCATCCGCGATCAGCGCCACCGAACAGGCCGCCGTGGCCGTGTCGATGACGAGCGTGCGCTCGCTCAGTTCTAGGCTCCGGGCAAGGTCACCGCCGGGCCGAGCGCGGAATTAGCAGTGGGCGCGGGCGCCTCGGCCTTGTAGGGTGGCGGGTTGTCGGCGGCAATATAGGCGTGAAGGATGCGGCTCGGGTTCGCGGGCGGCTCGCCGCGCTGGATGGCGTCGACATATTGCATCCCGTCGACGACCCGGCCGAACACGGTATATTTGAAGTCGAGCTTCAGTGTGGGTTCGAAGACGATGAAGAACTGGCTGTTGGCACTGTCTTCGGCCTTCTTCTTGTCCTCTGGGCTGGCGTCGGGCGCGGCGCCCTGGCGCGCGGCGGAGACGGCGCCGCGGGTGTGCGGCAGATAGTTGAACTCGGACGGCAGGTCCGGCAGGTCGGAACCGCCGGTGCCGTCCCCCTTGGGGTCGCCAGTTTGCGCCATGAAGCCGTCGATCACCCGGTGGAAGGTGAGCCCGTCATAGAAATGCTGGCGCGTTAGCATCTTGATCCGCTCGACCGCCTTGGGCGCGACATCGGGGCGCAGCCAGATCGTCACCCGCCCGCCCGTCGACAGATCGAGATAGAGCAGGTTTTCCTTGTCGTTCTGGTCGGCGGGAGCCGGGCGCAGCGAGGGAACGACCTGAGCGGTGGCGGGCGCCACCATGGCGACGCTGGCGGCAAGGGCGAACGCCCCGAAAATCAAACGCATTCCAACCCCACGCTAATCTGGCTTCGGCCCGGCGCCCATAAAGCAGTTCATTTGCGGCGCCAATTGGGCGCGGGCATCAATTAGCTGCCCTTGCGGCCGAATTGATTGACGCGTGCGACGACGTCCTCGTTGACCGCCGGCGAGACGAACTTGCGAATGTCGCCCCCGTAAAAGGCGATTTCCTTCACCCAGCGGCTGGCGATCGGCTGCAGCGCGACATCGGCCATCAGGAAGATGGTTTCGATGCGGTTGTTGAGCTGCTGGTTCATGCCCGTCATCTGAAATTCATATTCGAAATCGGTCACCGCGCGCAGGCCGCGCACGATCACGCTGGCGCCTTCCCGCTCGGCGAAGTCCATCAGCAGCGAGTCGAAACTGACGACGTGGATCTCGCCTTCCAGCCCCGCCACCTCGCGCTGGACCATCGCCATCCGCTCGGCGAGCGTGAACATCGGCGTCTTGCTGGGGTTGGTGGTGACGCCGATCACCAGCCGATCGACCAGCTTGGCGCCGCGCCGGATGATGTCGAGATGGCCGAGCGTCAGCGGATCGAACGTGCCCGGATAGACACCGGTGCGGTTATGCATGGCTTGCCGCCTTCATTGTTGCGGCGCCGGTGGTGGAAGCGGTGGGGCGCCGCTGTCAAGCGCGGCCGAGTCGGGCGTCGAGCAAGGCGATCAACGCGGGCAGATCGGGCAGGGGATCGAGTTCGGCGGCGGCGACCAGAAGCTCGGGGCCACCGCCCCGATCGATCAGGATCGCGGGCAAGGCGAGATCGCCGATCGCTGGATAGGCACGCGCGAAATCCTCGCGGTGATAGAAGGCTTTGCTCTGCGGCAGGGATGCCAGAAATGCTTTCCACGCACGCTTCATCGCGACCGACCCGTACGTGAGCGCGCACAGCGAGCAGGGGTAGCTCGCCGGCGCGACCATCTTGTGCACCGCATCGAGCAACGCGTGGCCCAGCCCTTCATGGGCGTTGTAAACGAACAGCAGGCGGTCGGCGCTCACGCGCCGGCAAGTTCCAGAATCACCGCCCATTCGGCGTCGGTGACCGGCGAAACCGATAGCCGCGACTGCTTGATCATGCGCATTTCCGCCAGGCGCGGCTCGGCCTTCATCGTCGCGAGCGGCACCGGCCTGGGCAGCGGCGCGACGCATTCGAACTCGACCGAGACCCATTTCGGATCGGTGGGATCGGGCTGGAAGCCGCGGGTCACGCGCGCGATGCCTACCGCTTCCTTGCCCTCGTTCGAGTGATAGAAGATCGCCTCGTCGCCCGGCGCCATCGCGCGCAGGTGTATGGCGGCGGTCGCGTTCTTAACCCCGGTCCATTCGGTGCGCCCCTCAGCGACGAATTCGTCCCAGCTATAGGCGGAGGGTTCGGAGCGGATCAGCCAATATGCCATGGCGCCGCTCTAGCCCCAGCTGGCACGGCGCCGCAACCACGTGGCGCGTTGCGCTTGACCTTGCCAAGCTAAACCCCAGATGAACGGTATATTCCCACCGCGTTCAGCCGGCGCGCGGTAGCACGGTCTTATGCCGTGAAGGCGAATCGGCACATGCTGGAGTTGGGCCAAATGAAGAGCTGGATGAAGAAAGGCTTGGTCGCGCTGACGCTGGGGGCGACGCTGGCGACGGCGGCGACCCCCGCTGACGCGCAGCGGTGGTATGGCGGCCGCGGGCGCACCGTGATCGTGCGCGATCGTGGCATCGGCGCGGGCGGGGCGCTCGCGGTCGGCATCGCCGGACTGGCGGTCGGCGCGGCGCTCGCCTCCAACCGGGATCGCTATTATTACGGGCCGTCGCGCGGCTATGGTTATTACGGCCCCCGCTACAACTATTACGATCGTGGCTATTATGACCGGGGCTATTATGGCCCGCGCGCTCATTACGGTCCGCGTGGCTATTATGATGGCTATGCCCAGCATTGCTGGATCGAGCGGCGCTACGATCCCTATTCGGGCTATCCGCTCCGCGTCGAGGTTTGCCGTTAGCATGCCTGTTTGGAAACGCGCCGAGCGCGCGTTTCTAAGCGGCGCCAGCCCACACCCCCACCCGGCCGCCCACAGGATACACTCAATGGGTGGCCGGGTGGGGGCTTGCGCTGGCGCCGTCGCTGCGCCAACGGCGCGGCGCCAACCCTGACGGCCGTTGCGCCCGCGCCGGCTTTGCGCCAAGAGCCCGGCATGACCGAAACCGTTCCCGACCGGATCAGCTGCGATCCGCGCAGCCCCTTTTTCGACCAAGCCGCGCTCGAACGCGGCGTCGGCATCCGCTTCAAGGGCGCCCAGCGCCGCGATGTCGAGGAATATTGCCTGTCGGAAGGCTGGATTCGCGTCGCGCTTGGCAAGAAAACCGACCGCCACGGCCGCCCCTTGACGATCAAGCTCTCCGGCCCGGTCGAGGCTTGGTTCGAGCGGCCGGTGGCGGGCGCGGGCGAGGAAACCGCCGAGGCGTAGAATCGCGCTGAAGCCGGCTGATAAAGTGCCGGTGAAGGCTTCCCCCGCTCCGGCTGCTCTGCCACATTCGTTGCCACCGGGCGCCACCGCCCGGCGACCGCAGGAGCCGCATGAGCCGCAAGCCCACGCCGAAAGCCCCGAGTGAGCGCAGCCGCGCCGAGCTCAGCTTCGATCGCCCGCAATTGATGGCCGAGCTGTTCGGCCAGTTCGACCAGAATCTGTTGCTGATCGAGAACCGCCTGGGGGTGTATATCACCGCGCGCGGCAATCGGGTGGGGCTCGAAGGCTCGGCGGAGGCGGTGGCGGCGGCGCGCGATGTGCTCTCCGGCCTCTACCGCCGGATCATGCGTGGCGAGGCGGTCGATGCCGGGTTGATCGACGCGGAGATCGCGATGGCCGCCGAACCCACGCTCGACGGGATCATCTCGGCAGAGGCGGAAAGCCCGCCGACGGTGATGATCCGCACCCGCAAGAAGACGATCGTCCCGCGCACGCCGGCGCAGGCGCATTATATGCGTGAGCTGACGCGCCACGACATCATCTTCGCGCTCGGTCCCGCCGGCACCGGCAAGACCTATATCGCGGTAGCGCAGGCGGTGGCGCAGCTGATCACCGGCAGCGTGCAGCGCCTGATCCTCTCCCGCCCGGCGGTCGAGGCGGGCGAGCGGCTGGGCTTCCTGCCCGGCGACATGAAGGAGAAGGTCGATCCCTATCTGCGCCCGCTCTACGACGCGTTGAACGACTGCCTGCCCGCCGAGCAGGTCGAGCGGCGGATCGCGTCGGGCGAGATCGAGATCGCGCCGATCGCTTTCATGCGCGGGCGCACGCTGGCCGACGCCTTCGTCATCCTCGACGAGGCACAGAACACCACGCCCGCGCAGATGAAGATGTTCCTCACCCGCTTTGGCCAGAACAGCCGGATGGTGGTGTGCGGCGATCCGAACCAGACCGACCTGCCCGGCGGCACCCGCGCCTCGGGCCTGAACGACGCGGTCGAGCGGCTGGAGGGGATCGAGGGGCTGAGCGTCTGCCGCTTCACCGCCGGCGACGTGGTCCGCCATCCGATTGTCGGGCGGATCGTGGATGCTTATGAGGGCGGCGAATAGCTGCTATGGTGCGGCATGGCTGAACGCGATCCACCCAGGAATATCGCAGTCGATGCGGCCACCGCTGAGCTTGCCCAGCAGCTCGCGGCGGCGCTTGGCGTATCGTTGGCCGAGGCGGTGCACGCGGCGCTTGCCGACAGCCTCGCAGCGAAAGTGCCGGCTCCTGCATCGGCGCCCAAACGGCGCCCGGCGGTCGAGATTCTGGAAGAGCTGTGGAGGGATTTTCCGCCCAGCCGGGGCGGTGTCGCCAGCACTGACAAGGCCTTTTTCGACGAGCTTTCGGGCGAACTGTGAAGCTGTTCCTCGATGCATCGGCGATCGTGGCTATGCTGCGCGAGGAGGAAGATGCGCTCGATCTCGCACGGCGAATGGACGCGGCCGATCAACTGCTTTGGTCGCCCATCAGTTGTTGGGAAAGTGTGGTCGCGCTTGCCCGGGCGCCTGATATAACACCCGCGCTGGCCCGTGCCGTAGTACTGGCCTTCGGCGCGCGCTACGCGATCGACACAATCATGATCGGCGACGCGGAATTGGCCGCGGCGGTCGATGCCGCCGACCGTTACGGCAAACGTTCCGGCCATCCCGCGCAACTCAATATGGGCGATTGTTTCGCTTATGCTTGCGCGCGGGTAGCTGGCGCGCGCCTGCTCTATAAAGGTAACGACTTCAGCCAGACGGATATCGCCTGATGCTCGACATCGCGGTTCTGATGGAGGCGCCTTGGCAAGACGATGACGCTTGGGAACCCCTGGCCACCCGCGCCGCGACCGCCGCCCTTCTCGCCACACCGATGGCAGGGTTGATCGATGCCAAGCCTGCGATCGAACTCTCCATCCGCCTTGCCAGCGATGCCGAGGTGCGGGCGCTCAACCGCGATTATCGCGGGAAGGACAAGCCGACCAACGTGCTCTCCTTTCCGATGCTCGACGCGGACGATCTCGCGCGACTCGATCGTCTCCACGGCGAAATCCTGCTCGGCGATATCGTGCTCGCGTATGAAACCTGCGCGCGCGAAGCGGCCGAGCGCGGCATCTCCCTCGCGGATCATGCGACGCATCTGATCGTTCACGGGACGCTCCACCTGCTGGGCCATGATCATCTTGAGGATGAGGAAGCCGAAGCCATGGAGCGGATCGAGCGTGATGTGCTACAAGGGCTTGGCTTGCATAACCCTTATGAGGACTGACACCCGCTAATGCCCGACGGCCAAAGTACCGACGCCGCCTCTCCCGACGGCGGCTTGTGGCGCAGTTTCCGCGCCTGGATCTTCGGCGAACCGCATGACGATTCGCTGCGCGCGCAGATCGAGGAAGTGATCGACGCGCATGAGGACGATCCCGCGCCCGATGCCAAGGGCGATCTTTCGCCGCTGGAACGCCAGATGGTGCGCAACCTGCTCCATTTCGGCGAGCGCGACGCGGGCGACATCGGTGTGCCGCGCGCCGATATCATCGCGGTGGAGGAGGGCACCAGCTTCGCCGAATTGGTGAAGCTGTTCGCGGAAGCCGGGCACAGCCGGCTGCCGGTGTACCGCGAAAAGCTCGATACGATCATCGGCATGGTCCATATCAAGGACGTGTTCGCGATCCTCGCGACCGGCGCCGAGCATCCCGAAAGCATCGCCGGGCTGATCCGCGAGCCGCTGTTCGTGCCGATGTCGCGCGGGGCGCTCGATCTGCTGGCGGACATGCGGCAGAAGCGCGTGCATCTGGCGATCGTGCTCGACGAGTATTTCGGCACCGAGGGCCTCGTCACCATCGAGGATCTGATCGAGGAAATCGTCGGCCATATCGAGGACGAGCATGACGAGGCGCCCCAGGCGCTGCTCATCCCGATCGACGATGGCGGGTGGGAGGCCGACGCCCGCGCCGAACTGGAGGAAGTCGCCGCCGTGGTCGATCCGCGGCTGGGGGTCGCCGAGGAGGATATCGACACGATCGGCGGGCTCGCGGCCTTGCTCGCGGGCCAAGTGCCGGCGGCGGGCGCGCTGCTCGATCATCCCAGTGGCTGGCGGATCGAGATCGTCGCCGCCGATGGCAAGCGCGTGCAACGCCTGCGCCTGCACCCGCCCTTGCCGGCGCTGGCCGAGGCCGGAGGCAAGTAGGCTTCTTGTAAATTCTTGGCAGCTTCCCATTTCTTGCGGGTGCGCCAAGGTTGGGCGTGCTTTTTTTACCTTGAGCAGTTGCGGTTGTGGTATCGGGTTATGTCATCCGTGCCGCCAGCTAGGCTGACTTTATGGCCGCCGGTGTCCCTCCCTTTCGCCGGCGGCCACCCGCTTCTCGGCAACGCTTAGCCGAATTTGTCGGCCCGCCGCTGCCCGACCAGCAGCCCCGCCTCGAGCCGCGCGCACAGCGCCGCATAATAATCGCGCAAGAACCCCTCGTCGTCGCCATCATCGGCAAGCGCCGCCTTGGCGCGGATCGCCGCCGCGACAACGCTGATCGCGTCGCGCCGCCCGGCCCGGAGCACTTCCTCCAGCGTCTGCAGTTCATATTCGCCGTACAGCGCGAGCGCGCTCTCGGAAAAGCGCCGCGCCGGCCGCTGCACCGCCAGATCGGTGGCGAGCGCGCGCCGCTCCGCTTCCACCACCCAGGTGCCCGCGAGCAGATCGCCAACGCGCAGCCGGTCGCGATTGAACAGCGGGAAGAACAGGAAGATGCCGCTCCACAGCAGGGCGGCGATCGCGAAACCGGCATCGCCGTTACTGCCAAAGCTCTGCCCGACCGCGAAGGAAAGCGGCAGGAACAGCTCGATCTCGCGCATCGCGTTGCGCGCGATCACCGCGCCGCCGGTAAGCCGCGCCCCGTCGCGCGCGACGACACGCAGACCGAGCGCGCGCTTGCCGGGGGTGGCGCCACGCCCGCCCATTTCGAACAGCACGAACCAGCCGTTGCGCAGCAAGAACGACACCACCAGCCACAGTATCTCGAAGATCGCGCCGACCTGCGCCCGTGCCCCATCCAGGATGAACGCGATCAGCAGGGTGAACAGGATCAGCGTCGCGAGGATCAGCGCGGCGTCGATCATGAAGGCGCCGGCGCGCGCGCTCGCGCTCGCCAGCCGCAGTTGCAGGTCGACGCCCTCGGGGGTGACGAAGCTGCGCCGGGGATCGGGCGCGGCGCGTTTAGGCGGCGCCATCGCGGCCCCCGCGTGGCCAATAGAAATAGCCCAGCCACAGCGCCAGCATGGCCAGCCCGATCAGCGCGCGCGCGCCGTCGCCCTGCACGCTTTGCCGCCCGATGCCCTCCAGCACCCCCGCGACCGCGAGCATCACCACCGTGCCGCCCATCACCGTGGCCGCGAGCCGCCCCTGGGTCACCGCCGCCTCCAGCCTGCCTTGCCGCCCGGGAAAGGCGAGCGCGGTGCCGATCCGCAAGCCCGCGGCCGAGCTTAGCAGGATCGCGAAAATCTCGGTCGTGCCGTGGATCGACAACCACGCGGCGAGATTGGGGCCAAGCCCCGCCGGTACGAACACCGCGAACAGCGCGCCCATTATCAGGCCGTTGAAGATCAGCAGCATAACCGTCGGCACCCCGAAAGCGAAGCCGAGCGCGAAGCACAGGATCGAGACCTGGGCGTTGTGCGTGAAGAGGAAAGTGGCGAAAGTGGCGAGCACGCCTTCGCGATTGCCGTTCGGTGCATGGTAGAGCGTTTCGCGCAGCGTCGCGGCGCTCGCACCGGGAACGCGCCCGCCCGCCATTTGCGGATCGATGATCGCGCCGTACAGGCTTGGGTCGTGGCGGATCAGCACATAGCCGAGCACCGCGCTCACCGCGAACAGGACGAACGCGACCAGAGTTTCGCGCCATACCGCCTGCACCGCGCCGGGCCAGCCGCGCGCGAAGAAGTCCCGCAGCTGGGCGTTGAACGACACCGGCACGCCGTAGAGCTGGAAATAGGCGCGGCGCGACAATTGCTCCAGATAAGCGACCAGCGCGCGGTCGAGCGAGGTTTCTCGCGCGACGGACAGCGACGACAGCGTCGCGCGGTAAAGCAGGGGCAGCGCGAGCAGATCCTCCGCGGAGAGCGCGGTCACCTTGCCGCGCTCGAGCTGGGCGAGCAGCGCGTCGAGCCGCTCCCAATCGGCCTGATGCGCCGCGCGGAAGCGGGTCGCGTTGACGAGAACCGGGCCAGCGCCCGCCGCGTGCGTGCTCATAGCAGATTCCGTCGCTTCAGATCGGCATAGCCGGCGACCAGCCGCTCGCCGACCCGGTCATGCTCGCTTTCGATCACGCGCACCCCCAGACGCTGCAACCGGGTGATGACCAGCTGGCGATCGTGCAGCAGCGCGCCGGCGGTCACCGCCCGTGTCACGTCCTCGGCGGTTTCGGGAGCGCGCGCGGCGATCGTCTCCAGTTCCTCCTCGCGCAGCACCACGACAAGCAGCAGATGGGCCTCGGCGAGGCGCGCGACCGCGCGGACCAGGAAATCGGCGGCGGCAGGATCGGTGAATTCGGTGAACAGCACGATCATCGAACGCCGGGTAAGCCGCTTGGCCAAAGCGGTGAGCGCGAAGGTGTAGTTGCTTTCCGCGGCGCTATAATCGATCTCGGCGGCGACGTGCTGCAACTCGGCGAAGGCGCCGGGGCCGGACACGAAGCCGCTCGCCAGCCGCGGCCGCGCGTCGAACGCCTCGATCGCGACGCGGTCACCCAGCTTGAGCGCGACCCAGGCGGTGAGCAGGCTGGCCTGCACCGCGCGGTCGATCCGCGGCAGGCCGGCGACCGGCTCGCTCATCTGCCGGCCGCAATCGACCACGAACAGGATCTGGCTGTTGCGCTCGGCACGAAATTCCTTGGCGTGGAGCTTCACGTGGCGCGCCGAATGTTTCCAGTCGATCCGGCGGCGGTCCATGCCGGGGTGGAAATCGACCAGCGTGTCGAACTCCTGCCCGTCGCCCCGGTCGATCTGCGCGAGCAGGTCCTGGAAGGCGTGGCGCTGAAATATCTGCGCCGCCTGGGTCCGCACCCCGCCCAGATCAGGCAGCACGCGCGCGGTGGCGCCCGGTTTCACGACCCGCTGATGCCAGGCAAGGCCGAGCGGCCCGGTCCAGCGCGCCCATAATCGCTCGGCGATCAGCAGCCCGCGCCGGCGCGGCACCACCGGCAGCGCGACCCGCACCGCGCCACCATCAAGCGCCACGCGCACCCGGTTGTCCTCGGGAAAGTCGGGCGCGCCGCTCACCCCCAGTGCCAGTTCGGCGCGTCGCGCCAGCCCGCCCTGCAGGCGCAACGTCAGCCAGGCATCGGTCGCGACACCGATTGGCAGTGCTTTCGGCCAGTCGAGCGCCAACCGCGCGCGCGCCGCGCCCAGCAGCGCGTCGGCGGCGACGAGCAGCAATACCGCGAGCGGCCAGAACAGCGCCAATTGCCAGCGCGTCGGCGCGATCACCGCGAGCAGCAGCGCGGCGGGCGCGCCAAGGCTCGCCGCCAGAATCGCCGCGCGCGCGGGATAGATCAACGCGGCACCTCGATCTGGGCGATGATCGCCGCGACCGCTTCCTCGATCGAACGCCCGCTGATCTCGGCCGCCGGCGACAGGATCAGCCGGTGGCGCAGCAGGGCGGGGGCGAGTGCCTTCACATCGTCGGGGATCACGAAATCGCGCCCGTCGAGCGCGGCGCGGGCGCGGGCCGCGCCGGCCAGCATCGCGCCCGCGCGGGGGCTCGCGCCGCTTTCGATTTCGCCGGAGGTGCGCGTCGCCCGCACCAGCGCGACGATATAGTCGATCACCTCGTCAACCAGCCGCACCGCGCTGACGGTGGCGAGCGCCGCTTCGATCGCGCCCGCGTCGGCGCAGCGTTCGACGCCCCACTCGGCGGGGTCCATCGCTGCCGTGCGCGCGCCATGCGCGGCGATGATCCGACGCTCCTCATCGGCCGAGGGGTAATCGACGCGCTGCTTGAACAGGAAACGATCGAGCTGCGCCTCGGGCAGCGGATAGACGCCTTGCTGCTCGATCGGATTCTGGGTCGCGACCACCATGAAGCGCGGGCTGAGCGCCAGGCTTTCGCCGTCGATCGTCACCTGGCGTTCCTGCATCGCCTCGAGCAACGCCGCCTGGGTTTTGGGCGGGGTGCGGTTGATCTCGTCGGCGAGCAGCAATTCGGTGAAGATCGGCCCCCGTGTTAGGGTGAAGCTGCTCGTCTGGAAGTTGAACAGATTGGCGCCGATGATGTCGCCCGGCATTAGATCGGGGGTGAACTGGATGCGCCCGTAATCGAGCCCCACCGCGCGCGCGAAGCTTTGGGCGAGCAACGTCTTGGCGGTGCCCGGCGGGCCTTCGAGCAGGATGTGGCCGCCGGCGAACAGCGCGACGAGCATCAGCGCGAGCGTTTCGTCCTGCCCCACCACCGCCTTCGCCACTTCGCGCCGGATCGCCTCCGCGAGCGTGCTGACTTCGTCGACCGTCACCCGATTTTCTCCTCGAACCAGTTGTGCAGCGCTCGTGCCCGGATGCTGAGCGTATCGCGGTCGTTCGCTTCCGAAAGCGCGGCGGCGAGCGGGCTGAACTTGGCGCCGCCTTGCGCGTCGAGATAGGCGTCGAGCGCCGCGCCGCGCAGCCGCGCGGGCGCCGCCAGCCGCCGCGCGGCAAGCTCGCGCAGCAAGGTTGCGTAGCGCGCGCCCAGCCGACGTTCGGCGCGGGCGCGGCGGACGAGCGCGGCGGCATTGTCCACCAACGCAGCCTTGCCGAACGCGATCGCCCGCGCGCGCGGCAGGGGCGGCCCGAACCGCGCGAACGCCTGCCAGCCGGCGAGCAGCAGCGCCGCGAGCACCGCCATCGTCACCGCCAGGAAAGGCGGCTCGAAAGCGAGGCGCAGCACATTGGGTTTCGCGCCAAAGCCGTTCATTACGAGGTCGAAGCCAAGGCTGCGATCTTCCGGCGTCAGCGCCGCGAGCAGCCCGAGCGCGGCCTTCGCGTCCTCCAGCCTGCGCAGCCCGCGATTGTCGAGCAGATCGGGGTCGGCGAGCAGATATTGCGTGGTGCCCTTCACCCGGGCTAGCACGATGCCGCCCTTGCCGTCGCTCAGCAGCGGTTCGAGCAGCGGCCCTGCCATCACCTGCAGCGGCCGTGGCGCGGTGAACTTCAGCCCTTCGAGCGGCGCGTCATGCGCGACCAACGGGGCGCCGCCGCTGCTATAGCGGCCGACCCGGATCTTCACCGCCGGCGCGAGCGTCCTCTCAGGATCGCCGCGGTGGATAAAACCGGCCTGGCGGACCCAGCCGGGATGATCTCGATCAGGTCCGACCTGCCATTTGGTCATCACGAACAGCGTCGGCTGCCGGGGCCGCTCGCCGAGAATCTCGCTGAAATCCTGCGATCCGCTGTCGGGGGTGACGACCAGCAGCCCGGGATTGCCCCAGAAGCGCTTGTCACGGATCATCATCGGCGATCCGCCGGTCGCGCGGGCGAGGCGAACGATGCCGCTGAACCCGGTCGCGGCGTTGGACAGGGCGTGGCGATCGCCCACGCCGAAGCGCGGTGTTTCGGGAAGATAGGCGCCGAGCCCCAGCGTGGCGGCGAAGCCGATCAGGCCGATCACCAGCAGCAGCACGACCACCGCCGGGCGAAACACCTGCGTCTCGCGCGCACGACCGACCGCGACGTCGCTCATCCCTGCCAGGCCTGGCCCAAAGTGAAGCGCGCATAGGCGTCGCGCGCCTGCCGCCAATCCTCCGCGCTCACCGCGCGGCCGCCGAACAGGCTGCGCTCGACAAGTCCGGCGATCCCGGCGAACAGGCCGCGCGCCGGTGCCGGCACCGCCTCGGCGCGCGCGAGCTCGCGCGAGGTGAGCGCGGGCTGCACCAGCTGGGGGCGGCGCGTGGCGATGTCGTCGATCGAGCGGCGCAGCAGATGGTGCGCCGCCTCGGCATAGCGCCCGGCGGCGGCGAGCGCCTCCGCCTCCTCGAGCCAGCGGCGGACCGGCATCGCCTCGGGCTGCCAAGCATCCTCCTCGATCACCGGCGCGGTGCGCGGCGCGCGGCGTGGCAATCGCCACTGCCCGGTTCGCAACCGCTGGACGATCAACATCACCGCCAAGCCCACGACCAGCGCGATCAGCCCCCAGAACAGCAAGCGGGCGATGATCCCCGCCGGCAGCAGCGCATCGAGCCACTGGAACAGCCGCACCAGCGGTTTGACGAGCCAGCGGAGCCACTCGCCTACCGCTTTCGCCCAGGCGGGCGGCGGGGGCGGCGGGGTTATCGGAGGCAGCTGGAACTGAACATTGGGGTCGCTCACCAGCGCCTGATGCGCGGCGGCCAGTTCCGTGCCACTTTGCTCGCTCGCTCGCGCCACGCTCACTCCCTCGCTGTGTGCCATGCTTAGCGCGCGTATATCGCTGCGCAACCAACAGTTTTGGCTGGACAGCCAAATCACGGCGCGGCAGCCTTCAAATCGAACCGAAGCGCTGACTCGCAGGGGGCAAGTAATGGCGACGCGGATTTATGAAACGGATCGTCAGGTTCCGATCGGCGAGGTGATCGGCCGCAGCGCCGGCTTGTTCCGAACGAACCCGGCGGTGATGCTTGGCGCACCCCTAGCGGTGACCCTGCTGCAAGGGGTGCTGGTAACGGGCGCGGGCGTCTCCGGAATTTATGGACGGCGCCAAATTCTCGATTTCTTCAGCGGGCTCAGTGATCCGGCGACGTTCCTGGGGGTTATCGGCGCTGGCGTGGTGCTGTTCCTGATCGGGCTGGTGGCGCAACTGATCCTGCAGGGCATCGGTGTCGTCACCGCCGCGGCGGCCGCCGATGGCGAGCAATTGTCGTTCGGCACCGCGCTCGGACGCGGTCTCGCCGCTGTCCCTCGGCTGTTGCTGTTGTCGATCCTGCTGTTCGGAATCGTGATGCTGTTGTTTTTCGTGCCCCCTGTTGTGCTGGGTGCTGGGGTGGCCGCGACCGCGGGCGGCGGTGCTCCGGTCGTGCTGCTGGTGGCGCTGATCTGGCTGGCGATGGTCGTCGCGGTGATCTGGCTGGTCGCGATGTGGGCGGCGACCCCAGGCGCGAGCGTGGTCGAACGGCGCTGGGCGATCGCGGCGATCCGGCGCAGCGCGGTGCTTACCCGGGGGCTGCGCTGGCGGATGGTCGGGCTCTACTTGGTGATCTTCGCACTGTATATCGGCGTCGGCGCGGTGCTCGCGATGGTGCAGGGGCTGTTGCTCGGCATCGACTCCTTCTCGGTCGCGCGCGGCAGTTTCAGCTCGGCGGGCGGCGGCGCGGCGGCGCAGGTGGTCAACAGCGTCATCTCGATCACGGTGCAGACCTTCGTTGGCGCCTATGTCGCGGCGATCCACGGGACGCTGTTCGGCCTGCTCCGCCACCGGCGCGAGGGGTTGCCGAGCGCGCACCTGAGCGAGGTGTTCGCCTGAGCGGACGTTGACGGCGCCGCCCGTGCTCGCCTAAGCCCTTGCGCGCGCTTGGTCCCCGTGTTCGCGCGGGGTGAAAAGGGAATGGGGTGCAAGTCCCCGGCTGGACCCGCAACTGTAAGCGGCGAGCCATGCCGTCATCATGCCACTGGGTTTCGGCCCGGGAAGGCGACGGCATCGGCGCTGACCCGCGAAGCCAGGAGACCTGCCCGGCGCCGATCGTCCATCAGCCCGCCGGGAAGCGCGGGCCGATACGGGACATATCCCGCGTGACGATGCCCCGCCGGAATCGGCCGGCGGGCGAGCGATGGCGGGTTATGGGCAACGGAGCGACCGGGCCGAGCCGAAGGACAATCGCGGGCGCGGCCATGCTGTGGCTCGCGGCGCCGGCGCTCGCCGCGCGCGCGGCGCCACGCCGGATCGTCTCGCTCAGCCCCTGCACCGACGCGATCCTGATCGAACTGGTCACCCCCGATCGCATCGCCGCCTTGAGCCATTTCTCGCACGATCCGATCGGTTCGACGATCGCCGAGCGTGCCGCGCGGCTGCCGATCACGCACGAAACCGCCGAGGAGGTGGTGCTGCTCAAACCCGATCTGGTGCTCGCCAGCCGCCACACCGATCGCGCGACACGGGCGGCGCTGGCGCGGGCCGGGCTGACGGTCGAGCTGTTCGACGTGTGCGACACGATCGAGGCGGCGCTCGCCGAGATCGCGCGGATCGCGGCGCTGGTCGGGGAGCCCGGAGCGGGGGCAAAGCTCCGGCGCCGGATCGAGATCGCGCTCGCCTGCGCTTCGGCGCCGCTTGGCTGGCAGCCACGCCCGGCGCTCATCTTCCAGCCCAATGGCTTCGTCGCGGGCGGCGGCACGTTGCCCGATGCGCTGCTCCAACGCGCCGGCTTCACCAATGCCGCCGCGCATTACGGCGTGCGCAAATGGGGCACGGTGCGGCTGGAAGACTTGCTCCAGGCGCCGCCCGCGATCCTGTTCCTGGGCGAACATGGCCGCGCGCCCTGGGCGGACCGGGTGCTCACTCATCCCGCGCTCGCCAAGCTCGCCGGGCACACGCCGCGCGTCACCTTTCCCGAACGGCTGCTCTATTGCGCGGGGCCGGCGATGGTCCGCGCGGTCGCGACCTTCGCGCGCGGGCGCGAGGTGCTGGCGTGAGCCGCCCCGCCGCCACCATTGTCGCGCTCGGCACCGGCGTGCTGCTGCTCGGTCTGCTGTCGCTTTCGGTTGGGCGGGTGTGGATCCCCTTGAGCCTGTGGGGCGCGCCGGGTCCGCTCGGGGTGCTGCTGTTCGAGCTCCGGCTGCCCCGGACGCTGCTCGCGGTGATTGTCGGCGCGACCTTGGGGCTGGGGGGGGCGGCGCTGCAGGGCTATACGCGCAACCCGCTCGCGGATCCGGGGTTGCTCGGCGTGTCGGCGATGGCGTCCTTGGGGGCGGTGCTGTCGCTTTACTTCAGCCTCACCAGCTTCTGGCTGCTGCCGACGATGGCGATCGGGGGGGCGGGCGTGGGCGTGCTGCTGCTGCTCGCGCTGGCGGGGCTTACTGGCGGCACGGTGACCTTCGTGCTCGCGGGCGTGGTGCTGCAAACAGTCGCGGGGGCGGGGATCGCGCTCGCGCTCAGCCTCGCGCCCAATCCCTGGGCATCGGGGGAGATCATCAAATGGCTGATGGGCTCGCTGCAGGACCGCAGCGTCGATGATCTGCGTTACACACTGCCGCTGGCGCTGGCGGGCGGAGCGTTGGTGCTCGCGACCGCCCCGGCGCTCGATGCGTTGACGCTGGGCGAGGCGGGCGCGCGGTCGCTTGGCGCGCGGCTCGGGCTGGCACGGCTGATGCTGGTGGTGGGCGTCGGCCTCGCGACCGGGGTGTGCGTCGCGGCGACCGGCGTGATCGGTTTTGTCGGGTTGATCGTGCCGCATCTGCTGCGCCCGCTGGTCGGGGCGCGCCCGAGCGCGCTGCTGGTGCCGAGCGCCTTGGGCGGCGCGGCGCTGATGCTCGCCGCCGACATGGCGGTGCGGCTGCTGCCGACCGCCGAGGAAGTGCGGCTGGGGGTCGCGCTGTCGGCGCTCGGCGCGCCGTTCTTCCTGGCGCTGGTGCTGACGCTCCGGCGGCGGCTGCTATGATGCCGCTGCCGGAGGGCGCCGTTCTTGCGGCGGACGATGTACGGGTCGCGCTTGGCGGCCGCCCGGTGCTCGCCGGGGTCAGCGCGCGGTTCGCGCCCGGCGCGGTGAGCGTCGTGCTCGGCCCTAACGGCGCGGGCAAATCGACCTTGCTCGCCTGCCTCGCCGGGCTGCGCCCGCCTGACGGAGGTAAGGTGACGCTCGGCGACCGGCCGATTACCGGCTGGCGGCCCCCGGAACGTGCCCGCGCTTTGGGCTTCCTGCCGCAAATCCCCGAAATCGCCTGGCCGGTAAGCGTCGAGACGCTGGTCGGGCTCGGTCGGCTCCCCTGGCGCGGGGCGAGCAGCGCCGCCGAGGACAAGGCCGCCATCGCCGCCGCGCTCGACACCGTGGGCATGAGCGCGTTCGCGCGCCGCGACGCGACCAGCCTGTCGGGTGGGGAGCGGGCGCGGGTGCTGCTCGCCCGTGCGCTCGCCGGCGCCCCGCGCTTCCTGCTCGCCGACGAGCCGCTCGCCGGGCTCGATCCGGGGCGCCAGCTCGACGCGATCGCGCTGTTTCGCGCGCAGGCGGCGGCGGGGCTGGGGGTGCTGCTAACGCTCCACGACCTGCCCCTCGCCGCGCGCGTCGCCAATCGGCTGTTGCTGCTCCATGAGGGGCGGCTGGTGGCGGAAGGGACGCCCGCCGAGGTGCTGACTCCCGAACGGCTGGCGCAGGTTTACGGCATCCGCGCGCGCGTCACCGCCGGGGAGACGGGGCTGGCGATCGACTTGGTGGAACGCTTGTGACGCCGCTCGACCCCAACCTCATTACCGCTCTGCGCGCGAAGCTCGATGCGCAGGCCAAGCCGCCCGGCGCGCTCGGCGCGCTGGAGGCGCTCGCGGTGAAGCTTGGCGCGATCCAGGGCACGGTCACCCCAGGCGTCGAGCGGATCGAGGCGCTGGTGTTCGCCGGCGATCACGGGCTGACCGAGGAGGGCGTCGCCGCTTATCCGCCAAGCGTCACTCCGGCGATGGTGCGCCTGATCCTGAGCGGCCGCGCGAGCGTGAACGCGCTCGCCCGCGCGGCGGACGTGGCGGTGACGGTGGTGGATGCCGGCGTCGCCGCCGATCTGCCGCCGCACCCCGGCCTGATCGACGCCAAGCTCCGCCCTGGCACCCGCAACGCCGCGCGCGAGGACGCGCTCAGCCCCGCCGAGGTCGATGCCGCGCTCGCCCGGGGCGCCGAAATCGCCGCCGGGCGCGCCGCGGACGTGCTCGCGCTCGGCGAAATGGGCATCGGCAATTCGTCGAGCGCGGCGCTGCTGATGCACCGCCTGCTCCCCGCGCCGCTCGACGATTGCATCGGCCTCGGCGCCGGCCATGACCCCCAGGGCTTCGCGCGCAAGACGGCCGCGCTCGAACGCGCCGCCGCACGGAGCGACGCCCGCGACCCCCGCGCGGTGCTCGCCGCATTCGGGGGGTGCGAGATCGCGATGATGGCGGGCGCGTTCATCGGCGGCGCGCGCGCGGGCAAAGTAATGTTGGTCGATGGCTTCATTGCCTCGGCCGCCGCGCTTGCCGCGATTCGGCTGGAGCCCATGCTCGCCGAGCGGCTGATCTTCGCGCACCGCTCGGCCGAGCGCGGGCACACGCTGCTGCTCGCGCAACTGGACGCGGCGCCGCTGCTCGATCTCGGGCTGCGGCTGGGCGAGGGGACCGGCGCCGTGCTCGCCGCGCCGCTGCTGCGCGGCGCCGCACGGTTGCTGGCCGAAGTCGCGCCGCTCGCGGAGGTGCTGTGAGGGGTTTCGTCGTCGCGCTGCAATTCCTGACGCGGCTGCCGACCCCCGCGCTGCCCGATTTCCAGCCGCAATGGATCGCCCGCGCGGTGCCCTTCTTCCCGGTGATTGGCTGGCTGGTTGGCGCGCTCGCGGGGGCGGTGTTCTGGGGGATCAGCCTGGTGCTTCCCGGCTGGCCGGCGGCGATCGCGGCGCTTGCCGCGGGGCTGCTGGTGACGGGCGGCTTTCACGAGGACGGGCTGGCCGACACCGCCGACGGGCTCGGCGGCGGCCTCACCCCCGAGCGGCGGCTGGCGATCATGAAGGACAGCCGGCTCGGCAGCTATGGCGCGCTCGCGCTTTGGGCGGTGCTGAGCTTCAAGGCGGCGCTGCTCGCGCGGGTGGCGCCCGTGGAAGGCGCGCTCGCGTTGGTGCTGGCGGGGGGCGCCGCGCGCGCGCTGGTCACGCCGGTGATGGCGGGGATGGCTTACGCACGCGATCCGGCCGAGGCGAAGCTGAAGCCTGCGCCCGAAGGCGTGCGCTCTTGGGAGGCGGCGCTGGCGCTGGTGATCGGGCTCGCGCCCTTGCTGCTGCTGCGTCCCGTGGCGGGTGGGGCGGGCGCGGCGCTCGCTGCGCTTGTGGTGCTATGGCTCGCGCGGACCGCCCGCCGGCTGATCGGCGGCTGGACCGGCGACGTGCTCGGCGGCTGCGAGGCGCTCGCCGAGGCGGCGTTGCTCGCCGGGCTCGCCGCTGGATGATCGTCTTTGGGCCGGAAAGCGCGGCGGGCGTCGCGCCAAAAACCGCCTGCTGGCTGCGCGCGCGCTCGCCCGGTGGGCCGAAGCAAGCCCAGGGCGTGGATTTGGTGTTCAACGACATCGCTGAATCCCGCCCCGGGCTGCTCGCGCCCGACGCGGAGCTGATCGCGCGCGCGCTCGCCGCGCCGCTTCCCGCGCTGGTGACGTGCTTCGCCGGCGTCAGCCGCTCGACCGCGCTCGCTTATGCGCTCGCCTGCCGCGCGCGGCCCAACGCGGCGCAGGCGCTGGCCGAGGAGCTGCGCGCGCTCGCGCCTTGGGCGACACCCAACCCGCTGGTCGTCGCGCTCGCCGACGCGGCGCTGGGGGCGGGCGGGGCGATGATCGCAGCGATCGCGAGCCTTGGGCGGGGCGTGGAGATCGCGCGCGGCGGGCTCGTCCTGTGGCGGCCCGGCAAGGGCGGTGACGTGCTGGTCGAGGCGCTGGGGCCGCTTCCCCACGTTTGAACGCAACGCCCGGGATGCGAGGGCCGGCGCGCCGGCGGTAGGTGGTGCGCACCCACCAGGAGAAGCGCCAAGTCCTTCCGCGTCACCGGGCTCGATCCCGCGCCCTTCGTCCCGCTCTATGGCCTCAGCGACGCCGAGCTCACCGCGCGCGGGGTGCGGCGCTACCAGGTCAATGCCCATCCCGGCTTTCCCGACCGCGTCGAGCTGCGCGATCTGATGCCCGGCGAAACCGCGCTGCTGCTCAATTACGAGCATCAGGGCGCCGATACGCCCTATCGCTCGCGCCACGCGATCTTCGTGCGCGAGGGCGCGACCGAGGCGTTCACCGCGGTGGATACGCTGCCCGAGGTGATCCGCGTCCGCCCGATCTCGCTGCGCGCGTTTGACGCGGCGGGCGAGATGGTTGACGCCGATCTCGCCGATGGCGCCGCGCTGCTGCCGGTGATCGAACGCTTCCTCGCTCGCGATGACGTCGCCTACTGCCACGCCCATTATGCCAAGCGCGGCTGCTACGCGGCGCGGATCGAGCGGGCGTGAACTAGGCGGTACGTTCCGGGACGGCGGCGGCGTCCTCCCGTACGATTTCGGTCGGCGCCATCGCTTCCCACGGGAAGACGAACCAGTCCTTCACCACCGACCGATCGAGCTGGCGCGCGGCATACTCAACCCGCGCCGAGGAACGGACATTGTCGAGCAAGGTCGCGAAGCGGATCGCGCCATCGGGCGCCCCCGCCGCCGCCAGCTCGCCGCGCAGCCGGGTGATCGTGCCGCCGCTGTCGTTGATGTCGTCGACGAACAGCAGCCGCTCGCCCGCCGCCGCACGCTCGGCGAGGCGGACGAGCGGCGCGCCCGAGAAATCATGCACGTTCGACGAATAATCGACCGAGAGCATTGGCCAGCCGGTCGCGTGGCTGAGATAGACCGCTGGGGCCAAGCCGCCGCGGCCGATGCCGATCAGGAAATCGGGCGTCCAGCCGCTCGCCGGGATCGCGCGCGCCAGCTCGCGGACATCGGCGACGAACGCCTCATAGGGAACGGGGGTGAGCTTAGGCATAGGCGTCGAGCTTTGCGAGCAGCGGCGCCTGTTCGGCGGCGCTCAGGAACGATCCGGTGATGCTGTTGCGCGCGAGCTGCTTCAGCGCCGCGCGATCCAGCCCCCGCCCAGCGGCGACCGCGCGATAATTGTCCGCGACATAGCCGCCGAAATAGGCGGGATCGTCCGAATTGATCGTCGCCTTCAGCCCCGCCCCCAGCATCGCGTCGATCGGGTGATCGGCGATGTCGCCCACCACGCAGAGCTTCACGTTGGAAAGCGGGCATACCGTCAGCACCATCTGCTCGGCGGCGAGCCGGGCGACGAGTTCGGGATCATCAAGGCTGCGGTTGCCGTGATCGAGCCGGTCGATATGCAGCAGGTCGAGCGCCTCGCGCACATAGTCCGCCGGGCCTTCCTCGCCGGCATGGGCGACGCGCTTCAGCCCCATCTCGCCCGCGCGGGCGAAGACGCGGGCGAACTTGCTCGGCGGGTGCCCCAGTTCGGACGAATCGAGCCCGACGCCCGTGATGCGATCGAGCCAGGGCTCGGCGGCCTTCAGCGTCGCGAAGGCGGCGTCCTCGTCCAGATGGCGCAGGAAGCAGAGGATCAGTTTGCTGGTAAGGCCATGCTTCGCCTCCGCCTCGGCCATGCCGGCGAACAGGCCATCGACCACCTCCGCCATCGGGATGCCGCGATCGGTATGCGTTTGCGGATCGAAGAAGATTTCGGCGTGGACGACACCGTCCGCCGCCGCGCGATCGAAATAGGCGGTGGCGAGGTCGCGAAAATCCTCGGCGGTGCGGAGCACGTCGGCGCCGGCATAATAAATGTCCAGGAAATCCTGAAGTTTGGAGAAGTTGTACGCCGCGCGCACCTCCTCCACGCTTGCGAACGGCAAGGTGAGTCGATTGCGCTGGGCAAGCGCCACCATCAGCTCGGGCTCCAGGCTGCCCTCGATATGCAGGTGAAGCTCGGCCTTGGGCAGGCCGGTGATGAAGGCGTCGAGCTCGGTCATGGCCATGGCTTTTAACGTGGCGGGGCCAAAACGAAAGCGGCCTCCCGCGCCGGCGGGCGCGACCACTTGCATAAAATGCGCGCGGCGCCACATCGCGGGCCATGAGTGATCCGATCAAGTGGCACGGCACGACGATCCTTTCCGTGCGCAAGAATGGCAAAGTGGTGATCGCGGGCGACGGCCAGGTCTCGATGGGCCAGACGGTGATGAAGCCCAATGCGAAGAAGGTCCGTCGGCTGGGCGACGGCGCGGTGATCGGCGGCTTCGCGGGCGCGACCGCCGACGCCTTCACCCTGTTCGAACGGCTCGAACGCAAGCTGGAGCAGCATCACGGCCAATTGCTCCGCGCGGCGGTGGAGCTCGCCAAGGATTGGCGGACCGACAAATATCTCCGCAATCTGGAGGCGATGCTGATCGTCGCCGACAAGGATGTGACCTTGGTGGTGACGGGCAATGGCGACGTGCTGGAGCCCGAGGCGGGTATCGCCGCGATCGGTTCGGGCGGCAATTTCGCGCTCGCCGCCGCCCGCGCGCTCGCCGATTACGAGGCCGATGCCGAGACGCTTGCGCGCAAGGCGATGCAGGTCGCGGCCGACATCTGCGTTTACACCAACGGCAATTTGACGGTCGAAAGCCTGCCTACTTCCTAGCCCTCTCCCCCTTGGGGGAGAGGGTTGGGTGAGGGGCTGCGCCTGGTGCGCCGCTTGAGTTTCTTATCCCCCTCCCCCAACCCCCTCCCCTGAAGGGGAGGGGGCTTACGAAATTCAGGACAGAAGAATGAACGACGCCCTTACCCCCAAAGCCATCGTCGCCGCGCTTGACGCGCACATCATCGGCCAGAGCGACGCGAAGAAAGCGGTCGCGGTCGCCCTGCGCAACCGTTGGCGCCGCCAGCGGCTCGGCGCCGATCTGCGCGACGAGGTGACGCCCAAGAACATCCTGATGATCGGCCCCACCGGCTGCGGCAAGACCGAGATCAGCCGCCGCCTCGCCAAGCTCGCCGACGCGCCGTTCGTGAAGGTGGAGGCGACCAAATTCACCGAAGTCGGCTATGTCGGCCGCGATGTCGAGCAGATCGCGCGCGATCTGGTCGAGGAAGCGGTGCGCCTGGAGAAGGAACGCCGCCGCCAGGCGGTGAAGGACAAGGCCGAGGACGCCGCGATGGCGCGCCTGCTCGACGCGCTTACCGGCAAGGGTGCCTCCGAAGCGACGCGCGAAGCCTTCCGCCAGCGCTTCCGCGACGGGCATCTCGACGACAAGGAAGTCGAGATCGAGGTCGAACAGGCGCCGCAAATGCCGTTCGAAATGCCCGGCGGCGCGCAGGTCGGGATGATCAACCTGGGTGAGATGATGGGCAAGGCGTTCGGCCAGCCGCCGCTCAAGCGCCGCAAGCTCCCCGTGCCGGCCGCCTGGGCCAAGCTGGTCGAGGAGGAGGCCGACAAGCGCCTCGATCAGGACGAGGTGAGCCGCGCCGCGCTTGCGGACGCCGAAGCCAATGGCATCGTCTTCCTCGACGAGATCGACAAGATCGCGGTGTCGGATGTGCGCGGCGGCTCGGTGAGCCGCGAGGGCGTGCAGCGCGATCTGCTGCCGCTGATCGAGGGCACCACGGTCTCGACCAAATATGGCCCGATGAAAACCGACCATATCCTGTTCATCGCCTCGGGCGCGTTCCATGTCGCCAAGCCCAGCGACCTGCTGCCCGAACTTCAGGGCCGCTAGCCGATCCGCGTCGAGCTGAAGGCGCTGACCGAGGCCGATTTCGTCGCGATCCTTTCCGACACCAAGGCCTCGCTGATCGCCCAGTATCGCGCGCTGCTCGGTACCGAAGGCGTGACCATCGACTTTACCGATGATGGCATCCGCGCCGTCGCCCGCATCGCCGCCGAGGTGAACGGGCAGGTGGAGAATATCGGCGCGCGGCGGCTGCAGACGGTGATGGAAAAGCTGCTCGAAAGCTTGAGCTTCGACGCCGAGGAACGGCAAGGCGAAACCGTGGTGATCGACGCCGCCTATGTCGATCGCGAGCTGGCGAGCATCGCGCGGAATACCGATCTCAGCCGGTTCGTGCTGTAACAGATAGCCCGGGGCGCCGGCTCAGCGCTTCGGCGCCTCGGGCTTGTCATACGGCGTGAACTTGCCGAGGAAGCAATAAGCGGCGGAAAACGCACCGTTGCGGCCCTGCACCTGGAACCGGTCCTGCGTGCACAGCTGCGTGCCGAACTGGTTATCGAACACTAGGATATTGTCGCCCAGCAATGGCTGGCAGCGGTCGCGCAGCGTGTTCACCCAGAGCCGGCGGCCGTTCTGGCGATAGACCAGATGGCGCTGGTCGACCCGATCCGGCCCCATCAGCCGGCGTCCATCGACGCAATCGGTGGGCGTGCCGGCGACGCGCCCTTCGATCGCCTTGGCAAGCTCGGGCGAGGGCGCGTCGAGCTCGGCCGCGCCGGTGGCCCCGCCAGCGACAAGCCCGGCGAGGATCGCGGCGACCCAGCGCTTCACCGCTTCACCCGCTTGTACGGGGTAAACTGGCCGAGCGCGCAACTGCCCGTCTGCACCCGCGAGATGACGTCGACCGTCTGGATGATCTGTCCCGAACAGAGCAGCCCCGCCTGGAAATTCTGCAGGATCAGGGCGTCGCCGCGTTCGGCGCCGCGGCAGCCGGGAGCGTTATTGGCGAAAATCTCGTCGCGGCCGAAGCGGTAGAGGATGGTGTCGCCGATCGTCGTCGTGTTGTAGGTCCCGCGCCGCTCGTTGATGCACGTCTGCGGCGCCCCGGCCTGCTCGAAACCGTCAAGCGCCCGAGCGAGCCGCGCGCTGTCGGTCGCTTCGTCCTGCGCCCGTGCGGCGCGTTGTTCCGGCGTTGAGGCGCAGCTTGCCAGCAGCACCAACGGGATCATGGTCAAGCCTCGCATGGCACTCCCTTTTCGCACGCGATGCCCCCGTCGGTAGTTTTAGCCTAGGTCAGCCGCGAAAGCTATCCTTCGCCGCGCGCAGCGCCGCGAGTTCGCCGACATTCTCGGCGCGGATGAACGGGTTGGTCGCCGCTTCCAGCGCGATGCTGGTCGGCACCGTCGGCAGCCCCTCGGCGCGTGCCGCCGCGACCGCCGCCATGCGTTCGACGAGCGCCGCGTCGTCCGGTGCGAGCGACTGCGCGAAGCGGCCGTTGCTCGCGGTATATTCATGCGCGCAATAGACGGCGGTTTCGCCCGGGAGCGCCGCGTACCGCCGCATATTGGCGAACATCTGCTCGGCGGTGCCCTCGAACAGGCGGCCACAGCCCATCGCGAATAGCGTGTCGCCGACGAAGATCAGCCGGGCACCCGCCAGATGATAGCTGATATGCCCGGCGGTATGCGCGGGCGTCTCCCACACCGCGGCCACATGGCCGCCCAGCCGTACCGTGTCGCCCTCGCGCACCAGTCGATCGGCGGTGGGGATGCGCGCGGCTTCGGCGGCCGGCGCGATCACCGGCACGCCGTGCGCGGCCTTCAGGGCTTCGTTGCCGCCGGTGTGATCAGGGTGCCAATGCGTCGTCCAGATCGCGCTCAGCCGCCAGCCTCGCCGGGCGAGTTCGGCCTCGACCGGTTCGGCGACACCGGGATCGACCACCACCGTCTCGCCCGAGGCGGGATCATGCGCCAGCCAGATATAATTGTCGCTGAGCGCGGGGACGCAGGCGATCTCCAGCGCCATCACCAATGGCCGGTGTTGGGCATCGAAGCCCAGGGCTCCTGCGGCGGCAAATGCCCGTCCTGCAGCAGCTCGATCGAGATGTTATCGGGGGTGCGGACGAACGCCATGTGCCCATCGCGCGGCGGGCGGTTGATCGTATAGCCCGCATCCATCAGCCGCTGGCAGGTGTCGTAGATATTTTCCACCCGATAGGCGAGATGGCCGAAATTGCGGCCTTCGCCATAGACTTCGGCCTCGCCATTTTCGGGCGGCCAATTATAGGTCAGCTCCACCTGCGCCTGTTCGTCGCCGGGCGCCGCCATGAAGATCAGAGTGAAGCGGCCCATCGGGTTGTCGAACCGGCGCACCTCCTTCAGCCCGAGCAATTCAAGGAATTTCACCGTCTTGTCCGGATCTTGGACGCGGATCATCGTGTGGAGATATTTCACGCAAACGCACTCCCTGATGTTCGCAGGCTAGATAGGGGCGGCGGCGCTTCCGGCCAAGCTAGTCGCTCGGCCCATCCAGTGGGTCGCCGCCGGTCGGGTGCTGGCGCTCGCGGTAGAAGGCACGGACGAAATCCCAAGCTTCCTCGGCGGTTTCGACGAAGCGGAAAATCTTCAGGTCACGCGGCGAGATCACGCCTTCCTCGCACAGCGCCTCCCAGTTCACCACCCGGCGCCAGAAGCCCTCGCCGAACAGCATCACCGGCATCGGCTCGATCTTGCCGGTTTGGATGAGTGTCAGCAGCTCGAACAGTTCGTCGAACGTGCCGAAACCGCCGGGGAAAGCCGCGAGCGCGCGCGCGTGGAGCAGGAAGTGCATCTTGCGCAGCGCGAAATAGTGGAATTGCAGGCTGAGCTTGGGGGTGACGTAGGGGTTGGGCGCCTGCTCGTGCGGCAGCACGATGTTGAGCCCGATCGATTCGGCGCCGACATCGGTCGCGCCGCGGTTTGCGGCTTCCATGATCGACGGCCCGCCGCCCGAGCACACCACGAACTGGCGCCGGCCAGCGGCATCGCGCGGCACCTGGCTGACGATCTGGGCGAGCTTGCGCGCCTCGTCATAATATTTCGATTTCTCGACCAACCGCTCGGCGATCCGCCGCGCTTCGTCGCCCTCGGCAAGTTCGAGCAGCGCCTGCGCCTTGGCGGGCTCGGGGATGCGCGCCGAGCCATAGAACACGAAAGTGGAAGCGATCCCGGCTTCCTCCAGGATCAGCTCGGGCTTCAGCAGTTCCAGCTGGAAGCGCACCGGGCGCAAATCCTCGCGCAGCAGGAAGTCCATGTCCTGAAAGGCGAGGCGGTAGGCGGGGTCTTCGGTCTGCGGAGTGCGGATCGATCCCTTGGCGGTTTCGGCGTCCTGGCGCGCGGGGGCGAACAGGCGGTTGGGAATTTTGGCGTCGCTCATTTCCCCGGCCCTAACCCAGCCGAACCGCTACGGCTAGCGGCAGAAGCCGGCGCGATCATCCTCCAGATGAAAATGGTTGTAGTGTGCCGCATTATAGTCGGGGCTGAGCACCGTGCCGAACCGCTTGCAGGCGGAGGCACGGATCACGCGGAGGAACTCGGCGGTGGCGGGGTCGGGCGAGCGCCACCCGTCCTGCACCGTGATGCGCCGTCCGTCTGTCAGCATGAAGCCGCTGACATCCACCGCATTGCCCAGCGCATGGCCTGACAGGCGCGTGTAAGCGGGGGCGGTGCCGACGGTGTTGCGGCAGGCATAGCTCCCCATGGTTTCGATCCGGGCAAGCTCGCCGCCCAGTATCTCGCGCGCGGCGGGCGCGACGCCGTTCCGCGCCCAGCCGATGAAGGTGCGCGCGAGCCCGCAGCGCATCCCTTTGATGCCGGTGACGGGAACGCCAATGTCGATCAGCTGTACCGCGCCGATCAGCTGGCAACCGCCGCCATAATCGCGGTCCGGCAATGGTGAATAGCGCACGCCCTGGCGCGAGAGATCGGCGAAGCAGGCCTGCGTTTCGCGGCTGGTCGGCAGGTTAAGCGTGACCGCTGGGCTCGCTCGCGGACGCGGGGGCGGCGGGGCGACGCGGTCCCCGCCAAAACAGCCGGCGAGCAGCAGGGCAAGGCCGAAGGCGGGGGCGCGGCGGGGCATGGCACTCCGCCTAGCGCGTGATGTTAAACGCTGCGTTAACCAAGCGAACGGCGCCGCCTGTGGTAATTTTTCATCAGCGCCATTGACGATGCGCGAAAGATCGTTACCGGGGTCGACGGGCCACGCGGTCCCAACGCCGCGCGTGCTCTCTGCAAGGAGAGTTGACATGACTGAATTCGGCGCCCCAGCGGCGCGCACCAAGCCGTCGGTGAAGCCGGCGCGTCCCTTTTTCTCCTCCGGTCCCTGCGCCAAACCGCCCGGCTGGTCGGCCGACAAGCTCGCGACAGCGTCGCTCGGCCGCTCGCACCGTTCCAAGATCGGCAAGGCGCGACTCGAACGCGCGATCGCGCTGACCCGCGCGGTGCTGCGCGTGCCCGACACCCACCGCATCGCGATCGTACCGGGCTCGGATACCGGCGCCTATGAAATGGCGATGTGGACGATGCTGGGCGCCCGGCCCGTCACCGCGCTCGCCTGGGAAAGCTTTGGCGAGGGTTGGGTGACCGATGCGGTCAAGCAGCTGAAGCTCAACCCCACCATCCTGCGCGCGGATTATGGCGCGCTGCCCGATCTCGGCGCGGTCGATTGGGGGCATGACGTGTTGTTCACCTGGAACGGCACGACCAGCGGCGTGCGCGTGCCGAACGGCGACTGGATCGCCGCTGACCGTGAAGGCCTTAGCTTCGCCGACGCGACCAGCGCGGTGTTCGCGTACGACCTGCCTTGGGACAAGCTCGATGTCACCACCTTCAGCTGGCAGAAGGTGCTGGGCGGGGAGGGGGCGCACGGCGTGCTGATCCTCGGCCCGCGCGCGGTCGAGCGGCTGGAGGGCTATACCCCTGCCTGGCCGCTGCCCAAGATTTTCCGCCTGACGAAGGGCGGCAAATTGGTGGAAGGCGTGTTCGCGGGGGAGACGATCAATACCCCGTCGATGCTCGCGGTCGAGGACGTGATCTTCGCGCTCGAATGGGCGGAAGGGCTCGGCGGGCTCGACGCGCTGATCGCGCGCAGCGACGCCAATACGGCGGCGCTTGATGCGATCGTCGACGCGCGCGACTGGCTGGGTCACCTCGCCGCCAATCCCGCGACGCGCTCCAAGACCAGCGTCTGCCTGACGGTCGCGGGCGCCGATGCCGCGCTGATCAAAAAGCTGGCGGGCCTGCTCGAGGCCGAGGGCGCGGCGTTCGACATCGCCGGCTATCGCGACGCGCCGCCGGGCCTGCGCATCTGGTGCGGCGCGACGGTCGACACCGCCGATGTGGAGGCGCTCGGCCCGTGGCTCGACTGGGCTTATGCGCAAGCGCGAGGCGGCTAGACGCTCCTAGCCCTCTCCCCTTCAGGGGAGAGGGTTGGGAGAGGGGCCAGGGAGCAGAGCGGACGCCCTGCATCTTCCCCTCTCCCCGACCCTCTCCCCTGAAGGGGAGAGGGAGTGAGCCACCTTTTGCATCCCACCCTCACCCCAGCCCTCTCCCGCACGCGGGAGAGGGGGAAGTTCAGGATCGAACCATGCCCAAAGTCCTCATCTCCGACAAAATGGACCCCCAAGCCGCCGCCATCTTCCGCGCGCGCGGCGTCGAGGTCGATGAAATCACCGGCAAGACGCCCGATGAACTGAAGGCGATCATCGGCGATTATGACGGCCTTGCTATCCGTTCCTCGACCAAGGTGACCAAGGATATTCTGGCGCACGCCACCAATCTCAAAGTCATCGGCCGCGCCGGGATCGGCGTCGACAATGTCGATATCCCCGCCGCGAGCGCCAAGGGCGTGGTGGTGATGAACACCCCCTTCGGCAATTCGATCACCACCGCCGAACACGCGATCGCGCTGATGTTCGCGCTCGCCCGCCAGCTCCCCGAGGCGGACGCGAGCACCCAGGCCGGCAAATGGGAGAAGAACCGCTTCATGGGCGTGGAACTCTACGCCAAGACGCTGGGGCTGATCGGCTGCGGCAATATCGGCTCGATCGTCGCCGAGCGGGCGCTGGGCCTGCGGATGAAAGTGATCGCCTATGATCCCTTCCTCACCCCCGAACGCGCCGTCGAGCTGGGGGTGGAGAAGGTCGATCTCGACACGCTGCTGGCGCGCGCCGATTTCATCAGCCTGCACACCCCGCTCACCGACCAGACGCGCAACATCCTCTCGGCCGAGGCGCTGGCGAAAACCAAGAAGGGCATCCGCATCGTCAATTGCGCGCGCGGCGGGTTGATCGACGAGGCGGCGTTGAAAGCGGCGCTCGATAGCGGCCATATCGCGGGTGCGGCGCTCGACGTGTTCGCCGAGGAGCCGGCCAAGGCGTCGCCGCTGTTCGGCACGCCGGGCTTCGTCTCCACCCCGCATCTCGGTGCCTCGACCACCGAGGCGCAGGTGAATGTCGCGATCCAGGTGGCGGAGCAGATGGCCGATTATCTGGTGAGCGGCGGCATCACCAACGCGCTCAACGTGCCCTCGCTGTCGGCGGAGGAGGCGCCCAAGCTGAAGCCGTACATGGCGCTTGCCGAGAAATTGGGCTCGCTCGTCGGCCAATTGTCGCACGGCGCGCTGGGCGGCGTCGCGATCGAGGTGGAGGGGGCGGCCGCCAGCCTCAACCAGAAGCCGATCACCAGCGCGGTGCTCGCCGGTATGCTCCGGGTCCATTCGGACACGGTCAACATGGTCAACGCGCCCTTCCTGGCGAAGGAGCGCGGGCTCGACGTGCGCGAGGTGCGGCATGACCGCGAGGGTGATTACCACACGCTCGTCCGCGTGACGGTGAAGACACAGGCCGGCGAGCGTTCGGTCGCGGGCACCCTATTCGGCGATCAGGCGCCGCGCCTGGTCGAACTGTTCGGCATCAAGGTCGAGGCCGATCTCGCGGGCCACATGCTCTATGTGGTGAACGAGGACGCGCCGGGCTTCATCGGCCGGCTGGGAAGCACGCTCGGCGACGCGGGCGTCAACATCGCGACCTTCCATCTTGGACGCCGTTCGGCGGGGGGCGAGGCGGTGCTGCTGCTCTCGGTCGACGAGCCGGTGACGGCGGCGCTGATCGCCCAGGTTCGTGCGCTCCCCGGGGTGCGCACGGCGATGGCGCTGGGGTTCGCCTGACAGCGCCGCCCCGCGCCAGATAAAAAAGAGCGGTGATCCGATCGTCTCGGATCACCGCTCCCGTTTTCAGAAGGTCGTGTTAGGCGGGCTTAGGCGCCCGCGACCTCGGCGATGTCGATCTTGATGCCCGCGCCCATGGTCGAGCTGATCGCGATCTTCTTGACGTACTTGCCCTTGGCGCCCGAGGGCTTGGCCTTCACCACCGCGTCGACCAGCGCGTCGAAGTTCGCGCGCAGGTCTTCGGCGGCGAAGCTCGCCTTGCCGATGCCGGAGTGGATGATGCCCGCCTTTTCGACGCGGTATTCAACCTGGCCGCCCTTCGCCGCCTTCACCGCTTCGCCGACGTTCATCGTCACGGTGCCGAGCTTGGGGTTGGGCATCAGGCCCTTGGGGCCGAGGATCTTGCCGAGCCGGCCGACGACGCCCATCATGTCCGGGGTCGCGATGCAGCGGTCGAAATCGATCGTGCCGCCCTGCACCAGCTCCATCAGATCCTCGGCGCCGACGACATCGGCACCCGCCGCCTTGGCTTCATCGGCCTTGGCGCCGCGCGCGAACACGCCGACGCGCACCGTCTTGCCGGTGCCCTTGGGAAGCGTCACGACGCCGCGGACCATCTGGTCGGCATGGCGCGGATCGACGCCCAAGTTGAGCGCGACTTCGATCGTCTCGTCGAATTTGGCGGTCGCGTTCGACTTGGCAAGCGCGATGGCTTCATCGACGCCGTACAGCTTGTCGCGGTTGACGGCGGTGGCGAGAGTCTTCGCCTTCTTGGTCAGCTTCGCCACGGTATCAGCCCTCCACCACGTCGACGCCCATCGCGCGGGCGGAGCCTTCGATGATGCGGGTCGCCGCTTCGATATCGTTGGCGTTCAGATCCTTCATCTTCACCTGGGCGATCTCGCTCAGCTGCGAGCGCTTGATCGTGCCGGCCTTCACCTTGCCCGGCTCCTTCGAGCCCGACTTCAGGTTCATCGCCTTCTTGATGAGGAAGGTCGCGGGTGGCGTCTTGGTCTCGAACGAGAAGCTGCGGTCGGCATAGACCGTGATCACCGTCGGGATCGGCGAGCCGACTTCCAGATCGGTAGTCGCGGCGTTGAACGCCTTGCAGAATTCCATGATGTTGACGCCGCGCTGACCGAGCGCGGGGCCGATCGGCGGCGAGGGGTTGGCTTTGCCTGCAGGAACCTGCAGCTTGATATAGCCGGTAATCTTCTTGGCCATTGATCTCACTCTATAGGGGGCGGCACGCGGTCACCCGGTTCAAGTTTAGCGGTTCAAGCGGCTGAAAGCCTCCCGCACGGAAGCGCCCGGCGCCCGAGTCGGGCGGTACGGCGAAGGCGCGCGCATAGCGGCACGAAGCCGCTCGCGCAACTTACTTGACGCGCTCGACCTGCTCGAAATCGAGTTCGACCGGGGTCGCGCGGCCGAAGATCGACACCGACACCTTGACCTTCGACTTGTCGAAATCGAGGCCCTCCACGGTGCCGTTGAAGCTCGCGAACGGGCCTTCGAGCACCTTCACCGCGTCGCCGATCTCGAAATCGACCTTGATCTTGGTCTTGGTGGTGGGCGCCGCTTCGTCCTTGGTCGAGAGCATCCGCGATGCTTCGCCATCGCTGATGGCCTGCGGTTTGCCGTTCGGCCCGAGGAAGCCCGTCACTTTGGGCGTGTTCTTGACGAGGTGATAGACGTCGTCGTTCATCTCGAGCTTGGCGAGCACATAGCCAGGCATGAACTTGCGCTCGACCTGGATTTTCTTGCCGCGCCGGGCCTCGGTGACGGTTTCGGTCGGCACTTCGATCGCCTCGACCAGCTGTTCGAGCCCGAGCCGGGTCGCCTCGGCCATGATCGCGTCGCGAACCTTGCCTTCAAAGCCCGAATAAGCGTGAATGATGTACCAGCGCGCCATAAGTCCCTTCCGGCCCTTCCTTACTTCGCCAGGTTCAGCAGCAAGTTGACGATCGCGTCGAAGAAGGCGTCGATCGTGAAGAAGAACAGGCCGAGCATCGCGGTCATGATCACTACCATGATCGCGGTCATCCGCGTTTCTTTCCAGTTGGGCCATACCACTTTCGCGGTTTCGGCGCGCACCTGGCGGATGAATTCAGTCGGGGTCGTCTTCGCCACGCCATTTTCCTTCGTTGATCCTAGTCGCCGAACATAGGCTTCCCGTCCGGCCCCGCCAAGCGGGCACCGACGCTGATCCTATTTGCGATTTCGGATTGGTTCGCGCTTACGATGCTTCGCGGGCGCGCGCAAGCGGGTTTGGCGGCAGCCATAGGGTGAAGCGGGTGCCGTCGACACGGATCGGGTGATAGCCGCGCGCGCGGGCAATGGCGGCGAGGGCGGCGTCGCCGTCGGGCTCGGCGCCGGTCAGTACCGGGCCGAGCGGCGTGGTGGGGAGAGTGGCAGTGCTCAGCAGGTGCAGGCGCCGCTCGGCGGCTGGATCGAGCAGTCCCTCGGCGCGAAAGTAGAAGGGGCCGGCGGCGAAGCGGGGGTCGATCGCGAGCCCCGCGGCGGGCAGATATTGCGGCGAAAGTGTCGCCACAGCCCCGCCCGCGCCCGTGCCGCGCAACGCCGCGCCAATCGCGTCGCTCTCCCGCGCGGCGCGGGGCATTGCCAGCCCCTGCCGGGCCGCGCCGAGCAACGCCTCGATCGACAGTGACAGGCCGGCGCCAACGAAGATCGCGGTCGCGATGCGCAGCGGCCGCGAAGGCGCGGCGATGCTCCAGCCCCGCGCCAGTTGGACGAACAGCGGCGGCAGCAGCGGCAGCAGATATTGGCGCCA
>LWDJ01000019.1 GCA_002083435.1 Proteobacteria bacterium SG_bin6 | reverse complement strand
GCGACGACGATCGACGACGCGGCGGGCGAGGCGTTCGACAAGACCGCCAAGATTCTGGGCCTCGGTTTTCCCGGCGGCCCCGCGGTCGAGCGCGCGGCGGCGCTGGGTGATCCGCGCGCGGTGCCGCTGCCACGCCCGTTGAAAAGTGCGGCCGAGCCGCATTTCTCCTTCGCTGGCCTTAAAAGCGCGGTCGCGCGCGCGTGGGACGCGGGCGGGGTGTCGGCCGAGGATCTGGCGGCGAGCTTTCAGGCGGCGGTGGTCGAGTGCCTGATCGACCGGACCGCGCGCGCGATCGGCGCGGCGTCGGGGGCCACGGCCTTGGTGGTCGCGGGCGGGGTCGCGGCGAACCAGGCGGTGCGCGGGGCGCTCACCGATCTCGCCACCGGGCACGGCCTGCGCTTCGTCGCGCCGCCCTTGTGGCTCTGTACCGACAATGCCGCGATGATCGCCTGGGCGGGCGCCGAGCGCTTCGCCGCCGGACTCACCGATCCGCTCGATACGCCCGCGCGCGCGCGTTGGCCGCTCGATCCCGGCGCGGAAGCGGTGCGCGGCGCGGGGGTGAAGGCGTGAAGCTCGGGGTCATCGGCGCCGGCGCCTGGGGCACCGCGCTGGCGCAGGTGATCGCGCGCCAGGGCGAGACGTTGCTATGGGCGCGCGAGGCCGAGGTCGTCGCCGCGATCAACGACACGCATGAAAATGGCCAGTTCCTGCCCGGCGTCCCGCTCTCGCCCGCGATCCGGGCGACGGGTGATCTGTCGGCACTCACGGATTGCGGGGCGCTGCTGGTCGTGGTGCCCGCGCAGTTCGTCCGCGCGGTGCTGCGCGCGGCACCGATCGGCACGCGCCCGCTGATCCTGTGCGCCAAGGGGATCGAGGCGGGCAGCGCCAAGCTGATAAGCGAGGTCGCCGCCGAGCTCCACCCCGCCGCGCCGCTCGCCGTTCTCTCCGGCCCCAGCTTCGCGCGCGAGGTGGCGGCGGGCAAGCCGACCGCGCTGACGCTCGCCTGCGCCGACCCCAATCTGCGCACGGCGCTGGTCGCGCGGCTCGCGGGGGACGCTTTGCGGCTTTATGGCTCGAGCGACGTGATCGGCGCCGAAATCGGCGGCGCGGTGAAGAATGTGCTCGCCATCGCCTGCGGGGTAGTGGCGGGCGCCGGCCTGGGCGAGAATGCCCGCGCGGCGACGATCGCGCGCGGCTTCGCGGAGATGGTGCGCTTCGGCCTGGCGCGCGGGGGCCGGCCGGAGACGCTCACCGGCTTGTCCGGGCTGGGCGACTTGGTGCTCACCTGCGGCTCGACCCAGTCGCGCAATTTCGCGCTCGGGGTCGGGCTGGGCGAGGGGCGCGCGGCGGCCGCGCTGCTCGGCGATCGCAAGACCGTCGCGGAAGGCGCGGCGACGGCACCGGTGCTTCGAAAGGCGGCGCAAGCGGCGGGCGTGGAGATGCCGGTGGTCGACGCGGTCTGCGCGCTGCTGGAAGGGGCAAGCGTCGATGCGGTGATCGAAGCGCTGCTCAGCCGGCCGCTGAAGGACGAAAGCTAGCCCTTCAGAAATCCACCGCGATCCCCTTCAGCTCCCAATCGCCATAGCGCGTCGGGTCCGTGCCCAACGGATCATCGGCGGGCCTGGCCGGGGCGGGCTTGGGCACCGGCTTGTTGGGGGAAAGATGCGCGGGTGGCTTCACATGACGGGGTCGTTCGCCCATGGGCTCCTCCTGATGGCACGAGATGGACAGCCGGGCGCGCCCGAACAAGGGGCACAAGAGGGCGTGGCAGCGCGCAAGGCGGGCTTGAGACTGCTCGACGCTGTCCTGCGGCGCGGCCAGCCGCTCGAAAGCGCGCTTCACGCTGCCGCGCAGGGGCTGAGGCGGGCCGATGATCGCGGCCTGGTCCACGCGCTGGCCGCCGCCGTGCTGCGCCGGCTGGGCGATCTCGACGCGCTGATCGACTCGGCGACCGCCCGCCCGCTGCCAGACGACGCCAAGGCGCGGATGGTGCTGCGCCTCGCGCTCGCGCAAAAGCTGGTGCTCGGCACCCCCGATCACGCCGCGATCGCGACCGTGCTGCCCCTGGTGGAAGGGGGGCCCAAGCGACTGGTCCACGGCGTATTCGGCACGCTCAGCCGGCGCGGGGTGTCCCTGCCCGAAGCGGCGCGCGTACCCGAGGCGGTCGCCGCGCGCTGGGAGGAGGCCTGGGGCGCTGACGCCGTTGCGGCGGCAGGGTTGATGCTCGCCACGCCCCCCGCGCTCGACCTGACGCTCGCCGATCCGGACGAGACCGAAGCGCTCGCCACGCGGCTCGGCGGCACCAGCCTGATGCCCGGACATCTGCGCCTGCCGCGCGCCAGCGTCCCCCATATCGAGGGTTATGGCGAGGGTCGCTGGTGGGTGCAGGACATCGCCGCCTCGCTGCCCGCGCGGCTCATCGGGCAAGGTGCCGGCCGCGTGCTCGATCTTTGCGCCGCACCGGGGGGCAAGACGCTCCAGCTCGCCGCCGCCGGTTGGGAGGTGACCGCGCTCGACATCAGCCAAAGTCGCCTCGCGCGACTTTCCGAAAACCTCGCGCGCACCGGCCTCAGCGCCGAAATCGTCGCCGCAGACGCGCTGGACTGGGCGCCCGAGGCTCCGTTCGACGCCGTCCTGCTCGACGCACCGTGCAGCGCGACCGGCATTTTCCGCCGCCATCCCGACGTGCTCCACCGCGTCCACCCGCCACAGATCGCCGAACTCGCCGCGCTTCAGACGCGGCTGCTCGCGCGCGCGGCGGATTGGGTGAAGCCCGGCGGGCTGCTGGTCTATGCCACCTGTTCGCTCGAACCCGAGGAGGGCGAGGGGCAAATCGCCGCCTTCCTCGCCGCCCGCCCCGATTACGCGCTCGCCCCCGTCGATCCGGCCGCGCTGCCCGCCGGCATCGCCGCCCATGCCCCGGTCCGTACCGCGCCAGGCACTTTGCTCGCGCAAGGCGGGTGCGACGGCTTCTTCATCGCCCCGCTCAGGCGGCGGGGGTAAAGCCGCAACTTGCGGGGGCTTGGCGCCGTGCTATGGGCGCGCGCATGGTCCGCATCGCTCCCTCGATCCTCTCCGCCGATTTCGCCAGATTGGGCGAGGAAGTCCGCGCGATCGACGCGGCGGGCGCGGACTGGATCCATGTCGATGTGATGGACGGGCACTTCGTGCCCAACCTCACTATCGGTCCGGCGGTGGTGAAGGCGCTGCGGCCGCATACCGCCAAGCCATTCGACGTGCATCTGATGATCGCGCCGGTCGATCCCTATCTGGAGGCGTTCGCGGCGGCAGGCGCGGACACCATCACCGTCCACCCCGAAGCCGGCCCCCACCTCCACCGCACGCTCCAGCGGATTAAGGCGCTCGGCAAGCGCGCCGGCGTCTCGCTCAACCCCGCGACGCCCGCGAAGATGCTCGATTATGTGCTGGAGGAAGTCGATCTGGTGCTGGTGATGAGCGTGAACCCGGGCTTTGGCGGCCAGGCATTCATCAGCTCGCAACTGCGCAAGATCGCCGCGATCCGCAAATCGATCGACGCGCTCGGCAAGCCGATCGACCTCGAAGTCGATGGCGGGGTCGACGCCGCCACTGCCCGCGCCTGCATCGACGCGGGCGCCGACGCGCTCGTCGCCGGCACCGCCGTCTTCAAGGGCGGCCCCGCGCATTACGCCGCCAATATCAGCGCGTTGAGGGGATAGTGGCCGACCGCGACCCGCGCGAGACGATCGCCGACACGATCGAGCAGGGCAAGCGCCTCGTCCGGCTGGGGGGCGACAAGGGGCTGTCGCTCGCCGAGCGCCTGTCCGAACGGCTCGCCCGGCTCACCTGGCGCACCCCGCTCCACGGGCTGCTGCTGGCGGGCAAGCAGCCGCTGAAGCTGGTCGCGGTGCCGGACGATCCGGTGCTGGGCGATGTCGCGCGGGGCAAGGCGCTGACCGAGGGGCGGCTGGAACTTTATGGCGAGAGCGTCGCGCTGGACGCGTTCGATCTGGCGAAACCGCGCTTTTCGCCGCGCTTCGCCGATCATCTCCACAGCTTCGCCTGGCTGCGCGATCTCTCGACCGTCGCGACCCGTGCGCAGGGCGCGCCGATCGCCGAGCGGCTGATGCAGGCCTGGCTCGCCGCCCATGCCGATCGGGTGAGCGAACCCGCCTGGGCGCCCGAGCTGCTTGGCCGACGAACATTGTTCTGGGCCGCGCACGCGCCGCTGATCCTGTCGAGCGCCGATCTCACCTATCGGTCGCGCGTGCTGCTCGCGCTGGCGCGGGGTGCGCGACATCTCGATCGCACCGCCGACAAGGCACCGCCTGGCGTCGCGCGGATCGCCGCCTGGTGCGGGGTGACGATGGCGGGGCTGCTCATCGCGGGTGGCGAGGCCCGGCAGAAGGGCGGCGAAGCCGGGCTTCTGCGCGCGCTGACGGCGGCGGTCTATCCCGATGGTGGCTGCGCCCAGCGCGCGCCGCTCGCCCAGCTCGAGATCATTGCGCTGCTCGCGATGCTGCGCGAAGGCTATGCCGCGCGCCGGCTTGATCCGCCGCCCTTCATTGGCGAGCATCTGGCCAAGCTCGTCCCCGCGCTGCTGGGGCTGACGATGGGCGACGGCGCGCTTGCCAGCTGGCAAGGCGCCGGCCCGATTTCCGCCGAGCAGGTGCAGGCGGTCATCGCCGCCTCGGGCGTGCGTACCCGCCCGCTGAAGCAGGCGCGCGACTGGGGCTATCAGCGGCTCGCCGCGGGGCAGACGGTGCTGGTGATCGACGCCGCCCCGCCCCCGGTCGCGCGGCTCGCGCAGGGCGGCTGCGCCTCGACGCTCGCGTTCGAGCTTTCGGACGGCGCACAGCGGCTGATCGTTAATTGCGGCGGCGCGCGACAGGTGATCGCCAAGGTGCCCGCCGCGCTCGCCGAAGGGCTGCGTACCACCGCTGCGCATTCGACGCTGGTGGTGGGCGACAGCAACTCGACCGCGATCCATCGCGACGGCACGCTCGGCAAAGGGGTGAGCGAGGTCGAGCTCAGCCGCCAGGAAACCGACCAGGCGAGCCGGATCGAGGCCAGCCATGATGGCTATGTCCGCCGTTTCGGCTTTCGCCACCGCCGGCAATTGGTGCTGACCGCCGATGGCAAGGAACTGCGCGGCGAGGATATGCTGCTCCCGGCGGGGCGCCGGACCAAAGCCGCGTCGACCGCCTTCGCGCTGCGCTTCCACTTGGCGCCGCAGGTGGAATTTTCGCCGACCAGCGACGGGCTCGCGGCGCTGTTGCGGCTGCCGGGCGGCGGGCTTTGGCAATTTCGCTGCCGGGGCGCCGCGCTTTCGGTCGAGGAAAGCCTGTGGGTCGACGCCGACGGCCGCCCACATCCCACGCACCAGCTGGTGGTGAGCGGCACTGCGCCAGCAGGCGGCGCGAGCGTAAGCTGGGTATTGAAACGGGCGCGGTGACGCCGCGTCGTCACACACGACGCGCGCCGCTCACTGGCCCGCGGGCGCGCTCGATCCCGGCTTGAACCGCCAGATATAGTAAGGCGCGTTCGCGGCGTGGTGCTCGGCATTTTCCAGAACGATGTGGGGGATGGCGCTGTCCGCCAGATACAGCCAGCCGTCCGGCCCCCAGGACAAGCCATCGGCCCAGCGGATGCGCTTGTCCTTGATGACCGTCGAGAGCTTGCCCGCCGGGGTCATCCGCAGCACCGCCTGATGCTCGATATCGGTCAGGAAGATGTTCCCGGTGTCGTCGGTCGTAATCCCGTCGTTGAGCGGCTTGCCGCCTACCGCCCGCACCTGCCGCCGGATGGCATCGTCGCCAAGCGCCGGGTTCTGCAGCGCGGCCGCCGGCACCCGATACAGCGTGTCATGGTTCATCGCCGCATAATAGACCCACTTGCCGTCGCGCGATGCCGCTATGCCGTCTACCCCCGTCTTCATTTCGAGCAGACCGCCCAGGAAGCGCATAGGCTTGATCTGGTTGCGGATCAGGATGTTCTGGGGATAGACGCTGGCATCGCGGTTCAGCACCCGCCGCGCGGTGCGGGCCTGGGTATCATACACCACGATCGCGGGCCGCTTCGCCCAGAAACCGACATCGGCGATGTACACCCAGCGGCCATCGGGACTGATCGACATGTCCTGCAGGAACGACCCCAGCGGCGCGACCGCACCGGGAAAATCGAACCGATGGACCTCGCGCCCGCTGTCGACATCGAACGCGATCAGCCGCGCCTGCCCGGTGCCGTGGTTGGCGGGATCGATGATCCACAGGCGGTTACGGCTATCGATGCGGATGCCAAGCGGAGTCTCGAACAGGCGCCGCTGGTCGGTGCCCCCGGGCCAGGCCACCGGCTTGCCGTTCTGCCATTCGTAAAGCTTGGGATAAGGCGGATTCGACTCCGGGTGGATCGTGTAGAAAATTCGGCCCCGCCGCGATACGGCGACATTGCCGATCGGCCGTGGCGAGACGACGGCGGCGGCCATTGTTCCTTCCGGCAAGCGCGGAGGGCCGGAAACGTCGGGATAGGGCTTTCCGCCCCCAAAGAGCGTGTAGAGCGTCGCCAGCAAGGCGACGGCCAGCAAAAGCGCGGCGATGCCGAGGCGGGTGAGCCACTTGCTCACTTGGCTTGTTCCGCGCCCCGAATATGCCCCCAACGCGCCAGATCGGCGAGCGTATCGCGAATGCTCTGCTCGACCGGCCGGAACGCCATGCTGAGTTCGCGTCTGATCTTGGCGGTGTCGACGCGCGGCACGCGGCCCAGATGGCTGCGCAGATAGCTGCCAACGCCCTGGGGCTGCGCATAGCTCGCCAGGCGCATCAGCGATGTGCCGATCGCGCCGGTCAGCTCCAGGCTCGGCAATTTGCCGCGATAGCCCGCCGCGCGCACCAGCCGGACGACCTCCACCATGCTCATATTCGCCGCCGCGCACAGATAGCGGCCGCTGGCCTGTTCGTTATCCAGCGCCAGCAGATGCGCGTCCGCCACGTCGCGCACGTCGACGAAGCCCCAGTCGAGCGCCATGATCACCGGATAGGTTCCCGCCAGAAGGTCGACGAAGATTTGGTTCGAAGTATTGATCGCCGCGGTGTGAGCGGGGCCGACCACGAGAAAGGGATTGATGACGACCAGATCGAACCCCGGCTTGGCCTTCACCATGAAATCCCACGCCGCGCGCTCGGCGAGCGTCTTCGACAGATAATAGGGATTTCGGCTGAGGGTCGATCGCGTGTTCCAATCGCCTTCGGTGAGCGCGCGATCGGTAGGCGGTTCATCGGTGACCGCGGCCATCGACGAGGTGAGGACAACACGCTTGACGCGCGGGCTTTTCGCGGCCGCCTCGAGCACCGCCAGCGTCCCTTGCACCGCCGGATCGACCAGGTCGCGCTGCGGATCGCGCACCGTCATCACATAGGGGCTGGCCATGTGTAACACGGCATCGGCCTGGCTCGCCGGCGCGAGGAAGGACCGCGCGTCCAGCAGGTCGGCGGGCGACAGCGAAAGCCGCTCGGCACCCGGCAGCGCCCGCAGGAAGCCGTGCTTGGGGTCGTCGGGATTGCGCACCGTGCCGAGCACCGTATCGCCGCGCGCCAGCAGCCGTTCGACCGCATGGGCGGCGATGAAGCCGTTGGCGCCGCTTACCAGGACCGATCGGCTGGCGAGGGTCATAGGGGTCTCTCTACTGGACAATGTGAACGACAATGTGCAATTTCGTTCTGTTTTGGTCAAGTCAAACAAGCCCGCGCATCATGTCGTCTGAACCCTTATCCCTGCTGCGCCAGGCCCGGCGCGACCGGCTGATCGACGCCGCCGAACATGTTTTCCAGCAGAACGGCTTTCGTGGCGCATCGATGGAAGCCATCGCGCGGGTCGCCGGCATCTCCAAAGTGACGCTGTATCGCTACTTCCCCGACAAGGAGGCGGCGTTCGTGGCGGTCGCGCGGCGGCTGATCGAGCGGCTGACCACGTTGTTCGACGCCGCGCTCGATGCCGAGGGTGACGTGATTGCCCGGGTGAGCGGCGCGCTGATCGCCAAGCATCGCGCGGTCTTCACGACCGTCCGGCGCTTCCCGGAAGCCGGCGACCTGTTCGCGGCGAAGGGCAGGCTGGCCGAAGATCTGTTCAACGAACTGGAGGCACGCATGGCGGTGCGCATCGGCGCCGTTTTGCGCACGGCCGGCATCGCGCACGCCGACGACCTCGCCCATCTCCTCTGCGCGGCCGCGATTGGCGTCGCCAATGCGGCCGATGACGCGCGGCTGGAGCGTGATTTAAGGATGCTCACCGGCCGCCTGCTCGCCCCGGATGAACCGCGGGCCAGCCCCGCCGGTGATCAGAACCGGATTGTCGCTTCGGCGCCATAGGTCCGCGGTTCGAGCAGGACGACACCACGAAACCGCCCGACCTGGGGGCCGTCTTGGGTCATGCGGGTGATGTCGGCATTATCGAACAGGTTCTTGGCATAGCCCTTGATCTGCCACCGGCCCCCCGGCACGCCGAATGTCAGTTGCAGGTTGGTCTGGCTATATCCCGGGAAATCCTCGACCGGCTTGTTGAACGCGGTGCCGAAGAAGCGGCCCTGCTGGTAATGATCGGCGCGGGGGGTCAGCGTATAACCGCCGCCAAGCGGCAGCTGGTATTCGATGCCGACCGCGATCTTGGTGGTTGGCGAGAAGGGCAGCTGGTTGCCCGCCAAGTCCTTGATAATCGTCCCGTCGGAAGCGAGCAGCGGCGCGCCGTTCGCGCCGCGCACGATCACCGCGCCGGGGGCGATCGCGCTGGGATCGCCCTGGTCGCCCGACTGGAAGCGGTTGATACGCGTGTCGAGATAGGAGAAGGACGCGTCGAAGCGCAGCCGGTTGGTCGGCCGCAACACCGCCTCGGCCTCCACGCCCCAAACCCGCGCGTCGGCGTTGACGGTGATCGCCGAGGTTTGGCCGACCTGGCCGATCTGCAGACCCGAATAGTCGTAATAGAAGGCCGCCAGGTTCAGGGTCGCGCTGTTGTCGCGGGTCGATGCCTTGATGCCGAGCTCGGCCGCGTTCAGATATTCCGGCCGAAAGGTCAGCCCGTCGGCGGGGCCGCCGGGATTGAGCCCGCCCGCCTTGTAGCCGCGCGATAGCGACACATAGCCGAGAACGCGATCGCTGAAGCGATGGTCGAGCACCGCGCGGCCGGTGACGACACCCCAGCTGTTGCTGCCGCTGGTGTAGGGGGGGATGGTCCCCGTCAGCAGGATCTGGCGCGTGAGGATCGACTTCGAATCGTGCGAGTAGCGCACGCCGAGCGTCAATCGCGTGCGGGCGGCGAGGTTGAGATAGGCTTCGCCGAAAACGCCCCAGGACTCGGTCGTCGATGGCCGCGTGTCGACCGTGTACGCCTCGGAAAGGGTCGGCCAGCCGCGCAGCTGGGCAAAGGCGGCAAGCGTCGGATGCGTGATCGAGACCAGCACATTGGTCTCGTAATGATAATAGTTCGCGCCGAGCAGGAAATTGAACGGTCCGGCGAAGTGCGACTGGAGCCGCCCCTCCTGGAACCATTGCTCGGCATTGCTGACATCGCGCCGGGCGCTGGTGATCTGGGTCGTCGTGACGCGGTTGCCATCGGCGAGCGCGTCGAAGGTGACCGGACGCAACAGGGTGACGCCAGCCGCGGGCGCGAAGCGATCGAAGTCGTTCAGGATGTTGCGCTTGATGTTCTGATAGCCGGTGAGCGATGTGACGGTCAGCGTGCCGAACTCATGCGCGAGTTCGAGCGACGCATTCCACTCCCGAACGAAGTAGCGCGGCTCGATATCCTGGTTGACCGTGCGCAGGTCGGTCGGGTTGATGGCGGTCGCGAAATAGTCCGCGCCCGGGGTCAGCGTGCCGGTGATGGCGCCGAGCGTGTTGAACAAGGTCGAGCGCGTGTCGGGCGTCTGGAAGCCCGCCGAGAGCGCCGAACAGCCGAAGGTGCGGTCCTTGGTACACAGCCCCTTCATCACATTGGCGCGGCTGTCATCTTCGTTGAAATAGCTGACGACCAAGATGGCGGTGGTATCCGCGACCTGGGCACGGAGGGTGCCGCGAACGCCATACATATGGCGATCGTCGATCGCGCGCCCGGTATAGAGATTGCGCGAATAGCCGTCGCGATCGAGGTAGAGACCGGCGATCCGCAGACCCAGGCCGTTCGTGATCGGCAGGTTGATCGCGCCTTGCAGCTTCTTGTTGTTGTAATTGCCATAGGAGCCCGTCAGGTAGCCCCCGAGCTCGGCCGTGGGCTTGGCGGTAATGATGTTGATCACGCCCGCGGTGGAATTCCGGCCATAAAGCGTGCCTTGCGGGCCGCGCAGCACCTCGATCCGTTCGAGGTCGTAATATTCGGTCTCCGCCCCGGGATTGCCGAGATACGCGCCGTTCACATGATAGGCGAGGCCACCCTCCGCCGTCGACGAAATGGCGAGGTTGCCGACGCCGCGCAGGCTGGCGTTGCCGACATCGGTGACGGTGAGATTGGGGACCGAGAAGGACAGGTCGACCGCGTCGTCGATGGCTTTGCGCTGGATGGTGTCACCGCTGAAGGCGCTGACCGCGATCGGGACGCGCTGCAGCGATTCGGAGCGTTTTTGCGCGGTGACGACGATATCGGCCGGCGCCGCATTCGGCTCCGGCGGTGCTTCGCGCGTTTGCGCCGCCCCGTCGCGTGGCCGCTCGTCCGTTGCCTGCGCATTGGCCTGTGTCGCCAGCGCGAGCAGCGACGCACCTAGCGCGAACCCAAGTCCCCTCATGGCCGCCTCCTCTCTTATTGTATGATCCGTCAATAATGACTCTGGACGTGGATCGCCGTCAAGGCTTATTGTATCAGCCGTCAACAACGGCGGCGGTGGTCATGCTCGAACTCCATCATCTGGGTCTCAGGGGATCGATCGCGCCGTGGGTCGACGCCGTGCCGCTGGAACCCGTCGAAACGCTCGACCTGGGCGGCGAGGCCTGGACGCTCGCACGCGGGCCGAACCTGTACCTCGCGGGCCAGCCGCAAACGGAGATGGTGGGGCGGCGCCCGGTGAACGCGGCGGGCATCGCCCATCTCTGCGTTCAGGCGCGCGCCGGTGACCAGCTTGTCTCGGCGCTCGAGCAGGCGGACGCGACCTTTCTCTCTCCGCCGACCGCGCTCGGCACCGGCTTCCGCTACGCCTATGGCCACGATGCCTCGGGACGGTTGTTCGAGGTGGAAACCGCGCCGTTCCTGCCCGAGTCGCCGGCGGCGTGGTTCGGCCATGTCGCGCTGGTCTCGCCCGATGCGGAGCGGCTCGCGGGCTACTATGCCGACTTTCTCGGCGGAGAGCTGATCGCGGGCGGGCGGTTCCGCGACAATCGTCGAATCGACACGGTCGCCGGGTTGAAGGGGGTCGAGGTCGCGGTCTGGTGGGTGCGGGCGGGCGGGTTCGCGCTCGAATTCTGGCGCTACGACGCGCCGCCGGCGCCGGTGGTCGAGAGCCCCCGCTGGTACGCCCATATCGGCATCGAGACCGACGACCTTGATGCCGCGCTTTGGGGCCGCGAATGCAGCGGCCGAAGCGAGGGGCGCGACGGACGCCAGGCCATGCTTCGCGATCCCGCCGGCAACGCCATCGTCCTGATCGAGCTCGCCGCAGCGGCGCGCGATCGCGGGGTCAGCGCGCTCTCCGGGCGTGACGTGCTCGCCCGGGTCGCCGCCGCGTGGGCTGCGTCATGAGTGCCACGCACCCGTCGCGCTGGCAGAACCTTGCTTATGGCGCGCTCGCGCTGCCGCTGTCGACGATCGGCTTGCCGCTGTCGATCTACCTCGCCCCTTTCTATGCCGGCGAAATCGGCCTGCCGCTCGCGGCGCTGGGCACCGCGATGCTGCTCGCGCGGTTCGCCGACATGATCACCGATCCGATCATCGGTACGCTCAGCGATCGCTGGCGGCCGCGAATCGGCCGGCGCCGCGTGTGGTTGCCGATTGGCGTCAGCACGCTGCTGATCGGCTTGTGGAACCTGTTCAATCCCGGGCCGCACGCGAGTTTCGGCTTTTTCCTCCTCTGGCTCGCCGTCATGTATCTGGGCTTCACCATGACGCGGCTGCCTTATTATGCCTGGGGCGGCGAGCTGAGCACCGATTATGACGGGCGCACGCGGATCGCGGCGACACGGCAGACCTTCTCGATCCTCGGCCTCGTCATCTCGACGCTGATTCCCGCGCTCGTGCTGGCGCGCAAGGGGGCGACGGGTGCGGACGTGCTCCATGCGCTGAGTCTATCGAGCCTGGTGCTGATGCCGCTCGCGGCAATCCTCGTCTTCGCCGTCGTTCCCGAACCGGCGACCGTGGCGGACGAGCCGCGCGTGGCGCTTTGGCCGGGGGTTCGGGCGATGGCGCGTAACGGACCGTTCCGCCGGGTGCTGCTCGTGCTCCTGCTCGGTTACACTGCCGAAACCTTTCGCCAGACGATCACCTTGTTCTTCGCCCGCGACGCGATCGGCGCGAGCAATGTCGGCGCGGTCTATGTTTATTATTTCGTCGCCGGGCTGTGCGCGGTGCCGCTGTGGCGCTGGCTCGGGGCAAGGCTCGGCAAGCACCGCGCGCTGGGGGTGGCGTTCGTCGTCACCGTCGTCACCAACGGCGCTCTGTTCTTCGTGCCGCATGGGCAGGTGGGGCTGTTCACTTTGCTCTTTGTCCTCAAGGGTTCGTGCTTCGGCGCGCTCGAACTCCTGCCGGCGGCGTTGGTCGCCGATACCGCCGATCTCGATACCGTGATGAGCCGCGAGCGGCGCCAGGGCGTGTTCTTCGCCGCGATGGGGGTGATCGTGAATATCGGCCAGGCGCTGGGGCAGTTCCTGTCACTCAATCTGCTCGGCCTGGTCGGCTATCAGGCGGCGAGCGGCGCGCTCCACGGGCCGGACCAGCTTTGGTGGTTGCGGCTGTTCTATGCGGTGCTGCCGACCGCGTTGCTCGCGATCTGCGCCTGGCTCATCTGGCGCTACCCGCTCACCGCCGAGCGGCACGGCCGCATCCGGCGCCATCTCGATCGCCGCGCCGGACTCGGCGCCAGCATGGTGACCGAGCGCGCGACCCAATTCTGAAGGAGCCAATATGGACCTCGCACTCAAGGGCAAGCGGGCGCTTGTTACCGGCGCGAGCCGGGGTATCGGCCGCGCGATCGCCGCGACTCTCGCCGGCGAAGGCGTCGACCTCGCGATCTGCGCGCGTGGGCGGCAGGGGCTCGAGGAAACAGCGACAAGCCTGCGCGCGCTCGGCACCCGAGTAGTCGCAACCGCCGTCGATGTGCGTGAACCGGGGGCGCTCGGCGGATGGGTGAGCAAGGCCGGGGCCGAACTCGGCGGTGTCGACATTCTGGTCAGCAATGTTTCGACCCGGGTCGATCCCGCGTCACCAAACTGGTGGCGCGAGACCTTTGAAGCGGACTTGCAACAGCACGTCGCCGCGTTCGACGCCACGCTGCCGCTGCTCTTGGCGAGCGGCGCGGGCAGCGTCGTGTTCATCTCCTCGGTCGCCGCCGTGCTGACCCAGCTACCGCCCTATGAAATCGCCTATGGCGCGATGAAGGCGGCGTTGACGTCTTTCGCCGGGCGGATGGCGACGGTGCATGGCCCTGCCGGCGTCCGCGTCAACCTGGTCGCGCCCGGCCCGATCTTCTTCGAAGGCGGCTGGTGGGACGGCGTCCGCCAGCGGGCACCGGCGCTGTTCGAACGCGCCGCGGGCGTCTCCGCGCTGGGACGGATGGGGGCGCCGGAGGACGTCGCTCGCGCGGTCGCATTCCTGGCGAGCCCCGCCGCCGGCTACATCACCGGCGCGTCCTTGCGGATCGACGGGGGCATGATTCGTACCGTCAACTTCTGATGCGCCGGAGCCAAGCTCGCACGGAGAGCACGTGCTTGCCGCGCCTCCATCCGATCCGCTACGCAACAACGGCGGATCGACAAGCCGGACGCACGCCCGGCCGGGGGACAGACAATTTCAGCAGAAGCGTTCGCCATAAGGAGCTGTTCGACGTGAGTGACGCGGATCCACGACCCGATCATGCGACGGGGTCCGGCGCCGGTCATCGTCGACGGCTCGATCCGCAGGTTCGGCGCGATCTCATTCTCGATCAAGCGGCGCGGATCGTGCTGGAGGAGGGGTTGTCGGCGGTCAGCATGGAAGGAGTCGGCCGCGCCGCCGGCGTCTCCAAAGCGCTGGTGTATAACTATTTCCCGACCAAGACGCTGCTCCTGTCGGAATTGCTGGTCCGCGAATATCGCTCGTTCCGGGCAAAAGCGCGCGCTGCCGCTGATCAGGCGCATGATTTCGAAAGTCTGATCCGCACGACGACGCGCGCCTATCTCGACCATGTCGCGACACGCGGCGCACTGATCCAGCGCCTGCTCGGCGAACCGCTCGCGGCCGAGGCGGTGCGCTCGGTCGAAGGCGAAGGGCGGCAGGCGACCGTCAACTTCTTCGGACGCGCGGTCGAACGCGAGTTCGGGCTGTCGGCGGCGCGCGCGGATACCGTGTCGGACCTGCTGATGGGTCTCACCAGTGCCGCCGGCGATCATCTGATCCGGGTCGGCGGCGATCTGGACGAAGTGGAAAACATGGTCGTCGAGATGATCCTGGCGGCGCTCCGCCAAATCGCCGACCGAACGAGGGAAGGCGGCGATTGATGGCGAACGACGATCAGGGGCTCGCCGGACGCGTCGCGCTCATCACGGGCGCGGCCCAGGGCATCGGCTATGCCGCCGCAGAATTGCTATCCCAGAAGGGTGCGATCGTCGTCGCGTTCGACCTGCCCGATGCCTCGTTCGAGCGGGTGAGCGCGCTTCCGGGGGTGACGCCGTTCGCGGGCGACGTAACTCGTGAGGCGGATTGGCGGCGCGCCATCGAGCTGGCGGCGTCGCTGGGTCAGCTCGCACTGCTGTTCAACAACGCCGGCATCGCCGGGCCGATCGCGTCGATCATGTCTTACGACGCGGACGAATTCGACCGCGTGCTCGCAGTCAATCTGAAGGGCGTGTTCCTGGGGTTGAAGCATGGCGGGCGGGCAATGCGGGCAACGGGTGGCGCGATCGTCAACACCTCATCGATTTCCGGGCTCGGGGGCAGTCCTTCGCTGTGCGCCTATAGCGCGAGCAAGCACGCCGTCATCGGGCTGACGCGATCCGCCGCCAAGGATTTCGCGCGCTACCGCATCCGCGTGAATGCCATCTGCCCCTCGCCGACCGAAACCGAAATGATGCGCCAGGCGGAGGAGCATGTCGCACCGGGTGATCCGGCGGCGGGTAAAGCCGTCTTTGTCCGCAACATCCCGCTTGGCCGCTATGCGTCGCCAAGTGAGGTCGCCGCGCTGGTCGCTTATCTCGCGAGCGATGCCGCGGCTTTCATCACCGGCACCGCCATCCCCGTCGATGGCGGCCTGACCGCCTGAGCCCTTGGACCATGTTTCCCGTCTCTGGAGGGACCGTCATTTCGACTTCGTTTTAAAGCCGCTCCCCGCTCAGGCGCTGGCAGAGCATATCGAGCTGATCGAGCGTCGAATAATCGAGGGACAGTCGACCGCCGCCCGCGCCATGGTCGATCCGCACCCGCAGGCCCAGCGCATCGGCGAGCTGGCTTTCCAGCGCGATTAGATCCGCGTCACGCGCCACAGGCTCGCCACGCTCGGCCGCGCTGCGTCCCGGCTTGGCGGCACGCGCGAGCTTTTCGGTTTCGCGCACCGACAGCCCCTTGGCGATCACCTGCGCCGCCAGCGCCTCGGCATCGGGCGCACCAATCAGCGCGCGGGCATGGCCCATCGTCAGCGCGCCCGCCACCACCTGTGCCTGCACCGGCGCCGGCAAATCGAGCAGCCGCATCAGGTTCGCGATGTGGCTGCGCGATTTGTTGACCAGCTTGGCAAGCGCCTCCTGGCTATGACCAAAATCAGCGAGGAGCCGGGCATAGGCCTCGGCTTCTTCGATCGCGTTCAGATCCTGGCGCTGGATATTTTCGACCAGCGCGATCTCCAGCGTCTCGGCATCGCTGAATTCCCGAACGATTACAGGAACTTCATGCAAATGAGCCCGCTGCGCCGCGCGCCAGCGGCGCTCGCCGGCGACGATCTGATAGCCCCGGCCCTGCGGCCGGACGACGATCGGCTGAATGACGCCGCGCGCCGCGATCGACTGGGCGAGTTCCTCCAATGCCGCTTCGTCGAAATGACGACGCGGCTGCCCCGGATGCGGGTTGAGCGCACCCACCGGCAGCATCCGCACCCCCTGCGGCGTGCCGGGCGCGTCATTCCCCGGGGCAACGGGTGTTTCACGTGAAACTTCACCCATCAGCGCGGACAGTCCCCGGCCGAGACCGGGGCGAGGCTTGCGAACGGTTTCGGTCATGCGGCGGCCTTGGTGTTGGGATCGGGAAGACGCTGCAGCAGCTCGCGTGCCAGTGCGATATAGGCTTCGGAGCCGGGGCAGCGATGGTCGTAAATCAGCGCCGGCAGTCCGTGGCTCGGCGCCTCGGACAAGCGGACATTTCGCGGGATAACGGTGTCGAACACGACCTTGCCCAAAACCGCGCGAACATCATCCGACACCTGATCGGTCAGCCGATTGCGGCGATCATACATGGTGAGCGCGACACCGATGATCCCCAGCCCCGGATTGAAGCGGCTGCGGATACGTTCCACCGTGGTGAGCAACTGGCTCAATCCTTCGAGCGCGAAGAACTCGCACTGCAGCGGCACCAAGAGCGAATCCGCCGAGACCATGGCGTTGATCGTCAGCAATCCGAGCGAGGGCGGACAATCGATCAGGATCACGTCCCAGCGCGCCCGTCCGGCTTCGACCGCTCGGGCCAAGCGGTGGGTGCGGTCTTCGAACTCCACCAGCTCGATTTCAGCACCGGACAGATCAACGGTGGCCGGTACGATATCTAGGCGCGGCACTTTGGTCGCGAGCGCGGTATCGGCAAGCTCCGCGTCGCCGACCAGCAGATCATAGGAGGAAAGCTCCCGCTGCGCTCGGCCAATGCCAAGGCCCGTGGACGCATTGCCCTGCGGGTCCAGATCGATAATCAGCGCGCGTTTGCCGGTCGCGGCGAGCGCGGTGCCGAGGTTGATCGCGGTGGTCGTCTTGCCCACGCCGCCTTTCTGATTGGCAATAGTGATGCACGTCATCGGCGCTTCACGCCCCTGGCTATGATGATCAGCGAGTCGGCATCGGTGATGCTCGGTTCCACGTGAAACACACCATGCCACGAGCGACGCGCCGCCGCCACCTCTTCGCGCGCGGAGCGGCCCTTTGGCAGGACGAGCCGTGTATTTGCTGTGGATAAGGGAGCGGCAAGCGCGAGTAGCTCGGGCAAGGCCGCAACCGCACGCGCGGAGATGATGGCCGCTTTTAACTCCACCGTCTCCGCCTTGGCGGCATGGACGCTGACGCGCGAGTCTAGGCCGAGTTCGACAACGGCGCGCAGCAGAAACTCGGCACGCTTGCGACGCGGCTCGATCAGCACCACGGGACGATCACTGAGCAGCGCGACGATCATACCCGGGACCCCTGCGCCGCTCCCGATGTCCGCCCACAGCCCATCATCGGGCGCGTAATCGAGCAGCTGTGCCGAATCGACGATATGACGCGACCAGATCAGGGGCAGGCTGGCTGGGGATACGAGATTCTGATGGTGCTGCTCGGCGGCGACCATCTGGGCGAAACGGAGACAGGCTGTTTCACGTGAAACATACCGCTCCCTGAACCAGGCGCGTGCCTCGTCCTCGGTCACGCCGCCCGCTTCTTCACATGAAGCAGAATCGCCGAGAGCGCGGCTGGCGTAATGCCGCGTATCCGTCCAGCCGCCGCCAGCGTCGAAGGCGCGGCATTGCTCAGCTTCTCGATCATCTCGGCTGATAATCCCGGGATCGCGGCATAATCGAGCGTGACCGGCAGGCGCAGGGATTCCTCGCGTCGCAACGCCGCGACTTCCGCCGCCTGCCGCTCGAGATAGGGCGCATAGCGCGCGTCCTCGGTGAGTTCGGCCACCACCTCCACTGGCGCGCGAGCGGCGAGACCGGGCGCCACCTGCTCGATCGTCACCCCCGGGAAGCGAAGCCAGGTCCAGGCGCTTTGCCGCCCAGCATCCAGCGCGACATCGGCGCCGCGCGCTTGCAGCGCCGCGGCTGACACCGGCGCTTCCAGCTCAGCGCGCAGCGCCGAACGATCTGCCTGCCGCCGCGCATAACGAGCGCGGCGCGCATCGCTGAGGCAGCCGAGCGCTTCCGCGATTGGGCCAAGCCGAGTTTCAGCATTGTCCGCGCGAAGGCTGAGGCGAAATTCGGCGCGAGCGGTGAGCATCCGATAGGGTTCGGTAACCCCATGCAATACGAGATCATCGATCATCACGCCCATATAACTGGAGGCGCGATCGAGTTGGGCGGGCGCAAGATCAAGCGCGTGCGCGGCGGCGTTCAACCCGGCGACCAACCCCTGGGCGGCGGCTTCCTCATAGCCGGTGGTGCCGTTGATCTGCCCGGCGCAGAACAGCCCCGGCAGCGCGCGGAGTTCCAGCGTCGGTGCCAGCGCGCGAGGATCGATATGATCATATTCAACGGCATAACCCGGCTGGGCGATCACCGCGCGTTCCAGGCCCTCGATCGAGGCGATCATCGCGGCCTGCACATCAACCGGCAGCGAGGTAGAGATGCCGTTGGGATAGATCAGCGGATTATCCAGTCCCTCGGGCTCCAGAAAAATCTGATGGCCGTCGCGGTCGCCGAAGCGGTGGATCTTGTCTTCGATCGAGGGGCAATAGCGCGGACCCGCCGCGTCGATCGCCCCGGTAAATAGTGGCGAACGATCGAGGCCATCGCGAATGATCGCGTGGGTGCGCGGGTTGGTTCGCGTCACCCCGCAGAATAGCTGGGGCAACGTCCGCGCGGGTGTCGCCGGGGACATCGTCCAGGGTTCATCATCGGAGCGCTGCTCGGCGAGGCGCGCCCAGTCGATCGTGCGCCCGTCCAGCCGGGGTGGCGTGCCAGTCTTGAGCCGCGCCATCGGCAAATCGAGCGCGCGCAACTGAACCCCGAGGCGAGTCGCCGCGCGCTCACCAACCCGGCCACCTTCGCCGCGCTCCTCGCCCCGGAAGATACGCCCGCCCAAGAACGTGCCCGTTGCCAGCACCACCGCGCGCGCCTGCAACGCGCGGCCGTCGGCAAGGGTGATGCCCGCTAGCCTTCCTTGATCGAGCATCACGGCGTCGGCCTCGCCCTCGATGATCGTCAACCCGGGCTGCGCGGTCAGCATCGCTTGGATGGCGGCGGCGTAAAGCTTGCGGTCGGCCTGTACGCGCGGCCCCTGCACCGCTGTGCCCTTGCTGCGATTGAGCATCCGGTAATGGATACCAGCCGCGTCGGTCGCGCGCGCGATCAGGCCGTCAAACGCATCGACTTCGCGCACCAGATGGCCTTTCCCGAGCCCGCCAATCGCCGGGTTGCACGACATCGCGCCAATCTTGCTCGCGTCGAAGCTGACCAGCGCCACCCGCGCACCCCGGCGCGCAGCGGCGGCCGCAGCTTCGGTGCCGGCATGGCCACCGCCGATCACGATCACATCGAACTGCATGGGCCGCCGCTACACCCGCGCGGCGGCGTGGTCAAAACTGTTTCACGTGGAACATCATTTGCCGATGCAGAAGCGGCTGAATAAGGCATCGAGCATTGCTTCGGTCCCCGTCGCGCCCGTCACCGCGTCGAGCGCGCGTCGGGCGAGACGGCATTGCTCGGCCGCTATCAGCAGATCAGTTTCAGCCGATGCCGCCAGCACGGCTTCGGCGGCATGGTCCACGTGCTGGCGCTGTCGGGCGTTCAGCGCCAGCTGATCGGCGCGCGGCAGGAGCGCGCGCGCGCGATCGGCCAGCGCGCTCCACAGATGATCCACCCCGGCACCCGTTCGCGCCGATAGTGCCAGCCGACCGTCCAACGCGGGCGGGCGTTCGTCCGCGCGGGGATGAAGCCACAGCGCTCCCGCTGGCGGCGGCGAATCATCCAGCCAGAGCAAAATGTCGGCCTCGGCGGCGGCGGCCCGCGCCCGCGCGATCCCGATCGCCTCGATCGGATCGTCGGTGGTCTCGGCAAGTCCAGCGGTGTCGATCAGCAGATAGGCGATACCATCGCGGACCACCGGCACCTCGATCCGATCGCGCGTGGTACCGGCGATAGGCGAGACGATCGCCGCCTCGCGCTCAGCTAAGGCATTGAGCAATGTAGACTTTCCAGCGTTTGGCGGCCCCGCGAGCACTACCCGCACGCCGTCGCGCAGCCGTTCGACCGGGGGCGCGGCGAGCACGGTCCGCATCTCCTCGCCAAGGGCGGCCAGTGCGGCGGGCAACCCCGGCGGCAGCTCCCCGACATCATCCTCGTCCGCGAAATCCAGCGCCGCCTCGATCAGCGCCGATGCCTCCAGCAGCCGTACCCCCCACGCACCGATGCGTCGGCTGACCGCACCCTCGGCGGTGCCAAGTGCCGCCCGGCGCGCGCTCTCGGTTTCCGCCATCAGCAGATCGCCGAGCCCTTCCGCCTGGGCCAGATCGATGCGCCCGTTCGTCAGCGCGCGGCGAGTGAACTCGCCCGGCTCGGCCAGCCGGCCACCGCTCGCCGCCAGCGCCGCCGATACCGCCGCCACCACCGCGCGTCCGCCATGAAGATGCAGCTCGACCAAATCCTCGCCGCTCGCGCTGTTCGGCCCCGGAAACACCAGCACAAGCGCACGATCGAGCAGCGTGCCATCGCCGCCGCGCAGCGTCCGCAGGCTGGCCCGCCGGGGGGCGGGAAGAGCGCCGACGAACGTTTCGGCGAGCGTAAACGCCGCGGGGCCGCTCACCCGCATCACCGCGATCGCCGCCGGCGGGGGACCGCTGGCGACCGCGAAGATCGTGTCACTTGCGCGTGGCAGCATCGAACAGCTGGCGCCAGAAGGTCATCCCCGCTTCACCCATCGGCGCCCAGCTCCGCATCATCGCCTCGATCGCTTCGGGCCGTACCTGACCGTCCATCATCTCGAGCATCGTCGCGACATATTTCTCGTGGACCGGCGTCAGGTCCGGCAGGCCCATCGCCCGGCGCGCTTCCTCGGGTGTGCATTCGACTTCGACATTGATTTTCAACGCGCCTCTCCGCTTGAGCGCTGCCGCGGGGCGCGGCATAGCAGGCTCATGTATGCCCGCGATCATGGCGGAATCGCAACGCCGATCGGCCCGGTGGCCGTCACCGTCGAGCATGGCAGCGTGGCGCGGATCGAGATTGGCGGCGCGGTCGCGCCTGGAACCTCAGCACTGGCGATCGAGGCGTTGCGCCAGCTCGATGCGTGGTTCGCCGGCGCCCTTAAGAGCTTTGACCTGCCGCTCGCCCCGCCGCGATCGGCGCGCGGTGGCGAGCTGCGCGCCGGGTTGATCGCGGTCGGCTATGGCGAGACGCTCAGCTATGGCGCGCTCGCCCGGCGGCTAGCATCGAGCCCGCGCGCGATCGGCCAACTTTGCGCGCGCAATCCGCTGCCGATCATCGTTCCCTGCCACCGCGTGCTCGGCGCGGGCGGCGCGCTCGGCGCTTATTCGGCGGGCGAGGGGCCAAGCACCAAGGCGTGGCTGATCGCCCATGAACAAGGAGACTATCGATGACGAACATCAGCATCGACACATTGGCCGGCGACGGCAGCTTCGCCGCCTATCTCGCCGAGCCGAGTGGACCCCCGCGCGGCGCGGTCGTGGTGATCCAGGAGATTTTCGGCGTCAATCAAGGCATTCGCCGCAAGTGCGACAGTCTCGCGGCGGCGGGTTATCTCGCGATCGCGCCCGATCTGTTCTGGCGGCTGGAGCCCGGCGTGGAGCTCGATGCCGATGTCCCCGAGCAGTTCCAGCAGGCGCTCGCGCTGATGGGACGGTTCGACCAGGATCTGGCGATCCGCGACCTTGAAGCCACCATCCGCGCGGCGCGCGCGCGGCTGGGCGAGGGGGGCAAGGTCGGCGTGGTCGGTTATTGCCTCGGCGGGCGGCTCGCTTATCTGGTTGCCGCGCGCACCGATGCCGATGCGTCGGTCGGCTATTACGCGGTCGGCGTGCCGGGGCTGCTCGGCGAGAAGCACGCGATCGCCCGGCCGCTGCTGCTCCACATCGCCGGCGAGGATGGCTTCGTTCCCAAGGATGCGCAGGCGGCGATGCATGAAGGGCTCGACGATCACCCCAAGGTCACGCTCTACGATTATCCCGGCGAGGACCATGGCTTCGCCGCCGAGCTGGGCAAGCGCCGGTCCGAAGCCGCGGCGCAGCTGGCAAACGAGCGGACGCTCGCCTTCTTCGCCGAACATCTGGGTTGAGCGAACCGCGCGGCGCGGCGGTCCCAAGTGGATCGCCGCCCGACGCTTAGAACAGGGTCATGATCCCCACATCGGGGTCGACCATCCCGTCATAGATCATCCGCCCGGCGACATAGAGGATCACCACCAGCCCGAAATAGCCGATCCAGCGATAGCGGCCGATCAGCCGGGCGATCAGATTCGCGGCCAGTCCCATCAGCGCGACCGAGAGCAGCAGCCCGATCACCAGGATGCCCGGATGCTCGCGCGCGGCCCCCGCGACCGCGAGCACATTGTCGAGGCTCATCGACACATCGGCGATCGCGACGGCCCAGGCGGCGGCGGCGAAGCTGCGAGCCGGTTTCAGCGGGGCGGCATCGTCGGCCTCGCCCGGATGATCCTCGCGCAGTTCGCGCCAGAATTTCCACGCGACCCACAGCAACAGCAAGCCGCCCGCGAACACCAGCCCGACCAGCGCGAGCAGCTGGGTCACGATCAGCGCGAACACCACCCGCAGCACCAGCGCCGCGCCGATGCCGATCAGGATGACGCGCTGGCGCTGCGCGGCAGGGAGTCCCGCCGCCAGGGCGCCGACGACAATGGCATTGTCGCCCGCCAGCAGCACGTCGATCGCGAGCACCTGCAAGAAGGCCGACAGCGCGCTCGGCGACCCGAGATTGCTGAAATCGTTCAGGATTTGCGACCACATCGTGGCCATGAGCGCAAAGGTCATGCCGTCGGCAACGCCTGCGCCGCGTTACTGGTTCATCGAATCGAAGAAGTCCTCGTTGGTCTTCGAGTCCTTCATCTTGTCGAGCAGGAACTCCATCGCGTCGATCGTGCCCATCTGCATCAGGATGCGGCGCAGCACCCACATCTTGCTGAGCTTGGCCTTGTCGACCAGCAACTCTTCCTTGCGGGTGCCCGACTTGCCGACATCGAGCGCGGGGAAGATGCGCTTGTCCGCCACCTTGCGATCGAGCACGATTTCGCTGTTGCCGGTGCCCTTGAATTCTTCGAAGATCACTTCGTCCATGCGGCTGCCGGTGTCGATCAGCGCGGTGGCGATGATCGAGAGCGAGCCGCCTTCCTCGATGTTACGCGCGGCGCCGAAAAAGCGCTTCGGCCGCTGCAGCGCGTTGGCGTCGACACCGCCGGTCAGCACCTTGCCCGAGCTGGGGACGACAGTGTTATAGGCGCGGCCCAGGCGGGTGATCGAATCGAGCAGGATCACCACGTCCTTCTTGTGCTCGACCAGGCGCTTGGCCTTTTCGATCACCATTTCGGCGACTTGCACATGGCGGCTGGCGGGCTCGTCGAAGGTGGAGCTGATCACCTCGCCCTTCACACTGCGCTGCATGTCGGTCACTTCCTCGGGCCGCTCGTCGATCAGCAGCACGATCAGGAAGACTTCGGGGTGATTGTCGGTGATCGCCTTGGCGATGTTCTGCAGCAGCACCGTCTTGCCGACGCGCGGCGGGGCGACGATCAGCGCGCGCTGGCCCTTGCCTTGCGGCGACACGATATCGATGACGCGGGCGCTCTTGTCCTTGATGGTCGGATCGGCGGGGTCGAGGCGCAGCTTCTCGTCCGGGTAGAGCGGCGTCAGATTATCGAAATTCACCCGGTGGCGCAGCGCCTCGGGATCATCGAAATTGACCGAGGTGAGGCGGGTGAGCGCGAAGTAACGCTCGCCATCCTTCGGCCCACGGATCTCGCCTTCCACCGTGTCGCCGGTACGCAGGCCGAATTTGCGGACCTGGTTGGGCGAGACATAGATGTCATCGGGACCGGCGAGATAATTGGCCTCGGGGCTGCGCAGGAAGCCGAAGCCGTCGGGCAGCACCTCGATCGTGCCGAGCCCCATGATCTGTTCGGCGCGATCGGCGAGCACTTTCAGGATGCCGAACATCAGGTCCTGCTTGCGCATGGTCGAGGCGCCCTCGACACCAAGCCCTTCGGCCATTTCGACCAGTTCGGCGGGAGTCTTTTTCTTCAGGTCTGCAAGATGCATGGGGTATCCAGCGATTTGGGGAAGAGCAGCCAGGCCAGCCGCGGCCCGGGGCGCGATACAAGGCGGGTCGGCGCGCGAGGGCGCCGCTCGGCCCGCGATAAGTGGGGCGGGTGCCGGCGTCAAGCAAGGCCGGCAGCGGTTCGTCGCGCTTGTTACCCGTTCCGCGCGGGGAACGGCGACATCACCGGCGCGCTAGAAGGGCTGCACGATCACCAGGATCACGATCAGCGTCACCGCGACGCCGGGGATTTCGTTGATCATCCGCAGCGTCCGCCCCGCCAGCCGCGCCTCGCCGCGCGCAAGGCGCCGGGCATAGCCCACCGCCCAGCCGTGAAAGCCGCTCAGCAGCACCACCAGCGCGATCTTGGCGTGGAGCCAGCCAAGCCCGCCCGCGCCGCTGAACAGCCCCAGATTGGCCGACAGCATCAGCCCCAGCACCCACACGATCACCAGCGCGGGGTTGAGGATGATGTTCTTCAGCTTCGCCTCGCGCTCGATCCAGCGCTGCGCTTGCGGGCCGGTGAGCCCGTCTTCCTGATGATAGACAAAGAAGCGCGGCAGCATGAACAGCCCCGCCATCCAGAAGATGACGAAAATCAGATGCGCCGCCTTCACCCAGGGATATGCGCTGCCGAGCCAACCGATCATGCCTAGCCTCTTACCCGCGCGGCCAGGGCTTGCACATGCTCGATCGGCGTCTGTTGCAGAATACCGTGGCCAAGGTTGAACACATGCGGGCGTTCGGCGAAAGCGGCGAGGATGCGATCGACCGCCTGATCGAGCGCCACACCACCGGCGAGCAGCGCGAGCGGATCGAGATTGCCCTGCACCGGCAGCCCTTCGGGCAGCACCGCGTTCGCCCATTCGGGATCGACCGTCTCGTCCAAGCCCAGCGCATCGACCCCGGTTTCCACCGCATAGGCCGGCAGCTTGCCACCCGCGCCCTTGGGAAAGCCGATGATCACCGCCTCCGGCACCCGCGCGCGCAGGCGGCGGACGATCTCGGCATTGGGGGCGATCACCCAGCGCTCGAACTGCGCGGGGGACAGGCTGCCCGCCCAGCTGTCGAACAACTGCACCGCATCCACCCCGGCGGCAAACTGGCCCGCGAGATAATCGACCGTCACCGCGATCACCTGGTCGATGATCGCCGCGAAGGCGACCGGATCGCGATAGGCATAGCCGCGCGTCTCGGCCTGATCGCGGCTGCCGTGCCCGGCCACCATATAGGTCGCGATCGTCCACGGGCTGCCCGCGAAGCCCAGAAAGGTCGTCGCCGGATCGAGCGCGGCGGCGACGCGGCGAACCGTTTCGTACACCGGCTCCAGCCGCTCCGGCGCGGCGTCGAGCGCGTCGAGCGACGCATCGACCAAAGCCGGCGACAATTCCGGCCCCTCGCCCGCGCCGAAGCGCAGATTCTGGCCGATCGCCCAGGGCACCATCAGAATGTCGGAAAACAGGATCGCCGCATCGAAGCCGAAGCGCCGCAGCGGCTGCAACGTCACCTCGGTCGCCGCCTCGGGATCGGTGGCGAGGTCGAGGAAGCCGCCCTTCTCGGCCCGCAGCGCGCGATATTCGGGCAGGTAGCGCCCTGCCTGGCGCATCAGCCACAAGGGCGAGCGCGGCTGCCGTTCGCCTTTCAGCGCGGCCAGCAAGGTCTTGGTCACTCGGCCCCCCTTCAAAATAAGAATCTTAATAAAAGGTTGTTGTGATGGTTGGTGCTGTCGATGGTGGGGCTTAAGCCTTTGCCCCGGTATTGCCAACAGCTTGACGGGGGCCAGCCCCGTGGTGGTACGGGGAGTCGGCATCGTTCACCCCCGCAATCCCCAGCCTGTGGACCGTTTCCCCGCCTGTGCGCGGGGCTGTGGATGAGCGCCCGGTTTATCCACGGCGGCACCGGGCTTTGCGGGGGCGCGAAGTTGCGCTAGCGGTTTTGCGGCATGTTATCCCCAGAACCGCCCCGCTGATGCGGCTCCATCTGCATTTGCTGTCGGATTCGACCGGCGAAACGCTCGAGACGATCGCCAAGGCGGCGCTCGCCCAATATGATGATGTCGAGACGATCCGCCATTTCTGGCCGATGGTGCGCAGCGAGGCGCATCTCCAGCGCATCCTCCACGAAATCGCGCAGAATCCGGGGCTGGTGCTGTTCACGCTGGTGAATACCGAGACCCGGCGGACGCTGGAGGAACAGTGTCGCGCGCTCGGCCTGCCCGCGGTCGCGCCGCTCGATGCGGTGACCGACTCGCTCTCCGCGCTGCTGGGGCAGACCGCCAAAGCACGGCCCGGGCGCCAGCACATGCTCGATGCCGCCTATTTCGCGCGGGTCGACGCGATCCAGTACACGATCGCGCATGATGATGGCATCGCCCCCGAGGATTGGGAGGAGGCCGATATCGTGCTGGCCGGGGTTTCGCGCTCGTCCAAGACGCCGACCTCGATCTATCTCGCCAATCGCGGGTACAAGACCGCGAACATCCCGATCGTGATCGAAGTGCCGCCGCCGCCAGCGTTGTTCGGCCTGAAGCGGCCGCTGGTCGTGGGGCTGACGACGAGCACCGAGCGGCTCGTGCAGGTGCGGCGCAACCGTCTGCTCTCGCTCAACCAGGCGCCCGAGACCGCCTATGTCGATCAGGAGTCGGTCGCGCGCGAGGTGGCCTATGCCCGCCGGCTGTTCACCGACAATGGCTGGCCGGTGATCGACGTGACGCGCCGCTCGATCGAGGAGACGGCGGCGGCGATCATCGCGCTATGCCAGGAACGGCGGGCCGGGGCATGAAGCTGGTGCTGGCCTCGCAAAGCGCGTCGCGGCGGGCGATGCTGGCGGCGGCGGGGGTGCCGTTCGAGGCGATCGCCGCGCCGGTCGATGAAAGTGGCGTCAAGGCGGCGATGGCGGGCGCGGCGCCGCGCGACGTCGCCGATACCCTTGCCGAATTGAAAGCGCTGAAAGGCAGCGCGCTGCGGCCCGAGGCGCTGGTGGTGGGCAGCGATTCGATCGTCGCGCTCGGCGACGGCCGGTTGCTCGACAAGCCCGAGAGTCGCGAGCAGGCGGCAACGCATCTGCGAATGATGTCGGGTACGCGGGTCACGCTCGTCAGCGCGGCGGTCGTCGCGCAAGCTGGACGCGCGGTGTGGCGTCATGTCGCCGAGGCGCGGCTGCATGTGCGTGGGTTGTCGCCAGATTTTATCGAAACCTATCTCGACGCCGAATGGCCCACGATTGCCGGCTGCGTCGGCTGTTTCCGGATCGAAGGGCCGGGCGTCCAGCTGTTCGAGCGCGTGGAGGGCGATCATTTCACCATCCTGGGAATGCCCTTGCTGCCGCTGCTCGCTTATTGCCGCACGCGCGGAGTGATGGCGTCATGAGCTATGCCGAGGTGATCGGCGATCCGATCGCGCACAGCAAATCGCCGCTGATCCACGGTTTCTGGCTGAAGGCGCTGGGGATCGACGCCGAGTATCGCGCGACCCGGGTCGAGGCCGATGGCCTGGGCGCCTATTTCGCCGAACGGGCGGCCGATCCTGCCTGGAGGGGGTGCAACATCACTTTGCCGCACAAGGTGGCGGCGCTCGATCATGTCGCCGATCCCGGCGGGGTGCGCCAATCGATCGGCGCGACCAACACCGTCGCGCGCGGGGCCGATGGCCTGTTCGCGACCAACGCCGATGCCGCTGGCTTCTATGCCCCGCTCGCCGAGCATGATCTGGCCGGCGCGCCGGTCGCGGTGATCGGCGCGGGCGGCGCGGCGCGCGCGGTGCTGTTCGCGCTCGCCAAGATGGGGGTGGGGCCGGTGACCCTGCTCAACCGCACGCCGCTGAAAGGTGCGGCGCTGCTCGCGCATTTCGGGCTGAAGGGCCAGGTGCTGCCGCTCACCGCGCCGCTGCCCCCGGCCGCCCTGCTGGTGAACGCGAGTTCGCTGGGAATGACCGGCCAGCCGCCGCTCGCGCTCGATCTTACGCCACTGCCCGATGACGCGATCGTGTATGACCTCGTTTACGTCCCGCTCGAAACCGCGCTGCTCCAAGCCGCCGAAGCGCGCGGGCTGGAGGCGATCGACGGGCTCGACATGCTGATCGGCCAGGCGGCGCTCGCGTTCGAGCTGTTCTTCGGCGCCGCGCCCCCGCGCGAGCACGACGAGGACGTGCGGGCGCTGCTCGGCGCATGACCATCCTCGGCCTCACCGGCTCGATCGGCATGGGCAAGTCGGCGGTCGCCGCGATGTTCGTCGAGCTTGGCGTGCCGGTGTTCGACTCGGACGCGGAGGTTCACCGCCTGCAAGGACCGGGCGGGGCGCTGGTGCCGGCGATCGAAGCGGCGTTTCCGGGAACGACCGGCCCGGCGGGCGTTGATCGCGCACGGCTTGGTATTGACGTGCTCCGGGACGGCGCGGCGATGCGCCGGCTTGAGCTGATCGTGCATCCGGCTGTCGCGGCAGCGCGCGGAGCGTTCCTGGCAGCGCACGGGACTGCCCCGTTGGTCGTCTTCGACGTGCCGTTGCTGTTCGAAACCGGTGGGGACAAGGCTGTGGATAAGGTGTTGGTCGTCTCGGCCGATCCCGCGACTCAGCGTGCCCGCGTCCTCGCCCGCCCGGGGATGACGCCCGAAAAGTTCGAGGCGATCCTCGCCCGCCAGCTGCCCGACGCGGAAAAGCGCGCCCGCGCCGATTTCATCATCCCAACCGACGTGCCGCTCGCCGAAACCCGGGCCGCGGTCGCGCGGCTGATCGCTTGCTTGGGGACGCGATCCGCGACATTAATGTGACGATGCGCGAGATTGTTTTCGACACCGAAACCACCGGCCTGAGCTTCGCGGGTGGGGATCGGCTGGTCGAGATCGGCTGTGTCGAGCTGGTCAACCGCGTGCCGAGCGGGCGCCGCTTCCACGCCTATTTCAACCCGGAACGACCGATGCCGGCCGAGGCACAGGCGGTGCACGGGCTGAGCGACGCCTTCCTCGCCGACAAGCCCCTGTTCGCGGCGACGTGCGATAAACTGCTGGAATTTCTGGAAGATAGCCCGCTCGTCGCGCATAATGCGAGCTTCGACTTCGGCTTCCTGAACGGCGAGCTTTCGCGTTGCGGCCGGGCGGTCGTCGCGCTCGATCGCATGGTCGACACATTGCCGCTCGCCCGCGCGCGCCACCCCGGCGCCAAGCACAGCCTCGACGCGCTCTGCACGCGCTATGGCATTGATCGCAGCGCGCGCGTGTTCCACGGCGCGCTGTTAGACGCCGAATTGCTCGCGCAGGTCTATGTCGAGCTGACCGGCGGGCGGCAGATTGGGCTGGGTCTGGTCGCTGAGTCGGGCAGCGCCGAGGAAGCGATCACGGCTTCCGTCGGCCCGCGCGTGGCGCGGCCGCCGCGTCTTTTTGCCCCGAGCGCCGAGGAGCGCGCGGCCCATGCCCGCTTTGTCGAGACGATCACCGAGCCGCTCTGGCTCGGCTGACGTGGCCTCCGTGCATTTTGGCACGGTCAGGAATGGAGGTACCACATGGACATTCGGCTCTCCGGGCATCAGGTCGAAACGGGTGACGCGTTCAGGGGCCACGCGACCGAGCGACTGCAGGGGATCACCGAGAAATATTATGCGCGAACGATCTCCGCGCAGGTGACGCTGGGCAAGGGGCCGCGCGACAATGGCTTCACCTGCGACATCGTCTGCCATGTGATGCAGGGCGTGATCCTGAAGGGCACGCACGGCGCGATGGACGCGCACCTCGCCTTCGACGGTGCCGCCGACAAGATCGAGAAGCAGCTGCGCCGCTATGTCCGCAGGCTGAAGGACCGCACAGCGCCGATCGCCGAGGACGCGGGCTATACGGTGCTGCTCGAGCCCGAGCCCGAGGAAGAGCCCGCCGCCGATTTCCCGCCCGTGATCGCCGAAACGCGCGTCGACGTGCCCGATGCGACCGTGTCGGACGCGGTGATGATGCTCGATCTGCGCAACACCAACGCACTCTTGTTCCGCAACACCGGCAGCGGTGTGTACAACATGGTCTATCGCCGCGGCGACGGCACGATCGGCTGGGTCGAGCCCAAGCGCGCCACCTGACGCGGCGCCGATCAACGCCACGACCACCGCGTTTGCGCCCCCGCTGGCTTGCCGCTAAGGCGCCGCGGGCACTTGCGGATGTGACGATGATCGATTTCAGTGCGATGCTCCAACCCAAGACGGTGATCGCGGGCGTGCCGGCGACCAACAAGAAGGCATTGCTGACGCAGCTCGCGAGCCAGCTCGCCCAGGCGTACGAGCTGGCGCCCAAGCAAGCGGCGACGGCGTTGCTCGATCGCGAGAAAATCGGCTCCACCGGGTTCGGCGCGGGCGTCGCGATCCCGCATGGCAAGCTGGAGGGGCTGGGAAGGATCGTCGGGCTGTTCGCGCGGCTTGCCCAGCCGATCGACTACCAGGCGATCGACGAGCTGCCGGTGGATCTGGTGTTCGTAATGCTTTCGCCGCCCCAGGCGGGGGCTGAGCATTTGAAGGCGCTCGCCGGTGTGTCGCGCCGGCTACGCGACCAGGCGTTCGTCGCCAAGCTGCGCGGCGCGGGGTCGCCCGACGCGCTTTATGCGCTGTGGACCGAGGACGGGCGTGAGCTCGACTGAGGCACTTCCCGGCGCCGCCGGGCATTACCGGGCGCTTGAATCGCTCTACGCGGCCGCCCCGATCAATCAGCTGTTCGATTCCGTGCTCGAGATCACCGGCCCGGGCACGTCGCGCATCCGCTTCAAGATCGACCCCCGTCATTTCCACGCCGGCGGGGCAGCGCACGGCACCAGCTATTTCAAGATGCTCGATGATGCCGCCTTCTATGCGGCGAATACGCTCGTGACCGATCGCTTCCTGCTCACCACCCAGTTCAACCTGCTGTTCACCCGACCGATGGGGGCAGGGCCGGCGATGGCCGAGGGGCGCTGGGTCAGCGGCCAGCGTCGCGTGCTGATCGCCGAGGCGCGGTTGATCGACGGTAGCGGCGAGGAGGTGGCGCGCGGTACCGGCACCTTCATGCGCTCGCGCATCCCGCTCGCCGGGCTCGCCGGGTATCGCCTTGGATGAGCGACCGGCTGCCGACTCACCTGCGCGTGGGCGCGCTGCTGCGCCGGGTAAACGACTCGGGCGGCATGGGAATGGTCCGCGCCAAGGGCGACCCGCAAGGCGGCGCGGTGCTGCTGATCGTTAGCGAAAAAGGCGGCGAATACAAATGCTTCGAGCGTGGAATTGATGCTGCTGGCGTGCTCGGGCTGATCCCGGCCGGCCCGATTGATGGCGACGCGGCCGCGATCACCGACTATTGGCAGCGCCGCCGCGCTCACGACCCAGATTTGTGGGTGATCGAACTGGACGTCGCATCCCGCTCACGGTTCACCGCTGAAACGACCGACTTTTATTGACCTGTTAAGCAGGCGAGAGCCTAAGGCGCTGGCCTATTGCAAAGCGTAGGCCGGCAGGGGTGCGATACCGGCCGGCAACGTAGTCGGGGGGCCACCCGAAATCGGCGTTTGACCGCGGTCCGCGGATCAGCGGCGGTTTTTCGCGTACCCACCGCCCATTGATGACGGTTGATGCATTTTTCTTTCCGGCAAGCCGCAGCCACGTTGCTGCTCTGCTCGCTGACCCTTACCGGCGCCGGCAAGCCTGGCCTGGCGCTGACGCTCGACAAGCCGGCGACAGCGCCGCTTGCGACTACCAATCTTCCGGGCGTGCCGTCGGTTCCCGCGACCGCCGCGCTCCCGCCCCAAATTTCCGCCGATGACGAAGCCGAGACCGAGGCGCCCGCGCGCTACGCCTCCCTCGCCGAGGCGATCGACGCGCAGGACATGCCTGACGCGCCCGATGACGAGCTGCGCTGCCTGGCCGGCGCGATTTACTTCGAGGCCAAGGGTGAGCCACTCGTTGGCCAGCTCGGCGTGGCGCAGGTGATCGTCAACCGCACCCAATCGGGTCGCTTCCCCCGCACCATCTGCTCGGTCGTGAAGCAACGCGGCCAATTCGCCTTCCTGCGCGATGGCGAGATGCCCGCCATTCCCGACAATGCGCATTATCGTACCGCAATGGCGGTCGCGCAGGTCGCGCTAGACGGTGGCTGGGAAAGCCCGGTTGGCGATGCGCTGTTCTTCCATGCGAGCCGCGTTGCCCCCAGCTGGGGCAAGCGCCGTGTCGCCGCGATCGGCGGGCACGTCTTCTACCGCTGAGCGGGCTCGGGGCGCGTCGGCGCCTGCCAGCGCCTAAGTTTGAGCCCACGGCATTGGTGCTGTGTCCCCGGCGAAGGCCGGGGTCCAGCACCCGGCGCGCTGCCATGGAGCGCAGCGTCGTTGGGCCTCTGCCGCCTCTGGGGAAGGATGTGGCTGGCTCTCGCGAAGGCCGGCTTCCCCTTGTTCGACAAATGTTCTAGGGCAGGGCGATGCTTTCGCCCGATCTCACCGCTCGTGATGTCTGCCGCGGCGTGTCGCGGCTGTTGCTGCGCCATGATCTGACGCCGGTCGCCGAAGTGCCGCTCGAGGGCGGGCGGCGGGCCGACATCATGGCGCTCGATCCGCGCGGCGGCATCACCATCGTCGAAATCAAGGTGAGCCGCGCCGATCTGCTCGGCGATGGCAAGTGGCAGGATTATCTCGCCCATTGCGACCGTTATTTCTGGGCGGTGCCGCAGGGTTTCGATCACGCCCCGCTCGCTCAACCCGCTTTCCTCCCCGAGCGCACCGGAATCATCATCGCTGATCGTTATGATGCGATGATCATCCGCGAGGCACACAGCGTCCCTCTCGCTGCTCCCGCGCGTCGGCGCGAGACGCTGGCGTTCGCCAGGCGCGCCGCGCGGCGACTGGCATTGACGCTCGATCCCGATGCCGAAGCGGGCCTGATCGAGGGGTAAACCCACCACCGATATTGATAGTCACTCGCAAAAGACGTATCTGGCGACTCATGCTCGCCCCCGCGATGACCCTGGAACAATTGGCCCCGCGCACCGCAGCCCAGATCGCCGCGATCGATTGGGACCGGCTTGCCGAGCCCGAGGCGCGGCGCCTGCGTGAGCTGGGCTTCGACGAGGGCGTGAGCGTCGAGATGTTGCACCGCGCGACTTTGTGGGGCGGGCCGGTCGCCTGCCGGATCGGGCGGATGACGGTCGCGCTGCGCCGGCCGGTCGCCGCGGCGATCCGCGTCAGCCCGAGCGCCTGATGCACCCAGCCCCCCTGGTTGCCTTGGTCGGCAACCCCAATGCCGGCAAGAGCGCGCTGTTCAACGCGCTCACCGGCGCGCGGCAGAAGGTCGGCAATTACCCTGGCGTGACGGTGGAGCGTCGTTCGGGGCGCGCCCTGCTGCCCGATGGTCGCCCGGTCGAACTGGTCGATCTCCCTGGCGCCTACAGCCTCGATCCGCTCTCACCCGACGAGCGGGTGACGCGCGACGTTCTGCTGGGGACGCAAGCCGGCGAACGGCTGCCCGACGCGCTGGTGATCGTGCTTGACGCTGGCAATCTCGACAATCACCTGCGGTTCGCGCTCCAATTGATCGCGCTCGGAATGCCGGTGGTGGTCGCGCTCAACATGGTGGATCTCGCCGAGCGCGACGGGCTGATGCTTTCGCCCGAGCGACTCGCCACCGAGCTGGGCGTCGCCGCGGTGCCCACCATCGCGGTGCGCAAGCGCGGGCTCGATGCCTTGCGCGAGGCGCTCGCCAAGGCGCTGGGGACAAGCGGCGCGGTGCGGCTGCGCGCGAGCGAGGGACCAGCGCCTGCCGATCTTCGCGCGCTCCAGCAGCGGGCGCGAACGATCGCGCGGAACGTGATCGTCAGCGAAACGCCGACCCGGCGGATCACCCATGCGCTTGACGCGGTCGCGCTGCATCCGGTCTGGGGAACGGCGCTGCTGCTCACGATCCTGTTCCTGATGTTCCAGGCGGTATTCAGCTGGGCGACGGTGCCGCAGGACGCGCTCGACGCGCTGTTTGCCGATGCGGGGCGCGCGGTGTCGGCCGCCTTGCCCGAAGGCTTTGTCCGCGGGCTGATCGCCGACGGGATCATCGCCGGCGTCGGCGCGGTCGTGGTGTTCCTGCCGCAGATCCTGATCCTGTTCCTGTTCATCCTGCTGCTGGAGGCGAGCGGCTACATGGTCCGCGCCGCGTTTCTGATGGACCGGCTGATGGCGGCGGCGGGGCTTTCGGGGCGAGCGTTCATTCCGCTGCTATCGAGCTTTGCCTGCGCGGTGCCCGGCATCATGGCGACGCGCACGATCGAGGATGAGAAGGACCGGCTGACGACGATCCTGATCGCGCCGCTGATGACCTGTTCGGCACGGCTCCCCGTCTACACGCTGGTGATCGGTGCGCTGATCCCCAACACGCGCATCATCCCTGGCGTGGGCCTGCAGGGGCTGGTGATGTTTACGCTGTATATCCTTGGCATCGTCGGCGCGTTCGTCGCGGCGCTGGTGCTGCGGCGGACGGTGACCAAGGGCGCCTCGTCGGGCTTCATGATGGAGCTGCCCAAATATCAGCTGCCGCGCGCGCGCGACGTGGCGCTGGGGTTGTGGACGCGCGCCTACAGCTTTCTGCGCCGCGCGGGGACGATCATTCTGGGCACCACGATCGTGCTCTGGCTGCTGCTCAGCTATCCCAAGCCGCCGCCGGAGAGCGCGGTGAACCCGGTCGATTATTCGGTCGCGGGGCGGATCGCCAATACCGCCGCCATCATCACCAAACCAATCGGCTTCGATCGCGACATCACCCTCGCGCTAATCCCGGCGATCGCCGCCCGCGAAATTTCGGTTGCGGCGCTCGGCACCGTCTATGCGGTGAGCGCCGATCAGAACAGCGTGGCCGGGCAGGCGGCGATCACCGGCGCGCTCAAGCGCCGCTGGTCGCTCCCCACCGCGCTCGCTTTCCTGATGTGGTTCGTGTTCGCGCCGCAGTGCATCTCGACAATCGCGGTCACCAGGCGCGAGACCAATGGCTGGAAATGGCCCGCATTCATGGTTGGCTATTTGTTCGCGCTGGCCTACGCCTTTTCGGGCGCGACCTATTGGCTGGCGGTCGCCGCAGGACTTTGAGAGGATGTTATGGCGGGCAGCGTCAACAAGGTGATCCTGGTCGGCAATCTGGGGCGCGACCCCGAGACGAAGAGCTTCCAGAACGGCGGCAAGGTGGTGAACCTGCGCATCGCCACGTCGGAAAGCTGGAAGGACCGCAATTCCGGCGAGCGCAAGGAGCGCACCGAATGGCATTCGGTCGCGATCTTCAACGAAAGCCTGGCCGGCGTCGCCGAGCGCTATCTGCGCAAGGGCAGCAAGGTCTATATCGAGGGTCAGCTCGAAACGCGCAAATGGCAGGACGCGAACGGGCAGGACCGCTACACCACCGAAGTGGTGCTGCGCCCCTATAACGGCACTCTGACGATGCTGGATGGCGCGCCCGGCGCGGGTGGCGGTGGCCGCTCCGGCGGCGGCGACGACTATGGCGATGATTTCGGCGCTGGTCGGAGCGGCGGCGGTCGTGGCGGCTTCAGCGAGGATCGCGGCGGGTTCGGCGGCGGCTCTGGCGGCGGCCGTAGCGGGGGCGGCAGCGGCGGTTCGGGCGGCGGGTTCGGCGGGGGCGGCTTCCCGGACGACCTGGATGATGACGTGCCGTTTTGAGCGATTGACGACACTGGTGAAGGTGCGAAGTGCCAGCCGAAGGCCGGTTTCCACGCTTCTCTGGCAATATCTGCGGGAGTTTATCCCCGCACCAAGAACACCGCATGTTCCGCGAACCAGTTTGCTCCCGCCGCGCGGCAGGCCTGGTCGCCAGCCAGGAACCAGGCGCGCTCCACCGTTACTCCCTGCGCGCTGACGAACGCGCGGAAATCCTCGATCGACAGGTGGTGGATGTTGGGTGTGTCGTACCAGCGCTCGGGCAGCAGCCGGGTCACCGGCATCCGCCCGGTCGTGAGCAGCGAGAGCCGTACCCGCCAATGCGCGAAGTTCGGGAAGGAGATGAAGGCGCGTCGCCCGATCCGCAGCAGCTCGGCCAGCACGCGATCGGGGGCGCGCGTTGTTTGCAGCGTCTGGCTCAGGATCGCATAGTCGAAGCTCGCCGAGGGGTAGGCGCTCAAATCACGGTCGGCATCGCCCTGCACCACCGCAAGCCCGCGCGCGACGGCGGCGGCGACATTGCCGGCGTCGAGTTCCAGCCCCCGCGCATCCACCCCGCGCTCGTCGCGCAACGCCGCCATCAGCGCGCCGTCGCCACAGCCCACGTCGAGCACCCGCGCGCCGGCTGCGACATTGGCGGCGATGATCGCGAGATCGGGACGCAGGCTCATTGCCCGGCATAGACCCTGGCGAGTTCGGGGCTGATCCGCTCCATATAATAATCGGCGCGCATCAGCGGGCGGAAGCCAAGCGCGGCATAGACGCCGTGCGCGTCACGCGTCGTAAGCCCGATGCGGCGCAGATCGGCATATTCGGTCTGATCGAGGAACCACCCGGCCAGCCGCCGCCCCAGCCCCTGGCCGCGCGCGCCTTCATCGACCCATACATCGGCGAGCCAAGCGAAGGTCGCGCGGTCGCTGATCAGCCGCGCGAAGCCGATCTGCGCCCCCCGGCGATAGGCGCCGAGGCAATGCGAGTTCGCGATCGCGCGCTCCACCCGCTCGCGGGCGATTCCTGGCGACCAATAGCTGCCCGCCAGCCAGCCATGGATGCGATCGACATCGAGCCGCGCCTTGTCGTCGGACAGTTCAATGTTGCTCACGTCGCCGCTCCCAGAAAACCGCTCACCACCCGGTTGAGCTCGGGCGCATCGAGCAGGAAGGCGTCGTGCCCGAACGGGCTCGACAGCTCGACGAAGCTCACCGGCGCGCCGGCGGCGTTCAAGGCCTGAACGATCAGCCGCGATTCGGCCGTTGGGTAAAGCCAGTCGGTGTCGAAGCTCACCACGCAGAAGCGTGTCGCGCGGGCACCGGCGAATGCGCGGGCGAGCTGCCCACCATGCGGCTCGGCGAGGTCGAAATAGTCCATCGCCCGGGTAATGTAGAGATAGCTGTTCGCGTCGAAGCGATCGACAAAGCTCAGCCCCTGATGGCGCAGATAGCTTTCCACCTGGAAATCGGCGTCGAAGCCGAAGCTCTTCGCCTCGCGCGCCTGGAGGCGGCGGCCGAATTTCTCGGTGAGCCCGGCTTCGGACAGATAAGTGATGTGCGCCGCCATTCGCGCGACCGCGAGCCCCGCGGATGGCGGCTCGGCGCCATAATAGTCACCACCCTGCCAGTTCGGATCGGCCATGATCGCCTGCCGCCCGACCTCGTGAAAGGCGATGTTCTGCGCGGTGTGGCGCGCGGTGGTGGCGATCGCGACGCACGCCCGCACCCGATCGGAATAGAGCGCCGCCCAGGCGAGCGCCTGCATCCCGCCCATCGACCCGCCGACCACCGCCGCGAGGCGTTCAATGCCCAGATGATCGAGCAGCAGCGCCTGCGACCGCACCATGTCGGCGATGGTGATGACCGGGAACCGCATCGCATAGCGCGCGCCATCGGGGGCGAGGCTCGCCGGGCCGGTCGAACCGAGGCAGCCGCCGAGCACATTGGCGCAGATGATCAGGTGGCGCGCGGGGTCGATCGGCTTGCCCGGCCCGATCATCCGGTGCCACCAACCCGGCTTGCCGGTGATCGGATGGGTGCTCGCGACATGCTGGTCGCCGGTCAGCGCGTGGCAGATGAGGATCGCGTTGTCGGCCACCGCGTTCAGCGCGCCATAGGTTTCGTAGGCGATGTCGAGCGGTGCGAGGCTGCTTCCCGCGTCGAGCGGCAGCGGCCCCGCCAAAGTCACCCGCCGGGCGAGCCCGAAACGTTCATCGCTCATCGCTCGGCGGCTAGGGGGCTGGCGCCCGGCTTGTCAATCGCGCTAGGGGCGCAGGCCATGAACAAGCCCCAAGCCAAGCCCTGGGTGATGGCGATCGCCCCCTATGTTCCCGGCAAGTCGAAGGTCGATGGCGTGGCGGTGAAGGCCAAGCTGTCGTCCAACGAAAACCCGCTCGGCACGCCCGAGGGCGCGCGCGCGGCGCTCGCCGAAGCGCGGGGGAGCCTCGATCGCTACCCCGATCCCGGCGCCGCCATCCTGCGCGAGGCGGTGGCGGCGAAGTACGGGCTCGATCCGGCGCGCGTGATCTACGGAACGGGGTCCGATGACATTCTCCATCTGGCCGCGGGGGCGTTCGCCGGGCCGGGAGATGAAGTCGTGTTCGTCCGCTATGGCTTCGCGGTCTATGAAATCGCCGCGCGGCGGGTCGGCGCGACGCCGGTGATCGCGCCGGACAAGGATTATGCGACCGATATCGACGCGGTGCTCGCCAGCATCACCGAGCGGACGCGGATCGTGTTCCTTGCCAACCCGAACAACCCGACCGGCACCTTCGCCCCGCGCGCCGAGATCGCGCGATTGCACGCGGCGCTGCCGGGGCATGTGCTGCTCGTGCTCGATCAAGCCTATGCCGAATATCTGGAGCCCGAGGAGGATGACCAAGGGCTGGAGCTGGCGAAGACCGCGCCCAATGTGCTGGTGACGCGCACCTTCTCCAAAATCTATGGCCTCGCCGCCGAGCGGATCGGCTGGGGCTATGCCAGCGCCGAGGTGATCGAGGCGCTGCACCGCATCCGCCTGCCCTTCAACGTCACCACTGCCGGGCAAAGGGCGGCGGTGGCGGCACTGGCGGACGAGGGCTTCGTGGCGCACGCCCGGGCGCATAACGCCAAGTGGCGGGCGTGGTTCGCCGAACAGATCGCGAGCCTGGGCAATGCGGGGCTACGGGCGATCCCCAGCAAGGCCAATTTCGTGCTGGTGCTGTTCGAGGGCGCGGTGAGCGCGGAAGTGGCGTATCATGGCTTGCTCGAGCGGGGCTATATCGTCCGCTGGCTGCCCGGGCAGGGCCTGCCGCACGGGCTGCGGATGACGATCGGCACCGAGGAAGAGACCCGCGGGCTGATCGCGGCGCTGCGGGAAGTGGTCGACGGGTAGGGGCTCACGCTAAGCCGCGAAGGCGCGAAGAAGGCGGGTGCGCGACTGCTTCGCGCCTGCCTTCCCCGGCGAAGGCCGGGGGCCAGCATCGCCCGCAGCGCAACGGGAGCGCAGCATATCCATCCGCCGCGCGACTAGGCCCCGGCCTCCGCCGGGGAAGGTGAAAACGTCGAAAATCCTCTCGCTCGTCCGCGCGACACTTCGGCAATCGATCTTCGCGGCTCCGCGCCTTCGCGTGATCCCAAGCCCCTCAATGCCGGAAATGGCGCATCCCGGTGAAGACCATCGCCACGCCATGCGCGTCGGCGGCGGCGATGACTTCCTCGTCGCGGATCGACCCGCCGGGCTGGATCACCGCCGTTGCCCCAGCCGCGATCGCCGCGAGCAGCCCGTCGGCGAAGGGGAAGAAGGCGTCCGAGGCGACGACCGATCCACGGGTGCGCGGCGTGGGCCAGCCGGCCTTGGCGGCGGCGTCCTCGGCCTTCCACGCCGCGATCCGCGCCGATTCCAGACGGTTCATCTGCCCCGCGCCGATGCCGGCGGTCGCCCCGTCCTTCGCATAGACGATCGCGTTCGACTTCACATGCTTGGCGACCGTCCAGGCGAACAGGCAATCGGCGAGCTCCTGCTCGCTCGGCGGGCGCCTGGTCACCAGCTTCAGCGCGTCGCGGTCGAGCGCGCCATTGTCGCGCGATTGGACCAGCCAGCCGCCGATGATCGACTTGATCGCGAGCCCCGACCGCTTGGGCTCGGGCAAGTCGCCCGTCAGCAGCAGGCGCAGATTCTTCCTGGCCGCGAAAACTTCTAGCGCCGCCGCATTGGCATCGGGCGCGACCACGACCTCGGTGAAAATGCCCGTGATCGCCTGGGCGGTGGCGGCGTCGAGCGGCCGGTTGACCGCGATGATCCCGCCAAACGCCGACACCGGATCGCACGCGAGCGCGGCCGCGTACGCCTCGGCGATCGTCGCCGCGCGGGCGACGCCGCACGGGTTGGCGTGCTTCACGATCACCACCGCCGGATCGTCATGCTTGAACTCGCTCACCAGCTCGAGCGCGGCATCGGCGTCGTTATAGTTGTTGTAGCTCAGTTCCTTGCCCTGCACCTGGCGCGCCTGGCCGATGCCGTGCGCGGCGGGGCCGCGATGCGCGTAGAAGGCAGCGCGCTGGTGCGGGTTCTCCCCATAGCGCAACACCGCCGGCGCCTGCAGGATCAGCGGCAGCGTCGGCGGGAAGGCCTCGCCCTGATCGGCGAAGGCGAACCAACTCGCGATCATGGCGTCATAGGTCGCGGTCGCGGCATAGGCGCGGGCGGCGAGGCGGCGGCGGGTGTCGAGCGTGGTCGCGCCGTCATGCGCGTCGAGTTCGGCGATCAGCGCGGCATAATCGGCGGGATCGGTGAGGACGGTCACGAATTCATGGTTCTTCGCCGCCGACCGGATCATCGCCGGGCCGCCAATGTCGATATTCTCGATGATCTCCGCGCGCTCGGCGCCCTTGGCGACGGTCGCTTCGAACGGATAGAGATTCACCACGACCAGATCGATCGGCGCGATGGCGTGCTCGGCCATCGCCGCCTGGTGCTCGGCCGCGTCGCGCAAGCCAAGCAGGCCGCCATGAACCTTGGGGTGGAGCGTCTTGACGCGGCCGTCCATCATCTCGGGAAAGCCGGTGAGTTCGGCGACCTCGATCACCGCGAGCCCAGCGTCGCGCAGCGCCTGTGCGGTGCCACCGGTCGACACAAGCTCGACCCCGTGCCGGGCAAGCGCCTGCCCCAGCGCCACGATCCCCGTCTTGTCCGAAACCGACAGCAGCGCGCGCTTGATCGCGATCATGCCCATCCCCTTCAGCTGAAGCGCGGCTGATAGCGCGAGGGTAGCGCAGCGGCTAGGCGCAATAGTCTGGCGCGGCCCACGCGCACGGATTAGCAAGCGATATGATTGCTTATCTGAAGGGCAGGCTGGCGGCGACCGGCATCGACCACGCGATTGTCGAGCTGGCCGGCGCGGGGCTGCAGGTCAATTGCTCGGCGAAGACGCTCGCGAGCATCGGTCCGGTGGGGGAAGCGGTGCTGCTCCACACCGAATTGCTGGTGGGCGAGGATTTCATGCGGCTGGTGGGGTTCGCGAGCGCGGCCGAGCGCGACTGGTTCCGGCTGCTCACCGGGGTGCAGGGAGTGGGCGCGCGGGTGGCGCTCGCGATCCTGTCGACGCTCGCGCCCGATGAGCTGGCGCGGGCGGTAGCCGCGCAGGACAAGGCGATGGTCGCGCGCGCCAACGGGGTCGGGCCGAAGCTCGCCGAGCGGATCGTTCGCGAATTGAAGGACGCCGCGGGCCCCGCGCTCGGACCGGCAGCGTCTGGCACGACGCCAGCCGCCGGCGCGACCAATGACGCCATCTCCGCGTTGCTCAACCTGGGATTCAAGCCTGCCGAGGCGAGCGCGGCGGTTGGCCGGGCGAGCGAGGAACTGGGCGCGGGCGCGAGCTTAGACGCGCTCGTCCGGCTCGCGCTGAAAAAAGCCGCGCGATGATTATTTCGCGCCGACCGTCTCGTGGTCGTCGGCGCCTTCTTCGCCCGAATCGATTAGTGCCTCGCCGAGCGTGCGAACCTTGTCGCCAACTTTCTCGTCGTCGCAGCGGTCGGCGAGTTTCACCGTCGCCGGCCCCAGCTTGCCGAGCAACTTCTCGATCTTGGCCGGATCGGCCTCGTCCTTTTCAAGCTCGGTCGCGAGCTTCTGCAGATCGCCGTGCAATCCCTTGGCGCCCGGCATGTCGAGATTTTCGACCTCATCCAGCCATTCGCGCACCAGCTTGGCGCCTTGCTTCGGGCTGGTGTTTTCCAAACCCTTCTCGATCGCATTCTCGGTCGCGGTAAAACGCTTGGGCATGGGGGCTCTCCTTCGGTCCGGGAAGCTAACCCTTTGGTACCGCTGGCGTTCCCGCGATTGGTCGCAAGCGCGGCGGGGCGATGGATTGGCCGCCGGGAAGCGTTTAAGGGTGGAGCATGACACCCATGACCATGACATCCATGACCATCCCGCCCGCGCGGCCGCGCTGGACGAAGGCCGGGCGTTGAGGCTGCGATGATGGACGACCGCAACCCCCTCACCACCCCCGCCCGCCAGAGTGATGACGCCGATGCGGCGCTGCGTCCCAAGACGCTCGCTGATTTCGTCGGCCAGCAGGCGGCGCGGGAGAATCTGCGGGTGTTCATCGCCGCCGCCAAGGCGAGGGGTGAGGCGCTCGATCATGTGCTGTTCTTCGGCCCGCCGGGGCTCGGCAAGACGACGCTCGCGCAGATCATCGCGCGTGAAATGGGGGTCGGGTTCCGCGCCACCTCCGGCCCGGTGATCGTCAAGTCGGGTGATCTCGCCGCGCTCCTCACCAATCTGGAGGAAGGCGATGTGCTGTTCATCGACGAGATTCACCGCCTGCCGCCCGCGGTGGAGGAAGTGCTCTACCCGGCGATGGAGGACCGTGCGCTCGATCTGATGATCGGCGAGGGGCCATCGGCGCGATCGGTGCGGATCGATCTGCCGCGCTTCACGCTCGTCGGCGCGACGACGCGGCAGGGGCTGCTCACCACCCCCTTGCGCGATCGCTTCGGCATTCCGGTGCGGCTCAACTTCTACACGGTCGACGAGCTGGAGCGGGTGGTGACGCGCGCCGCCGGGCTGCTCGGCCTCGGTATCGCCCCCGATGGCGCGCGCGAGATCGCGGGCCGCGCGCGTGGGACGCCGCGCATCGCCGGGCGGCTGCTGCGCCGGGTGCGCGATTTCGCCGATGTCGCGGGGGTGGCGGTGGTCGATGCCGCGCTCGCCGACCGCGCGCTCACCCGGCTGGAGGTCGATGCGTTGGGGCTCGACGCGATGGACCGCCGCTATCTGACGATGATCGCCGATGTCTATCGCGGCGGCCCGGTCGGGGTGGAAACGCTCGCCGCTGGCCTTTCCGAACCTCGCGACACGATCGAGGAAGTGATCGAGCCCTATCTGATCCAGCTCGGCCTGATCGCGCGCACCGCGCGCGGCCGCTGCCTGAACCCGCCCGGGTGGAAGCATCTCGGGCTGAACCCGCCGGCGGGGGCGCAGGAGGGGCTGTTCGAGTAGCGGGTGAGTCGCGTTGCTTCGACCCACCCCCAACCCCTCCCTTTCAGGGAGGGGGGTTCAAGACGAGCATGGAGCCCCTCCCTGAAAGGGAGGGGTTGGGGTGGGTGGAAGCGAAGCCCTCCGGCCCGCCCCATACCTTTCACACCACCGCCAGTGCCTGCTCGAAATCGGCGATCAAATCCTCGGGATCCTCCACCCCGATCGAGATGCGCACCAGATTGTCGGTGATCCCGAGCGCCGCCTTGCGCGCCTCGGGCACCGACAGATGCGTCATCCCCGCCGGGTGGCTGGCGAGCGTCTCGGTCCCGCCGAGCGACACGGCGAGCTTGGCGATCTTGAGCGCGTCCAGGAAGCGGAACGCCTCCGCCTCGCCACCCTTCAGATAGAGCGAGAAGGTCGAGCCCGCGCCGGTGCAGTGGCGGCGGTAAATGTCGGCCTGGCGCGCGTCTGGCCCATCCTCCAGGAAGCCTAGATAGCCGACGCGCTCGACCTTAGGGTGATCGCGCAGGAAGGCGCAGACCTTGGCGGCATTCTCGCCCGCGCGCGTCATCCGCAGCTCGAGCGTTTCGAGACTGCGCAGCAGCATCCAGGCGGTGTTGGGATCGGTGATCGTGCCGATCGTGTTGCGCATCAGCCGCACGACATCGATCTGCGCCTTGGAACCGAGCAGTCCGCCCGCGACCAGGTCCGAATGGCCGCCGGCATATTTGGTGAGGCTATAGACCACCATGTCCGCGCCATGCTTCAGCGGCTGGTGCCACAGCGGCCCGAGGAAGGTATTGTCGATCGCGATCGGCGGTTTTTCCGCCGCATTGGCGAAGATCGCGTCGCGGCTGGCGGCGACCGCCTCCACATCGACCAGCGCGTTGGTCGGGTTGGCGGGGCTTTCGAGGTAGATCAGCGCGACGCGGCCCGACGCCGCCTTGCTAAGCACCGCGTCGATCTCCGCGCGGGTAGCGCCCGCTGGAAAATCGAGGAAATGCACCCCGAACCGGCCGAGCACACGCGCGATGAGCGTCTCGGTCGCGGCGTAGAGCGGGCCGGAATGGACGACCGTGTCACCCGGGCGCACCAGCGACAGGAACAGCGTGGCGATCGCCGACATGCCCGAGGAGAAGGTGAGCGCATCCTCGGCCTCTTCCCACACGCTCAGCCGGTCCTCGAGAATTTCCTGATTGGGGCCGTTGAAGCGCGAATAGACCAGTCCCTCGGCGCCGCCCGGGCGCTTGCCCGTCACGCCTTCGAAATGGCGCTTGCCGGCGGCGGCGTTGGGGAAGACGAAGGTCGAGGTGAGGAAGATCGGCGGCTTGAGCGAGCCTTCGGAGAGCATCGGATCGAAGCCATGCCCCATCATCAGCGTCGCGGGCTTCAGCTTGCGGCCGTTGATCTGATCGACATCGGGCTTCGGCCGCGCACGCGCGACGGCACCGGTGAGATCGGCTTCGGTTTCCTGAGTCATGGGATGCTCCCTGGGGATGATGCGCCCCTAGTAACGCGCGAAACCGTTCGCCGCCATGCCCCGCGGCTTGGTGCTAAAGCCCGATCAGGCTGATCTGCCGGCCATAGCTGCTCTCCCGCGCATGCGTCGCACGGCGATAGCTGAAGAAGCGGGCTTCGTCGGCATAGGTATCGAGCCCCAGCGCCTCGATCCGGTTGACGCCGGCGCCGGCGAGGCGCGACGCGACATAGCCTTCGAGGTCGAACTGATGATGCCCGGCGCGGCCGGGGGAGAAGAAGCGGTCGGTCGCCGGGTCCGCCTCGGCGAAGCGGGCGAAGAACGCATCGTCCACCTCATAGCTCGCACGGGCGATGCACGGGCCGATCGCGGCGGCGATCCGCGCACGATCCGCGCCGAGCGCGATCATCGCTTCGACCGTCGCCTCGCACACCCCGGCGAAGGCGCCCTTCCAGCCGGCATGGGCCGCGCCGACTACACCCGCGGCGCTATCCGCGAGCAGCACCGGCGCGCAATCGGCGGTGAGGATGCCGAGCACGAGCCCCGGCGTCGCCGTCACCATCGCGTCGGCACGCGGGCGTTCCTCGAAATCAATCGGCGCGACCACCGTCACCACCTCGGCCGAATGAGTCTGATAAACCGTGATCAGTGTCGCCCCAGGCGCGACCGCGTCCGCCGCCAGCGCTCGGTTCTCTGCGATCGCCGTCGCCTCGTCGGCCGAGCCGGTCCCGACGTTCAGCCCAGCATGGACCCCGCTCGACACCCCGCCGCGCCGGCCAAGAAAACCGTGCTTTACACCGTAAAGCGCGCGCGCCCGAATGACCTCGACACTCACAGCGCGAGTCGCATGATGTGATCCTCGTCGGCATGGCTGCCAACCATGAAGGCGTAGGTCTGGACGAACGCGAATCCGTATCGCTCATAGAAACGCCGGGCGCGGTGATTATCGGTGAAAACCGAAAGGTAAAGCTCGTCGGCGCCGCGCGCACGGGCTTCGGCGATCATCCAGTCCATCAGCCGCGCGGCGAGCCCGCAGCCATGCCAGGGCTTCAGCACATAAAGCTGGCGCAACTCGATCGGACGCCCTTGCGGGGTGAAAGGCAGCGAGGGCGGGCCGAGCTTGGCATAGGCGATCAGCCGCCCCTCCGCCTCGGCGACGCGGATCGCATAGGCGGAGTCGGCGAGCTGCTCGGCCCAGCGCTCAGGCGCATGATTTTCCAGGAATATGGCGAGATTTTCCGCCGTGTAGAGATGGCCGAACGTCTCGACAAAGGTTTCCTTGCCCAGCGTCGACAGCGCTTCCGCATCGTCTGGTTGGGCCATACGTTCGATCATGCAAACCCCTCCGGTCGCGGCCAGCCGGGGGCGGTTGCGGCCAGCACCTTGAACAATTGCCCCATCTGGTCCGGCGCCACCAGTCGATCCCGGTCCGCTGCTACGCCCGCGCCGAGCGCCGCCGCGCGCGCGTCGATGCCGAGCGTCGTCAGGAAGGCGCCTTGGGTCACCGGCCCGTGCGGCACCGCCCCGCCCTGCGCGAGCGCGGCGGCGAGCGTCGCGAAGTCGACATGCGCGGTCAGGTCATGCTCGCCCGGTGCCTCGAACGGGTTGACGAAGGCATGGGCGCGCACCGCCTGCAGCGTCTCGCCAAGCGCGGGCCCCTCATAGCCGTAATCGATCGCCAGCAGCGCGCCGCCCTGCCGCGCAAGCCGCTCCGCCAGCGCGCGGGCGATCGCGACGCTCGCCGGGCTGGTTTCGATCACCGCGCCGGGCGGGGCGGTGCGCAGCGGTTCGGGGATGATCGCCTCGGGCACGGCTGGGCCTGCGATCGGCAGGAACAGCGTATCCTGGCAGGCGACCAGCCGCTCGTGCCAAGCGTCGCGACCGCGCACCAACTGCCGGATCGGCAGCGCGTCGAAAAACTCGTTGGCGACGATCAGCAGCGGCACGTCATCGGGCAGCGTCTCGATGCTGTCGTGCCATGCGGCATCCGCCACCCGCTCGGCTTGCGCTGCGCGCAATACCGGGCTCGTCTCGACGAAGTGGACGGGCGGCGCGAACCCCGCCTTCGCCATCGCCCGCCGCGCGTCGGCGGCGAGCGTCCCGCGCCCTGGCCCAAGCTCCGCACAGGCGGCATCGGGCCGCCCGGCGCGATCCCACAGATCGGCGAGCCACAGCCCGATCAGCTCGCCGAACATCTGGCTGATCTCGGGCGCGGTGATGAAGTCTTGCCCCAGCGGGTCGCGGGTCGCGTAATAGTGGCCGTTCGCCGCGGCCATGAACTGCGCGACCGAGATCGGCCCGGCCAGCGTGATCGCCCGCGCCAGCCGCTCGGCGAGCAGCGGCTCGGCGCTGCTCATGCGACGCTCTGCTGCCCGGCGATGCTTTCGACGCGCTGGCGCCGGCCCTTGGCGGTGGCGATCAGATAAGCGCCGCCCAGGATCATCGGCACGCACAGCCATTGGCCCATATGCACGCCGCTCTTCACCAGCAGCACATCGTACAGGCCGTAAAAGGTGTTGTTCGGATCGTAGAACTGGGCGTCGGGCTCGCGGTAGAATTCGACGATGAAGCGCGCGACGCCATAGCCGCCCATGAACAGCCCGGTCAGCCGCCCCGGCTGATAGCGCGCCTTGGTCCGCCAGAACGCCCACCAGAGCAGCGCGAACAGCACGATGCCCTCCAGCCCGGCCTCGTAGAGCTGACTCGGATGGCGCGGCACGTCCGCCGGGGTGCGCGGGAACACGATCGCCCAGGCGACCTGGGTCGGCTTGCCCCACAGCTCGCCATTCACGAAATTGGCGATGCGGCCGAAGAACAGGCCGAAGGGGACGCAACAGCTGAGATAATCATGCACCCGCAGCCAATCGAGCTTGTGCGCGCGGGCGAAGAGGATGATCCCGATCGACGTGCCGATCGCGCCACCGTGAAAGCTCATCCCGCCATCCCACAACCGCAGGATCTTGAGCGGCGCGAGGAACATGTCGGGCGCGTAGAAGATCACATAGCCCAATCGCCCGCCGGCGATGATCCCGATCGTCGCATAAAAGACGAGGTCATCGGCGTGGCGCCGCGCCATCGGCGCGCCGGGCTGCGCGATCAGCTTCAGCAGATACCAATAGCCGACGAGGATCCCAGCGATATACGCGATCGAATACCATTTGATGTCGAACGCGAAGCTGCCCAGCCGGATCGGGATCGCGACGGGATCGATGCCCAGATCGGTGAAACGCAGGTGCCGGTCGGCGGCGGCGACGAGAGACAGGATCAAGGCTTTTCCCCAGGCTGCGCCGCCTCCATAAGGGGCGCAACGAATAAGACCAAGAGGAGAGAGTGATGCCGTCAGTGCTCGACCAGCGCATGGATGCGGTGCTCGCCGCGCTTACCGCGCCAGGTGGTCAGATGCCGCTCACTTCGGTGACGCGCGACGGGCGCGATTATCCCGCGATTGCAACAGCGCCGCCCGCGCTTTCTTACTATTTCGCGCATTTCTGCCAGCAGCATGGTGACAAGACCTTCCTGGTGGCAGGCGAGGAGCGGCTGAGCTTCGCCGAGGTGTACGCGACCGCCCAGAGTGTCGCGCGCGCGCTGGTCGCTGGCTTCGGGGTCGCAAAGGGCGACCGGGTCGGCATCGCGATGCGCAATTCGCCGAGCTGGATCGCGCTCTATATGGGGGTGCTGATGGCGGGCGGCGTCGCGACGCTGCTCAACGGCTGGTGGCAGGCGGGCGAGCTGGCCGAGGCGGTGGCCGATGTCGAGTGCCGGCGGGTCTTCGCCGACGCCCCCCGCGCGCAGCGCCTGGCCGAGGCGACCGGCGTCGGGGCCGAGGTGGTCGCGATCGACGATCGCCTGCCGCTCGCCCAGGCGCTCGCCAAGGTGAGCGCGCGCGGGCGCGACGACGCCACGCTGCCGATGCTGGGGCCGGACGATCTCGCGACGATCCTGTTCACCAGCGGCTCCACCGGCCGCTCCAAGGGCGCGTATAGCGATCATCGCGCGGTGACGCAGGCGGTGTTCAACTATCTGGCAAGCGCACTCACCATGTTCGCGATCCTATCGCAAGAGGGCGGCAGCGCGCCTACCGAGCACGCGACCCTGCTCAACGTTCCGCTGTTCCACGTCACCGCCGAAGTCCCCGTGTTCCTGCAAAGCTTCGCGATGGGGCGGAAATTGGTCCTTATGCCCAAATGGGATGCCGAGGAGGCGATGCGGCTGATCGAACGCGAGAAGGTGACCTATTTCGTCGGTGTACCGCTGATGAGCTATGAGATTCTGACCCACCCCAATCGCGCGCGCTATGATCTCTCCACCGTCACCGATTTCGCCGCCGGGGGCGCGCCGCGTCCGGTTGAGCATGTGCGGCGCCTGAACGAGGAGATGGGCGGGGCCAAGCCGCTGATCGGCTACGGCCTTACCGAGACCAACGGCGTCGGCTGCGGCAATTTCCGCGACAACTACCTCGCCAAGCCCAATTCGACCGGCCGCGCCTCGCCCCCCTTGGTCGAGCTGGCGATCCTCGACGGCAATGAGCGGCCGGTGCCGGCGGGAACGCGCGGCGAGGTCGCGATCCGTTCGATCTGCAACTTCCGCGGCTATTGGAACAACCCGCAGGCGACCGCCGCCGCCTTCACCGCGGACGGTTTCTTCCTGACGGGCGACATCGGCTATCTCGACGAGGACGGCTATCTGTTCATCGTCGATCGCAAGAAGGACATCATCATTCGCGGCGGCGAGAATATCTCGTGCCAGGAAGTGGAGGCCGCGCTCTACGAGAACCCGGCAGTCGCCGAATGCGCGGTGTTCGGCCTGCCGGACGAGCGCTATGGCGAAGTGCCCGGCGCGGTGGTGCTGATCCGCGCCGGCGAGGTGATGGACGCCGAGGCCCTGTGCGATTTCCTCGAGGCGCGCATCGCCAAGTTCAAGGTGCCGGCGAAGATCTGGCTCGCCGAGGGGCCGCTGCCCCGGCTGGGCACCGAGAAGATCGACAAGGTGGCGCTCAAGGTCGAATTTCGCGAGCGCTGGGCCGAGCGGGCGGTGGCGTAGAGTCCCGATCTGGAGAAATCGCCCCCCTCACCCCCGCCGATTAAGCCGCAGCGCGACCGATCGCGCGTGCGCCGGCAGCCCCTCGGCTTCGGCCAACGCCACCGCCGCCGGGCCGATCTCGGCGAGGCCCTCGCGTTCCAGTGACAGGAAGCTGGTGCGCTTCATGAAATCGAGCACCGACAGCCCGCTCGAAAAGCGTGCGCGGCGGCCGGTGGGGAGCACATGATTGGGCCCGGCGACATAATCGCCGATCGCCTCGGGCGTGTGGCGGCCCAGGAAGACCGAGCCGGCATGGCGCACCCGGTCGAACAGCGCCTCGGGCTCCGCGACCGCGAGCTGGAGATGTTCGGGGGCGAGCGCATCGACCAAGGGCGGCACCTCGGCGAGCGGCGCGACGATGATCGCGCCATTGGCTTCCCAGGAGGCGCGCGCCACGGCCTGCGTCGCGAGCGTCGCCAGATGTGCCTCCACCTGCGCCGCGACCGCCACGCCGAAAGCGGCATCGTCGGTGAACAGGATCGATTGGCTGGTGGGGTCGTGCTCGGCCTGGCTCAGCAGGTCGGCGGCGGTGAGGACGGGATCGTTGGCGCCGTCCGCCACCACGACGATCTCGCTCGGCCCCGCGACCATGTCGATCCCGACGACGCCGTAAAGCTGGCGCTTGGCCTCCGCCACCCAGGCGTTGCCGGGGCCGGTGATGACGTCGACAGGGCGGAGCCGCTCGGTGCCGAAGGCGAGCGCGGCGATCGCCTGCGCGCCGCCCACCCGCCACAGCTCGTCCACGCCCGCGACATATGCGGCGGCGAGCACCAGCGGGTCCACTTCGCCGCGCGGCGTGGGCGTCACCATCACCAGCCGCTCGACGCCTGCGACCTTGGCGGGAAGCGCGTTCATCAGCACCGAGCTGGGATAAGCCGCGCGCCCGCCGGGTACATAGACGCCCGCCGCATCGACCGGCCGCCAGCGCGCGCCGAGCCGGATGCCTGGCTCTTCATAGGTCGCGTCTTCGGGCCGCTGGCGTGCGTGATAAGCGCGGATGCGCGTGGCGGCGAGATCGAGCGCGTCGCGCAATTCGGGGGCGAGCCCTTCATAGGCGGCGCGCCAGTCGGCTGGGTCGATCCGCCAGCCGGTCTCATCAAGGTCGTGACCATCGAACTGCGCGGTGAGCGCGTGGAGCGCGGCATCGCCTTCGGCGCGGACGCGGGCGATGATCGCGGCGACATCGCGCGAGACATCGGCGTCCGCCTCGCGCCGGGCGTTCACGAGCGCGGCGAAGCGTGTGGCGAAATCGGGGTCGGTGGTGGTGAGGTGGATCATGGCACTTCCTGAAAATCCTCCCCGTTCATGGGGCGTTTCGGGTCGGATCGTCCCCCGGACGATCCTTGACCGTGCGGGGCACGGTCAACCCGAAACGGGACCATCGCGCAGCGATGGTGGAGGGGGCGGGCACCGAGCAAGCCCCCCTCCGTCAGTCGCTGCCGCGACTGCCACCTCCCCGTGAACGGGGAGGATTTAGTTGCCAATATCACGCCACCGCCCCGCGAAATGCCTCGACCAGCGGCACCAGCTCGGCGCGGGTCTTGAAGGCGGCGCGGTTGACGATCAGGCGACTGGTGACCTCGGCGATCACTTCCACCTCGACCAGCCCGTTCTCCTTGAGCGTCCGCCCCGAACTCACCAGATCGACGATGCGTGGCGCGAGGCCGAGCACCGGCGCCAGCTCCATCGCGCCGTTGAGCTTGACGCACTCCGCCTGCACGCCACGCGCCGCGAAATGCGCCTTGGTGACGTGCGGATATTTGGTCGCGATGCGCACGTGGCTCCAGCCGCGCGGATCATCGGTCGCGGCCAGCGCGGCGGGCTCGGCGACCGAAAGCCGGCACGGGCCGATCCCCAGATCGACCGGCGCGTACAGCTCGGGATAAGCGAATTCGAGCAGCACGTCCGAGCCGACGATCCCGATTTGCGCCGCGCCATGCGCGACGAAGGTCGCGACATCGAAGGCGCGCACGCGGATCAGCTCGATGCCGGCGATGTTCGTCTTGAAGCGCAGCGCGCGTGAGGCTTCGTCGCTGAAGGCGGGCTCGGGCTCGATCCCGGCGCGGGCCAGCAGCGGCACGGCTTCGGCGAGGATGCGGCCCTTGGGGACGGCGAGGATCAGCGGCTCGGTCATGGAAGGCGCCGCTTTACTTAGCGGGCCGAGCGGGTGCAACCTGAGCGCGAAGGGAAGGTGCCATGGCGGACGAAGCCAATAATCGCGGGGCCTTCGCGATCCAGGAATATTATTGCCGCACGATGGACGCGCCGATCTATGCGCGGCTGTGCACGGCGATCGAGCGCGGGCTGACGCGCGATAGCGCGATCGGGCGGCGTATTCTCGATTGGCCCGGCGAGCCGACCAAGGACGCGCTCCCCTTGCGCTTCATCGGCGGACTGCACGCCCTGGTGAGGGCGGGCGCCGATTGGGAGCTGGCGCGGGTGTTCGCGGGCGCGATCACGGATGAAGCCGACATCGCCGCCGTGGTGAACGGGGTGTGCGTGGCGCATCACGCCGCGCTCGATCCCTGGCTGGACGGGCCGCCGCAAACCAACGAACCCGGCCGCTCGGCGGCGCTGATGCTCGGACTGATGGCGGTCGCCCGGCACTGCAGCCGTCGGCTGGAGGTGCTGGAGATTGGGTCGAGCGGCGGGCTCAACCTGCTGATCGATCGCTACCGCTTCGTGCTCGGTGGGGTGGCGGTTGGGCCAGCGGACAGCGCGGTGACGATCGCCCCCGACTGGCGCGGGCCGCCGCCCGAGCCGCAGGCGGTCGAGATCGTCTCGACGCGCGGCTGTGACGTCAACCCGCTCGACGTGACCGATCCCCAAGTCGCGGCGCGGCTCGCCGCCTATGTCTGGGCCGAGACGCCCGAGCGGGGCGCGCGGCTGGCGCGGGCGATCGAGATGGTGCGCGCGAAGCCGGTCGACCTTACCCATGCCGACGCCGCCGACTGGCTCGAGGCGCGCCTTGTCGAGCCGCAGACGGACGGCGTCACGCGGGTGCTGATGCACTCGGTCGTCTGGCAATATCTGCCCGAGCCCGTCGCCGAGCGTATCCGCCGGGCGATGGCGGCGGCAGGGGCACGCGCGACCGCCGAGCGGCCGCTCGCCTGGGTGGCGATGGAGCCCAACCGGGCGTTCGCGCATATGTTGCTTTCGGTGCGTAGCTGGCCGGGGTCCGGCGAACGCGAGGTGATTGCGCATAGCCATGCCCATGCAGCGTGGATCGAACCGGGCGTCCCGGTGCCGACCGGCCCGGGTGTGCCAGCGGGGGCGGTGATCGAGCTTTGACCCTCGCGCCGACGTATTTAGTTCACGCGGAGACGCAGAGGCGCAGAGGGAGCGCCGAGAGCCTCGCCCATTTCCTTCGCGCCAAAGGCGCCTCAATCACGTCGATGAACGGCGCTACGCGCTGACTCTTGGCACCGCGCCCCCTCTGCGCTTCTGCGCTTCTGCGCGAACCAAATCCTCCTTTCTTCCTCCGCGATCGCCGCGCCTCCGCGTGAACCAAAACGCCAGCACCACGGGCCAATCGTTGGTAAACCACAATCTCACATCACCCCCGGCACTAACCCGATCTTAGCGGGCCGCCGCCTAAGCCTCAGGCTCCAGGAGGCTATGCATGCGTCACTATCCGCTGATCGCGCCCCGCCCGCCACGGTTGAGCGCACACCCTGAGGCGCTCGCGCGGCTCGAAGCGTCGGGCCAGTTCAGCAACAACGGGCCCGAGGTGCAGGCGTTCGAGGCCGAGGCGACCGAGCGGCTGTTCGGCGGGTGGGGCGCGAGCCTTGCCGTCGCCAACGCGACCCTGGGGCTGATGATCGCGATTCGCCAGGCGGCTGGCTGGTTGCCGGAGCCCGGCGCGCTCGCGTTGATGCCAAGCTTCACCTTCGCCGCGACCGCCCATGCCGCGCTGTGGGCGGGGTTGACCCCGCTGATCTGCGACATCGATCCCGATGACTGGACCGCGAGCGCCGCCGAGGAAGAACGGCTGATCGCGCATTATGGCCGCCGCATCGCGGTGGTGGTGCCCTATGCGACCTTTGGCACCGCGTTCGACCTCGATCGCTACGCCGCGCTCCAGGCGCGCAACATCGGCGTGGTGGTCGATGCCGCCGCCTCGCTTGGGACGCTCGACGCAAACGGCGCGGGTTTCGGGGCGGACGCGCCCTTCGCGGTGGTCCATTCGATGCACGCGACCAAGACCTTCGCGGTCGCCGAAGGCGGGCTGATCCATTCGGGCAACGCCGCGCTGATCGAGGCGCTGCGCGCGATGGCCAATTTCGGCTTCGCCGGCAGCCGCAGCGCGGCGATGCCGGGGCTGAATGCCAAGCTTCCCGAACTGCTCGCGCTCACCGCGCGGCTGAAGCTCGCCGAGTTTGACGGAGTCGCCGAAAATCGCGCCGCGATCGAGGCGGCGTATCGCGAGGAACTGGCCGATTTCACGCTCCAGGCGCCGCGGGGGAGCCGGCGCGCGCCACAATTCATGCCGGTGCTGTTGCCGGAGGCCGCCGCGCGCCGCCGTCCGCTGGTGCTCGCCGCGCTGGCCGAGGCCGGGGTGCAGGCGGGGCAATATTTCAGCCCGCACCTCGCCGAACAGCCCTTCTTCAAGGCGAGCGCGTTGATCGAGCCGACCCCGGTCGCCGATCGCATCGCCGCGCGCGCCGTCTCGCTGCCGATCACCGATGCGATGACGCCGGACGACGCGCGGGCGATCGCCGAACGCTTCCGCGCCGCCTGCACCGCGACCCCCAAGGTGACACGATTCCCGGCGCGCGCGCGGCGCTTCGCGATCGCGCGCACGCTGGTGGTGGGTGCGGGGCCGGCGGGCACCGCGATGCTCACCGCCGCCGCCAAGCACGGGCTGCTGCCGCGACTGGCGCAAGGGCTGGTGCTGGTCGATCGCGACGACGCGGTCGGGCGCGGGCGGTTGGGCGATTACGCGATCACGTCCGACAGCACGGCCCAGACATTCCTGACGGCGGTGAAGGACAATGCCGAACCCGCGCTCGCCGCGCTCGCCGATCATCCGGCGGCGCGCACCGTGGGCAATTTCACCGATGCGCTCGGCGTGCCCTTGGTCGATGTCGGCCCGCTGTTGCGGGTGACCGGCGAGCGGCTCGCGGGGCTGGTCGAGCAGCATGGTGGCGCGGTGCTGACCGGGCATGAAGTGCTTGGCGCCGAACGCACGCCCGAAGGCCCCTGGCGCGTCAGGCTGCGCGCGCGTGCGAGCGGGCGCGAATTCGATCAGCTGACCGATAATCTGGTCATCGCGACCGGCGGCCATCAGCCGATCGAGCCGATCGCGCGCGCGAGCGTCGCCGGCGCGCCGCTCGCCGCGCTCGCGGGCGAGCGGCTGGTCACGTCGGACGAGGTGCTGGCGCTGGGCGGCATGGCGAAGCTCGTTGATCGCCTGTCGGCCAAGCGCGCGCCCAAGGTGGCGGTGGTCGGCGGCTCGACCAGCGCGCTCGCGACGGTCGCGCTGCTGTTGAAGACGATTCCCGCGCTGCCGTTCGGCGCCGGCGCGATCACCTTGCTCCACCGCCGGCCGCTGCGGCCCTTTTATCACAGCGCCGAGGCGGCGCACGCCGATGGCTTCAGCGATTTCGGCCCGGACGATATCTGCCCGGTCTCGGGCTTCGTCTATCGCCTGGCGGGCTTCCGGCTGGAAGCGCGCGAGCTGGTGCTGCGGATGCTCGGCATTGGCGGGCGGGTGCCCGATCCGCGCGTCGCGTTGCACCGTATCGACGCCGACGAGGCCGGCGCGCAAGCCGTTCTGCGCGAGGCCGATCTGGTGGTCGGCGCGCTCGGCTATCGCCCCCATGCGCTGCCGCTGAGCGATTATGCCGGCCGCCCGATCCGGCTCGCGGCCGATGGCGGCGCGCCGATGGTCGATCCGCATTGCCGGGTGATGGCGGCGGACGGCACGCCGGTGCCGGGCGTCTATGGCATCGGCCTTGCCGCGGGCTTCGTCCCTTGGGGCAAATTGGGCGGCGAGAAGAGCTTCCGCGGTCAGGCCAACGGGCTGTGGCTGTGGCAGAACGATGTCGGGCTGATGATCGTCGAGCAGCTGCTCGCGCAAGGCGCGCGGGCGGTGGCGTGACCCCCGCCGTCAGCGTCATCATTGCCGCCTATAACGGCGCGTCGCTGATTGGCGAGACGATCGCGAGCCTCAGCCGTCAGACGCTGACCGATTTCGAGGCAGTGATCGTCGACGATTGCTCGACCGACAATACGCGCGAGGTACTGCGCGCGATCGGCGATCCGCGCTTCCGCGTGATCGAGGCCGAGGTGAATCAAGGCCCGGTGCGCACCCGCAACCGCGCGCTCGCCGCCGCACGTGGGCGCCACATCGCCGCGCTCGATCAGGATGATCTCTGCGCCCCCGATCGCCTGCGCGCGCAGCTTGCCTATCTGGAGGCGCATCCCGATGTCGCGCTGGTGGCGAGCGCCGCCGATGTGCTGGAGGATGGCGCGCTGTCGCCCTCGCCGCTGCCGGCGGTGACGACGTCCGCGCTGGTCGAATGGATGCTGTGGGTGTGCAACCCGCTCGTCTGGTCGAGCGTGATGGTGCGCGGCGATGTCGCGCGCCGGCTCGATCCCTTCACCCGGCCCGAAATTCTCTATGCTGAGGATTTCGACCTTTACCACCGGCTGAGCGCCTTCGGTCGCATCGCCCGGATCGACACGCCCTTGCTCCATTATCGCCGCCATGCCGAGGGCGCTTCGCGGCGCTATACCGATACGATGCAGGCGAGCGCGACCCGTGTGCTCGCCGAGCGTCACGCCGGGATTTGGGGGGCGGAGGCCGAGGCGCGCGCGGCGTTGCTCGTGCGCTACATGATGCTCGGCGCGCCGGTGCCCGACCGTGCGACCTTGTTTGAGTTGGGGACAACGCTCACCGCGCTCCAGGCGGCGTTCCTCGCGCAGAAGCGGCCGAGCGCCGAGGATCGCAAGCTGATCCGCTGGCAGACCGCGCGGCTGTGGGCGCGGATCGGGCGCGCGGGGTTGCGCGCCGGTCATCTGGCGCTCGCCGATGTGATGGCGGTGCGGCCCGATCATCTGGGGCTGGGCTATGCCGGGCTCGACGCGCTGCTTGGCGCGCGGCTGGTGGGCGCGGCGCGCGGCGCGACTGATAAATTTCGTCGATCAAACTAATGAACGAAATTTAACACGCTGCCCACTGCAAAGCCAGACGGTAGTTCCTACATCATAACGGTCGTCGCGCCCTGCCCCCTGCCGGCGACCTTGTGCGGCGGCGTCCGGTCGCTCCCCCTGACCCGGACGCCGCCCCTTCAACAGCAGACGGTCGATCAGTCCGAAGCAGCGTCGCCCCCGCGCGCCGTCCGGTGCCCCCAATCGTGCATGCCGTCAGCCGTCGCTTCGTGTCGCGATCGTCAGGACCGCCTTCAGCCCCGGTCCATTATCGCGCAGCGCCAGTCCTCCATCGTGCAAATGCGCAATCGCCGCAACTAGGGAAAGTCCCAGGCCCGAGCCGCCCGGCCGCCGCGCGGGATCGAGGCGGCCAAAGCGTTCGAGCGCTTTGCCGTGCGATTCCGGGGGGATGCCGCGGCCGTCATCGGCGACCCACAGGCTCAGCCCGCCGGGTTGTGTCGCGGCGCCGAGGGTGATCGTTCGCCCGCCTTCGGCATAGAGCGTCGCATTCTCGATCAGATTGCCCAGCGCTTGCAGCAGCAGCTGGCGGTGGACCGGCGCGGTGAGGTGCGGCGGCGCCTCGATCCGGATGGTGAAGCCGCGTTCCTCGGCGAGCGGGCCATAGACCTCGGCCAGATCGTCGAGCAGGGGCACGAGATCGATCGGCTCGAACTGGTCGCGCCCAATCCCCGCCTCGGCGCGACTGATCAGGAGCGCGGTCGAGAGCATCGCGAGCAGGGAGTCGGCTTCCGCCATCGCCCGGTCGAGCGCGGCGCGCGCGGCGGGATCGTCGGTGTCGCTCGCCGCCTGATCGACCACGGTGCGCAGCCGGGTGACGGGGGCGCGGAAATCATGGGCGAGCCCGTCGGTCATCATCCGCAGCTGCGACACCAGCCCCTCGATCCGATCGAGCATCGCGTTGATCGCCGCGCCCAGCCGGTCGAAGGCGTCGCCGCTGCCGTCGGTCGGGGCGCGGCTGGCGAGCCGCCCCGCCGCGACATCGCGCGTGGTATCGACCAGCGCGCCGATCTGCCCGGCGAGCAGCCGGCCGAGGATCAAGGCGCTGGCGAGCGCGAGCATCAGCCCGATCAGCAGCCCGGTCGCCGCCGCCTCCTCGGTGGTCAGCGCGAGCCCGGTGCTCGCCTCGACCGAGCGGGCGATCAGCAGCCGGCCGCCGGGAATCTCCCAGCTCGTCACCCCGGTCGGCTCGTCGCCGCCGACGCCGGGCAGGGTGACCACCCGCCAGCGGGTGCGCGCCGGCACCGCGCGGGGCCAGGTAGCGAGATTGCCCGCCAGCTTGCGGCCATCGGCGGCGAGCAGCAGCAGCAGCACGCGGTCGCGCGCGCTACCCCCCAGCCGGCTCTGATCGTCGACGGCCCGGACGAGTGCGGGCATCCCGCCGTCGAAGAAATGGGTCATCAGTTCGCGCCGGACGCCGTCGATGCGCTCGCGCTGGTCGGCGCGGATCGCCGCGTCGCTCGCCTGCCAGACGAACAGCAATACCCCGCCGAACACCGCGAGCTGGAAGCCGAAGGCGAGCAGGACGAAGCGCGCGATACGCGATCTGAACCAGCCAGCCAGCTACCCCTCCATGCTCAGCCGATAGCCGGCACCGCGCACGGTATGGAGCATCGGCCGCGCGCCCTCGTCGATCTTCTTGCGCAACCGGCTGATATGAACGTCGATCACATTGGTGCCGGGATCGAAATGATAGTCCCACACGCCTTCCAGCAGCATCGTGCGCGTCACCACCTGATCGGCATGGCGCATCAAATATTCGAGCAGGCGGAATTCGCGCGGCTGGAGGTCGACCACCCGGCCGGCGCGGCGCACCTTGCGCGCCAGCAGGTCCATCTCCAGCTCGCCGACCATGAGCTTGGTGACGGGCGCCGGCCCACCGCCGCCCGCGCGGCGCAGCAGCAGGTTGAGCCGGGCGAGCAGTTCGGCGAAGGTGAAGGGCTTCACCAGATAATCGTCCGCGCCGGAGGTGAGCCCGCGCACCCGGTCCTCGGGCGTGCCGAGCGCGGATAGGATCAGCACCGGCGTCGCGATGCCGGCGGCGCGCAGGGCGCCGAGCACCGCCATCCCCTCCATCGCCGGCAGCATCCGATCGAGCACGATCGCATCGAAGCTGCCGTCGGACGCCAGGAACAGCCCGTCGCGGCCATTATCGGCGCGATCGACGGTGAAGCCGGCCTCGCCCAGCCCCTTGGCGATATAGGCGGCGGTCGCGTCGTCATCTTCGATCAGCAATATCTTGGCCGTCACCGGGCACCTCGTTCGAGCGGGCGCCGCTCTAGCGCGGCGGGCGGGAGCCTCCAACCCTGCCGCCCCCGCCAAATGACAAATCGGTAAGCCAGGTGCCACGCCGGGGCAACGCCGCTACGGCTAGGCGGGCAGCTTGCTCTGTTGTCGGTTGCGTAGGATGGCTATGACCAAGCCCGTGTTCTTCGATCCCAGCGGCGGGCGCAAACGCTGGTCCCAACGCACCGTCGCCGCGCTCGCGCTGCTGGTGGTGGGCGCGGCCTTGTTCTTCGCCTTCACCCTGATCCAGGTGTCGGCCCAGGCCGAGCTGCCGCTGGGGCTGGAGCGGCTGCAGGCGGCGCCGCTCAGCAAGCAATTGAACCGAGTGGGATCGCGGCTGCGCGCCAATGCGCGCGGGCTCGGCTGGCTTCCCGCCCGCGACCGCGCCGCGCGGGGCGAGGCGATCAATCTGGGCTTCTATGTGCCCTGGGATCCGTCCAGCGCCTCCTCGCTCCAGGCGCATCTGGGCGAGCTCGATTGGCTGGCGCCGGCGACGCTCAGCATCACCGGTGGCCAACAGTTGCTCACCCAGGTCGCCGATGCGCGGCTGGCGCGGGTTCTGGCGGGCGCGGCGCGGCGCCCGGTGGTCCTGCCGATGGTTCAGAACGCCTCGGGAGGGGCGTGGGACGGCACGGGCGCGGCGCGGCTGCTCGCCCGGCCGGCGGCGCGCCAGCGGCTCGCCCGGGCGCTGGCCGCCGCGATCGTGGTGCAGCGCGGCCAGGGGATCGTCTTCGATCTCGAGTCGCTGCCCCCCGGCGCGCTCGCCGATTACCGCCGCCTGATTGCCGAAACGCGCGCGCTGCTCCCCGCCGGGCGCCGCCTCGTCGCGGTGACGGTGCCGGCGGGGGATACCGACTGGCACCTGCCCGATTTCGCCCGTGTCGCCGATCGGGTGATCCTGATGAACTATGACGAGCATTGGCAGACCGGCACGCCCGGCCCGATCGCCTCGCAACCCTGGTTCGTCGATCAGGTGCGCGGGGCGGTGCGCGCGATCGGCGCGGGCAAGCTGATCGTCGCGGTCGGCTCCTATGCCTATGACTGGCCTAAGGGTGGCGCCGCCGACGCCGAATCGATCGAGGAAGCCTGGCTCGACGCGCATGACAGCGGCAGCCCGATCCTGTTCGACAAGGCGAGCGGCAATCCCGGCTTCGGTTATGAGGACGAGCAGGGCACCCATCACGATGTGTGGCTGCTGGACGCGGCGACCGCCTGGAACCAGCTGCGCGCGGTGCGGGCGATGGGGGTGGCGGGCGTGGCTCTGTGGCGTCTGGGGAGCGAAGACCCCGATTTCTGGCGCGTGCTCAAAAACTTCCGTGGCGGACAGCGCCCCGATCTGCGCCAGATCGCGGAAATCGCCAATGTCGATGTCGAGGGCAGCGGCGAGATTTTGCGGATCACCGCCACCCCGCAAATGGGCACGCGCGCGCTGCAGTTCGATCAGCGCGGGCTGATCCGCGACGAGCGCTACGTCACGCTCCCCACGCCCTATGTGGTCGTGCGCACCGGCGCCCGCGACAAGCTCGTCGCGCTGACCTTCGACGATGGCCCCGATCCCAGCTGGACCCCCAAGATCCTCGACATCCTCCAGGCCAAGCACGTTCCTGCCACCTTCTTCGTGGTGGGCGAGAATGCGCTTGAAAATCCTGGGCTGCTGCGGCGGATCGTCGCCGAGGGGAATGAGCTGGGCAACCACACCTACACCCACCCCAATCTCGCGCTCGAAAGCAGCAGCGGCAGCCGGATCGAGATGAACGCTACCCAGCGGCTGATCCAGGCCTATGTCGGGCGCTCGACCCGGCTGTTCCGCGCGCCCTATTTCGGCGACGCCGAGCCAACCACCGCCGACGAACTCGGCCCCGCGCTGATCGCGCAGCAGCTTGGCTATACCGTGATCGGGCTCCATACCGATCCTGATGACTGGCAGCGCCCAGGGGTCGACGCGATCGTCGCGCGCACGATCGACGAGGTGACGCACCCCAAGCCCGATCATTCGCAAAATATCGTGTTGCTTCATGATGGCGGCGGCGAACGGCAGCAGACGGTGGACGCGCTCCCCCGGATCATCGATGCGCTGCACGCGCGCGGCTATCGCTTCGTGCCGGTGTCGACGCTCGCCGGGCTGTCGACCGATGCGGTGATGCCGCCGGTGAAGGGCGAGGATCTGGCGCTGGTGCGCGCCGATGTCGGCATTTTCATCGCGCTGGCGATGCTCCAGGTGGCGCTGCGCTGGATTTTCTTCCTGGCGATTGGCTTCGGCATCGCCCGCGCGCTGCTGATCGCGGGCCTGGCGCTCACCGCGCGGCGCGCGGCGCCGGTCGATCCCGATCATTGCCCCAGCCTGTCGGTGATCATCCCGGCGTATAACGAGGCGCGGGTGATCGAGGCCTCGGTCCGGCGCGTGCTCGCAAGCGATTATCCCGGATTGCAGCTGATCGTCGCCGACGATGGCTCCAAGGACGAAACGAGCGCGATTGTGCGCGCGGCGTTTGGCGACGATCCCCGCGTCACGCTGCTCGCGCTCGCCAATGGCGGCAAGGCCGCCGCGCTCAACCGCGCGCTGCGCCAGGCGCGCGGCGAGGTGATCATCGCGCTCGACGCCGACACCCAGTTCGAGCCCGACACCATCGCCAGGCTCGCGCGCTGGTTCAGCGATCCGGGCATTGGCGCGGTGGCGGGCAATGCCAAGGTGGGCAACCGCCACAATCTCGTCACCCGCTGGCAGGCGGTGGAATATGTGACCGCGCAGAATCTGGAGCGGCGCGCGCTCGCCCGGTTCGACGCGATGCTCGTCGTGCCCGGGGCGGTGGGGGCGTGGCGCAAGGCGGCGCTCGACCAGGTGGGCGGCTATCCCGAGGATACGCTGGCCGAGGATCAGGACCTGACGATCGCGATCCAGCGCGCGGGCTGGCGCGTGGCTTATGATACCGACGCGATCGCCTGGACCGAGGCGCCCGAAACCTTCCGCGCGCTTTCCAAGCAGCGCTACCGCTGGGCATTCGGCACGCTGCAATGCCTGTGGAAGCACGCCGCGGTGGTCGCGACCGGGCGCCCGCGCGGGCTCGCCTGGATCGGGATGCCGCAGGCCTGGCTGTTCCAGATCTTCTTCGCCGCCGTCTCGCCGCTCATCGATCTCGCGCTCGTCAGCTCGGTGATCGACACCGCGATCCGAGTCGGCCAGCACGGCTGGGCGCAGACCCAGAGCGACGTGCTGACGATGGCCGGCTTCTGGCTGGTGTTCACCGCCATCGACGTGCTTTGCGGCTGGGTTGCTTATCGGCTCGATGCGCGCGAACCGCGCTATCCGGCGCTGCTGCTGATCGCCCAGCGCTTCGCCTATCGCCAGCTGATGTACTGGGTGGTGCTGCGCGCGATTCGATCGGCGGTGGCGGGCTGGTCGGTCGGCTGGGGCAAGCTGGAGCGGACGGGGCGGGTGGCGCCGGCTTGAACTTTGGGCTCACGCGTCTCCACGTGACTCCAAATTTCAGGCCGGAACCAGCGCCGCCTCGGTCTCGGCGATCCAGCCGCCGCCGAGCACCCGGTCGCCGGCGTAGAGCACCGCCGCCTGGCCCGGCGCGACGCCATATTCGGGTGCCTCGAACACCAGCCGCTCGCCCTCCAGCCGCGCCGGCACCGGCTTCGCGAGCGAGCGCACCTTGGCGGTGAGCGGCGCGGCCGCATCGCCACCCAACCAGTTCACCCCCTCCAGCCGCGCCGCGCGCACGGCGAGCGCCGCGCGCGGGCCGACCACGACGCGCTGGGTCGCCGGCTCCAGCCGCAGCACATATAGCGGTTCGGCGGTGCCGCCGATCTCCAGCCCGCGCCGCTGACCGACGGTGTAATGGATCAGCCCCTTGTGCCGCCCCAACACCCGGTCCGCCTGATCGACGATCTCCCCGCCATCGCTCGCCTCGGGCCGCAATTTCTTGACGAGCGACGCGTAATCGCCATCGGGCACGAAGCAGATGTCCTGGCTGTCGGGCTTGGCCGCCACCCCTAGGCCGAGTTCGGCGGCGATCTCGCGCACCCGCGGCTTGGGCAGGCCGCCCAGTGGAAAGCGCAGATAATCGAGCTGCGCGCGCGTCGTCGCGAACAGGAAATAGCTCTGGTCGCGGGCCGGATCGAGCGCGCGGTGGAGCTCTGCGCCGTCGGCCCCCTCGACCCGGCGGACATAATGGCCGGTCGCGAGGCAATCGCCGCCCAGCTCGCGCGCCAGCGCCAGCAGATCGGTGAATTTCGGCCCCATGTTGCACTTGATGCAGGGGATCGGGGTACGGCCGCTGAGATACTCGTCGGCGAAATCGTCGATCACCGCCGCGCGGAAGGCGCTTTCGTGATCGAACACATAATGCGCGATGCCGAGCGTATCGCACACTGCACGCGCGTCGCGAATGTCGCGCCCGGCGCAGCAGCTGCCGGCGCGACCCACCGCCTCGCCGTGATCGTAGAGCTGAAGGGTGATCCCGATCACCTCCGCCCCCGAGCGCGCGGCGAGCGCCGCCACCACCGAACTGTCGACCCCGCCCGACATCGCGACGACGATCCGCCGCCCGGCCAGGTCCGCCCCCAACTGAAAATCCACGTCCATCACCCGCGCACATAAGCGTGCCGGGCAGCTCTCGAAAGGGCGCTTTACCGCTCCTTCACCACAGCCGCCTAGAGATGGGGGGTCAAGAGAAGAGCGATGGACCTGAGTTTTCCCCGATTTGAACCTGTCGAGGTGTTGCGGAGCCCGCCGCCGCTGGCGATTCTGCTCGCCGCGACCGCCGCGCGCCAGGCGGCCTCGGTTACCGCGCGCAGTGCCGCGCAAGCAGCGCTCGGCACGTCCGCGCCGATCGGCACCGGCGCGTTCAACGCCAATGCCGCGCGCACGCTCATCGCCTGGCAAGACACATGAAGGGCTTGTTTACCCAGCCATTTCAGCAGCTGTTCAACCCCGGCTGCTATTGCTGGCGACAGAGCTGGAGGGGCTCCCCCTGCCCTGACGAGGTTGTGGAATGATCGAGAACCAGAAGATCCGCCCGGAAAAGGTGATCGGGCCGCTTGGCGAGTCGCTGACGCTCGACTCGCTCCCGCCGCCCAGCACGACCCGCTGGGTCGTGCGGCGCAAGGCGGAGGTGGTCGCGGCGGTGAACGGCGGGTTGCTGACAGTGGACGAAGTATGCGCGCGTTATAACCTGACCGTGGAAGAATTTGCCGGCTGGCAGCGGGCAATCGATCGTTCCGGCATGCCCGGCTTGCGCGTGACGCGCATCCAGCATTACCGTTCGCTCTACAAACGCCAGCAGAAATATTGAGCCGCGCCGCCGGCGCGGCCATCCTTTCGCCAAAGTTCAGCCAAGCGGGCCGGCTTCCCCAGGGAACCGGCTCGTTGTCCATGCGTCTCTACCGCATCTGCCCGGCCACGTCCGGG